>JASFQK010000029.1:0-88367 GCA_050115495.1 Phycisphaerae bacterium | reverse complement strand
CGCATGACACGAAAACCAAAAACAAAGGCCACGGCAAGCTGAAACGCCCCAGCAAGCTGCCCACCGCTCCACCACCACGAGCAAACACCAAGAAACGAGCCGCGTGACAAGGTTAGTACCATTGGGTTTCACCCGCCGTTCGTTGGCTGACGAAGCGGCGCTGTTTTGGCGCAAGAGCGTGCGGCGGGCCGAGCCCGCCCTACGTGTTGTCCTGGGACTCTTCGACGACGGTGGCGTCGGCCTCGTCGGTGGACTCCGGCTCGGTGGGCTGGATCTCGTCGACCGGCGTGGTTTCGTCGGTCGGCTCCAATTCCTCGATCGCCTCTTCGGCTTCCGCCTCGGGGTCCTTGCAGCGGGCGCGGCCGATCTCCAGCGTGGCGTTGCGCTGGTAGGCCGTCGTCCAGGAGTGCATGGTGTCGACGTGGGCATCGAAGAGGCGCCACTGTCGCTCGAGCTCGGCGCTGCGCGTCTGCAACTGGTGTCCGAGCTCCTCGAGCTCCGCGGTCTCATCGCTGACGACGCGCTCGCGCTCCTCGAGCTGGTGGGCCCGCTCTTCGAGGGCCCGGGCGTAGGCGTTGACTTCCGCACTGCGGGCGTCGAGCGCCTGCTGTCGCTCCTCGGTCTCACGCCGGCGGGTGTTGAGCAGCCGCTTGGCCTGCTCGAGGTCGGACAGTTGCTGCTCGACCTCGGCGCGGTTGCGGGCGAGCTCGGCCTCGCCGGGGGCGATGGCCTCTTCGCGCTTCTGCAAGTCCTCAGCCTGCAAGCGCAGCCCTTCGTTCCGCTGCTCGACCTCGGCGGCCCGGGCGCCCATACGCCGCTCGCGGCGGTCCACCTCGGCACAGCGGGCTTCGAGGGCCTGGCTGGCGTTCTGGAGCGTCTGCTCCTGCTCTTCGAGCGTCTGGCGACGGCGGTCGAGCTCCGCTGACCGCATGTCGAGCTGCTGGTTCGCCACCTGGAGCACGGTGCCCTGCTCGTCGAGCGTGCGCCGGCGCTCGTCGAGCTCGGCGATGCGGCGCTTGAGATCTTCGTTGGCGGCCTGGAGCGCCTGGGCCTGGGCCTCGATGGCGCGGCGTTCATCCTCGACGGCGCGGTGCTGATCGCCGAGGGCGCGGCGCTGCTCCTCGAGGACGCGACGCTGGGCATCGAGCTCGGTCTGGCGTGCTTCGGTCTGGGTGTTGAGCTCGGCCTGACGTGCTTCGAATTGGGTATTGAGCTCGGCCTGTCGGGCCTCGAACTGCGCGTCGAGCTCGGCCTGCCGTGCGTCGAGTGCGGCCTGTCGCGCTTCGGCCTGGCTGTTGAGCTCGGTCCGCTGCGCCTCGAGTTGGGCGCCGACCTCGGCCTTCCGCGATTCGATCTGGGCTGTGAGCTCGGTCTGGCGTGCCTCGATCTGGGCACTGAGCTGCGCGTCACGGGCCTCGTACCGGGCGTCCAGTTCGGTCTGGCGTGCCGCGAACTGGGCCTCCAGCTCGGCCTGGCGGGCCTCGTGCTGCGCCTGCAAGTCGTGGCGGGCCTTCTGCACGTCCTCGGCCTGCCGCTCGATCACCTGCTGGCGGCGGTCCAAGTCGGCGGTGCGGGCGGCGAACTGCTCCTCCGCACTGCGCAGGTTCTGGGCACGCTTCTCGAGCGCCTTGCGCTCGGCGGCCAGGGCCGTCTCGCGGGTGTCGAGCTTGCGGTTGCGGCCCTGCAAGTCCTGTTGCTGCTGCGTGATGTCGGCCTGCCGCCGGTCCAGGGCGGCCGCGCGGGTCTTGAGCCGCTCGTCGGTGTTGCGGACCGTCTCGGCCTGTCCGTCGAGCGCGTGCCGGCGCTGCTCCAGTTCGGCGCGCTGGGCGTGCAGGTCATCCTCGCGCTGGCGGACGGCGGCCTCGCGGGCGTCCAGCGCGGCGCGGTCGCCGGCGAGCTGGGTCGCCTTCTCTTCGAGCATCGTGCGGCGGGCGTCGAGCTCGCCGGTCCGGCCGACCAGTCCGTCGCAGCGGGCCTGGACGTCGGCGGCGCGGGCATCGAGCTCAGCGCGGCGCGTGTTCCATTCCTGCGTGGCGGCTTCGAGCGCGGCCTGACGCCTGTCGACTTCGGCAGAGCGGCGATCGAGCTCGGCGGCCTGCGCCTGGAAATCCTCGCCACCCTTTTCGAGCTCGACGGTGATCTGCTCGATGCGCTGGAACTGCTGATTCAACTGGAGCTCGCGGGCCTCGATATCACGCTCGCGGGCGTCGAGCTCGGCCGTGCGCGGCACCACCTCGTCGCGGAGTTTGCGCAGCTCGTTCGCACGAGCCGTGATGCTCTGCACGAGCTGGGCCCACTTCTGGGCGCGGTCGGCGAGAGGGCTGCGGCCGGTCGCCGGCGGGGCGGCGGGGCGAGTGTTGGTTTCGGGCGGGCGCTGGGTCGCTGCTTGCTGCATGGCACAAACCCTGTTCCGTATGGTCGGGTCGTCGGGGACCTCAATTGTCCAACGGGCGCGCGCCCAGTTCGCGGCACGAGCCACATACGGCTTATCGGCCTGCACCGGGAGGGTGCTGAGTAAATGCATATATGTTGGGACGAAGCGTTCGCGGCGGCCCGGATAACGGGGGAGCTTCGCGAGCGATCGGGTCGGCAGACGTCCGAGAATGTGCGGCCTGCCCGACGGGCAGCGGTTTCACGCGATCTTGACAGGCTTGTGCTACCGTTCCGCGTTGCGGTACGCTGCACGCCGTGGCGTGGGCCCGACCGGTCCGTGCGGCTGTTGTGGGCGGTCGGGACGGTGTTCCTTCCGGCGAGTGGAATGGCTGACTATGGATAGCAAACGGAAGACGCGGGTCATCATCGCTGTCATCGGGATCGTCGTGATCGTGGCCGTGACAGCGATGGTCGCCCGGCGGATGCTGCGGTCGAAGAAGTACACGGTCACGGGGACGATCGTCCGCGTGGACCTGACCACGCGGACGGCGGCGATGGCGGTGGTACACCCCAAAACCGGGCAGACGCTGGAGATTGAGGGTCGTGTTCCACCTGAATGCCCCATCTGGATCGACGAAGAGCCGGCGGATCTGGAAGATCTGCGCGTCGGCGAGACGGTTCAGGTGGAAGGGGTGATGAGTTGGGACCGCACGATGTCGGCGAACTGGGTCCGGGCCACGCGCGCTGCGGAAACGCCAGCAACCGCGCCCGCGACCAGCGCCCCGACGACGAACGCGGCCCCGGAGAACCCGTAGCACGATGACCGACGCCGCCCCAGTTTCATCACCTGGTTCGGCGAGATGGGCTCTGCCGGCCGCTTGCGCTCTGCTGCTGGCCGGGGCGCTGCTGCATGTCTGGTTTCTCGTCGACGCGTGTCCGTTGGACCTGGTGGGCGACGAGGCCCACTACTGGGAGTGGGCGCGGCGGCTGGACTTCAGCTATTACAGCAAAGGTCCGCTGGTGGCGTGGATCATCGCCGGCTCGCGGGCTCTGCTGGCAGACTGGTCGGAGCGGCTGGTTGGGAGCGAGGCGCTGGCGGTGCGGCTGCCGGCGGTTGTGCTCGCATTCTTTACCGGACTGGGGATCTACGTGCTGGCGTCGGCGGTCAGCCGGCGACCACGCGTCGCCCTCCTCGCCGCCGCCCTGACGTTCACCATGCCCATCCTGGCGGCGGGGTCGATGCTCATGACCATCGACGCGCCACTGGCGTGCGCGTGGACGTGGGCGCTGGTCGGCGTCGAGCGGGCCATGCGCCAGGGGTCGCTGCTGGCGTGGCTCGCGGTCGGCGTGCTCATCGCCGGCGGGATCCTCGCGAAGTACACGATGGTGCTGATCTTCCCGGCGGTGGGGTTGCTGCTGCTGGTGGACGGACGGGGGCGGGCGCAATTGCGGCGACTGGGGCCGTACCTCGCGACCGTCATCGGAGTGCTCGGGTTTGTGCCGATTCTGGCGTGGAATGCGGCTCACAACTGGGTGAGCTTTCGGCACGTGGCGGGACAAGCGGGGCTGGCGGGCGGACCGTCGATCGACCTGCTCGGGCCGCTCAGCTACGTTGGCGGGCAATTAGGGGTAATCGGGCTCTGGTTCCCGGGAATGATCGCGGCGATCGTGGCGTTCTATCGGCGGCCGGCAGCGGAGGGAGAGCCACACGAGGCGACCGGCCTGCGGCTATTGTTGCTGGCCGCGGTGGTGCCGTGGGCGCTGTTTCTGGCGTTTAGCCCGATAACCAAAGTTCAGCCGAACTGGCCGATGCTCAGCCTGATGCCCGCTACGATCCTGTTGGCGATGTGGCTGGCCCGGCGGTGGCGGGCGGCGAGTGCGCCGGTGCGACGGAATACTCGGATCTATGTTGTCGCCAGTGTGGTGTGTGGGGCCGGCGTCGTGACGCTTGCGCATCACGCCGAGTGGCTGCTGCCGCTGGGCGAACGGATCGAGCGGATGCGCCCGTCGCCGGCGTGGGAACAGGCGCCGTACGCAAAGTATGACCCGACGGCGCGGCTCCGGGGTTGGTCTCAGCTTGGGCGCGAGGTCGGTGAGGTGCTGGCGGCGGAGCGGGCGCAGGGACGCGATCCGTTCATCATGGCCGACCATTACCAGTTGGCGAGCGAGATTGCGTTCTACTGCCCAGGCGAGCCGGACGTGTACTGCATTCAGCCGGTGCTGGGGTCGCGGTTGAGCCAGTACGATTTGTGGACAAACCCGATCGCAAACCCCGAGCGATTCGTGGGCCGGCCGTGCATCTACGTGGGCAAGCTGGCGCCGGTGCTCACCGGGGCGGAGGGGGTCGAGGCGGCGCTGCCGGGGCTGGGCACGCCGGTGCGCGTCGTGGAACATCGGGTGTCGGGGCGGTACGTTGTTCGAGCGTGGCCGATCTACGTGGCGGATCGCTTCGCGGGCTTCGCGGCGGGGTTTGCGGCGACGCAGCTGAAATACTGAGCGATGGAGGTCTGCACGATGACGCCGGCGAGAATGAACAGGCTGGCCGGGCAGGTGGCATCGTGGTTGTGCTGGGGGCTGGGGGTCGCGCTGGTGGTGTGGGGATTGCTCGGCCTGGACCAGGTGTTCTATCGCGAAGTCTCGTTGCGGTTGCAGACGGCCAATCCGCTGGACCGGGACTTCTACCACGTGACGAAGCCGGTGTGGCTCGCGTTGCGTCTGATCGGGGGCAGCCTGGTCGGGACGCTGATCATGTACTTCGTGGTCATGGCGACGCACGCGCGGAGTTGGCGGACGGCGAACGTGGCGCTGGTCAGCGTGCTATGTGCGGTGGTGGTGGCCAACGTTGCCCAGGCAGCCATCGGCCGGCAGCGACCTAACCAGGCCGGTGGACAACTGGCCTTCACAACGCCGATGGTGTCGCTGTTCGAGCGGCAGGGCGTGTGTTTCCCTTCGGGTGAGGCGGCGATGGCGTTCGCGCTGGCCTGCGTGCTGTCTCGCCTGTACCCTGGCGGGCGTGCCGCGTTCTACGTTCTCGCCGTGTGCACGGCATCGGCGCGGCTGGTCAACGGCGCGCATTTTCTCAGCGACGTCGTCGCGGGAGCGATGGCCGGTGTTCTCGTCGGGCGCGGCATGTTTGCGCTCCTGAGCGCTCGGTTCGGTCTGGCGGCGAATTCGCCGTCGCGCGGTGAGAAGGAGCAGATCGATGAGCGGACCCACGCCGACGGTCGTCGAGTACCTGGCAGATGACGCCGCGGCGTGGCGGGCGGATGAGCTCTCGGAGGAGCAGCGGTCCGTCCTCGACACGATCAACCAGAAGGTCGCCGCCCGCCAGTCCGTCGAAGAGCTGGTCGATTTCCTGTTCGACGCGACGCGGGCGATCAGTCCGTGCGATCGGGTGAGCATCGCCCTGGTGGAGGAGGACGGGGCTCGCCTCGTCTCGCACTACACGCGAGCGACGTACGAGCCCGTGCTGTTGAAGAAAGGGTACGCCGCCGATCTGCGGGGGAGTTCGCTGGATGCGGTGCTGAACCGCGGCACGCCGCGCCTGATCCACGATCTGGAAGCATACCTGGCCGAGCACCCCGACAGCGCGGCGACGAAGCTGCTGGTGCGCGAAGGCGTGCGTTCGAGCATGACGTGTCCGCTGGCGGTGGAGGGGCGGCGCGTCGGCGTGCTGTTTCGCAGCAGCCGGCGGGCGCGGGTCTACGACGCGGGACACGTGCGGTTGCACCTAGCGGTCGCCGAGCGGCTCAGCCAAGCGGTGGAGAAGACGTGGCGGATCGAGCAGTTGCGGGCGGCGAACGAGGCGTACTTCGAGATGCTGGGCTTCGTCGCGCACGAGCTGAAGTCGCCGGTGGCGTCGATGCTGCAAAGCGCACAGTTGATGGCGGACGGCTACGTGGGACCGCTGACCGCGGAGCAGCGCGAACGCCTCAGCCGGATGGTCGCCAAGGGTGAGTATCTGCTGCGACTGGTGGGCGACTACCTGGATCTGGGCCGGCTGGAGAGTGGGCAGCTCGAGTTGAAGGCACGCGACGATGTGGATTTCGTGAGCGGCGTCGTCGAGCCGGCGATCGACATCATCGCGCCGCAGATCGAAGCGCAACGTATGCAGCTCGAACGGCATCTGCCGGAGACGCCGGCGCCGGTGCAGGTCGATCCGGACCTGATGCGGATCATGATGGTGAACCTGTTGGGTAACGCGGCCAAGTACGGCAATGAGGGGGGCTCGATCCGGCTGACCGTGGCGCAGCCGGCGGGGGCGCTTGAGGTGCGCGTGTGGAACGAGGGGCCGGGTTTTCCGCCGGGGGAACGTGGGCGGCTGTTCCGCAAGTTTTCGCGGTTGCAGACGGAGGCGCTGTTGCGGCGGAAGGGAACGGGTGTGGGGCTGTACACGTGCTGGCGGATCATCCAAATGCACGGTGGGCACATCGAGGCGGACAGCGCGGAAGGGCAGTGGGCGGAGTTTCGCTTAACGATTCCGCAGCCGCTACCGCAGGGGCCGGCGGCGTAACACGGACACGGGCCGCGGCGCTCAGGCATCACCGCAGCGAGCCAAGGCCGAGGTGATGATGATGGCGGCGAAGAGGGGGACGGTGTTCGCAATCAGCAGGGCGTAGGGGTGCAGCCACATCGCGCCGATGAGCAGGCCGTTGGTGCAGGGCACGACGTCCCCGAGGGGACCCATGGGAAAGGCGAACGCGTAGTTGCCAGGCGGCGACGGTGCTACGCCGTGGAGGGCGAAGACGACGTGGTTGGAGACGAGGACGAGTCCGGCCAGGCAGGCGGCCAGAAGCGAGCAGCGCCACTCTTCCATGCCGGCGTCGCGGTGCACGCGGCGGCGCAGCAGCCAGAGAATGCCGAAGGCCAGCATCGTCCGCGGCGCCAGCAGGATGAGGAGGTGGGGCAGGGTGCGGGCCAGGAAGGCCAGTGGCAACGCCAGGAGCCCGGCCAGCACGAGGCCGCGCAACGCCGCCCGGCACAAGCCCCGCAGCGGCGTCCACTCGTCGGGTGGGGCGTGGCTGCGCTCGGGCGGCGGCGTGTTCGGGAGCGGTGTCTGACGCTCCGTGCGGGACACGATCAACCCCCGCCGCGCGTGTCCAGCAGGTCGGCCATCGTGGCGAGATCGTTGACTTCGGTGACCTCGCCGGCGGCGTCGAACCACACCTCGAAGGCCACCTGGTGGCTGAAGTTGTAGTCGAAGACGAAGCCGTGCTCCATGCGGCGTGCGTCGACTTCGCCGGCGAGCAGGGCGTGGTCGTACCTCTGGGGTACGCCGGGTTTCTTGATGACGGTCTCGCCGTTGAACGTTTTCTGCTTCGTGGCTTGCACGATGCGGAAGTTCTTGGGTTCGCAGATCTTGACGACCTGCTCCCAGGACATACCCGGCTGGATGGCGGCGCGGGCCTGGCGGCCCTGCTTGTCCGGGTCGAACGAACGTGTGCCGCCGAAGAGGTAGATACCGGCGACGATCAGGCCGGCAACGAGCAGGATGACAACCATCGCCTTGACCATGATGGATCCTCCCAAGCATCCCTCGAACTGCCACGGCGCCGACGCGGTCGACGTTCGGCGGCGTCTGGTACGCGACCGTGCAGGTCCGATTCTAGCAACCGGCCGGCGGCGCGTCGAGGTGCGGTAACACTGGGAAGCGAGCGGCAGTGCGCGGCGTGGAGCTTTTCTCGGACACCGCGGGCAGCGCCTATAACGCGTCGTGCACATTGTGAGCAATGCACGACATTAAACCTTGTCTCCGTGTCGCGCGTCTGCTTACAATGCATGAGGTCGAAGGGACTACCCTACATACGCAGGGACAATGCTTCCATCCGCGGGGGCGGGGACACGACACCCGCGCTGCAGACGTGCAGCGCGGCGGAGTGTGTTGTCGTGGTGCGCATGCGCCGCGCTATCCTAGAGGAGATAGAAGATGTCCTGCACTCGTTTGCGTGTTCTTGCTTCGTTGGCCGGCGTCGCGTTGTGGCTGGCGAGTCCGGCGGCGGCCGAGTTTGTCTCGACCGTCACGCTGTGCGACAGCTACGGCACCACCGACGGCGGCGAGTTCGCCATGTACTTCCAGGAGTTCCCGTTCGAGCCGGTGTCGCTCGGCGCGGCCACGGACGATATCTTCGAGACGTTCTGCATCGAGATCACCGAGCACGTCGACTACGACCGGATGTTCTGGGTCGACTTCGACACGGCGGCCGTCAGTGGCGGCGCCGGCGGTGGCAATCCCGATCCGCTGGATCCGCGCAGCGCGTACCTCTACACGAAATTCATCAACGGAGAACTCGACGGCTACGTCTACGACACCAGCGACGGCGGCACGGCGCGCGCCGCCTGTGCCGACGCGCTGCAGCATGTCTTCTGGTTCATTGAGGAGGAGGAGGCGCAGACCTGGACGACCGGCGATGGTTCGCTGGCCGATCAGTATTACCAGGACGCGGTCGATAACGCCGGTGCGGATATCGGCGACGTTTTGGTGATGCACCTCTACTGGGACGCCGAGGGCGAAGAGCTGGCTCAGGATCAGCTTGTGCTGGTGCCTGAGCCGGCGACGGCGCTGCTGCTGGGCGTGGGTCTGCTCTGGCTGCGGCGGCGCTGACGGTCCCGAGGCTTCGGCGGCCGGAGCGGCAACGGGTGCTTTCGGCAGCCGGCGGCGGCGCTTACCACACGGACGTGACCCCGCATGAACCGGGTCCGGGAGGTGGGCGGCTGCTTGGGCGGATGACGAAGTAATGCGGGGAACGCCGGGCGAGCCGGCGTTCTCCGCACCCGTCCGTGCGAAAGGTGGGGCGAACGGCGGGGGCGTTATGGTTCTGCATTGGGCGCGGGTTGCGTCGCGGGGTATTCACTGAGATCCGGGAACCAGCGCAGGCGGTCGGCGTCGCGGCCGAGCGTCGTGGTGCGGCAACGCCGAACGAGCGCCTTGTAGAAGCGATCGGCGGCGGGGGGATCCAGCGCCTTCAGCCACGAGCCGGCCTCGCACAGGACGCGGGCGGTCTCGTCGGATTCGTTCGGCATGAGGCTCGCGGCCTGCCAACCCAGGTCGGCGGCAAGGTAGCGGTAGTGCCAGCGATGTGGTGATTTGAGGGCGTGCCGGCGGGCGCGGGTCTGTTCGTCGGGGCTGGCGCGATTCAAGCGGTTGCCCGTGGGTTCGACGCGGCACAGGCGCGTCAGGGACAGCTCGTTGTTGCCGGCGAGGCTGTACCAGTCGGGGTCGAGCTCGGTGCCGAGCAACTCCAGACCGTCGTAGCGCGTGAGGCGGGCCGCTTGCCAGAGAGCGGCGGCGCGTTCGGCGGCAGGTTGCGCTGTGTCGCGCCCCGTCGCCAGTCCGGCGGCCAGTTCGCGCAGCTCCGGTTGCCATTCCCGCGGGCAGTATGGCTCGGCCCGCGTGTACTGGCCGGCGCGAATCAGTCGGCGGGCGAGCAGGTGGCGAATGCGCACGGCGAGTTCATCGTCCAGCTCGGGGCTACGCTGCCACCTGGGGCGGATCACGGGGCGCTCACGGTCCGCGCTGACGGCCGGCCAGTGCTGGTCGACGTACGCGGCCAGTTCGTCGATGGTCAGCACGCTCTCTGCGACGTAGGCGGCGTCCATCCAGAACCGGGCTCGTAGCAGCGCGTCGAGGGCCTCAGCGTATTGGCGGCGGGCGAGATGGAGAACGCCGAGTTCGCCGAGTGTGCGCTCCGCCGGCAGGGTGTCGAGGTACTCGCTTTCCGCCTGGTCGTCGGCGAGTTCGGTCCAGGCTTCATCTGCGGGGAAACTGTGGGCGGCGGCGGCCAGGTGGGTGGCCGCCTCATCGATCCGGCCGGCGCGGAGGAGCAGCTTGGCCCGGAGCCAGTGCACGATCGGTTCGTCGGGGTTGGCCCGGGCGAGCCAGCGTTCGGCGGTGTCCATACGTCCGGCTTGATAGGCGGCCCAGGCAAGCCGCTCGGCGCCGGCGACGTTGTCGGTCGCCGCCGCTTCGACGGCTTCGAGCCAGTTGTTGCGCCGGCGGTCGAGCAAGTCGTCCTCGGGCCGGCGTGAGGTTCGGGGGCCGCCGCGGGCGATGAAATACGCAGTGAGCAGGCGTTGCGTGGCCACGTGAGCGGCCGCGCGACGCAGGTCGGCGGGCGGGAGCTGCGACAGCCGGCCGGCGACCATACGCAGCGAGGACATGGCCGTGGGATCGCCCGTGGCCTGTTGCTGCATGTACAGGTCGACGGTTTGCTCGAACTGGCCGCGTTGCAGTTCGGCGCGGGCCTGCCAGCCGAGGCTCGAAGCGGCGAGGCCGAGGCTGTCGCGGAAGCCGGCCGTGGCGAGCTCACGCACCTGCTCGAAGCGGCGCACGGCCTCAGCGGGGTCGCTATCGAGCGTGCACTTGCCGAGCATGAAGGCGGCCCAGGTGGAGCGGTAGCGGCGCTGCTCCGCGGCGAGGTTCAGGACGGCCTGCCACTCGTCGCGGGCGAGGGTGGTGTCGCCGCGGTAGAAAGCGACCGCGCCGGCGTCATAGTGAGCGAACTCGGGTGGGAGATCCGCCGGGATGGTGAGCGGTGGCAGCGTCGGCCGCTCTTTCTTTGATTGGTTCCGCCACCACGGCATCGGGGACTCCCAGGCCTGAACGGCCGAGGCGCGGCGGCGAAGGACGTCGCGCATCTCGGCGTACTGGGTGAGGAGAGCGGTGCTGGCTTTGGGCGGGCGGCCGAGGTCGGTCAGGGCGGATTGCAGATCCGCTTGAGCGCTCTCCGCTGTCTCTGCCGCACCGTCGTGGTCGTCGCGGCATTGGGCCTGAAAGGGCGCGGGGCCGGCGGGACATAGCCGTTCTACTTCGGCGCAGAAATCGGCCACGGGGGCCCAGAGCAGCGCTTTGTCGCCTTGCACGAGTAAACGGTTGGGGAAGAAGGGGCCGCACGCCCACGTCAGCGTCGCCCAGGTGGCGACGGCGGCGAGCGCGGCGGCGCACGCGGCTACAGGACTACTTCGTCTCGACATCGATCCGGACCTCCGTGTCTGCTTCGAAGCGTAACCAGCCGATCGGGCGGCCTTCCTCGGGGGCGATCCATCGCCCCGCAGTTTCCGATTTCCGGCGAAACACCGCGGTGTCCGCGGTTGTGCTGGCGAGCTCGTAGCCGCCGAGGCCGTCGCCGGCGATGAGACGGGTGCCGGTCCAGCGGGCGGTGATGGTGGTGGGGGGCGGGGCGTCGGCGTCGCCGTCGTTAGTGAGGGACAGTTCGGCGAGGCCGGGTGCGGAGCTGGCGGAGCGGGGATGCAGGAGGGGCTGCGGGATGCGGCCGGTCATGACCGTCTGCAGCGTTCGCCAGTGCCAGTTGAGCTCGTCGTCGTTGGTGGGCAGGCGGTACCAGATGATGCCGTTCATGGTTGCCGGCCGGTCGGTGTTCCAGGCGGCGACGAGCGTGGCCAGGCTCGCCGGCTCGGCGCGGAGAGTGCGCACGTCCGTGCCGGCGGGCCAGGTGATCGCCGGTCCCTCGGCCCGTAAGCCGACGAAGCGGCCGTTGGCGTCGAAGGCGACGTAGTAGCCGTACGTGGGCAGGGCGACGCGGAAGGGGACGCCGATGCGGCCGGCGCGTTCGACGGCGGCGGCGGCTTCCTGCGGGTCGCACAGGGTCAGCGGATCGTTGACGTGCTCGGGGCGGTTGAGCGAGTGAACCTGGAGGACGAAGCCGTCGGTGGTTTCGGCGAGTGGGCGGAACGCGTCGGCGGTGAGCCACGTTGGTAGGGCCGTGATGACCAGCTTGAGCGAGGCGGCGGCGGGGCGGAGGGCGCTGAGCCAGGTGCGGTAGCCGTCGAGCTTGGACGTGGCGCAGTCGAAGTCGATCTGCAGCTCTTCGACACAGACGCCGGCGTCGGCGGCTCGTCCGCGCAGGTCGGCCACCAGATCGGCGAGAAGATGAGCCGTCTTGTCGGATTCAGCGAACGGGCCGTTATAGGGACCGATGCGCAGCACGAGGCCGATGTGGGCGTCGCAGTTACGCAGGGTTTCGTAGTCGATCGGAACGCGCACGACGTGCGCCTGGCCGTCCGTCCACGCCACTTCGGCGCCGAGGACGTGCAGGGCGCGCACACCGCTGGAGGCGCAGTCGACGGCCCGGTGCACGCCGGCGTCCCAGGCGCGTTGCCACACGTACGCTTCGTGGGCGAGCGTGCCGGAGGCGCGCGGTCCCGCTGGCAAGCGCTGGATATAGGTGGCGATGAGCAGGGTCGCGGTAGCGCCGGCGAGGCCAAGCGAGACGAAGAGCCAGCGACGTATCGTCTTCCCTGACATGGTACCTCCCCGAGCGGTCGCCGCAGCGACGCTATGGATCGGCGATGTCCGCTTCGAGAGGGGTGGCGGTGCAACGCCGACCGCTCGTCGATTCCATGAACTGTCCTCCCGGGCCGCGGGGGCCAGGGGCGCAGTGTGCCGCGCCGGGGGCGTATGGGCAAGTGCCGGCGGGCGATCAAGGGACAGGGCGAGAGGTTGGGGGATAACGAGATTCAGCACGCTTTATGTCGGAACTTTCGAGTTTGCGCATCGAATTTATCTCAAGTCTGCTGGTGGATGTTCGATGGATACACCGAGCCAAAGACTTTGCGGGAGTATGCCCGTCGGCACGGGCACAACAGAGTGAGCCTCGTCCACCTCTGGATGATACCGGCGCTGCCACGGCCAGGCCGTGGCCAGTGCGGAACCACCTCGGCCAGTTCGTACGGCCGGTGGACGAGCGTGCCCAGCGAGCAAACGGCGAGAGAGTCTGATGCGCTGCCGGCGTGCGATTCAGGCTTGGCCTGATTCGAGCGCTGCCATGACGAGTCCGCTGGTCTGGCGCAGTTGCGCCAGCCAAGGCTGGACTACGCCAGTAGCTCGAGGGGTTTCCGGGGAGACAGGGCGGTCGTGGCGTTGCCACGGCCGATCGGGCGTGACAGAGGAGGGCCCGCGCGCGGAGCGGGTCCGGCTGGGCGTGCAGACTTCGCCAACGAAGGAGATGACCGGATGTTTCGCAACATGGGACTGGCAACGAAACTGGCAGGCGGTTTTGGCGTGATGATCGTGATCGCCGCCGCTCTGGGGTACATGGGGTGGTCCAGCTTGACGGAAGTGGCCAGCCGCGTCGAGAAAGCGGACGACGCCAACCGGCTGATCAAGGACATGAGCGACGCGCGGCAGTCAGAGAAGAACTTCATGTTGCGTAAGGAGACGCAGTACGCCCAGGAGCTGCGCGACAAGCAGCGGGAGTTCGACGAGCATGCGGACGAGGCGCTGGCCAAGCTACACGTGCCGGCCGACCGGCAGATGATCGGCGATCTCGGCAAGGATGCGCAGCAGTACCTGGTTGCGTTCAATGAGTACACGGACCTCGAGCGGCAGAAGGGCGTGGCGGACGAGACGATGGTCGTCGCGGCGCGGACGGCCCTCGAGCAGGTGGAGGCGATGCGCTCCGACCAGAAGGCCAAGCTGCTCAAGCAACTGGACGAGGAGCAGGCCTCGGAGGCCATCCGCGACCGCCTGACGAAGGCGGACGACGCCAACCGGCTGAACAAGCTCATGCTGGACACGCGGCGGCAGGAGAAGAACTACATGCTGCGCGGCAGCGCGGAGTACCGCGACGGCGCCTACACCCTGGCCGACCAGATGGTGAAGCTGGCACAGGACATGAAAGCCCGCTTCCAGGACCCGGCGAACCACACGCAGGCCGACAAGGTCATCGCCGCCGTGCAGGACTACCGCAAGGCGTTCGAGACCTACGTGGCTCTGGTGGACAAGCAGAAGCAGAACGAGGAGACCATGGTGGCCGCCGCCCGCGACGTGCAAACGCAGGCGAGTGAGCTGCGGCAGACGCAGAAGGACCGGATGGAGTCGGGCCGGGAATCAGCGGTCAGCCTGATGACGACACTGGCCATCGTCAGCGTGCTGGTGGGTTGCGTACTGGCCTGGGTGATCACGCGCGGCATCACGCGGCCGATGAAGATGATGTTCCAGGGGCTCACGTCGTTCAGTAGCCGGGAGTTGCGGGAGACGGCGGACATGTTCCGGCGCATCATCGACGGCATGACCGACGGCGTGGAGCAGGTCAACGACGCCGCCGCGCAGGTTTCCTCCGCCTCGCAGCAGCTCGCCGAAGGAGCCAGCGAGCAGGCCTCCTCGCTCGAAGAGACGTCGAGCGCCCTGGAGGAGATGGCCGCCATGACGCGCTCCAACGCCGAGAACGCCAGCCAGGCCAGCCACCTCGCCGAGCAGGCGAGCACGGCGGCCGGCTCCGGCGAAGAGACGATGAACGCCATCAACGAGGCCTCGAACCAGATCAGCAAGATCATCAAGGTGATCGAGGAGATCGCTTTCCAGACGAACCTGCTGGCACTGAACGCGGCGGTCGAGGCGGCCCGCGCCGGCGAGCACGGCAAGGGCTTCGCGGTCGTCGCCGAAGAGGTCCGCAATCTGGCCCAGCGCTCGGCGCAGGCGGCGAAGGAGACGAACGACCTGATCGGCGACTCGGTGGGCAAGTCGCGCGAGGGCACGCAGGCGATTCATACGATCGTCGAGGGCGTGAACAACGTGGCCGGCTTGGTTCGCGACATCGCCAGGGCCAGCCAGGAGCAGGCCCAGGGCGTCGAGCAGGTGAACGTCGCCGTCTCGCAGATGGACAAGGTCACGCAGCAGAATGCGGCGGGTGCC
The DNA here is from genome assembly GCA_050115495.1 of Phycisphaerae bacterium. Classification (GTDB taxonomy): domain Bacteria; phylum Planctomycetota; class Phycisphaerae; order UBA1845; family Fen-1342; genus JAAYXS01. The sequence continues at coordinate 73,345 of JASFQK010000029.1, read as the reverse complement.
GAGGAATCCGCTTCGGCGGCCGAGGAACTCAGCGCCCAGGCGACCACCACGCACGGCCTGGTCCGCGAACTCGCCGTCCTGGTCAAGGGCGGAGAGCAGGGCGGCGGCGGGCACCACGCCAGCAGACCGGCCCAACGGCAGTCCGCTGCGGCGGGCCACACCGGAGCAGCGTGGCCGGCTGGCGGAACCAAGGTGGGGCAGTCCGGGCACCCGAGCACCGGCGGCCAGCACCTGCATCTCGGCAAGCTCGGCCATCAGCAGTCCCCCGGCACGCCGGCGGCCCAGCACAAGGATGACTTCTCAGGCGGCGAGGGGCATACGCCCGACTCCCACCATGACGACTCCCTGGACGGGTTCTGACATTTCTTCGCGACGCAACGGGCAGGGGTAGACACGTGCAATGCGTGATCGCCCCCCGGTCGTTGGCCTGCCCCCGGGATACCGAATGATTCGCTCCCGGGGGCGGGCGCGACCGTAACGCCCTCTTCGGGCGGGCCGGCTCACTCAGCCGACGGTGGGGGACGGGCACTCCAGAAGCTTTCATAGCGACGGTTCATGCCAAAGGGGATGTCTCCCTGTCTCACCGGCGCGGCGTGGCCGTCGAGAAACGCCGCATCCGTTCGGTCGGCGTGGCGAAAGGCGAAGTTGTCCCGGGGGCAGCCCTGGTAGAGGACGATCCCCGGGGCGAGGGCTGTGCCGCAGGCGTCGGAAAACGCCAACACTTCGGCGGTGCGGTCGAACTCGATCAGGCGACGCTGCTCGAGGTGGTCCGGCCGGCCGCCCATGCCCCACGTTCCGTTTGCCGCGAAGCTGAGGCTATAGGCCAGCGGCGTCTCATCACGCCAGCGATCCGGCGCGACGTGGCTGGGACAGGTCAGAATCGAACGCGCCTTCGGTGGTCCGATTGGTTCGCCATCCTCGTTTATGCGGACGTCGACGACCAATTGCCGCATCAAATCTGCGTTCATGAACCAATGTCGTTCGTCCGGGAATTCGCGCAGCGGCGGCTCGGCGGCGGGCAGCCAGTCGTTGCTCTGCTGCGTGTAGAGCTGCACGCCGAGGGCGATGCTGCGCAGGTTCGCCAGGCAGGCGGACTGGCGGCCGGTCTCGCGCGCCGCCGACATCGTCGGCAAAAGGATGCTGACGAGCATGGCCAGAATGGCGACGACGACGAGCAGTTCGATGAGTGTGAAGGCGTGTCTTCTCAAGCGGGTCCTCCCGTTCTGACGGGTTGCAGCGGTGAAGGACTCAGGCTGCCGTCGATGGTCATGGCAGCGCCTGCTTCGCGGTGGCGATGACCCACCTGGCCACCTCGGGATCGGGCAGCAGACCGTGCCGGGCGACGGCAATGTCCTTGCCCACGAGGGGGTTCGGCATGGGGATGTTGCCGGCGGCGGCGGTATGCATGTACCGGTGGTGCATGCCGATGGTGCCCATGGCGAGGTAGCAGCCGACGACGAGCACACGCGGCCGATTGCCCGCGGCGGCGGCGATCACGGGCACGCCGTTCAGGCCATAGCCCTGTCCGACGTGCACGAAGGCGTAATCGCCGTAGGAGATACCCGTCTTGCCGCAGAGGTAGGTGACGAGCTTGCGCATACGATTGCCCCAGATGGGCTCGAACTGCTCGTCGCCGTGGGCCAGGACCACGACGGCTTCATTCGCCGGATCTTGGGAAAGCTCCTGAACACGCCGCAGGAGCACGCTTTCGAGCAACTCGCCGTAGTCCATGGTCGGCGTAACCGTGATGGGCAGCTTGCTGCTGGCGGGGGTGGCACCTTCGGCGTGCAGCGCCGCCCGTACGCGTGCGTCGGTGTACAGGCCCAGCAGCGAAGGGACGTCCTGGTGAGAGTGCGTGGACGGGGCGATGAGCAGCGGCACGGCCACGATGCGATCGCAGCCGGCCGCCTCCAATGCCTGCACGCCGTCGAGCACGGTTGGCTCGGTGAATTCCATGAAGACGAGCTTCATGGCCTGGAAGGGGCCGTCGGTTCCCAACTCCTGCCGGACCTGCTGTTCCAGGTCCAGCAGAGGCTTGTTCCATTCGGCCCAGGGTGCACCGTGGGCAACCAGTAGCAGTCCGGGCCGGGCGTCGGCCGCGGGCTGGGTCTCGGAAGCGAGACGCACGTTATCCGCCGGACGAAACGGTGCGGTCCGGCTACAGCCGCCGAGACTTAGCGAGACGGCGACGAGAATGAGAGCAAGAAAGGCAGAGTCCAGACGTTTCATGTCGCGTTGACCTTGTTGGGAGTTTCAGACCTTTCGTTCGCACAAGACGGGCCCGAGCACGCCCGCCCGGCGCGGGCCGGGCGGGCGCGGCTCGAATCACGCGGCGGCGCCGCTAGACCGCCCGTCGGCCTCGGTGCCACAGCAGCCCGAACGCCGCCCAAGCCAGCATGCTCAGGGAACCGGGTTCGGGAACGACGAGGGAGATCACCGGCGCGGCGCCGGTGGTCGTGTCGTTCGAGTGCAGCCGCAGCATGTATCCGTCGTCACACGCCAGGACCAAGCCATAGTTGTCGCCCGACGTGATCCACTCATTGACGAGGCTGGTGACGTCCAGCTCGACGAGTGTGCCGTCGGCGAAGAAGCCGTCGCCGCCCGGGCTGGTCAGTTCGGCGAGCGAGGCGGGGACGTCGGCGATGTGCTCGCGGAACGCTCCGGCCGTCGAGCCAGTGATGCCCATGACGTCTGCGGTGACAGCGAAGGCGCCCACGTCGCCGACAGCCGCCGGGTCCGTGACGGGGTAGGTCATGCCGTCCTGGAGACAGATGACGTTCAGCGCGAGCGTCGCCGACTGCACGGTTGTCTCCGGCAGGGCGGCTTCGTCGAAGCTCATGAAGGCATAGCAGAATGTCTCCATGCTCCCCTGAGGTTCCCAGTCCGGAGAGCCGGGCAGCAGGTAGCTGTTCGTCGTGTTGAAGACCATGCCGCCCATGGCGACGTAACCGTCATACGTGCAGTTCACGGTGGTGTCGGCGGTGGCGGTACCGGCGAATGCGAGGCAGACACCGACGGCGACAACCATAGCGAGGGTCCTGCGGTACAGGACGTGCAGACTGTGCATTCACTACTCCTTACTGTGTTTCGGCCCAGTGGGGGCGGGCCGGTTATGTTGAAGCTGGCTGTCCGCCGGCTGCCGGCAGGATGGCTGGCGCGAGAACACTACGAACCGATTCAGACAGTCGACGTTATTTCGTTCTCACCTCCTTCGATGGCCCTCTGACGGGTTGAGACCACGTTGTCGCAGCGCCGCCGGGATGGCGGCCGCGACGAACGCCAACAGATAGTGCAGGCCGCTCTGACAGACGGTCACGAGGCCCGCGGACTGTGCCGCAGACGCCTCATTGATGCGGCTGGCGAAGGTCTGATCGACGAGCGCGAGCTTCTGCGGGTGGAGCATCTGCGCGACCTCTCGCCGGGCTTGCTCACAGATGGCTGGCGGTACGTCGGCGAAGTCGAAGACGCCCATGATCTCCTGCGTGTGACACGTGCGCAGTGCCACGATTCGCACGCAGAGCTCATCCAACTCTCCGTCGGGGACTTGCGTTTGCGCCTGCCACGTGCCTTGTCCGGTGAGAGCGTTGAGTAGCGCGAGACCGATGCCTGCGCCGACCCATCCGGAGCCGATTCGCGACCGCGTGGTAGCTAGGGGCAGCGCCGCCGCGCAGAGGCCGGCGCACAGTCCCACGACGGCAAGCAGCCAGTCGGGTCTCCAGCCGACGCAGTTCGCCAGGGCTGCGCAGAGGAGGGCGGTCACGGCGGCCACACTGCCGGGCGCGGCCAGCAAGAGCCAGCATCGCCTCGTCTCGCAGCTATTCATGGACCCACTCTCCGTCGCTGTAGGGCGGGCCCCAGAGAAGCGGTGATTCGATCGCCGTAGGCAAGGACAGGTTTGGGAAGAACGTGAACGCGTCGGTCATCAGTGCGCCGCCGGGCCAGAGCGCGGGAGGCAGCGACGGGACAGGTTGGCCGCGCACGCCGCCGGCATGGCCGTCGACGAAGCAGACCATCATCTTGCCCCGGTGGCCGAAACTGCTCGTTGCCCGGTGGTGGAATCGCGTGCGGGCGTCTGCCGTGCTGGCGCCGACCGCCTCAAACGCGGCCACGGCCGCCGGGTGATCGACGTCCACGACCTTCCCGTAGTTGGTCGTCTCGCCCAGCATCAGGCAGCCTGACGTCGAGAACACCGTGTCCATGCGGCAGGCACCCCCGAAAAGCCCGACGGCGATGCGGCGGCCGGTACCCATGGCGAAGTCGGTCTCGGCCCCGTTCACCAGATACGAGGTTACTTCCATTCGGCCGGTCATGTAGGGCTTGGGGTACGGGTCCGGGTCGAGCGGGCAGAACAGAATCTTGGGCATCGTCGAGCGGGTACGCGTCATCGCGTCAGCGGGCTGGTCGTAGTGGAGGATGGCCGTGGCGTGGTCCACCCACGTTTCGGAGGACGGCAGCGTGTCCCGCGCATCGCCCGCGTACAGGTGCATGGCCACGCCGAGCTCCTTCATGTGGGTAAGGCACAGCGTGTCCTTGGCGGTTTCCCGAGCCTGCTGAAGCGACGGCAGCAGGATCGTCAGCAACATCGCGAGAATGGCGATGACGACGAGCAGCTCAATGAGTGTGAAGGCGCGCCGGGGCACGCGGGATCCTCCGTGAAGGCGAAGATCGGGACGGCCGGGGGGCGCTATGCACGCCCCCCGACCGCTGCCGCAAAGTGGAGTTGAGAGTCGTTTAGCAACGCCGCCGAGCGAGGGCGAACGTCGCGAGGATCAGCAGGGTCAGGCTGCCGGGTTCGGGCACGACGCCGGCGAAGGCGTCGAAGAACATGCCGGTTTGCGGGCCGCTGGCGGTGCGCAGGACCTTGGCGTAATGCACGTCGCCGGTGAGCAAGCCGCCGAAGTCGAAGCCCTCATCGCGGAAGTAGCCGGGTGTGCCGGTGCCGATTGTGCCGATGGATGTGAAAACGTCGCCGTCGACGCTGACTAGGACATCAGCCTCCGCTGACGGGCCGCCGTAGAGGGTGATGGCCAGGTCGTCGCCGGGCAGGTCGGGGATGCCGGTCTCCCAATACAGCGTGATGTACTCGCCAGGGGCAACACTTCGCCAGCCGGCGACGGTGTCCTGATCGACAGCGTCCCAGGCGTAGCCGTTGCCGTCCACGTCGGCGTCGGCCGGGCCGGTCGGCCACCACTCGGTCGTTTCGTCCATCAGGACGCCGCTGTAGTTCTGGATGTTCGCGCTGTACGCGACGGCCTCGTCGGCCCAGTTGACGCCGTCGATGATCTCGGCGGTCGTTGTTGCGGCGGCCAGCAGCGTCGCCGCTAGTGCCAGTGTGCTCGCCATCTTTCTCATTCTGTATGCACCTTTCTGAAAGGACCCATGCGTTACAACGGCGGGCCGAGCCCGCCCTACAGCCCTGTTCCAACCACGCCGTCGGCCCAGAAAGAGAGGGAGCGCCGAGCGGATCTCGTTCTCGGCGGCTCCCTGGCTGGCTTTCGGCTGGCTATGGGCGCGCGGGCGGTATGTGCGTTCGTCAGCGGTTCAAGATCAGCTTCCCATTGCTCGTGACCCGCAGTCGGTACAGCTTGCTGCCATGGCGGATCTGCACTTCGGTGCGGCCGCGCATGAGCAGGCGGGAATCGAGGACGGCCGGCTCGACGGGCTCGGCATCTGCGGCCGTCGCGGGCTCGGCCCGGCGGTCGCTCTCCTCACGCTCGTTGTCCCGAGTCATCGGTTACCCCACGAATCACGTCCGCCGCCGCCCGACACACTGATCAGCGGGCTGACTCCGGCGGATGTTTTATATATCAATCATATACTCGATAATACAAGCATATGTCAAGGGGTGGCGCGAATTGGTTGATAAAACCCAGGTCGGTGCTGGGGGCGGGCGATGTCGGGCTGGCGGGGTCTGGGCGTGGCTGTACCCGGGTCGGCCCACTGTGCCGGTTGGTTTGCTTGCTGGGTGGCTTCGCCGTACCCCGGGCAGAGGTTCGTCCTGCGAGACTCGGAATCACGTCTGGGGCCGAGCATGCCAACGCGCTGGCGCACGTCGGGTTCGTCTGCAACGTGTCTGAGCAGAGATGGGGGCTGTGTCGCCGCGCAAACCACGGTCCCGAGGGGCGGTGCAAGTGGTGCGTCCGCCCCGTGCGGGACCGGTGCTGAGATGCCTGCAAGAGAAGGAGTCCGGTGCTATCGCCTGCGCGAGGCGATGAGGCCGGCAACGCACAGCATCAAGAATGAGGCGGGCTCAGGAATCGTGGAGAGACGGATCCCGATCATGTAGCTCCCGCCGCTCTGCTGGGCGAGGAAACGGCTGTTCATCGCTCGCATTTCAAATTCTCCCCAGAACCATGAGCCGCCCCGTATGCCGCGATAGTCGTCAACCCCGTCGCTCCAGAGAGACTCAGTCCACTCAAACATGTTGCCGCCCTGGTCGAACGTCCCATAGGGGCTAGACGAGTTTTCGAACTCGCCGACCTCCGTGCGATAGTTCGGGGGACCGACGGTGAAATCGAAGCCCGAGGCGCGGAAGTTGGCGTTGTTGCCCGGGTCCGGGTCTACAAGATCGTTACTCGGAACGTCGTCGCTGCTCGTGGGATAGTCGAAATAGTTGCCGGTTACGCCGTCGTTCTTGTGGTACGCCGCCTTGTACCACTCGTCCTCGGTGGTGATCGCCCACCTCCAGTCCGACTCGCGGTTGACGACCACAAGCTCCGCATCGGACATCGCCCCGTTCAGGTAGTAGGCCCCATCCTCCGTCGTGCTCAGGTCCTGCGCGCCCGTCGGCTGGCCGTTGTGCAGCCAGTTCGCGAAACGCGCCGAATCGCCATACGACACGAAGTTCACCGGGTAGTTGGCCCACTCACCGGCCACGCTGTACGCATAGCTCCCCGACGTGCCGCTGCGCTGGATCTTGCAGCCCTCATCCCACTCAATCATTTTCGTGTCGTAGAGCGCATACGTGTCCGTAGCGGCCACGGCATTGAGGAATTCTGTGTACTGCCCGGCCGTCACCTCGTATTTGCTGACGTCGTACACGTAATCAACCGCGCCGGTGATACGCGCGAAGGGGTCGCCAGCCGGGCCGCCGGACAGTTCACCCGCGTTGCCTGGGTTTCCAATGGTGACGGTGTCAATCACCACCTCCGCCGACGCGGTGACCGCGCAGGCGAAGACCGCGACCACCGCCATTAGACTGCCAATCCTCTTCAACATGCTCATCTCCTCTTTCCTGTCCCTTGGCTTCAGGCAGTGCACCCGCTGCGCACCGACCATCGTCTCCACAGAGCCCCACCGCTGGGGCCCCTCCGATTCAGGAACCAAACCATTACACCCCCCCCGCATCGCCGTCTCGGTCTCCCAATAATCGGCTGCCGTTCGCCCGCGCGGGGCCCTCACGGTAAACAGACCTGCTGCGTCGGCTTCTTGACCGACGACAAGGTCAGAATAGTGGATTGAAACGTGCAAGTCAATGCTTCTTGCATTGTTTCTAGAAACATTACAGGTTCTGTAGCCAGGCCATCGTCCGGCCCTTGAAGCGGGGCGCATTCGGTGCTATGCTTGGGCCGTGGGTTCAGTGAAAGAAACAGAGAAGCGGACGGGCCGATCCTTCCACGAAGATGCAGCCAGGACGCTGACCCGGCTGCGAAGCGAGCTGTCCGAGGTTATCGCAGCACTTCCCGATGACGTCAGGAAGGGGGCCGATCTGCATCGAGCCCTGCGAATAGACCGCAAGCTCAGTTGGAAAGTCTTCAAGGTAGCCAGGGCTACTGATCCTGTGGCGGTCGGCCCGCATGTGCCCAGTCGAGGGAATCTGCGTTCGTTCCTTCGGGCGGCGACGAAACAGGGGGTGCCGGAGAGGCTTATCGAAGCCGCATCCAACGCGGCTGACGAGTTTGAGAAGATGGTGGCTAGGCACGCCGGCGATCGGTCCACGTTCGACTCAATGGTCAGTGCCCTCGGATCCGACGAGACTGCAGAGCAGCTCAACCTGGTCCACCGGCGCCAGGCATTCCGCGCCCAGCGCCACATCCTGGGCGTCCAGGCCGAGACGCAACTGAAATTCGCAGCGATGCAGCCCAGCGACGCCCCCATGATGCTGGACGGCATTCGGGTTGAGGGTTTCGTGGGACTTCGCCAGTTGCGCGGCAACGCTCCGCTGATCATCTCTTACTCGGGGGTACGGAGCGATGATGGCTCAGTAGTGGAGATCAAGCGCGAGCCGTTGGAGCCCGTGAGCGAACCTCACGGAGTGGCGTTGCTGCGGGACTTCTGCAGTAAGCCGTTGCCGGAGCTGCGTGGCGTCCAGGTTCAAGCCGGTTTCGTGAACGGCGAGATTCGGAGCCGTGACGTCGGCAAGTGCGCGGCCGTCACCTGCATGGAGGGACATCTCACACGGCGAGCCGTGCAACGCTACCGCACTGAGTGCGATCGCATAGGCGCAACCGTGGTTACGGTACGCACACCTGTCGAAGTCGCGATTCTCGACCTGCTGCTGCACGAGGACACCTATGGACGGATTGAGCCTTCGATGTTCGTGCATGCGGAGCATGCCGGTGAAATGCTCTGGGACGGTCTGATTCACAAGCGCCATCGCCTTCCGATCCATCACTCTGTTGTCTACTTAGGGAAAGGGCCCACCGCGCTACACACGCCGGACGTCCCCCGCTATGCCGAGATGGCCCGCCACGTCTTCGGACGTGCCGGTTGGGAGGCTGAACGATTCGACGTGTATCGCTGCCGGATCGAGTACCCGGTCATGCCTTCATCGATCGGGGTCGCTTTCGATCTTCCCGACGCACCAACGGAATGCGGAACAGGAGATCGAGAGTGAGTGGCACGGCCGCCCGCTTGTAGACCGATTGAATGCCGGCCACGATGATCGGGTGTTCAGTGTCCCGGCTATCCAACCCGTCCAGTTCCAGCACCATCAGCCAGCCGCTCCACACGAACCAGCGGGTGAGGACCCCGTTGCCAGCCCTGAATCTGCGCCGTAGCGATCATCCGCCGCTCGCGGCCCCTGGCACGCACGGGAACGCCGCCGCCGGCCTCGTCCATTTGCCGGCGACGGTTCGTCACGGTTACGTCGTAGTGTCTCGGCGGGTTGACGCGAGTCCGGTCTGTCTGCCACGTGTCCGAGCAGAGGTGGGAGGCGGTGTCGCTGCGCAGATGACGGTCCCGAGGGGCGGCGCAAGTGGTGCGTCCGCCCCGCACGGGACCGGCGCTGGGATGCCTGCAAGAGAAGGAGTCCGGTGCTATCGTCTGCGAGTGGCGACGAGGCCGGCGAGGCACAACATCACGAATGAAGCGGGCTCAGGGACACGGGAGAGACGGAATCCGATGATGTCGTACTCCAGCACCGGGCGGTCTCCGTCGGCTCGATACGACGCTTGCAGCAGGAAGTGATCGTCCCAGTAGCAGCCGCCGCGGTAGCAGCGGTACGCGTTGTACGTGATTGCCTCGTTCCATTCCCAGACGTTCCCACTCATGTCGAACGTGCCATAAGGGCTGGCGCTGTTCTCGAATTCGCCCACCTCGGTGCGGTAGTAGGGGTATCCGATCGTCAGGTCACCCTGGAAGAAGTTGCCGTTGTTGCCGGGGTCGGGGTCGGCCAGCAGATTGCTGGGGATGTCGTTGCTGCCGGTGGAGAAATCGTAGTAGTTTCCCGTCACGCCATCATTCTTGTGATAGGCGGCCTTGTACCACTCATCTTCGCTGGGGATCACCCAGGTGGCGTCCGGCGTGCGTTCGACTGCGATCAGTTGTTCCTGTGTCGTCGCGCCGTTGAGGAAGTAGGAGCCGTTTTCGGTAGTGCTGAGGCCCTGGGCCCCGGTCGGCTGGCCGTTGTGCATCCAGTTGGCGAAACGCGCCGCGTCTCCCCACGAGACCAGGTTAACCGGGCGGTTGGCGAACTCGGGCTCAACGCTGTACGCGTAGCTGCCGGACGGGCCGGTGCGCTGGATCTTGCAGCCGGAGTCGTAGCCCCACATGTCCAGGTTGTACAACCCGTACGTGTCCGTGGCCGCCACTGCGTTGAGAAACTCGGTGTATTGCCCGGTCGTGATCTCGTACTTGCCGATGTCGTACACGTAGTCCACGGCGCCGCAGATGCGGTCCAGACCTGCACCGCCCGCGTTCGTGCCGGACAACTCCCCGACGTTGCCCACATTGCCCACCTGCACGGTTTCGATCACTACGTTCGCTTGCGCAGGCCAGGCGATTGTCAGGACCAGGGCCGCCATCGTCGCGATCATCGTATGTCGACGCATTCTCCAATCCTCCTACACATCCTCAGATACAGCTTCCAGGGCGTTGAACGGACAATCCCACGAGGGACCGTCCCGAGAGAACTCAGTGCTGACTACGTTCCTGTGTTGGGCCTCCTTCTCCATGGCCCCGGCGGAAGGTGGTGTACGGCAGTCACCTAACGCCCGTCTCGTCGCCGGTGCGTTCGAGACGCGGACCTCTCTGCCATTGCGGCCGGTGGCGTGCGCCGTTCGAAGCGGCGGCGGTGTTTGCTGCCGGTGTGCGGCCGCAATTGCCGAACGCCAGCATAGCGGAATCTGGAGGGCTCCGTCAATGAATATCTGGAGAAATATTGGTAGAACTCTACAGATGGATATGCAGTTGGTATTGCAGTTTGAGACCTCGTGTAGTAGAAAAGAGACGCTATGGCACTCGTCGCACAGACCCCAAAGGGAGGAGCTTTTGAACGCGAGAGCTCGCGTGTGCTTCAGCACCTCCGCAGCGCCATAGCGGCGGTGATCGACGCGCTTCCCGATCGTCCGGCCCGGTCAACCGATCTGCATCGTAACTTGAATCTGGACAAGATGTTAAGTTGGCGGCTGCTTCGGGTTGTTGCGGCGCCGACGCCGCTGGAAGCGGGGCCGTACGTGCCGACGCCGGCGAATATGCGGACGTTCCTCAAGACGGTCGAGAGGCAGGGCGTGGCGGTGCCGCTCGTCCAGGCGCTCGCCGACGCGGGGAGCGAGTTCGAGCAACTCGTGCAGGCGCACGCCGGCAATCGTGCCACGTTCGATTCGATGGTCAGCATGCTGTCGGCAGGGGAGGACGCCGCGAAGCTGCACGCGCAGCAGAAGCGGGCGGCGTTTCGGGCCAACCGGCACATCTTCGGCGTGCAGGCCAAGACGCAGCTCAAGTGCATGGTGATCCAACCGTCCGAGAATCCCGCGTACTTCGACGTGGCGAGTGTCGGGGGCTTCATCGACTTGCGCCCGCTGCGCAGGAACGCGCGCATGGTGGTCTCGCAGTCGCATGTTCAGAATGACGACGGCTCGGTTCGGCCGGTCATCACGAGGCACCCCCTGGATGCGGAAGGGCAAACGGACCAGGGAATGGCCTTGATTCGGCGATTCTGCAGCTCACCCACGCCGGAGATCGCGGCGGTTGAGTTCGCGCCTGGCCGCATGCAGTGCGAGCTTGTCTGCGACGGCATCGGCGACCAGGCCGCCATGACGTGCATCGAGGGGCATGTCTTCCGCGGTGCGATTCCGCGATACCGCGAACCCGGCAACGTGCACGCGGATCACAGGATTCGCGTGCGATTGCCGTGCGAAGTGCTCATCTTCGATATGCTGATGCACAGAGCGACGTACGACAACTTCCAGCCGATCTCACGCGTGTTCAGCGAGCACCTGACCGACTTGATCGGCGTGGCTGACGGCGACGAACGTGATCGCCTCTCACTAGATGAGAGCATCACGTGTCTCGGGCAGGGGCCGGCGGTCCTGCGCGCTGCGGAGTTTCCGCAATACGTCGAGTTGGGGGAGTACATCTTCGATCGCCTGGGTTGGGACCGCACTCAGTTCGACGCGTACCGCTGCCGTATCGAGTACCCGATCATTCCGTCCGTCGTCGAGATTCGTTTTGAACTGCCCGAACCGCCGGGTGGGTTGGGGGATGAGGCTGCTGGCTGAGCAGCGGGCGCTCACGGCGGTGTATTGACCCGGGAGGCGGTCTGCTCGTCGTGAGGGAACGGCGCTCCGCACTCCGGGCAGCGGCCGGTGACGTTGCCGGTGAGGTTGTAGCCGCAGTGTTGGCAGTACCCTCGTGGCGTGATGCCCCTGAACCTGAAGGGGATCATGAGCAGGAACGTGGACAACGACAGCGCGAACACGACCCACGACAAGGGAATGACGAGTGCGGCGGGGACCTGCTGCGGGGGCGTGCTGGCGGTCCAGGCCAGGCCCAGACTGATGCCGATGCAGCCGTTCCCCACACCGAACCGCGGGCAACCGACCGCGGGGTCATGCCCGAAACTGAGCGTGCCGCCGACGGAAGTGTACACGAGCAGCGCGATGGTCAGCGCGAGAGCGACAGCGCTGGCCAGGAAGCACACGCGCTGAAAGGGCGGCATGCGCTGGATGTGTCGGCGGAGACCCATGCTGGCTCACCCGAATCGGTAGTCTACGAGCTGCCGGTTGCGCCATTCAGTGTACCGGGCCGACTCGCAGCAACCGATTGGAGGTTGGCAGACACGCACGTGACCACGTCGCGGAGCGTGCGGAACCTGACCGCGTCCCTGTCCGCAATCCTGATCTTGAACAGCTCCTCCAGGTCGGCGACGAACACTTCCAGGTCCAGTCCGTCCAGGGACGCGAGAGCCAGGTCTGCATAGAGATTGTCATCGGGCCGCACCCGGCCAATATCGCCGACGTATTGCTCTTCGAAGCAGCGGCGGACCTTCGAGGCGATCATGGCCTGTTGACCCGCGAAGTACGCCGTCCCGAACTCAGATTCGCTGATCGTGGCCCGGTTCCGGAGTTGTCGCCGGATGTGGGACCGTACTCTCGCCAGCCTGACGTAGTGGACGAGCAAGAGCGAAGCGAGCGTGACCGGACCCAGCAGGGGCCAGCGCCAGGTCATCGCCACAAACCCAGCGACTGCGAGGAGCAGGCCCAGGAGCACACTGCTCCCGAACACTGCTTGCCAGACTCTCCGCTGCCGAGTCATGGGCGCAGCTTACACCCTTCGCGTTGAAGCGGCGATAGTCCCCTCGCGTACCTCGGCGCCGCACTCCGGACAGCGGCCGGTGACGTTGCCGGTGAGGTCGTAGCCGCAGTTCGGGCAGCGGCCTGGCAGGATGCGCCGAGGAGCGTCAAGCCGCCAGAGAGCGAAGGAAGCAGCGAACGTCACGCCCAGGAGCAACCAGAGAGGCAGAGATAATACATACCCCGCGCGGCCCACGCGGTACTGCGGCGCGGAACAATCGCGACCGGTCAGCCCTCCGAAGCTGGGGGCCGTCCCGAGCAACCTCGACGCCAAGCCGGGTGGTGGGAAGTAACGCTCTTGATCGCCCCAGGACCATCCAGGCTCGCCCGCCGGGACGTACTGGGGCCATGTCCACCAACACTGCACGTTCCCGTTTTGGGCGCAGCACCAGACGTGACCGGACGGGCTGCCCCAACTCACCGGCATCAGTGCGTTGAGCACAGTCAGGGAGACGCTCAGGGCCAGTCCAACCGTAGCGCCCCGCTTCGCCGCACGCCGTATTCGCAGCAACCTCGTCATACCGTTACGCCCAGTCCGCGCCTGTTCTCTCGTTGCTCATCGACACCGTCGTTCCGCACTCCGGACAACGGCCGGTGACGTTGCCGGTGAGGTTGTAGCCGCACTCGAAGAGCTCGTCGCATGCCGCCCAGTCGTAGAAGGCGATGGCCGGGAGTGGCAGGAGGATCAACCACCGCCGGATCAGGCCGAGACCGACGGATGCCGCCGCCATCAGGCAAGCGACCACGGTCACACCAATGATCGTGGGCGTCTTGTCGCTAATCTCGGCCAACAACATCGTCACGGGAGCATGCTACCGCGCCTGGCGGAGCGTCGCCGCCGATCGCGAGACTGTGGGTTGCTGCTGTTGGGTTGGCTCAGAGCAGATGTGGGGGAGACAGCGTTCGACGGGCTGAGGCAGGCGCGGAGGCTGAGAGAGAAACGTGTTCACGAACGCGGCGGGAACGGTACGTGCTCACGTTCCGCCGATGGGTTCGTGACGCTGGTCTCCCTCTCAGCCTCAACACGCCGCCCTGAGATTCGCGCGGCTCTTGGGGGGAATCCCTGAGTCGTTGTGTTACCGGCGTCTGCCGGCCGCCAGCAGGCCGCCCAGCGCCAGCATCAGCAGCGATGTCGGCTCGGGCACGATGGCCAGGCTGTAGGCGCCAGCGGCGTACGCTTCCACGGGCTTGTTGTCGGTAACGATGTCGATCGTGGACGCGGCGTTGGACGTGACCCTGATGGAGTACAGCGTGCCCGTGTGGAGCGTGATCAAGTCACTCATGAAGCTTCCGCTCGAGCAACCGTCCGTGACGGACTCGTAGTAGCTGTACAGCATCGTGCTCGCCGCCAAGTCTTTCAGCTCGACGGCCAGGCTCGCCGTGCCGCACGCGGTTGCACTCAGGCTGTAGTAGTCGCTCACGAACTGAACGGGGGGTCTCTTCCGTCACCGTGAACTTGATGTAGTAGCCCGACCGACCGTGGGCAGTCGTGCCGACCTGCGTGCCGATCAACGGATCCAGGCCTTGCACGATGGCAGCGGTCGCGTCGGTGACGCTGAGCGCCGTCGGCCCGACCATCGAGCTCTGGTAGGCGGACATACTCATCTGCAGGTAGCCGTCGGGCGACTGCGCCGATTCCGACAAGTCCCCGACCCACAGGCCGTCAGGTGAGCCGTCTTCGCCGTATCCCATGCTGCAATCGAGGTAGTCCGAGGCCCATTCCCAGTCGACGTACCGGGGGGCGAGCTGCACGTCGAAATCAGCAGTCGCGACCTGAGTTCCCAGGCAGGCAACAAGCAGCAGACAGGCCACGCTCGCGACCACGAACTTCTTCCCACTAAAACGGAACATAGCACTCCTCTCCATTCACAAAACCCACACCTGGACTTCGGCAGCAACACTGCTGCCGAAGAAACATCGATTGGCCGCGTTTTCTCTCCCCTTCACTCCTCAGGCAGCCAGCTTTCGAGACCGGACTCGCTGCCACTGAGGTCACCATACCGAAAGACGCTCCGAGGGTCAAGAGATTCCTCGCGAGTAGTTTCATGAAACTTCTCGTATCTCCCTTGCAATGGGCCGTGACGCCGGGCTAGACTGCGCTCATGACCCGGCAAAGCTCATCCATGGAGGCAGGTGGCCCGTTTCTCCAGGACGTAGAGACCGTCCTCCAACGCATCCGGAGCACGCTGGCGGCGGTCGTCGCGGCGGTCCCGCCGCGAGGCACGCTGGTCAAGGCGGCCCAGCTTCAGCGGGCATTGAAGCTCGACAAGAAGCTGAGCTGGAAGCTGGCCAAGATCATCGTTGCGAACAGCCCTTTTTCCGTTGCGCCGTACGTCCCGGGGCCGGCCAACATGACGCACTTCCTCCAGGCCGCCGCCCGGTGTGGGGTCCCGCGCGAGGTCATCGAGGCGGCGGCCAAAGCGGGCGAGGAATTCCAGAAGGTCGTTGAGTCCCACGCGGGCGACCGCACGGCGTTCGACTCCATGATCAGTTCGCTGGCGGGTACGGCGGACGCCGACCAGATCATCCAGCAGCAACGGCGGACGGTGTTCCGCGGCCAGAGACTGATCTTCGGGGTGCATGCGAAAGCTCTGATCAGTACCGTGATCTTTCGTCCGGCGAGTGACACGCGGCTGATGGACTACGTGCACGTGAAGGGGTTCATCTCTCTGCGCCGCCTGCGGCCGGATAGCCCCCTGCTCTTCGCCCAGTACTGCACATTCGGTGCAGATGGCGAGATCAAAGACATCCGACGAGAGCCCATCGACCCGGTGCCGGACGGTGGCACTGGAATCGCCATGCTGCGAGAGTTCTGCAGCCAGCCGTTGCCGGAGCATCGGATTGTCCAGGCATGTCCCGGCGTGCTCTGCGCTGAATTCGTGAGTGACGGGCTTGGGAAGAAGGCTGCGATCACCTGCTTCGAGGGGCATCTGGCTCCTGGTGGGGCTATACGTCGTGGCGAAGATGGCGCGGCGCGGCCCTTCGGGGGGGGCACCACGATTCGCGTGCCCTGCGAGACGCTGCTTCTCGACGTGCTCGTACACGAGGAGATGCGCGGGCAGTTCACGCCGCGCGTATTCACCTGTGCCGACTACATGGGTGGAGTGACCGCTCCACACTTGAGCGATAAGAGCCTGCATCTGGAGCCGCGCGAGTCGATCGACTACGTGGGCAAGGGGCCGTCCGCCCTGTCTACGCCCGATTACACGCGATACGAGGAGCTAGGGCGGTACGTCTTCGAGCGGCTCGGCTGGGATGGAGAGCGGTTCGACGTCTTTCGTTGCCGCGTGGAGTACCCCGTGCTTCCTTCCTCCGTAATCGTGTCGTTCGACCCGCCCGGGGCTTCATAGCGACATCCTCGCCGAATGGTCAGCATGTCACCGAGAGTGCCGTTCAGGCCGGCCCACACGCGCGGCCGCGCGCCTGCGTGGGCGTCATCGCTCAGCCTCCGATCTGTCGTTGTGCGGTGCGGGGACGGGGGCAGCGATTCGCTGAATACCCGGTCTCTCGAGCATCAAGGACATGGCTGAGCGGGACCATTTTTCGGGACGGCGCGGCGGATTGCCGGGAGCTATTGCCTTGCGTGAGATCTGCCGCCGGAGACTTGCGCTCGCGGGTCCGCATGCGGCCCTTCAGGGGCGGGCGCAGTGCACGTGGACCCGCACGACCATGCCTGCCTTGACGGTGGTCGGGGCACGTGCCTTCGATGCCCCCGGCAACGCCGGGGCGACGAAGCCCGCTTCGATGGCAACCCGGCCGGAGGCGGCGTGCACCTCTGGGGCGATGCGCTCGACCCGGGCGGAGAATGTCCGGGACAGGTCCGGGACGTCCACCTGGACGGTGTCACCCTCTTTCAGCTGCGCCGCATCCGGTGGTTCGACGGCGAAACGGATGAACGACTCCTCGCTGATCAGGCGGACGATGGGGATGCCGGGACCGACCAGGTCGCCCGGGTTCCGGTAGCGCGCGGCCACGATGTAGAACCGTGGGGCGTCTTCCTCGGAGGGTGCTCGTATGGCGCCGCAGGCCAATTCGTGGTTGAGCTGTTGGATGCGGGCCACCTGTTGTTCAACCGCGGTTTCTGCCCTCCTGACCTCCGCCTCAGCGATGGCCACTTGGAGATCGGATTCGTAGACCTCCCATTTGGAGGCTTCGAGGCGATCGCGGAGCTCTCGAATGATCTTACGCAACTCCCGCGCCGCGTTCGCCTTTGCCTCCGCAATGCCGGCCTGCAGCCTCGCCAAGTTCACTGATTCTTCGGCGATCTTCCGCTCGTGCTCGATCATGACCGTGTCCAGCTCGGCGATCAGCGTGTGCGGGTCTTTCGGGTCAAGCTGGTCGCCGAGATCGACGTGGACAGCTTTGAGACGCAGTTGAAGTTCGGCGGTAACCTCGAGCGCCCGGCGGGGCAACACAATACCGATGTAACCACGCTGTACGTTTTGCTCGTCCGGCGCCGAGACGCCGGGCAGGGCGACTTCGCCAGGGGCCGCGGAAACATCGCCGAGCCGCGCCGGCGTGCACGAATGTGGATCACGCGGAGTGGCTTCGAGAACGCTCTGCGGCCAGATGGCCAGAACCGCAACGAGCAGCGGCCGAGTCCATGATGTATGCATGCTCAACATGACGCGTCCCGTTCTTCGCCGACGGTCGCCCACAATCGGCCTAGCCCGGCTGCGTGAAGACGGCGGTCACCGTTCGGTCTTTGTCCATGTCCACGCCGGCCGGATTCAATCGGTCAGCCAGATCCCCTTCCCAGTGGTCGAAGCGCCAGCCTGAATCGGGGTTGGCCAGCACGTACACCCGCATTCCCGCAGGAGACTCGCCATCCCCATGCACGGTGACGCTGCCCCGGCCGCGTACACGCGTGGTCAGCCGGTGCGGTCGTGGCCGGACCGCCCGCGAGCCGTCGCCGGCGTCCTGCTGGGCGAACACCAGCGCGGCGTACTCACCGCCGCGGGCGACGAGCTGCTCATGCGTGCCGGACTCGTCGATGCGTCCGTTCTTCATGACGTAGATGACGTCCGCGTCGACAATCGTGCTCAGCCGATGGGCGATGATGATCACCGTACAGCCCAGGTTGCGCAGGTTTTGTTGAATGGCCCGCTCCGTGATGGTGTCCAGGTCGCTGGTGGCCTCGTCCAGCACGAGAATCCTCGGCTTGTGCACCAGGGCGCGGGCCAGGGCGAGCCGCTGCCGCTGGCCGCCCGACAGCGCAGCACCGCGATCCGGCAACGGTGTGTCGTACTGGAGCGGTAGTGTCTCGATGTCTTCGTGGATGTGGGCCAGCCGTGCCGCTTCCTGCACGTCGGCCAGCGCGATAGTCGGATCGACCAGGGCGATGTTGTTGCGGATGGTCGTGCCGAAGAGGTACGGATCCTGTGGCACCAGCCCCAACTGCCGGCGCACCGCCCGATAGTGCAGCTCCTCCAGGTCCACGCCGTCGTAGAGAATGCGGCCCTCCGCCGGCGTGTAGAGGCCGACCAGCAGGCGGGCCACGGTCGACTTGCCCGATCCCGACCGGCCAACGATCGCGACGTGCTGACCGGGGTGCAGTTCGAGCGAGACGTCGTCGACCACCAGCGGACCGTGCGTGCGGTAACGGAACGACACGTGCTCCAGCGCCACCCGGCCCTCCAGCGTGTGCTGCGCCGGCACCGAGTGCATCACCTGCTCCGGCTCCGTCTCCAGAACGTCGTCGAGGCGATCGAGGTAGCCCCGAACCGTCCGGAATTGCAGAGCGATGCTGACCAGGCCGGTGAGTGGGACGAGCAACCTGCCGGCCAGGGCGCTGATGGCGAGCATCACGCCCAGGTTCAACTGGCCGTTGATCACCAGCCAGCCGCCGACGCACAGCACCAGGAGCGGCGACGCCATGCGCAGCCCGCCCAGCAACGACTCCACGACGGCGCTCAATCGGCCGCGCCGCACCGAGATGTTCAGCACGTCGACGAATAGGTTGGACCAACGTTCACAGGCGTCGGGCTCGGCGCCCGCGGCCTTGAGCGTCTCGATACCCGCGACCATTTGCACGCCGTAGCCTTGGGATTCCGCCTGGGCACCCAGTTCCTGCTTGGCCAGCAGCTCGTACTTGCGGCCGGCCAGGACGAAGAGGGTCACGTGCAGCACGGCCAGAATCGTGACCGTTACGGCCATGGGCCAACTAATGATGAACAGCAGGATAAAGTAGCCGATCACCATCGTGCCGTCGAGCACGCCGGAGAGAACGCCCGAAGTCACCACCTCGCGGATGTTGGTGTGGCTGTTGAGCCGCATGACGAGATCGCCGGTCGGCCGTTCCTGGAAGAAGGCGTACGGCAGGCTCAGCAGATGCTCGACGAAGCGGTGCATAAGCCGTGTGTCGACGTGTGTACGCAGATACACGAGCAGTTGCGCCCGGACCAGGGAGGTGACCAGGTTGAAGACCACGACAATGGACAGGCCCGCCGCCAGGCAGGCCAGCATGAACCTGTCGCCACGTGGGATGACGCGTTCGACGAGCAGGCCCGTCAGCAGCGGCAGGCCGAGGGCGAAGACCTGAACCAGCAATGATGCGAAGATGATCGGCGACAAGACACGGGCATCGCCGATGGCTCGCTTCAGGGCAGGCCATGCCCGGGCGGGTGGCCGCCGCCCCGGCTGGAAGCCTGCGGTGGGCTCGAGCATCAGTACGGTGCCGGCGAACTCGCGATCGAATCCCTCGATCGGTCGACTGAGCGGACCTTCCGCCGGGTCGACGATGCGCACCGTGTTGTCCACCAGGCCCTCGAACACCACGAAGTGCGGCCGCGAGCCGAGCGGGGAATAGATGTAGATGTGGACGATGGAGCCGGGCTTCACGAACCGGAACGTCTCGATCTGCTCGAACGAAACGGCGCGACCGCGCAGACCGTACGCGCGGGCTGCCTCCTTCAGCTCGTACACGGAGGCCGGGCCGCTGCCAACCGCCTCGCGGACCTCGGCCAGACTTACCTGGCGGCCGTGGTAGCCGAGCACCATGGCCAAGCAGGCCGGGCCGCAGTCGGTCTCGGTCATTTGCGGGACGAACGGTATGCCCTTCTTGCGGAGCGGCACGTTGGTTCTCCGGTCGGCGCCTGAGGCGCTAGGCCTCCTCCGTCGTTTGGTCTTCTGTCACCTCGAGCAGCTCCTCTGCGTCTATCGTGAGGGGTTCAAACGTCCACACCCGCCGCCGGAACATCCCGGCGAACAGCCCCAGCGGTAGGTGCAGGCGCCCGCGGCGCGGGTCCAGCACACTCACGCCGGTGGCGGTGACGCGTTCGAGAACCGCAAGCTCGCCCTGCAACTCGACCAGCGCCCCCGGTGGCAACTGCCGCAGCAGGCCGACGTCGGGCTGGCCGCGTCCGAGAGGCGTGCTGCCGACGCCGATGCGCGATTCCCGGCAGGCGAGCCCGTAACGATACGCCGCCTCATACCAATCGACGACCGCACCACGCCGGGCACCGACGCGGGCTGCAACCGCCGCTGGCGTCACCTGCTGTCCGCGCAACGCGAGCACCATCGCCAGACAGGCCGCCGCGCCGTCGTCGGGACCTTCCTGGGCGATGAAGGGAACGGACGGGCGACGTACGCGGTCGATCAGCCTCACCACGTGACGGCGGATCACCCAGACGGCCAAGAAAAGCGCGGCTGCGGCTGCTCCTGCGAACAGGGCCGTGCCGATCGGCGTTTCACCCCCATCGATCACTTGCCGTAGCGGCGGAACCAGCGCGCACACCGCGGGCGCGGAGTGCATCTTCACGCGAGCCGTACCCTGCATGCCGTGCACGAAGCTATAGGTCTCTCCGTCCTTTTCCAGCGCAGTGCGGCGGTCCAGGTGCGCTTCGACCTTTACGTACGGGCCCTGGAGTGCGAGTGAGTCGGCGAGGGTCTGGCCCAGGTAGCGCTGGATTGCCGTCGGTCCGAGCGCCTCGCTTCCCACGTCACACACCCGGGCCTGGGCATACGTGTACCGGTGCCCGGACGGCTCAAGTCGCAGCTCCAGCCCCGTCTTCAGCATCGGAGCATGGTGGGCGGGCAGCAGGGCGATGACGCGCGGATCGTCCGCCTCGGCCGTGGGGGCGTCCGGCGGGAGCAGCGTGACGAGGATGTCGCCCATCGCCACGCATTGGCCCGGCTGAACGCGCACGTCGCCTACGGTGCCCTCGTAGCGGGCGATGACGCGCTTCTCCCGCACGAGCTCTTCGGCCAGTGTTCGCTGGGCGCGCAGGGCGGTCAGCTCCCGGCACGCCGCCTGGTCCAGGGGATCACGCAGGGTGTTGACCAGTTGCAGCTCGTACGCCTGCTCGATCCGCCTGAGCTCAGCCACCTCCCGCTCGTCGCAGAAACGGACGAGGACATCACCCCGGCGGACCTGCTGGCCGGGGCACACGTCCACGCGGGACACCATTCCCGCTTCCGCGGCCAGCACGTCATGATGCTCGAGCCAGACCACCGCCGGCCCCCACGCATACTCGGGAATACGCACGGTCACGAGGCCGGCCATGGACACGGCGAGCAGCAGCAGGATCAGCCACCGCGCCCGCCGCATCGTGGATGCGGGATCGAGACGCAGGACGTCACCCCCGCGATGATCCGCGGTGGCGATTCGTTCGCGCACCGCCGGGCGAACCAGGCTGTCGCGCCGCTTGGCCACGCCAGACTTGCCTCCCGTAGCAATCAAACGTGCAGCGGGCAGTGGATCACCATTGGGGCTCCAGCCCTGGTGAGTATCCTAGCCGATCGGCAGGTCAACGCGACGGCCAGGTCGAGGACCCGGCTGCCGTGTGTGGCCGAAGATCTCGTACAGCCGCACGAGGTAGTCGTAGAGCACCATCTCCTGGGCCCGCTGCGCCGAGCGCAGCATGCGGTTGACGTGCATGTGCACGTAGCTCGAGGCCATGTCCTCCAGCGACCGTGTCAGGCGCCGGTCTTCAGCCAGCGCTTGCAGTGCCGCCGCGACTGGCTCCAATGCCACCGAGCGCCGCCGGAGCACCCGCAAGGCCGGAGCGAGCGGGCTGCTCTCATCGCCGGCCGGATCCAGCAGGCCGGTGAGTTCGGGACGCAGTGGGTCGAACCGTTTCCTGAGTTCCGTCCGGAAGCGAGGTGTATCCACGCCGAACTCGCGCGACAGCGCCCGGTAGGCGCGCTTGGCCAGGTCGAGCTTCCGGGGCAGATCGAGGCCGACGTCGGTGAGCAGCATGTCCATGCCGCGCACCGCCAGACGCCACCGGGCGTCGGCACCCTCCTCACCGTCCAGGAGCTCGACGATGGCCTGCACGGCCTCGCTGTCGGCGTGGAAAAGTCGTTCGGCGAGAACAACACCGTCGAGTCCACCGTAACGCTCGACCTCACGCTCATACGTGTCAACACGCATGCGCCAGGCACATCCCGCGCCGATCAGTGCTCCGATGGCCTCGTTGAGCGCCGGGAGCACACTGGCCTGGAGCGTCGCCGGCTCGCCGTGCAGGCGCAGGCGCAGGTGCCACTCCGGATCGCTGTAGCGGATGAAGAACCAGCGATCGATGAGACCCGCCTGCATGTGGTTACGCACGAACGGACCAACGACATCGCGGAGCACGCGGTCCGCCGTCGAGCTCCCGGTGTAGATCCGCAGGTCCAGCCACTCCGACCCCGGCACCAACGTTCGCTGCTGCCACGAGGAAACCTGGACTCGCGGCGGCAGCCGTCGCGAGACCGGCTGTCGCGCCCGCGTGAAGGGCACGATGAGCTCGTGCGTGAAACGTCCCTCCGGCCCGGCGGCGCATAGCTCGTCCGGAGCAGGGAATATCTCTACCAGGCGGGCCGCCGTCCGCCACCGCCGTATCGACGTGCTCGCCGAGTGCAGGAACGCCTCGATGCTCAGGACATTGTCGAAGTCGACCTCGAGCTCGTTGTCCGCCTCCGCCAGCGCGACGAGCCGTGGCAGCTTGCGACGCGTGCGCCATTTTTGAACGGCCTGAAACTGGGCCGCTCCGCGGGCCGCCTGCTGGAGGGCCTCAATCTCCTTGTAGTCCGCCAGCCAGCGGGCGCGGGCCAGGACCAGCCGACCACAGGATACGCGCGGCAGATACCGGGCGCTCTCCAAGGGCCCCCAGGCCCACGACAAGCCCGTCGCGACGCCCTGCAACTGCAGCGTGCACAGGAAGCGGTACGTGCCCATGCTGCGCGCCGTGAAGTTGTGGGCGGTCGTCAGTCGGGGCACGACCTCGCGGTCCAGACGGGCCGAACGCAGCACAACCCGGTCCCCGATCACCGTGACCAGCAGATCGGTCACGGGCAGTTGCCTCTCCCGCGACGCCCCCGAGCGCCCCAGAAAGGGAATCTCGTAGTCGCGGAGCACCGGCCGACAGAGGATGTTCCCCAGGCGACCCTCCGGCAAGTGCACGATCTCCGCGAAAACCGCGTCCGGTTGCAGCACTTCCTCCGCCCGTACGTGCTGCTCGACGAGGCGGCGGAGCGTCTCGTCGCAATGACAGAATCTTCCCAGCAAGACGCCGCCCGATGGGCCGGACACATTGCGCAACAGCAGCCGGAAGTCTCCCTCGGCCAGCGCTGCCGGCGACGGCGAGGCCAGCATGGCCGTCACGGCGAAGGCATCCGGCAACGGCAACCGGTCCGTTTGCCCGAGGCGATCGAGGTCACTGGGGGTCAGCTCGATCTCGGTCGCCCCTGTCGCGAGAACCTCCTCCAGTTTGTGGAGCAGAAGGATGTCGCGTGCGGTCCAGCGCATCGCGTCGTCGCTGGTGTCCGGCAGCGACAGCCCCGCCAGCAGCGGTGAAGCCTCGGCCGTTGGCGCCGTCGAGCGCTCGAAACCGATACCGATCTCCTCGTCCAGTGCCTCGACCAGCGGGACCTCGCGGTCGCCGTAGCGATCGGTGAACGCGCTGCGAAAATCGGCCATCTTGTCCAGCCGTTTTCGCGAGGGACTGAGCCTGTGCAACGTATGGACACCACGGACCAGTTCGCGCACCACAGCGTCTGACAGGGCGGCATCCGCTGTCGGCTTCGTCATGTCCACCTGGAACAGCCGGTTCGGTTCCACATCGGCCGGCAACTTCTCCACGGCTCGGACGACGGCGCGATAGCGTTCCGGGTCGGCGCCCAGCCCGCCGTCGTCGAGCGACTCGACGGCAGCGTGCACACGCTCCAGGGCGTCCACCACGTCCGCCGCCACGGGTAACTCGCGCAACGTGCTCAGCAGGGCATGCATCGGCTCGGGCCCGGTGACCGCCGGCGCCAGCTCGGAAACCAGGATCTGGCTGCCGATCACGTCATTCCCGATGTACGCCTCAGCCTCGGCGAGCGTGACCTCCCCGTCCGCCGACACCAGACCCTCGGCCAGCGTGCCAGGTTGCGCCCCGCTTCGCGCTGCCGCCAGCGTCGCTCGCAGATAGTCGTCTTCGTCGAGTGCCACCAACTGGTACGAGCGCGTGCCGTCCTTGAGCTCGGCTTCGGCGTAGCGCAACCGCCCCGCGGCGCGGTACAGGCTCGAATTGGGGTTGTACGGCAGACCCCGGCGGATCTCCGGATCGCTCTCCAGCCGGTTCGTCAGTTTGAGCAGGTAGCCCATGTCCAGGCGCGTGTGCCGCCTGTAGCGGTCACGCGGTGGCACGTCCAAGACGGTTTTCGACCCCAGCACACCCACAGCGCAGCCGGCGAACAAGCCGAACGGTGTCGGCCGCGCCGCCGCCCGCACCACGTACCCCACGAGTGGGTGCTCGACCTTCCGGCCCCGCTTGCTGTCCGGATCGTCCCGCCAGTCCGACAGTTGCTTCCAGAGACTGGGGGCGGCGACGAAGAGCGCCTCGTTGAACTCCGGCAGTCCCAGGATATCTCGTAACCGCTCCCGCAGTCGCGCCCGGTCGGTCGCCAACGCCGCCTCTAGACGGGCGGCGTCTCCCAACGCGCGCGGCGCCTCCAGGTCTGCACTCCAAACCCGCAGCGTGTCGAACGGCAAGAGCGGCGTCCGCAGCACGAAGAAGCCCGACGGAACCAACTCCTCGCCGTCGGCTCGGTTGTCACCAGCCTCATCCACGGTCCGCGCCTCTCTGTGACCGCGTCGGCGGCACCGACACGAGTAGCACCCTGTCCCAGGCGGGTTCAACCGGCGTGATCGCCGCCAGCAGTGCCAGCCCAATCCCCGCCGCACCCGTGAGAAAGCACGGATCGGCCACCCATCTCTCCTCGCCATCGGGCGGACGCATCGACGCCAGGTAGCCCGCTATTCCCTCGTTCGGCCGTCGCATCGTCAGGCTATGCGTGAACCATTGACGTGCCGCGCCGCCCAGTTCGCCGTCGCCGGTGGCCTGGTAGAGACGGTTGAAGATATGTCCCAGACCGGCGGCGCCGTGGCAGAGGCCGACGTCCACCACGCCGGAATCCTCGAATCGGCGTCGCGCTGCCCGGCGGGCGATGGCCACCGCCTCGGCCTCCCAGGTGCTATTGCCAACGCACCTTGCCGCCGACAGCAGCGCAGCGGCGATGCCTGCATCGCCGTAGCACCACGCCAGCCTCGCCGGCCGGACGTCGATCCCAGGCGCTGCCCAGAGCGGGAACGTGGAGCCGGCAATTTCTGGCAACCTCTGCGCCAGAAGCCACTCGACCGCGCCCTCCAACAGCGGTCTCGCCTTCTCTGCAGACACGTCGGCCGCGCACGCCCACGCCAGCAGAGCGATCACGCCTGGTATGCCGTGTGCTACACCGAGGTTGTAGTATCCACCGGGGGCAAGGGCACGCTGCGGTGCCGGCAGTAGTGTGGGAGAAGACAGCCACGTGACACCGGGCGGCGTGTGCTCGGCCATCTCGTGCAGCCGCTCCACGATGCGGGTCAGACACTCCACGGCGGCGGGCAGCGGCAGGCGTTCCAGCGCATACACGCCGAATCCCACGAGTCCGTTCACCAAGTCGTAGTCATCCGGCCAGGGCGAACGGTCGAGATGCTTCAGCAGCGCCTCGTCGATGGCCCCGTTCGGATCCTCCCCTTCGGCTCCGAGCAGCAATCGACGCAGGTGCTCGGCGACCCACGCCGTGCCCGCATAGCCGGCGTACA
The DNA here is from genome assembly GCA_050115495.1 of Phycisphaerae bacterium. Classification (GTDB taxonomy): domain Bacteria; phylum Planctomycetota; class Phycisphaerae; order UBA1845; family Fen-1342; genus JAAYXS01. The sequence goes on along the minus strand of JASFQK010000029.1, from coordinate 47,284 downwards.
GGGACGCGCGTGTGTGCGTGACGGCCAGCAGATCGATGGCCTCCTCCAGGAGTTGTAGCGACCGTTCCCGGTCCCGCTTCCGCGACCAGGTACGGGCCAGATAGCCATAGAAGACGGCCAGCCCGGCCCGTCCACTCGCCAGGCCGGGGCTGTTGACTATGGAGCCACGGTATTCGTCGGGGAGGCCGTCCGGGATCCAATCTGCGGCCACGCCCCGCAGTCGGTCCGCGATGAGTTCGACCACCACCTGGGCCCGCTCTGCTGTCGGCCCCGTCAGGATCGCGCGCCAAATAGCCTGCTCTCGCCCCAAGTGCACAATTGAGCCCACCGTTGACATTGCCATTATACAGGAATTCACCCCCGAGTCCCAACCCGGCGGCGGACAGCCCGCCGCCGGACCGTTCATCCTCGTGCGACGCTCGCGTGCTCAGCGACGTTGCAGCCCCGTCAACAACGAAGCCGGCTGCCGTGCAGTGCGAGCAACAGTGGACTCTAGCCAGTTGGCCCGTAGTGCTCGTAGCCACCCGACGAACAGCAGCTCTGCGTGTCTGGGCACCAACAGGTCAGTCTCGTGTTGATAACACCGCCCCACTCATCGACGGGGTGTGGGTCCCTTCCGACGCCATGCTGCACACCACCACGTACCCAGCGCGTGTCCTCGCTTCGCAGGTTCCTGAGCCGCTCTCTTGGCGGCAACGTCAGCCTTCTCAGCCCTTTCATGACCATCTCCTTTCTCAGCAATACGTGTGCGTGCTGTGTTTGTCCGCTACGCAGCCGACACTGCACGCGGCGCGCACGGCGACTACCGAGGACTCCAGCACATCATGCAAGCTACACGTCTCTCTTGCCTGCATCTGCTCGCGAAGCACCGTGCGGGCCATCACCGACAACAGCGCTTGTGCGTTCCCGCTCTAGCAGCTCGCTCCGGTCACGCATTGCGGCGGGCCGTATTCGTAATGATATGAGCACATCTGGGGGTTAGTGCTCACCACGCAGCCACCGGTGTGGATAATCTGGTCGTTTGGCTGAGGCCCTCCTGCGACTTGGTGCGCGAGGTCCGGCGGCGCGCCGCCACGCACCCAGCGCGTCTCCGCGCTCTGGAGGTTCCTGAGCCGTTCCCTCGGCGGCAACGCCAGCTTCCTCAGTCCCTTCATGTGTCTCTCCTTGTTCTGTTCAACACCTTGGTGCGGGCACCGCTGAGTGGCCCGCGACAGCCGACACCCAGAAGGCAAGACCCGCGATCGCGACGCCAGCCGTGTCACGGACGTGCCTTGGTCGCTACGGGCTGGCGTACGCACGGTCCGCGTCCGCCTTTCTCCGGTGCCCAATCCACGTGATGCGCTTCCGCACCCCATACCAATATGCGTACAATGGCGACGGAAACGGCCAAGTCGCGCCAAAGTCCGGAAGTGAGGCTTACGCATCACCCTACTGCCCAAGCGTGGCTGTCTGTTGCGTGAGCGATCACGCCGTTGCTTCTGGCGTTGGAGATGGTTTCAGTGTCGCGACATCCCCTGTGCGGGGGACGCGCACGCAGTCATGGAGGAGGAGACTATGAATCAGGATGCCGAAGCCGAACACAACGAGAAGCCCCCTGTGAACGACAACAGCCCCCGGGACGAAGATGGGCCCGTGTCCTGGAGCGACCTATCGGAGCTGATGGATGAACTCAACCGCATGGCCCACGGACTACTGGCTGGCGAGGACAACGCTCAGTCGATACAAACGACCGATCTCGTCGACAGCGCCCTGCGGCGGGCCGGCGGCGGGAAGGCGACCTGGAAGGAAATGACCTGGGAGAACCGCAAGCACTTCTGCGCCTCGATGTACAGTGTGATGCGCCACGTTCTGATCGACCACGCGCGGAAACGCCGTCGCCGCATCGCGACTGTCCCACTTGATGAGTCGCGATTCGCCGAACTCCCCAGGCTTGTCCGGCAGGACCCGGACCTGGCGGTCGACGTGCAGCTTGTGATAGACGAGCTGGAGAAGCGACAGGGCGACGGCCCCGAATTGGCAGAGTTTAGCAGGTACTGGCTCTACGCCGGACTCAATTGCACGGAGATCGCCCGCTTCCTGGGAGAGCCGCGAACAAGCGTCCGTCGCCTTCAGGAAAGAGCCAAGCTGCTGTTTAACGAAAAGCTCGGTAGGCCGCCGCTGGCGCGAGGAGCGTGAGGTAAGGGCCATGGCCTCGGTGGAAGAGCTTACCGATGAGCAGTGGAATGGCGTCCACGAGCTGATCGCGCAGTTGGAGACGCTCCCGCGGAGCGACCGTGCGGACAGGTTGCAGTACCTTCGGGACGAGGGCGCCGCTTCATCGCCCATCCTGCACGCGGTTGAGCGCTGGTTCCGCCTGCATCCCGGCCCGCCGGAGACGATCGCCGGCTTCCGGTTGTTCGAAGAGCTCGGCACCGGCGGTATGGGCACCGTCTACCGCGCGATGGAGCAGGAGTCGCGCCACATCGTTGCCCTGAAGATCATCAAGGGCGAAGCCGTGTCGCCGGAGTCGCTGGACCAGTTCTGGCGCGAGCGACGCGTCATCGCGGCGCTGAAGCACCCGAACATCGCGCAGTACTACGTCGGACCGAGCAGCCGTAAACCCACGGATGCCCTGCCCTACTACGCGATGGAGTACATCGAGCACGCCACGACCATCGTGGACCACGCCGACGCCATCACGCTGGACCTGCCCGGGCGTTTGCGGCTGTTCCTCAAAGTCTGCGACGGGATCCGCTACGCCCATCAGAAGGGCGTGATTCACCGCGATTTGAAACCCACGAACATCCTCATCGGCGACGCCGGCGAGCCCAAGATCATCGACTTCGGCGTCGCCCGCGTCACCAACCGCGAACTGGCCCTGAGCAGTTGTCACCGGACGCGCCCGGGCGAGTTCGCCGGCACGTATCTCTGGGCCTCCCCGGAGCAGTTCGAGGGCAACATCGACACCATCGACGTTCGCACGGATGTGTATTCTCTCGGCGTCGTTCTCTACGAACTCCTCACCGGTCACCTGCCGTTCGCCGCCACTACGCTGGCGGACCTCGTACGTGAGAAGCTCGAAGACCCCCCGTGGCCAAGCACGCGATGCGGCCTCAAGGCCGTCTCGTCTTCATGGCTGCGTCGCCCAGCCGCCGGCCCTGTCGCCGTGAACGGAGTGGACACATCGCGACCCGGTGAGCAACGCACGCCGTACGACGCCGCGGCGGCAGCTGGAAGGCGCAGCCTCCAGCCGGAGAGCCTGGGGCGTGCTCTGCGCGGCGACCTCGATTGGATCGTGTGCAAGTGCCTGGAACCTGACCGGGCGCGACGGTTCGAGAGCGTGGACAAGCTGGCGGACGCCATCCGCCGGCACCTCGACCACCAACCGATCCCCGATCGGCCCAGCCCGACGTGGGAGCGGGCGGGCAAGTTCGTTCGCCGCCACCGGGCGCTGACCGTGAGCGCTGCCGTCATAGCCCTGGTTGTCGCTTTGGGCTCGGCCGTGGCGGCGTGGCAAGCCGTCCGCGCCACGCGGGAGGCCGTCCGCGCTCGCCGCGCCCTCGAAGAGACCGAGTGGGTTCAGTCGTTCCTGCTCGACGACATACTGGCCTCGATCGATCCCCAACACGCCCGGGGAGCCGATCTGACCGTACGGGAAGTGCTCGACGAGGCCGCGCGGCGGGTCGAGACGGATTGTCGCGACCGGCCGCGGTTCGCCGCCACACTCCACGAGACGATCGGCCGTATGTACTACGGCCTGGGCTTGTACCCGGAGTCGGAGAAGCACCTGCGCCAAGCCGTGGGCCTGCGAAAATCGGAACTCGGAACCGGACCCGCGAAGTACGTCGCCTCTCTCCGCGGCTTGGCCGAGGTACTGCGGGAGACAGGTCAGTGGGAGGAAGCCCGCCCCCTATGCGAACGAGCCCTCACCTTGAGCCGTGAGCTGTGGGGAGACGAGTCCGCGGAAGCGGCGGACAGCCTGGCCGCTTTGGGTAGCGCCTGGTTGCGCGGCGGCGACAGCGAGCAGGCCGAGCGCTGCCATCTCCAGGCACTGGAGATCCGCCGCGCTTTGCCCGGCCAACACGGACGGGAGATCATGCAGAGCCTGGTCGATCTCGCCGACGTCAGTCTCTACGCCGAGCGGTACGCGGATGCTGTGTCCTACTGCACCCAGGCACTGGACACACATGTCCGCGCAAAGGGCGGGCCGCTGGACCGGGCGGACATTCTCACCTACCTGGCGAACGCCCATCGCGCGCTCGGCGATCTTGCCACAGCAGAGCGGATGCACGGCGAGGCGCTTCACATCCGACGCGCCCAGCTTGGAGACGTGCATCCGGTCGTCGCCATCAGCCTGTTGAATCTCTCGGGCCTCCTCGAAGAGCAGATGGAACGCGGCGAGTCGGCCGACCGAGCGAGATTGGTGGAGCTTCACGAAGAAGTTACTACGGTCTACCTCCGCTTGTTGGGGCCGCGGCACAGGATGTACGCGGTCGCCACGGCCAGATATGGCGCATCGCTGCTTGCGCTGGGCAGACGGGAGGAAGCTGAGCAGTGCTTCCGCGATGCGCTGGACATCTGGAACGAATCAGCCCCGCAAGAGCCGTTTCACGTCCCCGAGACCGAGGCCATGCTCCTGGACTGCCTCGTCTCCCGCGGAGAGTGCGACCAAGCGAAGGTGATTGCTGCCGATCTGTTCGACCGGGTGAGACTCCGCTTGGTCTACCCGCCGACGAATCGGCGGCGGATGGCGTTCCGGCGCCGGATCGCCGAGTTCTGCGAGACATGCGGGAATCCGGCACAGGCAGCCGAGTGGAGCGTGCCTCTGTCTCCCTCGCCTGCGGGAGCACCTTCTCCCTAGCGCATGAGCCTGAATTCCGGATGCACGCCACGGGCAGGATGTTGCCCATCGCCTATCTGAGCCACCTGCGGTGCGTGCTGCCGGCTCTCTGGTCTAGCTCAGGAGAGCCACCACATCTGCCCGTCCCCTTTACACAGGTAGCAGGCGCTGTCGCGGGACGCGTCGGGACACGGGAATGTGCACAGCGTGCACGATATGGTATGTTCTGGCAAGCACTGCGTCGTATCGTTACACGCGACCTCTGACCCGCGTCCGCCGACCGCGACGACCTGTCGCATGTCCCCGGGTGCCAAGTCGCGCAGAACCTCTTTCCGCAGCATCAGTCTCTTGATCCGTCTTCCCATTGCTTGCTCCTTCTCTGGCCGTACTTCGTTGTCTGTTTGACCGGCATGCGAGGTCTAGCCACGGTGTTCGCGTTCGCTTCAGCAGAGCTGGCTGGCCGTCGTGATGCAGTAGCATGCGCTGTCATTCTGCGATGGACCCGGCGGCGGAGGCGGCGGGCAGTTGTCCGTATGGTGACCCGGAGTACCCGATCGTGGTCCGCCGACCGCCACGATGCGTCACATGTCTGCAGTTGACACGTTGCGCAGGACGTCCCGCCGCAAGCCCAGCTTCCTGATTCGTCTCACCATCATCATCGCCTCGTTTGGCCAAGCCCCGCCCGGCCCCAAGGACGCAACCGCACTCACCGCATTCTCATCCCTATTCCACTACTTCCCTAGTCGCCCGAAGTTCGTTGACGTAACGCACAAACCTCCGCGAAACCGGTTACGCCGCCGCGGGCGGAAGCCGGTCCAAGCCGCGTCGGGGTCCGGCTGCCCTGCGCCGGGCCCGCTGCGGACGACAGCCGGTTCCCCCAGCCAGCCGGCGCACACCGCCCCTGCGGGCCGGGCGCAGGACCGCCGGACACGTACCGCTTCCGGCCCAACCGCGCTCGCCACATGTATATGCGTAGGGCCACGACCAGAACGGCCAACTTCTCCGGCGTACCGTGGGCGCCGAGCCGTTATCCGTCTTCAACGATGGGCGTTCGGCACTAATCCACCTCGTGTTCCAGCCGACGATACCCCGCACCCAGCACTTGGTCTGGCCGATGCCGTCACCGCCGCCGCGGGCCTTGGCGAATGTCTTGTCGATGAGACATTCGTACAACTTGAAGCCATCACGTTCCTCAACCAGTCACCCGGCGTCGCACATGATCTGCTTGAACACGCCGGCGTCCGTCCAGATCTGGAACCAGCGATGCACGGTGTTCTTCGAGCCGAACTTCCGCGGTAGATCCTTCCATTTCGCGCCGTTGTCGAGGATCCAGAAGATGCCCTGCATCACCTCATGTGTGTCTACCGGCGGGCGACCACCCTTGGGCGAGAGCTCGTGATCAGGAATCCGCTCCGCCAGCCAATCGAGCTGCTCATCCGTCGGCTTGAGCATGCTCAAGTGTACGGAATACACAGGTGTCGGGGCTTGGGAGAGGTTCTGGCAACTCCGTTCTGGTCAGAACGACCAGCTTCTTGAGCGAGGAAGACCAACGGCCACCCCAGGTAACGTCAGGTAAGGCTCGCTGTCCGTGCTGCCCATCTATATTCCTGAAGACAACGCTGCCACCATCAACATCTCGCGGATCAAACGACCCTCCAGCATGGTTCTGCTCGTCCTGGAACCACTCCAGGAGGGGCTCCGCCCGTGCGTGAGCTGGCTCTGGTTTGGGAAAAGCCAGGTATTCTGTTGCGACAACGCCTCCACCCAACGCAAGGCTCAGAAGGCACATGTGCCAGTTGATCGGGATTGCCCGTCGCAGCGTTTCTGTTCCGGCACACCATGCCCACGTGAAGTGGACTGTGACTGAGATCAAGACGACGAGAAGAAGCCCTCCGCCGATAGACGCAGTCCACATCAGCCATTTATCGGAGTTGTGCCACAGATTGAAGGCGATTATCGCGAGGAGATAGACGACGGCCGGAGAGAAGACGAGTATCGTGACGCTCAGCCGGTTCTTACCCTTACCGACTCCCAGCAAGCCGCCCAAGGGCAAGCTCAAGGGAAGAGCCAACAGTAATAGAGCGGTGCCCAGTATGACGAGAACTGCCGGGGGCACCCCCATGCTTATGAGATCAGCCGAGTCACCGATGCGCAGTACGGCTCCCACCAGCATGTATATTCCTGTTCCGGCCAAGCTCGTAATCGCGAGGACAACGCCGAAGAAGCTCAGGCGGCTCTTGGCGACCCATAGGACGAAGAAGACGAGAAGCCCGCTGATGCTCTCCCACAGGAAGCCGCCCCAGCTTGTTGCCATCAGCTCCGGGGCTGACCTGTAGTGTACGCATGACGAAGAAAGCGGAGAGACTTCAATGAAGTCGACCTCACCTTCCGTGGCAACAAGAGTCAGGGCGTGACCCAGCTCATGCGCGATGATTCTGGCGTTGTAGGCGAAGACGAATACCCCAAGCACTATCAAGAAACGCTGCAATGTCTTCATCTGTGTCCCCTGGGCGATCCGAAGCCGACGTATACGCTGTACCAAAGACCAGAGGTTATCCGGTAGCTCACCGTCGCCTCATCCAGTGTGCGAACCGGTGCCCTCATTCAGTTCTTCCGCCAATTCACCTTGTCAGCCATGTACGTTCTGGAGCTAACCATCAATCCGGCCTAACATACGATTCACCTTCGAAAAAGCGGCAGTAAGCGAACAGGCCCGGCCCGCATCATCTGCGAGTTCGGACCTCTTCGTCGCTTACAACTCGGGGCGATTCGCCTGGTATTGAAACGATCGTGGACCGTTTCCTGGCGGCCGTGGTCCACTCGTCCACGGTGAGCATCTTGTCGCCGATCTCGGTCAACAGCATCATCATGCGCGCATCCTACCACGCGGCGGGCGTGTCGCCGCCGCTTGTCACGGCCCCGGGCCGGGCCGGTTACACGGGCCTCACGGCTTCGGCTGCTTGTCATCCGGGCTCGCCTGCGTAGGGAGAGTCCGGTTTCCAGAAGAAGGGGCGGCGCGTCTGGGTGTCGTGGCGGGACAGGCATTGTTCGATGCGACGTCGGTTCCGTTTGTTGCTGAGGCGGTTGGCGCAGTCGGCGGCGAAGCCGGGATCCTCCTCGGCCACCATGAGCAGGGCGTCTCTCGTGTTGCGTGCCTGACGCCAGTGCGTGCCGGGATCGGAGACCGCGATCAGCACGTCGAGGACTCGCGCCCACCAGTTCCGGCCCGCCGGGAACACCGCCTGAAACAGGAGGAAGACCGCTTCCGAACGCCCGGCAGGAGGCTCAATTCGCGGCACGCGATCCAACATCTCCTCCAGAATCGGGGCTATCCGGTTGGTCCGGCCTCTTTCCACCAGCGCCCGAATCGGCCAAGCCGTGGAGCCAACGACCTTGTACGGATCGGCGTGCCGATGGCCGACGGTCAGCGCCTCGGCGACGATTGCTTCGACGCGCTCGTCCGGTGCGAATCGCGCCGCCCAGGCCAGAGCTTGGCAGGCGAACCACGGATCGTCGATGCCGCGCGCCACCTGAAGCGCGGCCTCGGTGTCTGCCGTGGCCAGGGAACACACGTGATCGCGCGCCTGCGTGGGCGTCATCGCTCGGTGTCCGAACTGTCGTCGTGCTGTGCTGGGACGCAACTGGCCGCCCGGTGGACACGTGGCTTCTCAAACGCGAAGGGCATGACTGATCCCCCGGCGACAGGAAAGTGGAGAGCAGAGAGAAAACCGCAGGAGAGGTCGATTCGCGGCGAGCGGTTCTCGGCGGCCGAGACGCTCTCGTCGCGGCTCTACTCTCTTCCCACTACCCCCACCTGCTCTACTCGCGGCCTGAGCCGCTAATCGGGGCGACAGGATTCGAACCTGCGACCTTCTGCACCCCATGCAGACGCGCTAGCCAAGCTGCGCCACGCCCCGGCGTTCATCTCCACGTTAGGCCTTCGCCGTCGGCGAGTCAAGCGTCTCTGCCGGCCGCGGTTGGATCAAGCGCCTGTTCCGGCCGCCGGCGCGTCTCGCGGTTCAGGTGGCCGCCGGCCGCTGCCGCGATCTCGCCACAGGCGGTAGCCCAGGATCGCCACGCCGCCGACGAGCAGCATGTCCGCTACGTTGAAGACCCAAGGCCACAGCTCCCGCCCGCCGAAGAACCGCGTCGGGATCTTGATGAAATCCCGCACGTGGCCGACGGGTTGCGGCAGTTTGTCGAGGGCCTGCTTCGGGCGGATCAGCGTCGGACGGTCCTCTCGGGCCGGATATTCCCGGAACACGAGCGTGCCGTTGTCGTTCTCGGACACCTCGTAGAAGATCGGAAAGCCGCCCGTACCGGCGATGCCCACGAGTTGCACGAAGACGCGGTCGTACATGTTTCCGGCCGCCCCGGCCAGGATCGCCCCGAACGCCACGTGCAGCAGCCAGCTCCGTGGCGAGCTGCCGGCGAACATCCACAGCACCAGCCCAAGGGCCAGAACCGAGGCGACGAGGAAGAGCATCGTGCGGCCGCTGCCGATTCCGAACAGCGCCCCGTCGTTCATCATCGTCTGCAACTCGAGCACGTGGGGAATCAGGACCCGGCGGGCCCGTTGTCCCAGCGTGCCGAACGCCCATGCCTTCGACCACAAATCCGCGGTCAGCCCCAGTGCGGCAACGAGCCAGAAGCGCACTTGCGACGGCACGTGGAAGAAGGCCGTTGTGTGATCGCCGGCGGCGCGCGGCGTGGTCGCCGGCGGCGCAGCGGTGCTCGTTTCCCGGGTGGCCGGTGTGTCAGACATTGAGGAAGGCATGGTGGGGGAGGACAACGCCTACGTTCCGTGTCGCTCGCCGCGCTCGAGAGCCAGCGTGTGCTCGTAGCAGAACCTGGCCCAGGGGGTGGCCCGCAGGCGTGCCTTGCCGATCGGTTTGCCGGTGGCCAGGCAGACGCCGTACGTGCCCTGGCGGATACGCTCGAGGGCGTCCTCGATCTCCTGCAGCATCTCGCGCCGGCCCTGAAGCAGGCCGAGGCTGAATTCCATTTCGTAGTTGTCGGTGCCCAGGTCGGCCATGTGCACCGGCATGCTCGACAAATCACCGGCGGCCTCGCGACGACTGCCGCGCAGGGCCTCCTCCTGGAGCGTGCCGACGTCGCCGACCAGCTCGGCCCGCTTTTCCAGCAGGGCTCGGCGGAACTCCTCGGTCTCCGCGGGCGTCATGGGCTCGACCGGAACCGGGACCTCAGGCTCGCGAACGAGCTTGGGGCCGGCGGCGGGCGGACGGCTGGCCTTCTTGCGCGGGGCAACGGGCGTGACGCGGACGGCGGGCTTGGCAGCCTTTGCGGCCGCGGGGGCTCGCTTCTTCTTCGGCGGGGCAGCTTTAGCGGCAGCGGCCTTGGCCGGCTTCTTCGTGGCCGGCGCCCTGGTCTGGACCACTTTCTTGACGGCCTTCACCTTTTTCGTCGCCTTCTTCACGGGCTTACTCACCTTGCTAGCCGAGGCGCTCTTCTTCGCCACGCGTTTGGTGCGCGCGGTCTTGGCACGGGGGGTTGCCTTCTTTCCGGTTGCCTTCTTGGGGAGCTTCTTGGCCATGGCCCTGCACCGCCGGGATCTGAGATGTTTGGAACGAAACCGCTCCCAATCCACCCGAGCCCTACTACTATAGAAATGACCTCAGGCACTGTCAACCCGGGTAGTTTCGGCTGCTCGTGCCCCGGGCTTTGAAGAAGTGGTGGTTGCGGCCCCGAATCTGGCGGAAGTCGCGTCCTGGCTGCTATGTCGTAGTGGTGCCGTGGCTTAGTTCGCACCAGCGGGAGAGCGTGTCGCGGGCGGCGCCGCTGTCGAGGGCCTGCCTCGCCAGAACCGCTCCCGACGTCCAGTCGTCGGCGAGACCGGACACCCAGAGGGCCGCGGCGGCGTTCAGCACGACGGCTTCACGTGGCGGGCCGGGCTCGCCGGCGAGAATCCGCCCGATGACAGCCGCGCTTTCGGCGGGGCTGCGGACGTAGAGGGCTTCCGGCGGGGCGGGATCGCTCCCGGTTGCGCGGCAATCGACATCTTCCACGCGCACGCGGCGGCCGTCCCAGCGGGCCAGCAGGCTCGGGCCGGAGATGCTCAGATCGCAGAGCCCCTCCAGGCCGTGGACGACGCAGGCTCGCTCGGCCCCGAGCAGGCGAAGGACCTCGATCATCGTCTCGACGAGCTCGGGACGGTTCACGCCGAGCAGTTGCCGGCGCACGCCCGCCGGGTTCGTGAGCGGTCCCAGCAGGTTGAAAATGGTTCGGGTGCCGAGCTTTCGGCGGACGGGGGCGGCGTGGCGCATCGCCGGGTGCAGCATGGGCGCGAAGAGGAAGCCGATGCGAGCCTCGGCGAGGCAGCGTTCGACGATCGGCGGCGGGGCGTCGACGTTGACGCCGAGGGCCATCAGCCCTTCAGCCGACCCGCTGGCGCGCGTGTTACTGCGATTGCCGTGCTTGGCGACGGTGGCGCCGGCGGCGGCAGCGACGATCGCGACGGTCGTCGAGAGATTGAACGTGGGCCGGCCGTCGCCGCCCGTGCTGCACGTATCTATTGCCGACACACTTGGTGGTAATTGGATGGGCGTGACACGGCTGCGCATGGCCTCGGCACCGCCGACGAGTTCGCTCACGGATTCGCCCTTGGTGGCGAGGGCGGCGAGGATGGCGGCCAGCTCTTCGGGGCCGACGGCGCCATCCATGATCTGGTCGAACAGGCCGCGGGCCTCGTCGACGGTGAGGTCGGTGCGGGAGATCAGCCGGGCCAGGATGGTCTGCGGGGTCACGGTCGACACGTCAGGGATACTCCGTTGAGGCGCCGGCGCCGGCGTGGACGAGGAGGAGGCGCGAGCGGCGGTCCGGCCGGTCGTATCGCGTTTTGAGTATCTGCTCAACGGGGCCGGCAGCCGCGGCGCGGGCCAGGGCCACGGTGCAGCCGCCGAAGCCGCCGCCGGTCATGCGTACGCCCCATACGCCCGGTACGGTCTGGACGAGTTCGACGAGCAGATCGAGCTCGTCGCAGGAGACTTCGTAGTCGTCGCGCAGGGAGGCGTGCGAGGCGAGCATGAGCCGGCCCATTTCGGCGGCGTCGGCATGACGGAGGGCCTCGGCGGCGGCGAGCGTCCGTTGGTTCTCGGTGGCAACGTGCCGGGCGCGGGCCGCCGGCAGGGGGGGCAGGTCCGTGGCGGCGGCGACGGTGTCGGGGTCGACGTCGCGCAGGGCACGCACCGCCGGCTGACGGGCCTGGAAGTAGGCGAGGGCCTCGGCACATTGGTGTTGGCGCTTGGCGTATTCGCCGGCGGCGAGGCTATGCCGCACGCCGGAATCGATGACCAGGAAGACGTCGTCGCCGGGGGGCAGGGGGACGTATTCGTAGGCGAGGCTGCGGCAGTCGAGGAGGAGGGCCTCGCCGGCACGGCAGGCCAGGGAGGCGTACTGATCCATGACGCCGCAGGGCACGCCGGCGAATTCGTGCTCGGCGAGCCGGCACCAGGCGGCGAGGTCGGCGATGGTCGGCGTGGCCTGGGCGAGTTCAGCGAGAGCCTTGGCCACGGAGACGGTCAGGGAGGCGGAGCTGGAGAGCCCGCCGCCGAGGGGGACGTCGCTATGGATGAAGAGGTCGGCGCCGCCGGCGTGGATGTTTCGGCGGTGCAGCAGCATGACGACGCCGGCGACGTAGCTGGTCCAGTGCGGGTGCTCGTTGGCGTTCCAGTTGTCGGCGGGCCAGATGTGCTCTTCGTCGGGGCCGGTCGAGTAGACGCGGAGAAGGCCGTCGGGCCGGTTGGCGGCAGCGACCCACGTGCCGTACTGCGTGGCGATGGGCAGGACGAAGCCGTCGTTGTAGTCGGTGTGCTCGCCGATGAGGTTCACGCGGCCGGGGGCGCGGGCGACGACGGCAGCAGCATGGCCGAACCGGGCGGCAAAGGCGGACCGCATGTGCTCAAGATTCACGGGCAGGGGTGTCCTGTTCGGCACGCTGGCGGAGGGCGGGCATCATGGTGGCGATTTCCTGGGCGTAGCGGCTGTTGGGGAACTCGCGGCCGAGCCGTTCGCCGATGGCGACGGCCTTGCGAAACTGGTGGTCGGTGACGGCGAGACTGAACTGGACGCCCATCTGCTGGAGCTTGGCGCGGAAGACGCCGCGGGCGGATTCTTTCAGGGCGGCGGCCTCGTTGGGGGCGAGGTAGTGGTCGAGCTCGAAGAGAAGGCGATGGGCGGTGTTCACATCGTGGTTGCGAACGGCCTGGTCGTAGTCCTTCAGGAGCGTGCGTTTGCACTGCTGGCGGCGGAGATCCACCTCGCGGGTCAGGGCGGCGATGCGCGGTTCGCCGGGGAAGAGGGACAGCAGACGTTCGGACTCGCGCAGGGCCTGTTCCCACTTGTGGGACTCGCATAGCGAATCGACGCGCTCGAGGGCGGCGGCGACCTTTTCTTCGGCGGTCGCCCGGCGGGCCTGTTCGAGCTCGGCGCGGAGTTTGGCGGCTTCGTCGCGCATGCCGAACTCCTCGTCGAGCTCGCGGATGAGGCGTTCGGCGGAGACCCAGTCCTGGCGTGCCGAGGCGCCCTCGATCGTGTCGCGCAGGTACTCGTAGTCCTTCTCGCGGTAGACGATGCGCTTGGCCCACTCGGAGAGGGAGCTGTTGTCGGCGATGGTGCGCAGCATGTCGCTCTGCCGGCGCATCTGCTCGACGATGTCCAGGAGGGCGTCGTAGGAGCGGTAGGCGTTGCTGGCCGCCTTGTGCGTGAGGGAGAAGTGCGTGAAGAGCAGCAGGCCCAGGGCCAGCACGGCCAGTCCGCCCGACAGCCAACCGACGCCGCGCGGGTCATTCAGCACGGCCCAGGCGAAGATGCCGTAGCCGATGGCGCCGAGGGAGCCGATCACGATGACAGCGGTTGCGCCCCGGGCGAAGTTCCGCAGGGCCCGGAATCGCGGGGGAATCGTCGGCATACATCACCCGCTTGAAGATGATCGACGCGATATCGGGGACCGGTGCACCGCCGCGCCGCGGCACGCCAGTCCGGCAAGAGTGTCGCGGGCCCGTCGCGCCGGCAGGCGCGCGGCCCGCGGCGTCAGACAATCGAGTTTGTGCTGCCGCCGTTGCCCGACGAGTTCTGGTCCTCGATGCTGTTGCCGTCGCCCGACGTGTTGTCGGTGCTGTCGTCGTCCGTCGGGAAGAAGACCGGCCGCAACTGGTCCTTCAGGAAGTTGATGAAGGTGGAGGACTGGAAACCGATCGCCAGGGACGAGAAGAACGTCGTGGCCAGCGTCTCGGTCAGCCGGCTGGTGAAGCTTTGTTCGGTGTCGCTCGACTGCGAGGTGGCGTCGATCTTGGGGAGGCGGCCGATGGCGCCGCTGGCGTCGCGCGTTTCGTATTCCTGGGCCGTGTCCAGCTTGGCGGTCGCGAGGGTGCTCTTGGCCGTGGTGGCGGTGTCGTCCGTCGAGCTGTTGATCGGCTTGCCGATGCCGCCCATGGCTTCGCCGAGGGCGAGGAGGTCCTCGATGGTCCATTCCTCGTCGCCGCCGGTGGTGGTCGTCGTGTCGGTCGTGTCCGAGCCGAGGAGGCCGAGGAGGCTGCCGAGGTCGCTGGTGCTGCCGAGCGAGCCGGACAGACCGCTGACAACGTCGAGCAGGCTGGACAGGCTGCTGCCGGAAGAGGACGTGGATTCCTCGGTGAGGCCCTCGGTCGTGCCGGCGAACTCGCCCTGGCGGGCGTTGGTGACGCGGGCCTGTTGGAGCAACTGGTGGCGGGAGCGCGCGGCTCCGACCCAGGTGCTGGGTGTCTGCTCCGAGGTGTCGGTCTGCGCCCAGGCGGCGCAGGGCAGGACGAACAGCGCCATCAACCCAACGGTCAGGATACGGTTCATGCGTACACCTCTTTCCTGGGGGACCCGCACGCGCAGGGACACCCCGACCACTACAGTATAGCCGGATTCTCACCTATTATAGAAGAATCGGCAAGGCAAGGTTGCGGTGCCAGCCGATCGAGCGGTGAATCTCAGATGCGCATGATCGGACAATGCCGGTGGCGAGGCTTGGGGGCCTCCGGGCTCACACTCGCCCTGTTTCTGACGATGGCCGGCTGTGAACGCAGCGAGGAGGGGCGGGTCGGTCGGCGGTTGTCGGAGAATACGCGGATCTGCGTTATCGGTCCATACGAGACCCACCCCGACTGGCAGGGGATTCGGGGCGGTGCCCGGCGATACGGAGCCCGCTACTCGCATATCGAGTGCCTCGCGGTCGCCCCGACGCGAGACGATCCGGAACTGCTCGCGGCGCTCGTCGGGACGGTGTGCGATAACAATCCGCAGGCGGTGTGTCTGGTCGTGAGCGATCCCGACGTGGCGCGTCCGATCGCGAGGAAGATTCAGGAACATACCCCGCCGATTCTGCTGGTAATTATCGGGCCACAATTGGACGGCGTGCGGGCGTACGGCAACGTCGAAGTGGACTGGGCGCCCGGGGCCGGATTGCTCGGCGAGAAGCTGGCGGAGGTGACGACCGGCGGGCGCAGCTACTCGCTGGTGCACAACCGGGGCAGGGACCCGGTGGCGTCGCAGTGCTTCGACCGGTTCACCGTCGCCGCGCACAGGCTGGCGGACGTGCACGAGCTGGAGGTGCGTGATGCGTCAGCGGCAGGCGTCTCCGAGAGCGAGTTGATCCGCGAGTTGCTGGCCCTGTATCCGAACACGGGCCTGATGGTGACGCTGGACCCGGAACCGTGGCTGGCGGCGTCGCCCGAGACGCTGCTGGGGTCGAATTGCCGGTTTGGGACGCTCAGCACGGCTCCCCGGCTTTGGCCGGCGCTGCGGCGGGGTCAGGCGGCGGCGCTGGTGGGCCCGCTGCACGGGGACATCGGCTACGCCGCGATGGATATGGCGGTGCGAGGGCTGATGGAGATTCCGTCGGCGACGCGGCGGACGGCGATTCCGTGCGAACTGGTCACGCCAGGGACGCTGGATGACTTCGCGCAACGGTACGCGGAATCGGCCGGGCTGAGTGTGGGGGCGCTGGATCCGTTTGAAGATGTAACGCCGGCGGCTTCGCAACCTGGCGGGGGGTAGCGACCTGTCTAAAAAAGGGACAGGCACCTCGCCCTGGGCGGCCTCGAAAACACCGGGGTTGTGGTCGGCTCGGAGCCAGTCCCCTTTTTCGACCGGGGCGGAGAAGTCGCGCGGGTCTGCAACCGAGCCGGGCGGCCGGCGAAAGAAGGGCGTAAGATCACAGCATAGACCGGACCGCGGCGGGCCGCTTTCATCGGCGGCGGCCGGGCGGCGGACCGGGAGGAGCGTTGCGCCATGAACCGCACACGTTTACACGTCCGGTTGTTCCTGTGGACGGCCGTCCTGCTGGCCCTGATCTGGGTGGGCGTCGGGGATCGCCTGCTGTCGCACTGGGCTTACGCATTCGAGCGTGGTCGGTTGCAGGCCGCGACCGAGGAACTGGCCGACCTCCAGGATGCCGGCGGTCTCCAGACGATCTCGAAGGCGTTCCGGCTGGTGGCGAAAGTGGCCCGGCCGGGGGTGGTGCACATCAACGTGAGCGGCGGCGGGCTCGACCGCATCTCGCAGGACGACATCGACCAGATGCGCGAGCAACTCGGCGGCATGCTGACCGACGAGCAGATCGAGCAGTTTCTGCTGCGACGGCTGCCGCCGGCGGCGGGCAGCGGCTTTCTCTTCGACACCAACGGCCACATCGTCACGAACTGCCACGTGGTCCAAGGGCGGCCGGAAATCGCCGTCACGCTGAACAACGAACGCACGTACGAGGCTCGCCTGGTTGGTATCGACCCGAAGACCGACCTGGCGGTGGTCAAGATCGACGCCACCGACCTGCATCCGCTCGTCTTCGGCGACTCGGACAAGGCCGAGGTCGGCGACTGGGTCGTGGCCATCGGCGCCCCGTTCGGCCTCAGCCAGACGGTCACGCATGGCATCGTCAGCGCTACCGGCCGCACACGCGTCGAAGAGCGCGAAGTCCTGTATCAGAACTTCATCCAGACGGACACGGCGATCAACCCGGGTAACTCCGGCGGGCCGCTGCTAAACCTGCGGGGCGAAGTCGTCGGCGTGAACACGGCGATCGCCACTAACGGCGAGGCGGTCAACGCCGGCGTGGCGTTCAGCATTCCAGCGAATATGGCCCGGCGGGTGGCCGAAGAGCTCGTCGAGCACGGCATCGTCTCTCGCGGCTGGCTGGGCATCAGCTATCCGACCGCGGCGCTTACCGAGGACGACGCGAAGATCTTCAAGCTGCCCGACACCAGGGGGATTCTGATCTCAACCGTGCACGAGGATTCGCCGGCGGACAACGCCGGGCTGCAGGTCGAGGACGTGATCGTAGCCGTCAACGGCGAAGTCATCCGCGACGGGGAGTACTTCAAGTCGCTCATCGCCGACCTGGGGCCCGACGAACTCGTGCGCGTACGCTTCATCCGGGACGGTGAGGAGCGCGAGCTCGACATTCGCCTCGGCCTGCAACCGAACGACATGGTGGCGGCCCGCAGAGCGCCGGCGATTGACTCGCGCGGGATTCCGCGGCTGGGCCTGCGCGGCTGCACGTTCCACCCGGGGTTGCTCACGATGTTCATGCAGGCCCGGGCCTTCGACGAGACGGATCGCGGCGTTTTCGTCGTGAGCATCGAGGGCGTGGTGGAGGGGCGGCCGCGGGTCGGTGCGGGCGAGCTCATCGTCGCCTGTGACGGTGAGGAGGTGACCACTGTCGGCGAACTGCTCAAGGCGTTAGACTCGGTTCGCCCGGGCGAGGACGTGCGGCTCCAGGTGCTGGACCCGCAGGGCGACCGGCGCATCGTCCGGGTGAAGACCAAGGGCGGCTCGTAGCCCATGCGGCGGGCCGGCGCCGTCAGGCCAGAGGGAGCAACGTGATGAAATACGGAGCGCGCAATCAGCTTGTGGGTGAAGTGGCCGAGATTCGCCGCGGGGACGTCATGTGCCAGGTCAAGGTGACGATTCCGGCGCAGTCGATCATGTGCTCGGTGATGACGACCGAATCGCTGGAGGACCTGGGGCTCAAGCCGGGGATGAAGGTGCAGGTGCTGGCCAAGGCAGTGAACGTCCTGCTGGCGACCGAGAAGTAGCGGGCGACCGGTCAGGAGCGGCGCTGCGTGCGCCAGGCCCGGGCCTCGTGCACAACGGCCTCGAAGAGCCGCAGGTGTTCGGGGCGGTCGAAGAGGTCCTCGGGGTGCCACTGCACGCAGAGCAGGAACCGTCCATCACAATCTTCAGCGCCTTCGAGCAGGCCGTCGGGGGACCAGGCGACGGGTCGCAGATTGTGGACCGGTCGGCGGTGATCGACCGCCTGGTGATGGCGGCTGTTCACTTCGATTTCCGTCCCGCCGACGACGCTGGCCAGGCGTGAGCCGGGCTCGATGCGTACAGAGTGCAAGGCGGGGTGACCGCTCGCCAGGTAGTGCGTGACGGGCGTGGGGCGGTCCAGATCGTCGATGTGCTGGATCAACGCGCCGCCGCGGGCCACGTGAGCGATCTGGTGGCCGAGGCAGATGGCGAGGATGGGCAGGCGGGCGGCGTCGGCCCGGCGGAAGAGTTCGACCTCGAAGCGGTCGCGGCGTTCGTCCAGCACGATGGCCTTGGGATGCACGGGCTCGTCGCCGAAATGGTGCGGGTGCAGGTCGAAGCCGCCGGTGAAGACCAAGCCGTCGCAGGCGGCGATGAGTTCGTCGAGCAGGGCGGGGTCGGGGGTTTGCGGCACGGGCAGGGCGACCGGCAGGCCGCCGGCGGCTTCGACGGCGTCGAGATAGACGGCGTCGAGGTATATCTGCGATCGCCACGGGTCGACGGAGTCACGACGGGAGTTGCTGCTCAGACCGATGACGGGTTTCATGGGTGCTCCAGGTGCGGCGGGGCCGCGTGCTTTCGCCGACTGCGGGTGGGCGGTATAGTACCGCGCAACATCGGCGCGGTCCCCCCGCAGGACGGAGGGGCCATTCTGGGCATTCTCTCGATCGGCGTGGTGAATCGTGCAAATCGCATCGGCAAGACTTGGCGGGCGAGGGCGGGCGCTGCTGGCGGCGCTGGTGGCCGGGACGTGGCTCCTGGTGGCCGGATCGGCCAGTGCCCAGGACAACCAGGCCGCGGACGGGATGATCGTTCGCCGGGTGGAGATCGTCGGGCTGGAGACGATCAGCGAGGGGTGGTTCCGGCGGTCGATCAAGACGCGTGAGTCGCAGCCGTTCTCCCGCCGGCAGGTGGAGGAGGACGTGCGGGCGCTGCTGCGTTCGCGGCGGTTCCTCAACGCCTTCGCCGACACGAAGGTCGAGGAGAACCAGGTCGTCGTGACCTTCACGGTGCAGGAGCGGCCGACTATCGCCACGGTGGAGATTGAAGGGAACAAGGTCTTCACCGACGACAAGCTGTACGAAGTGACGCCGGCGGCCGGCGACGCGCTGGACGTATACGACGTTCGGCGGGGGCGGGACGAGATCGAGCGGCGCTACAAGGAGGCGGGGTATTACTACGTCGAAGTGACCGTCAACGAGCAGGCGCTGCTGAGCGAGGGGCGGGTTGTCTACCAGATCGTCGAGGGGCCGCGGGTGCGGGTGCGGAAGATCCTGCTGGAGGGGAACCGGTCCTTCCCGAACTGGCGGCTGCGGCCGAGCATTCGCAGCAAGACGTACTTCTGGCTGTTCCGCACCGGGGCGTTCGATGAGGAGATCGCCGGCCGCGACGCCGTCGAGATCCAGCGTTTCTATCACGACGAGGGCTATCTCGACGCCCGCGTCGGCTACCGGCTGGATTTTGACGAGGTGTCGCGCAGCGATCTGCGACTGGTCTTCGTGATCGAAGAGGGCGTGCGCTACACGATTCAGGACATCGCCATCGACGGCAACACGGCCTACGACACCGGGCGGCTGCGGGCGGCGATGCAGCTCGAGCCGGGGTTCACGCTGCGCAACGAGTCACTGCGCGAGGACGTCCGGCGGGTGCAGGAGCTCTACGGCGAGATCGGCTACGTCGACGCGTACGTGGACGCCCAGCACGAGTTTCTCGAGCAGCCGGGCGTCGTGCGGCTGCACTACCAGATCGACGAGAATAAGCAGTACCGTATCGGCCGCATCAGCATCCGCGGCAATCAGCGGACCAGGGACGAGGTGGTCCGCCGGGAGCTGAAGCTGTTGCCGGGCGATCTGTTCAACATGGTTGCCGCCAAAGAGGCCGAGCAGCGGCTGAAGGAAACCGGCCTGTTCGCGGAGGCGACGATCACGCCGCTGCCGCCGGCGGGTGACCTGCGCGAGGCGCTGGTCGAGGTCGAGGAAACCGAGACGGTGACGTTCCTGATCGGCGTCGGCGTCAGCACGGATAGCGGCGTGCTGGGTTCATTGTCGATCGAGAACCGCAACTTCGACCTGTTCGACTGGCCGCGCACGTGGGGCCAGTTCTTCCGTGGGCAGGCGTTTCGCGGCGACGGGCAACGGCTGCGCTTCTCCGCCGAGCCGGGCACCGAGATGACCCGCTTCCGCATCGACTTCACCGAGCCGTACCTGCTGGACCGGCCGCTGCGGCTGGACACGTCGGCGTACCTGTTCCAGCGCGGCCGCGACGCGTACGACGAGCAGCGGCTCGGCGTGCTGATCGCCCTGAGCAAGCGGTTCGAGCGGGGCTTCTTCGCCGACTGGGCGGTGGAAGGGGCGCTACGGGCCGAGCAGGTCAGCGTCAGCGACGTCGATCCGCTGGCGCCGAGCGACGTGCGCGAGGTACGCGGCGACCACTTCCTGTCGGCGTTCAAGGTCAGCGTCGTCCGCGACACGACCGACAGCCGCATGGTCCCCACGCGCGGGTACCGGTTCAATCTGAGCTGGGAGCAGGTCGGGGCGCTCGGCGGTGACTTCCAGTTCGGCCGTCCGTCGGCCGGCTTCGCCTGGTATAAGACCCTCCGCACCGACATCTTCGACCGCAAGAGCGTCTTTGCTGTCCGGGCGGACGCTTCGTACATCGTGGGCGATGCCCCGGTGTTCGAGCGGTTCTACGGCGGCGGTTTCGGCTCGATCCGCGGCTTCCACTTCCGCGGGATCTCGCCGCGCAAGGGCGTGAAGAACACGCGGGTCGGCGGCGATCTCATTCTGCTGACCGGGGCGGAGTACTCGTTCCCGCTGTACGGCAAGAGCTTCCGCGGCGTCACGTTCCTGGACATGGGCACGGTCGAGGAAGGCCTCACGATCACGGATTGGCGGGCGTCGGTTGGCTTCGGTCTGCGGATCAACGTCGACTTCTTCGGCCCGGTGCCGATCGTGCTGGACTTCGGCTTTCCGATCGCCAAGGGCGACGACGACGATACGCAAGTCTTCAACTTCTCCTTCGGCGCATCGTTCTAAGCGGACGACGCGGCGGCGCTGCATCGGCGCGGGTGACGTCATAAATAGGGTGTTGCACATCTCGTAAGGTATGAAGTTCGCCAAAGTCCGCAAAATCGTGGGGGCGTCGTAATGCTATGTTAATAATTGGTTTATGGTATCCAGGGGATAGTGTCGAGGAGGGACGGGATAGCGTGAGACAGTTTGACTACGGGGCGGCTGCGCGCAATTATCAACTTGGCGGGCGACGCACTGCCCGCCGACACGCCGGGGAACAGGGGACGACTCGGCGCTGCCTCCAGAGGGGTCCCCGGGGAGATTGTGCATGTCAACGAAGGTTCTGGCGGTTGCGTCGGCCCTCTGCATGGCCGGCTTGGCGTTGCTGCTTGTGCAGCCGAGCGAGGCTCGCTCGGGCTTGGTGGATTGGGGCTCACATCCGCAGGCGATTCTGCACACATCGGCGGGGGACATCACGCTGCTGTTGCGCAACGATGCTGCGCCGCTCACGGTGCAGCACTTCATCGGCTTCTGCCGAAACCACGTCTACGACGGCGTGATTTTCGACCAGGTGTCTCCTTCGTTTATTTACGGTGGGGACATTCTGC
Source organism: Phycisphaerae bacterium (assembly GCA_050115495.1). GTDB lineage: Bacteria > Planctomycetota > Phycisphaerae > UBA1845 > Fen-1342 > JAAYXS01. The sequence goes on along the minus strand of JASFQK010000029.1, from coordinate 25,553 downwards.
CGGACGGCTCACTGAAGTACAGCCCGCACGCGTACCAGTGGGAGGAGCGCGAGATCGACAGTCCACTCACGCATACGCCCGGCCACGTCGGCATCCGCGACTTCTCCGGAACGGAGGACACGCACCTGTTCAATATCTGCGTGGAGGCGTATCCGGCCTGGGACGGCTTGCACACGGTCTTCGCCGAGGTGATCGGTGGGATGGATATTGTTGAAGCGGTTTATGCCAGCGGCGATGAGGACGGCGTGCCGCACTTGGTCGTGGTGATTGAGAGCGTCGAGATCGTGGAAGCCGCGCAGTAAAGGCCCCGCGTCAATGAGAAGGAGCGTCAGCGATGTTACGAATACAGTATGTCGTCGCCGTGTGCGCCACCAGTTGCGTTGCCGTGATCGTTCTCTTCGGCATGCTCCGCCCGGCGCGTGCAGACGATTTGACGGGTTATGATTGCCTCCAGCGAACGGTCTGTCAGAGGCCGAGCGCGGAGGACTGTACGCCCGCCACATCCGACTGCGCGAATCACACGTGCTGCGGCGCATGTCCCGGAATCGTTAGACTCACGTGTGTCGCCGTCACGGGCAAGACGTGTCACCAGGAATTCGGGAATCTGTGCGCTCTAGTACCCGTGCCGAAATGCAAGGGTCCGGTGCCAGGGGACGAGGGAGCGCGCTGTTACTGCGACGAGAACGACCCCATCGGCCTCCGCGAATGCGGCAGGGCCCAGACCTGCGTTCAGCAGAGCTAGACGGCTGTCTGACTTGCGTGCCGTTTCTGGGCGCAAGCTAGGCAAGGCCTGCCCAGCAAACGGTTGTCTTGTGTGAGACACTGCGGCGCGGCGCGACAGCGGCGGGCTTCCTTCGACGCATGCGTCACGCCGGGGCGAGCGAGTGGTGGCTACAGGTTGTGATGCATGAGCGCATTGAGCGGGGCCAGCGGAGGCAATTTGTGTTGGCATGCCGGACGACCGGTCTGTCGAGCCAAGCGTTCAACGCCTTCTTCACAACTCATCGCTTGCTGACGGAATGCGAGACCCATTGGGAGGCGAAGTTGGCACTATGCCTAAGTCGGCGTTAAATCGTTGCCCTCCGTGTGTTCTCTCATACGCTTGGCGTTTCTGTACGCTCGCCGGTTTCGCGGCCACGGTCGTGTCTCTGGCGGCAGCCCAAACGCAGTTTGACGACGTGCGGGGCGCATTGTGCACGATGCTTGCGAATGTGCACGATCTCACGTATGCCTCGGACGCGCGGCTCTTCGCGGAAGACAGAGACGACGTTACTCTGCGTCATGCGGAAGTGACGCTGATTGGCGACCCGCCGTGGCGCTACTGGCGCTACCAGCAGGTGCTCACCAGAGAGACCGGCGCCCTGCGCCATATTACGAGCTACGATGGCGTGTCCTATGTTCTGTTGCAGGGCGACGGGATGGGGGGCTGCTTTTCCGAGTACATGAACGATGCCTATATGACCGTGGCAGCCTTGTATCTTGCTCACCTCGGTCTGGGGCCCGAGCGGCCCGGTTCGACGGGCAATTGGCGGACGTTCTTCGCGATTCCCCAGCTTACGCTCACGGAGGATTCCGAGCGGCCGGGCATTGTGACGGTTGCCACCGACTCCGTGACGCGAGAGCTTGATTCCCGTTACGGCTTCATGCCCGTCCGCACGCGCGTTGCGGGCGTTAGCGACCGCGAGTTCGTCTTCGGCGGCTACCGCTGTTACGACGGGCTCTGGCTGCCGGAGACGTTTGAGGTGCGCGGACCCAAACCCAGCACGGAACACGTGTACCCGGAGAGCGTCCGCGTCAACCAGGGCTTGCGCCCCGAAGACCTGCGCGTTCCCTTCCCCTTCGGTACCAGTGTCAGTTACGACGAGGACGTTGTCCGCGTGTATGGCTGGGCGAGCCTGGCCGAGGCCGAGGAGGGCCTGCACAACTGGCTCGTATACGATGGGGTGTTCGGCCGTCTGCCGGCGCAGACGAAGGCCGTGGGCGCCGCAGCGCCGATCCGCGAATCGGCGGGTATCGGCCCGTTCGTGGCCGTGGGGAACATCGTCCTGGCGCTGGTCTTCAGCGTGCTCGCCTTCGGCCGGCGCCGGAGCCGCCGGGTTGCCACGACTACGCTGCTCCTGCTGGCGGCGGCCCCGGTATGGGCGGACGATGAGCCGGCGGCCGTTCCGGCGGAAGCGTCGGCCGTTTACTGCACCTATTTGACGCTCGCGATTTACGGACGGGACGTGGCACTGGCTCCACTGCTAGACACGATGTGGACGAACGGGCCGCGGGACAACATCGAAGAGCGCGTTGCCGAGCGGCTGCGGGCGGCCGGCGTCCACGCCGAAGTCGTCGAGATGGACTTCGCCGACGTTGAGCGCTGGCCCTATCCGGCGATCGTCGAACTGCGCTCTACGAAGTCGCGACCCGGGCGGCCTTTCGGCGTGATTCTGGCGAGCGGCGATGGTCAGTTCACGATGGCGGACCCGAACCGTTATGGGCACTTGGCGCCGTACCCGCGCGAGTGGCTCCTCGAGCGCTGGCACGGCCGGGCGATCCTCACGTCGCCAGTGCCGATCCGGACCGACAACCCATGGCGGATGTGGGCCTGGCTGTCGGGGATTGCACCGCTTCTGGCGTTGGCGGCACTTCTCTGGCGGCGTCGGCGGCCCGCGGCGCCGGTGACTGCTGCCGCCGGTCTCGTGCTCGTCTTGGGCCTCACGGGCTGCGATCGGGCCGCGGCGCCGGCAGCACCGGCGGCGACAACGACGCCGGCGGCGGGCCGCATCTTCGTCGAGCCCGAGACGTGGACCGTCGCATCCTGCTACCCCGAGTCGGTTCGGCAGGAGTTCATCGTACGGAACACATACGCCACGCCGCAGTCGATCACCGACGCGCACGCCTCCTGCGGCTGCATGGCGACCGTCCTGCCGCCGGACTCGACTGTGCCGGCCAGGGGTGAGCTGAAGTTTCCCGTTCGCGTGCACCTATCTGGTGCCCACGGGCACGTGAAGCACACGCTTACGTTCCGCTTCTCCGACGGCACGGCGCAGGAGGTGTTGTTCTCGGCGAAGGTTCTCCGCGGAGTCTATCCGGAGCCGCGCAACTTGACACTCTCGTCAGCGCAGCCGGGCGAGCTGGTTCGCGGCGAGGTTCAGCTCGTGTCGGATGATGAGCAGCCCTACGAGATCACGGAAGCCGTCGCGCCGCTGGTGCGCAACGTGGAGATCAACCACGATGACTCCACGATCACCGTGATCATCGCGAATGAGAATCGTCACGCGACGCTGCGCGATACACTCACCATTACGACGACACATCCGCACGCGCCGACACTGCGCGTGCCGGTGCTGGCGACGTTTGAGCTGACGTGGGCTGTCGAGCCGACGGGAGTCTTCATTCACGAGCCGGGCGACGCTGAGTTCATCGAGCGGACGGTGAAGGTCATCTCGGTGCACGACGTTCCGTTCGTGGTGGAGCGGTCGGAATCGCCGGCAGCGACGGTCGAGCCGCTCCAGAGGGCGCCTGGGACGGTGCAGGAGGTGCGTCTGCGGGTTCGGCGGCCGGAAGTGCGGGGGGCTTCGCGGCGGGTGGAGGTGGCGTTGCGGACGACCCTGCCGGCGGCGGAGGAGATCGTGGTGCCGGTGGTGTTCTATCGGTAGGGGGGATGCTGGGGCGCGTTTGCCTACGGGGCAACTGCGCACGGGGAGGTGGACCGTAGCTGCTCGCTCAGGTGCGAGGCGAGGTCCGCCATCCGGAACGGCTTGCGCAGCAGCGTACTCCGCGGGTCCAATGATTCCTCCAGACCCGCCTCGACCTTGCCGGTGATCAGGATGGCCGGGACATCGCGATTCGCATCGCGAATCGCACGCAGGACCTCGAGTCCGGAACGCTTCGGCAGGTCCACGTCCAGGACCACGGCGCGAACGCGCGTCTGGTGCTGCGCGAAGACCTGCACGGCGGCGTCCCCGTCCGCGGCGGTTATCACCTCGTAGCCCCGCGCACGCAGCGTGGCCAGGACGATCTTGCGCACAGGTTCATAATCTTCGACCAGAAGGACGCACTCGCCGCGACCCTGTGTGTCCGCCGCGGCCGTGGCGTCGCGTCGCGGGCCGCTCGCCGGCGGAGCTACAGGAAACGCGAGTGTGAAGGTTGTTCCCTTGCCCGGCGTCGATGTCACCGACACGTTGCCGCCGTGCTCCTGGACGATCGAGTGCGTGATGGCCAGGCCGAGGCCGGTGCCCTGGCCGCGCGGCTTGGTCGTGAAGAAGGGGTCGAAGATCCTGTCGAGGATCTTCGGCGGGATTCCGACGCCCGTGTCAACCACTTGCAGCCGAGCGCATGCGGGTGTCTCCGTGGTCGGCATGGTGATGGGGCCCGCCTCGGCCGCGGGGATCTGCGAGACGCAGATGCGCAGCGTACCGCCGTCCGGCATGGCGTCGCGGGCATTGATCGCCAGGTTGAGCACGATTTGCTGCAAATGCGTTTCGTCGGCATGTACCCAAACAGGCGTGATGTCCGGCTTCTCGATTACCAGGTCGATACTCGCCGGCAGCATGCGCTTCAGGAGCCTGGCGACGCGATCGATCACTTTGCGCAGGTCGACGGTCTTCTTCTCCAAAGCGGTTTGCCGGGCGAAGGCCAACAGACCCTTGGTCACGTTGGCGGCCTGTTCGGCGGCGGCTTCGGTTTGGTCCAGCGCGTTGGCCAGCGTCTCGTCTTCCGGGTGCGTCCTGCGGGCGTTGGCTACCGAGCCGAAGATCACCGTCAGCAGGTTGTTGATGTCGTGGGCGATGCCGCTGGCGAGCGCGCCGACGGCCTCCATCTTCTGGGCCTGGCGGAGCTGGGCTTCCTTCTGACGCATGAGTGCGTCGGCGTGCCGGCGCTCTGTGATGTCGCGCACGACGCCGGAGATGCGAACAGCCCGGCCGTTATCGTCGTAGATGTACTGCCCGGTGCTGTGGATCCAGTGCTCGCTGCTGTCGGGCCAGATCACACGGAACTCGCAGTCGTACGGTGTGTGGTGTTCGCGGGCCCAAGTGAGCGCCTGTTCGATACTGGGCAGGTCCTCGGGATGGGCGTGCCGCGCGAATGTCTCGTAGCGGCCGTCGAAGTCCACGGCTTTCAGGCCGAACAGCTCGGCGTACCCCTCGGACCAGAGGATGTGCCCGGTCTGCAGATCCCAGTCCCACGTGCCGATGCCGCCGGCGCGGACGGCTCGCTGGAAGCGCTCTTCGCTGATGACGAGGGCGGCCTCGGCGCGACGCTGCGCATCGCGGGTGATCTTGGCCTTGAGAGCCTGTCCAACCGCTGGCCCCAGGCGGGCGAGACGGTCCTTGATGATGTAGTCGGCGGCGCCCTGTTTCATGCAGTTGACCGCGACTTCCTCGCAGATGCTGCCGGTCACGACGAGGAAGGGGATGTCCAGGCCCCGGTCCTGCATCAGGGCCAGGGCACGCATGGCGTTGAACTGGACCATGGAGTAGTCGCACAGGATCACCTCCGGCGCGGCGACGAGCGCCGAGAGGTAATCCCGCTCGGTGTCGACGGTCCAACGCGACACGTCGTATCCCGAGCGTCGGAGTTCGAGCAGCATGAGTTCGGCGTCGTCCGGTCGGTCTTCGACAATCAACGCGCGTAGCTGTGTCGGCATGTCCTTATCCTCAGCAAGCGCTCTGTGTGGGCGGGTTGTTGAGCAGGAGCCAGTACAGGCCGAGTTGCTGGACGGCGCCGGAGAACTGCTCGAAGTCCACAGGTTTGACAATGTAGCTGTTTACGCCCAGCCGGTAGCTTTCCTGGACGTCGCGGTCCTCAGCGGAGGAGCTGAGCACGACAACAGGGAGAGCGCTCGTGCTCGGTTCGCTCTTGATCCGTTGCAGCACTTCCAGGCCGTTAACCTTGGGAAGCTTCAGATCCAACAGGACAAGTTTGGGCTGGTCCTGCCGGCTGCGGCCGGGGCTCTCGCCGAACAGAAACTCGAGGGCTTCGGCACCATCGCGGGCCACCTCGATGTGATTGGCGAGGTTGTGCTTGCGCAGCGTGCGAAGGGTCATGTCGACGTCGTCGGGGTTGTCCTCGACGAGCAGGATCTCAACCGGTCCCGGGGGCATCGCGAGTCCCACCTTTCACCGTGAAATAGAACGTGGCACCTTTCTCTGGCTCAGCCTCCGTCCAGACGCGTCCTCCGTGGCGGCGCGCAATGCGCTGAACGATGGCCAGGCCAACGCCGGTTCCCTCGTAATCCTCTGTGCGGTGCAGACGCTGGAAGACGCCGAACAGCTTATCCGCGTAGCGCATGTCGAAGCCTACGCCGTTGTCTCTCACGAAATAGACAGTCTCATCGCCGTCCTGACGGGCACCGACCTCGACCCTGGCCGGGTTCCGCCCCCGCGTGAATTTTAGCGCGTTGGCGAGCAGATTCGTAAGCAATTGTTTCAGGAGCCCGCGGTCTGCCTCGCAGTCAGGTAGATCCCCTAAGGTGACCTCGACTGGCCGGTCCCGCTGCCACTCGCGCAGGTCTTCGAGCACTTCCTGGACCAGGGGAGCCAGGGCGACCTGCCGTGTTTGCACCGAGTGCCGCGTCAGCCGTGAGAAGGCTAGCAGGTCGTCGATGAGCTGCCCCATCTGGCGGGCATTGACGCGGACACGCTCGAGGTAACGGGTGGCGTCGGGCTCGAGCCGAGGCGCATATTCTTCGACCAGGATCCTCGCATATCCGTCCATGGCCCGAAGCGGAGCACGCAGGTCGTGAGACACCGAATAGGAGAACGCCTCCAGCTCCTGGTTCGCCGCCTCGAGCTGGGCCGTTCGTTCGCGAACCCGCTGTTCGAGCTCGGTATTGAGCGTGTGCAGGGTCTGCTGGGCCGCTGCCCGGACCAACTGGGCGCTCAGTAAAGGGGCGACGTGTTCGGCGACGGCCTCCAATGCCTGTGTGTCTGCCTCGGTGTAATCGGTGTCGCGACCGGCGACGTGCAGGAGACCGATGACTTCGCCCTTGAACTGGATGGGGACGCTCGCAAACCTCGCTGGCGTCCCCTGAACGGACGATGTCGTTGGCGTCGCTTCGTTGCTGCATTGCGTTGTCGCGCGGCAGAGGGCGCTCAGCCAGACGCAGTCGTCCCAGGTTTCCCGGGGGAAGCGGATGGTCCCGCCGACGGCGCGACGCTCGTTCCACCACGGCTCCGTGGTGTTCGGCACGACGAGCGTGCCGGTCTCATCGGTATACCCGACCATCCCGTGGGGACTCCGCGTCACGTCCAGGACGAGGCTCAGCAACTCGCGGAACACCTCCTCGTCGGAACCGGCGAGGAAGATGCGGGCGATGCGTGCCTGCTGGGCGAGCGCCTCTCTGGCCTGCTTGCGATCGGTGACGACCTCAGAGAAGAGGATGATGCCGCCGATCTCGCCGGTCGATTCGCGCCAGGGGTGGATCTCCCACCGCACCCAGTCGAAGCTGCCGTCGACACGCGGGAAGGGGTCCTCCTCGCACCGCTCGACGGCACCCGCCAGGCACCGCTGGTGGATGTCCACCCAGCGCTGCGGCATTTCCGGGAACACGTCGTAGTGAGAGCGGCCGGTCAGGTCCTGCTCTCCGAGGTGGTAGTCCGAGAGGAAGCGGCGGCTGGTGACGATGTACTTCATGTCGTTGTTGAACATGGCGATCGCCGCCGGCGAATGCTCGACAAACAGGCGGAGCACACGCTCGCTGTGACGTAGCTCGTCCTCCGCCCGCTTGCGGTCGGTGATGTCGTGCATGGCGGCGACGGCGCCCAGGAGCTCACCGTCGGCGTCGAACATCGGTTGGCCGTTGACCACCAGCACGTGGGCCGGGCCAGCCGGCGGAGCGATCATCATCTCGAAGCCGCGTACGTGCTCGCCTTGCAGGGCGCGATACAGCGGAACCTCATTCTTCAACAGCGGCTCCCCGTTCGCGTGATAGAGGTTGTACTGCTCGGCCCAGTGGTCCGGCGTCGTCGGTCCTTCGCCCAGGCCGTGCACCCGTCGGGCTGCCTGGTTGAATCGTGTCAGTACGCCCTCAGGGTTGCAGGCGACGACGGCCTCGTCGATGTTGTCCAGCACGGCGGCGAGGAATTGCCGCTCCTGAAGCAGGGCGCTCTCGGCCCGCGTGCGAGCCTCACGCGTACGCACGACGCCGAGGCCGTACGACAGGTCGTTGGTCAGTTCGATCAGCAGCGCCTGCTCCTCGGCGTCGAAGGCGTCAGGCTCGCTGGCGTACAGGTTCAGGGCCCCGATGACCGCGTCATCGATCTTCAAGGGTAAGGCTGCCGAAGAGGCGTAGCCGCGCTCCACGGCAGCGGCTCGCCAGGGGGCGAACGCGGGATCGCCGGGGATGTCGCGGACGACGACGGGTCGGCCTGTGCGGATGGCGGTGCCGGTTGGGCCACGGCCGCGCTCCGTGTCCGCCCACGTGATGTCGGCATGGTCCAGGTAACCATCCTCAAAACCAGCCTGGGCGACGGGCCGGACATGCCGACCGTCGTCGTGCTCGGCGAAACCGACCCAGGCCAGCCGATACCCACAATGCTGCACGGCGATGCGGCAGATGCTCTGCAGCAATACAGCTTCGTCGGCAGCGTGGATGAGCGCTTCGTCGCACTCGCTGATCGCCTTCAGCGCCCGGTTCTTTCTGCGCAGTGTTTCGTCTGCCGCTCGCCGCCGCGTGATGTCCTGGAACGTGCCGCGAATCCGTACGACCCGGCCGCCCTCCATGATGGGATGGGCAATCGCGCGTACCCACTTCCGATTGCCTTTCGCGGTGGTCAGCTCCAGCTCCAGGTCGTAAGGCTCCCCTTCTTCCGTGGCTCGCTTGATGGCGGCTTCGATGAGGCGGCGAGATTCGCCGCGATAGTGGCTGAGGCCCAGGGACACGCTCGTTTCGGCGTCTGGATCGAGCTCGTGGATGCGAGCAGTTTCCTCGGTCCAGGTACCCGCGCCGGTCGCCGGATGGAATTCCCACGCACCGATCTTCGCGATGTGGCTCATTTCCCGAAGCAGTCGCTCACGCTCGTGGTGCAGTCGCGCGTCCCGCAGACGTTCGGTGTTGTCATGGGCGCTCGACAGAATCGCGGGTTCGCCGGAGACGACGATCGGTTGCGCCGCGATTTCGACTTCCAGCTCCTCACCGTTCTTGCAGCGTTGCCGCCAGTCGAACCGCGCTCCGGTCTCGATTGCATGGCGGACGCGTGCCGGCGTTTCTTCCCGCAAGTTTGGCGCGGCGAGATCGTGCGCCGTCATCCCCAGCAATTCCTCACGCGTGTAGCCGTAGCGCGTCTCGGCCGCGCGGTTCACGTCGAGAAGGTGTCCGCCTCTGTCGAGTATGAACAGCGCGTCGGGGTTGAGGTCGAAGAGCTGATGGTAGTGGCGCTCGCGTTCGAGGAGCGCGGCTTTGTTTCGCCGCGCCGCCGCCAACAGCGGTCCGAGCGCGGTGATGCCGGTAAGCATGAGGACAGAGTGCGTGAGTGCCATCATCTCTGCCGGCGCGTCGAACGGCCGCACGGCGCCACCCGCCAGCGCCGTACTGAGCACGACGCAGCGCCGGCCGGCGGAGAGCGCTACGGCGCCGGCGATTGGCCACCACGCGACGCGCCAACCGGTCGTGCGTGTCAATCGCATCGCCAGGACGACGGCCACGAGCTGGCAGAGTGTGGAAATGCCCACGACAACGACGAACGACATGTGACTGCCCTCCTTGCGGAGGCCCCTCAGCCCGAACATCCAGACGGGATACGTACACCTTATCTTACCATGGGCTTCGCCCTTGTTCAGTCCGCACGTGCTTGGCAGGGAATGACGACCGTTCGTGGACGGGGCTGCAGACTTCAGGGACCGGCGCCGGTTGCGGCGGCGCCTCTTCTGCGAAAGGGCGGGGCGCAGTGACGCGTGGTGCGTTGCGGGCGGAACGCTGTCCCCTGAATGGTGGAAGCTGTTTGAGGCCCGTTGGTTACGCGCCGTTTCCGCGTTGCGGGCGGTGAGGTGAGTGGGCGACGCGACGTGCGTGGAAAGCCTGCCGGATGGCAGACGGCTTCCATGGCGTGGCCGGCGACGAATTCAGTCGAGGGTTTTCCGCTCGTGGCGGGCGGGAAAAGGCCACGTGTGTCCGTGATGTAAGTTCATTGTTTTGAAATGGTTATGTTTGTCGGTCGGATTCGGCACCACTCTCGCTTGGCAGGGATTCTTGAACCCACCCCTTTTTTTGCGTTGGGGGGCGTTGACAGAAATCGGCGGGCTGGTAGATTAAGTAGCTCGCCACTGGTGAGCGACAGCCGCCGGTGGCTGGCCGAGTGAGCCGAGGTTCGTGAGCTCTGGCGACTCCGACGCGGCAGGGCGCACCAACGAGTACCGGCCAGTGTGGTCGGGTGCGAGCCTCGACCAGTAGGGCTCGTAGCTCAGTTGGTTAGAGCGCGTCCCTGATAAGGACGAGGTCATAGGTTCGAATCCTATCGGGCCCATGGCTGCCGCGAAAGCGGCAGGGAAGTCGCTGGAGGCATGGCCGTGACGGACTGGCTGCCGATGCTGCTGCTGGGAGCGTTCCTGGTCGTGGCGGTATGGACGGTCGGTCGTGGCGGCGGCGCCTGAGGCTCCGGTGGTTGCGACTAGGCGTGTCCTGGTCTCGATGATTCCGGGGCCGTAGCTCAATCGGGAGAGCGCCGCGTTTGCAACGCGGAGGTTGCCGGTTCGATCCCGGTCGGCTCCAGTGCGGTTCGGGCGGGCGTAAGCCCCCGGGCACCTGCGGGTGCGTGCGGGCCTGCGAATGGCAGGGCGACGGGTAACTGTCGCGAGATCTTTGACAAGTTCATAGGTGGATACGCAGGTATCGAATCCGTTACTCTCCGAGTCGAGTTTCGCGGCGAAGCCGCGGATTCGTTCTCAGGTACGGTCTGATCGCAGCTATTCATAAGCGTGGTCAGGCTACTAAGGGTGTATGGTGGATGCCTAGGCGTGCAGAGGCGAAGAAGGACGTTGAAGGCTGCGATAAGCTCCGGGGAGTCGCCAAACAGGCTTTGATCCGGAGATCTCCGAATGGGGCAACCCGGCGTCACTGGGCAACCAGATGGCGTCACCGGCGGCTGAATGCATAGGCCGTCAGGAGCTAACCCGGGGAACTGATACATCTCAGTACCCGGAGGAAAGGAAATCAACCGAGACTCCGTTAGTAGCGGCGAGCGAAAGCGGACCAGCCCATGGTTTCGAACCATACGTCGTCGTAAGCTCAGTCGAACGCTCTGGAAAGGGCGACCACAGAAGGTGACAGTCCTGTAGACGTCAGGCGAGCGGCGGCGGTCGAGTAGGTCGGAGCTCGTGGAACTCTGACTGAACATGGGGAGCCCACTCTCCAAGGCTAAGTACTCCTGCACGACCGATAGTGAACCAGTAAGGCGACTGAAAGGTGAAAAGAACCCCTTCTAGGGGAGTTAAAAGTACCTGAAACCATACACCTACAAGCTGTGGAAGGCCGATTGCCTTCGGGCACGGCTGACTGCGTACCTTTTGCATAATGGGCCGGCGAGTTGTCGTACGCGGCTAGGCTAAGTGCTTCCGGCACGGAGCCGTAGCGAAAGCGAGTCTGAATAGGGCGTCTCAGTCGCGTGTGGCAGACCCGAAACCAAGTGATCTACCCATGGCCAGGTTGAAGGGACGGTAAAACGTCCTGGAGGACCGAAGCCGTAAACGTTGAAAAGTTTTGGCATGAGCTGTGGGGAGGAGTAAAAGTCTAATCAAACTTGGAGATATCTGGTTCTCCCCGAAATGTCTTTAGGGACAGCCTCGGGCCACTACACCGCGGGGGTAGAGCTACTGAATGAGACGAGGGCCCTTCCCGGGTACCTCCCTCAATCAAACTCCGAATACCGCGGTGACTATCCCGGGAGTGAGTCTGCGGGTGATAATGTCCGTGGACAAAAGGGAAACAACCCACATCGCCAGCTAAGGCCCCAAAGCCATGCTGAGTGCTTAAGGAAGTCCGCTTTCTGTGACAGCCAGGATGTTGGCTTAGAAGCAGCCACCATTTAAAAAGTGCGTAATAGCTTACTGGTCGAGAAGGTGGGCACCGATAATGATCGGGACTAAGCATGGCGCCGAAGCTGCGGGCGCGAAAGCGCGGTAGGGGAGCGTACCACAGGAGATACAAGCCATACCGCAAGGAGTGGTGTCGGCCTGTGGTAGTGAGAATGCCGGCATGAGTAACGATAAAGAGGGTGAGAATCCCTCTCGCCGTAAGCCCAAGGTTTCCTGGGGAAGGGAAATCCGCCCAGGGTTAGTCGGAGCCTAAGTCGAGGCCGAAGGGCGTAGACGATGGACAGCAGGTTAATATTCCTGCACTTCGTATGGCGGTTGAACCAGCGGGGACGTTGTCCCAGACCATGGCCCACTACGAGAATAGAGGGTCCCCGAAAGGGCGAGGCCGATTGGTTGCCGAAGCGTGGAAAGGGTCAACCGAGAAAAGCCGCTGCGGACGTCACGCGAATCCGTACCAAAACCGACACAGGTGGGCGAGGAGAGTATCCTAACGGCGCTCGAGAGAACGGTCCTTAAGGAACTAGGCAATTTGACCCCGTAACTTCGGGATAAGGGGTCCCTCCTCCTTCGGGAGAGGGCGCAGAGAAACGGCTCTGGGAACTGTTTATCAAAAACACAGTTCTGTGCTAAGTCGTACAGACGACGTATACAGAATGACGCCTGCTCGGTGCCGGAAGGTTAAGGAAGTAGGTCAGCCGCAAGGCGAAGCTTACGACCGAAGCCCCGGTTAACGGCGGCCGTAACTATGACGGTCCTAAGGTAGCGAAGTTCCTTGTCGGGTAAGTTCCGACGTGCATGAACGGCGTAATTACTGGAGCAGTGTCTCAAGGACCGACTCGGTGAAATTGAAGTCGCGGTGAAGATACCGTGTACCCGCAGCAAGACGGAAAGACCCCATGAACCTTTACTGCAGCCTGGTATTGGCAATTGGTATCACATGCGTAGGATAGGTGGGAGGCGTTGAGCCGTCGGTTCCGGCCGGCGAGGAGCCACCGTTGAAATACCACCCTTGTGCTATTAGTTGCCTCACCCCGACCCGTGAATCCGGGCGGGGGACCGTGCTAGGTGGGCAGTTTGACTGGGGCGGTCTCCTCCTAAAAAGTAACGGAGGAGTGCAAAGGTCGGCTCAGCACGGTTGGCAATCGTGCGTCGAGTGCAAAGGCATAAGCCGGCTTAACTGCGAGACATAAAGGTCGAGCAGATGCGAAAGCAGGCCTTAGTGATCCGGTGGTCCCGTGTGGAAGGGCCATCGCTCATCTGATAAAAGGTACTCTGGGGATAACAGGCTGATCGCCACCGAGCGTCCATAGCGGCGTGGCGGTTTGGCACCTCGATGTCGGCCCATCGCATCCTGGGGCTGAAGGCGGTCCCAAGGGTTCGGCTGTTCGCCGATTAAAGCGGTACGCGAGCTGGGTTCAGACCGGCGCGAGCCAGGTCGGTCCCTATCTGCTGTGGGCGTATGAGTCTTGAGGGGCCATCACTCTAGTACGAGAGGATTGGGTGGTACGCGCCTCTGGTGTACCTGTTGTCGCGCTAGCGGCACGGCAGGGTAGCTAAGCGCGGACTGGATAACCGCTGAAGGCATCTAAGCGGGAAGCCGTCCCCAAGATTAGGACTCGGTGCTCCCTTCGGGTGAGCTGAAGACCCCTGGTAGACCACCAGGTTGATAGGCCGGGTGTGTAAGAGCAGAGATGCTCTCAGCTAACCGGTACTAACGGTCGAAGGCCTGACCGCGCTTATGAATCGCTGAGATTCATCAACCGTACCCCTCGTTGAGTACGGATCCTTTACCCGCGTTCCACCTTGAACTTGCGTCACCCTCGCCCGGCGTCCGCGCCGGGCGGGTACACGATCTGCCGGTGACCATACGTGTGGGGAAACACCTGATCCCATTCCGAACTCAGTAGTAAAGCTCACACGGCCGATGGTAGTCCTGATCGGGCAAGAGTAGGTTATCGCCGGCTTTTGAGGCCCGGCGTTGCGAAAGCAGCGCCGGGCCTCCCTTTTTTTGCGCACGCCGCCGGCGGGCGACAGTTCGGAGGGGCGTTGCCGCCTTGCTCGTCTCCCGGGGCCTCGCGACAATGGGACCAGCGAGGAGCATCATCGGTTTTCGCGGTCGCGAGCCGGGACGCCGGTCGTGGACTGCCTGGAGGACGAGAGCATGTCGCGTAGACTGACCGTCGGCGCCGTTGCCGTTTTGACCTTTGCCGCTGTCGCCTCGGCGGTTGCCGTCGCGCAAGAGCGCTATACGCTGCGACCACGCTTCGCGATCGGGGAGCGCTGGAGCGAGCAGCGGACGAACACCGCCGAGATGACGACCGCCATCAAGGTGAACCAGCAGGTCTTCGAGCGTCATCAGCAGTCGACACGCAATACGCTGGAGTTGGAGTGGGAAGTGCTGGCGCTGGAGGGCGGTGCTCCGACGGCCGCCCGCGTCACGTTCGGCCCGAATTGCGGCACGCAGGTTCTGCAGGACGGCCAGTCGCAGTCGATCAAGTTCCCCGGCGCGGGCACGACCGTCACGGCACGGCGACTACCGGACGGCGGGGTCAAGTACGAGCCGGCGTCGGCCGAGAACCCCGAGGTGGAAGGCGTCTTCGAAAACCTCTTCGAGGTGGACGACGGCGCCTATCCGCGGCAGCCGATCGCCGTCGGCGAGTCCTGGAGTTGGGACAGGTCGGCGATTGCCAGTGCGTTCGAGCTCGCTGCCGAGGACGAGGGCTCGGTCACGTGCACGTTGAAGGCCGTCCGCAACGAGCAGGGCCGCCAGATCGCTGAGATCGAATTCAAGATCACGCTGAAACAGGGGCAGGCTCAGGAAGGCGGCGGCCAGCGGATCGCCACGCTGACCGAGTCCAACCTCAGCGGCCAGGGGCAGATGGACATCGCCGCGGGCCGATTGATCAGCCTGAAGCTCTCCGGCAACGTGGTCACCAGTGGGATCATCTACGTGGCCGATGAAGACGGGCAGCTCCTGCCGCAGGCGGATGTCGAGGGGACGGGCAAGATCGTGTTGGAGTCGCACGGCCGGCTGGTCGGCGGAGGCAGCCCGTCGTCGCCCGGGACCACCTCGGCGCCGTCCGGGCAGACGGATTTCGCGGGCGAGTACAGCAACGCCGAGCTGACGCTGACGCTGAGCAGCACGGCCGACGGTTGGACCGGTTCGATCAAGATGGGGGAGCGCGAGTTTCCGGTGCGGGCGTCGTCGACCGGCAACACGCTCCGCGGACAATTCCAGAGCGATGATCACTGGTTCGATTTCGAGGGAACGCTGCCGGGGACGACGCTCACGCTGACCACCGGTGGCAAGACACACACGCTGCAGAAGAAGACCCCGCCGCCGGTGAACCCGCTCGGCGGCGACAAGCCCGATAACCCGCTCGGTGGTGACCAGCCGGCGAACCCGCTGGGCGGCGGGACGGGCGGCGGCGGTGGAGCGGCTGCGCCGGGCGCACCGCCGATCACGCGGGAGGTGGGCCGACCCGCCGGCGGAAGGCCGTTGGCCGCGGGTAGCTACGAGGTGTTTCGTTGCGTTGATGAACGCGGCTTTCGCGATGCCGCCGGCCGGCCGCTCGAAGTGTTTCGCATGCTGCTGCCGAATGGCTGGCGGTTCAATGGCGGTGTGGAGTGGAAGATCCACACGCAGGACGTGACCAGGCTCAGCCGCGTCGACCTGGTGAATCCGGCCGTGCTGCACTTCCAGGTCGTTTCCGCCGACGGGCAGGTCGTGATCCAGGCTTATCCCGAGGTGCACTTCGCCGACCTGCGCGGCTCTCCAGCGTACAACATGGGCGCGTTTCCGCCCGGTAGCGACTACGGCGGGTTCGTCGTGGCCGAGGTCATGGACCCGGCCGACTACATCACGCAGGTCGTCGTGCCGCAGCAGCGTGGCGGCCTGCCCGGCGCGCGGGTGCTGGAAAGCAAGCCGGTGCAATCGCTCGCGCAGCGGTATGACCGTGATGCGGCCACGGTCAACGCCGCGCTGCAGGGGATGTTCGGCGGCGGCGTCTCGCATCGGGCGGCGATGATCACGGTGGAGTACGAACTCGGCGGCCGTCCGGTGCAGGAAGTGTTCGTCGCGGTGCTGGGCTATCTGCAGACGCCGGGGATCACGATGTGGTCGTCGCCGCTGTGCCTGAGTGTGCGGGCGCCGCGCGACGAGGTCGAGCAGTGGCGTCCGGTGATCGCGACGATCGTGAACTCGATCCAGTTCAACATGCGCTGGATCGGCGAGTACCTGGCGCTAAAGAAACGGGCCGAAGGCGTGATCATCGACGTCGATCGGTTCTGCCAGCAGGTCGACGCCGACATCACCCGCAACCGGGCCGAGACCAACGCTCAGATCCACCGCGATATGTACCCCCGGCTGGCTCCGTTCTGCGACCACACGGGTACCGACGGCAAGCGCTACTTCCTCGAGACCGACCTGCAGCACCAGATGAACGAGAACGGCGTCATCCGCTCGGACATCTCCCTCCCCGAAACGCCCGGCTGGACCAACATGCCCGAATACACCGGGCCGTAGCCACATCCCCCGGCCGCCGACTCCGGCGGAGCATACCCCCCCAACGAAACGAGCCCCAGACCATGCGGCCCGGGGCTCCTGCGAGACGGAGAGGGCGGGATTCGAACCCGCGGATGGTTGCCCATCACCGGTTTTCAAGACCGGCGCCTTGAGCCACTCGGCCACCTCTCCCATGTGCTGTCTTTCCCGTGTTTTTGGCGGGAAATCGTGAATCCGTCGCGACTTGCGAATCGTCGCGCGATCCCGACTTGCGTCCACACGAGTCTACCGGAATTGACCCGCGCCGTCCATTTTGCGCCAAGCGCAGCGCCAAGACAGAATCGGCATCTGCTCGGGGTCCAGGGCTTGCGGTCGCGTCGTACGTTCCGGTCGCACGCGCGCGCTCGGGAGTCGGCTCGGACAAGTCCGGCAGAGCGTCGAGTGCGCCCATCAGGTCATCATGCACGACGTGCGAGTAGCGGTCCATCGTCAGCGTGATCGTGCAATGCCGCGCGAGCGCCTGCGCCTTCCTGGGGTGAACTCCGCCATTGGCGAGGTTTGTTATGAAGGTATGTCGTAGGCTGTGGAAGTCGGCCACGCGGTCCGCGTCGTCGCGGTATTCGATGCCGGCGGCGGCCAAGTCCGCCTTGAACATCTTCGCCGCGTGGTGGCGGCTCGGCGTCAGCGCGAACACCTGAGCCGACCCGGCACGCCCGTTGAGGAAGTCTGCCAGCGCCGCGGCCGTCGCACGCCGAAGAGGTAGCGTGTCTTCGCGACGGTGCTTGCTGTACGCCGCGGCCACCGTCACCGTCGGCCGGTCGCCGCCGAGTGCGAATGCTCCCCGTGTGAGGGTGCGAAGTTCGTTTGCTCGCAGTCCCGTTTCCACTGCGACGCGATACAACCAGTAGCGCTCCTTGCCGGTCATGCCTTCACGGTCGGGGCCTTCACGTGTCGTGTCAAGTAGCGCTTTCAGTTCATCCACCGAAAGGGCGCGGCGGTCGTGCCGACGGTCGGTCCTGACGTTGAGCGCGTCCAGGTGAGCAACCGGATTCTCCGCCGCGCGACGCTCTTTGAGCATCCACCGACAGAATTGCTTCGTTGCCCCCAGGTAGAAGTTGAACGTTTGCGCACTAATGCCCCGGGTCACAGTGCCGTCAGCGTCCTTCCGATCGGCTCGCAGGTCGTTGAGGTACGATGCAACGCAACTGCCGCGGATGTCGCCGTAGCGCCGCGCCTTCGCGCCGTCGAAGACCCTCAGCACGCGCGACGCCTTGAGCGTCACGTAATCGGGCGTGTTGCCCTTCGCTGTCAACGCCGCCTGCCAGTCTCGCACGTGCTCGGCGAGCAATTTCGCTGCGCCGGAACGCTCGGCGGGGAGCAATCCGTATTCGGTGAGCTTGTCCCGCGTCCGTTGGGGCAATCCCCCGAGCCAGTCCGTTAGCGCTGGGTCAACCTGACCGCCGGTGGCCTTGTGGTAGGACACGAGCGCCACGAGGTTCCGGCCCAGCTCCGCGCTGGCATTCTTGCTGGCGAATGCGGGCAACCGCCGGACCGTCGCCAAATGGTCGCGAAATTCAACGTACCAGTGCGCGGTTTCGTGCCGGTTGCCGGCGTGGTCCTTGTACGTTGGTCTGAAAAGGCGGAAGCCCTGTCGTTCGCGTTTGTGCTTCGCCATTGCTTCACCGTCCTTTGGGTGCGAACCGCTCGCCCCACTTGAGGCCCAACTGGAGAATCGGCCAACCGTCCGGCTGGCCCCACGCCCCGACTATCACTTCGCACGCATCACGACCGCTCAACCGTTGTTCCCGCGACAGTCGGTCTGCCAAGGCATTGACCGCTCTCCAGACGCGCGGTTCACCGAGAAGTTCAGCGATCCATCGCGCCCGCACGCCGATGAATTGCCAGGGCGAAGCGTGTTTCCCCAGGGTTTTGCGGATGCCATCAACGACGAGCGTGACGTCGTGCGCGGCGTTGTGTTTGGGCGACCTGTTGTATTCGTCGCGGAGTTGCTGGAACCAGTCGTGCTCTTGGCCCTGTTCAACGCCTGTTGCACATCGGCCCGCGAGCCCGACGGTGGCGTACCACGTTGCGGCAACGCGCGGTCCCAAATCTCGCGTCCAAGCTGCAAGATCAGGGCCTTCGTAGTGGGTGGCACCCACGCAGTTCACATCGCCCCGCACGTCGATTTCGCGGATGTACTGGCCGTGCCCGAGCAACCAGTACGCGACGGTATGCCCGGCTTCGTGAACACTTGCGTTTCGTGGGGACCGTTCCGGCACGACCTACCTCGCCTTCCGCGGCTTTGTTAGTCGGCACTTGACGCCCAGCCCGCGGCAGAGTGCGTCTGCGGTGCTGAGCGTCAACGTGCGTTGGTCACGCATGAAGCGCGACAACTGGCCCTTGTCGATGCCCGCCGCGTCCGCAATCGCGGGCTGTGTGCGGCCGTCCCGTAGAATCGCCATTTTCAGAGCCACACTGATGTTGTCCATGCGGAGCAGTGTACCTCGTCCCGAGCGGTTGTCAACAAGCAACTCCAGAATTCTCACTACGGCGAGCTGCCAAGGCGCGACCGGTTGTACAAACCGGTGCAGGCCGAATGTAACTCGCGTTGCCAGCGTCACTTCGTTCACTCCGGCGCCTGTGCTTGGCGCACCGCTTGGCGCTCAGCGCCTCCGTTCCCGCCCCGGAACGACGGCCAGTTGCACAGCACGATCCCGCCCCCCTCGCGGCAACGGTCCGCGACGCTCGCCCCGACAACCGAGATGAAATGCCCCGGCTCCAAGTTGCCGGCGAGCAGCGTTGGTTTGCACATGCGATAGCGGCTGTCCAAAAGCGATGTCACCGCAGCACGCACGACGTCACCGGCGACCAGCTCGGCGATTTCGTCAACGCAGAGCAGATGCGGCACCGTCCATGCACGTAGCCAAGAGCCGTCCGCGTCACTGTCGGCGCCGAACCGACGTTTCAGGTCGCTGGCGAGTTCGCTTGCCGTCACGATACGCCCGGACCGCCCGGCCTCGATTGTCTGCCAGGTCGCCGTCGATGCCACTTGCGTCTTGCCGGAGCCGCGCCGGCCGATGATCGCCAACACGGAATCGCCGGTCTCGACGAACGCGCGGACGATCCCGACCGCCTTCACGTACTCGTCGGGGCCGTCCAGGTCTTGCCACGTCAAGTACTTCGAGTGTCGCCTCGCCACCCCGCACACGGCACGCCAGCGGGCACGGAAGGCGACAGCCCGCTTGTCCGCGTCGGCGCAGTCCGGGCAGACGCCGTTGTCGAGTTCGCTGGCCCACGAGCCGCCACAGCGGACGCACTTCGCCGCATCTGGTCGCAAGTCCCGAAGCCACGGGGCGAGGTTCTCGCCGATGGGTTGGGCGCTGTCACCCGTTGACGATCGGGACATGGATGTCCTCCTCAAGCTTGGGGGTCGCGCGCGGCCGGGTGTTGCTGCCAACCGCCGGCCTCCTGATCGCGTCGCCCAGCGCGGCCCAATGTTTCACGACGTTCGCCACGGTCAGCCCGCCCGGTCGGTCAAACGGAAACGGCGCGGCCCGGCCGTCCAGGCCCGCTGCCAGACGCAACCGCCGCCGCAGCCCGTCAAGGTCGTTGCCGGTTGTCTTGTGCACGAGCCGTCGAAGCATGCCCACGGCCCGCCCATCCGGCTGGTCGGCCGGCCCGCCGGCGGCCTCGCGGTACACCTCGCACCAGACTGCCACCGCCGCCGCGGTCAGCGTGTCCCGCTCCCCGGTGGCCTTGCTCCGCCTCTTCGGCTCGTCGGTCTCCGGCGGAAGCCCCGGGAGCATCCCCGCCGCTTGCGGCGCGGGCACCTTGGGTTGGTTCATGGGTTGGTTCTTATGGGTTGGTTCGGGTAGCGAATCGCTACTAGCGCGCGGTAGCGATTCGCGACTACCCCCGTCGCGGTTCGCTGCTGGTAGCGACTCCAGACCGGTAGCGATTCGATACCGGTTCACCTTCCCGTTGCCCGACCGCTCCACCACGATCATCTTCGCCTCTTCAAGCTCCCGAACCGCCCGAATGACCGCCGTCCGGCATAGCGCGGTGTCATTCGCCAGCCTGGACAAGCTCGGCCAGGCATCGGCATTGCGACCCTGCCGGTCGCCCACCGCCGCCCAAACGAGTTTGGCGCCGGCCGAGAGTCCGGGCCGCCGCATGATCTCGTGCGGTAGCTGCGCGAACGTCACCCTCAGCACCCTCGCCGCGTGGCTGTTTTGGCGCGCTCCCAAACCTGCCGATCCGGACAGCCGGCCTCGGACCACGCGCGGAGCTCGGCGACGAGCCACCGCGGGGCCTTTGTGCCGAGCCGGATGGGCAGGGGGAGTTTGCCCTGGGCGTGCAGCTTCCAGACCTGGGCCTTGCTGATCCCCAGCAGCATCGCGGCGTCTTTTGCCGAAACCGCGAGCGGCTGCACGCTGATAGGCGTCGTTGCAGTTGTCATGCCCAAAGATATGCCGCGCTTCGGGCAAAGTGCGAACGTTCCATGGTTCCCGGAACGCTGGGAACGCTACGGCTTCCGGTAGCGTTCTGGCCTGGAACGCGCAAAACCCGCGTACTCGCCCAATCTCTCAAGCGCGCGGAGCACCGCCCGCCCCTTCGTCCGCCGCATGCCCGCCGCCTTTATCAGCGCGTCGGGTTTCGCGGACGGGTTGGCCAGCACAACGTGGCGCATGGCGGTGAGAGCCGCCGTGTCGATGTCGCAGGAAACGCCCACGGGGGCCGCCGGCCTGCCGCCCTCACCATCTGAAGCGGCGACCGGTCGTGCGAACCATCGGAATGGCCGGCAGCAGAGAATCCATCGCTGCTCGTCGGCCGTCAGTTCCGACCAGCGGCCGAAGTGCCGTCCGTCGACAGAAACGAGCCATTCGCCGGTCCTGAGGCGCTCAATCGCTTCAGGTCGTGCACAGGGCAGAGCGTCGTCGGGCCAGGGACCAGCGTTCGGGGCGGGAGTCGGCATGGTTCACCTGCTCGCGGGGGGTAGTATCCGGGGGCGCACGCGGGCAGGTGTCACCGCAATGCACCCCCGGATCGGTGGGGATCAGCCACCGTCCCGCTACGGACTATGCTTGCACGCGGCCGGCAAGTATCAAGGGCAGTTCAGCAATTCGATCAATCCGGTGCGACGACCGGTCATCGAAACCGGTGGGCCGTTCGCGTAAGTTGCGGACGATGCAGCAGTTGGCGAAAGCGGGGGCCTGTTCTGAGCGCGTCACTTGGCGCAAACCAAAAAAAGACCCCGCCCCGGGGAGCACCGGGACGTCACGTTGGACTTGCTGGACCGGGGTTCGGGGAGCAGTGCCACGGGATGATGATGGGGAGCGGAACGCCCGGAATCCAGACCAGCAGACATAGGAACACGCCGGCCGCGGCGAAAGAGGACCCCGCCCCGTTGCTCAGGCGGGGCGGGGCGGGCGTCGGTCGGACTGCGAACCGAACGCCCAAGCAACAGAGAACATTCAGCGGCCCGTTGTTACCGCGTTGTCGAGGGGACACTCGGCTTGAGGATCGGCCAGCCACCTGGCGGCGGTGCTCAGGCAGCAGCCTGCCGGGAACTTCGCCTCGCACAGCGAGCCGGACCACTCGTCGCACTGGGCGCCGGTTTTCGGGCAGATGCCAACGCCGGGTTTCGCCGGGAGATCGTCAACCGTCACGTCGAATGGGCAAGCCTCGGGCACGTCGAAGCCCCGTAGAAGCTCGGGTTGCGTCCGGCACATCCGGCAATGCGCCCGAGACATGCAATGTCCAGACGTTGCGAATGACTTGGCCATTACGCTGCCTCAAGTGTCACACTGCCATTTTGCGCGTACGTTCTGGTGTCATACGAACATGATCCGAGTTGATTGCTATAGGGCCCATACTCCGCTTGACACGGGCCTGAGATGCTGTCGCGGTTGTAGAACAGGTCCCATCGCTCGTCAGGATCAACAGGGTCCTGAACGTACGCGTGGAAGACAACCCCGATTACTCCACCGCCGACGTCACCGAACCCGAAGCATATTCGCATTGCCCCTGTCCGTGTATCGGTCAACGTGCCGCTGCATGACGTTCCGGTCCATCGCCGTCTCCTGATAATCGTGTCGGTTTCAAGAGACCAGCGGCAACCAGCAACGCCAAACTCGTGGATGTTCGGAGGTATAGACGCTCTCGCGAGCAGCCATGAACCGTTGATGGCACCGGATATTACGTCTGCCTGATACGACGATGGCGACTTTGGCAGGCACCCGCACATCGTAAGACCGCTCATCACGACAGCGTACGAGGCAGGCGTCGGCTCTGTGCACAAAGCGCATCCAGCGCACAGCTTCGGCAGCCCGTTCTTGCATAGCCGCGGGAGCCCGTTGCTACAGAGCCGTGGAAGCCCTTCGATCATCGTCGCACGCGTCCTTCAGCGGCTTGCACCGCAAGTTCCGCCGCCCTGTCGCGCGCGGTCTTCGCGGCGATGATGCTGCGTTGCACTTCCGCCTCGGCCTCAAGTTCCTCGCGACGCAGCCGGCGTTCCGTCTCGTCGGCGGCGGCGCGTCGGTCCAAGCGGCTGGCAACCTCGGCCGGCGTCCGGCCCGGCGGGCAGCATCCGACACCCGCGAATCCGGGAACGAGCGGAATGGGCCGGCCGAGATAGCCCTCCGGATGCACTGAGGCCGGTTCCGCCGCCGGCAGCGCGCGTGTGACACACTCCTCAAGTTCGTCGTCGGTGAGGATTCGGTGTAGCTGGCCAACCCGATTCTGCTCGCACCACAACGAGAAATCGCGCCGCAGGCGTTCGGCGGAAACGTGCAGGCTGTGGTGAATGGCCACGCGTTCGCCGACGAACCGCGCGAACACTTCGGCCCGGGCGTCCGCGGCGTCTACCCGCCGCTGCGCCGCCGCACGCTCAGCAGCCGCTTCCTGTAGCCGCGTCCGCTCGGACGCTTCCATCATCCTGAGCTGGATGCCGAGCGAACTTCCCCACACGAGCGCCAGCTTGCGCTCCGCCTCCGCAAGGCGCCTTTCGAGCGCGGCAAGGCGCGACGTGTCACCACTGGTCTTCGAGGCTACACTGGTCTTCGAGGATGCACTAGCCATTGCGTGCCCTCCGCGCGGCGTCTTGCTGCGCCGCGTACGTTTTCGCCCGTCGCTTGGCGTCTCGCACCGTGGCCGGCACCGACTCGTCTTCGTCGCCGCCAAAGAGGCGGTCGCCGAGACGTTGTAGCTCGATCCTTGCCGCGCTCTGCGTGGTGGCGAGGTTGGTTTCGCGTCTTCGACGTGACAGCGAAACGACGTCGCCCACGCGCACGAGCCGATCTGTGTCGCCGCCGACCTCCGAGAAGATGGGCGCGCCGCGCTCGTCCACACCGACCAACATGAACTCACCAGAACTCATAGCACACGTCCTTTCTTGCTGCGCCGCGAACGCGGCGTCGTCCTGCACTTGCCTTTCACGAGTACCTCAAGTCGTTCCATGCCGTCGGCGACCGACCGTGGGCCGGCCGAGCCGGAGAATGCATCTGTCCATTCCTCAGCCGAGCACGTCTCGAACGGGCCGCCGGCGCCGACGGTGGCCTTGGCCATTGCCGCGACCTGCGCGGCTGCATCGCGCCGCAGGTCCGCTGCCCGCTGCCGCCGACGAGCGGCCGCGCCGATCAACCGTTCGAGTCGAGACGCCCGACCTCGCCACATGCTGCACCTTCCCGAAGAGCCGTTGCTAGACTTTCGAGGCGTTCAAGCCGCTCAAGGATGTCCGATGGGACCGGCGGCCCCAAGACGTAGGCGAGCAACGTTTTGATTGCGCTGGCGTCGCCAGCCCGGGCGTCCCGCAGGAGCCGCTTGGCAATCGCCCGGATGTCCGCCGGCTGCACGGCTTTGACAAGCTCGGCCCGGAGCTTCTGAACCTGTCCGGCGAGCCCGCCGCCATGCCCCAGCGCGGCACGATTGCCGGGCGCGAATCGGCCTGCCCGATCCCGACCGGCCGTTTGTCCGTTTGGAAACGGTCGCTTGGCCACGATACCTCCCTCGCGTCAGTGCATCGGCAGGACGACCAACACGACGGCGAGCGCGGCCGAGTCGAAGCCGTCCTTCGTGGCCTTGACGACCGCGGAGTACGTGCCCGGGGCAAGCGCGCTGGCGTCGAAGTCGATGGAGAAAGCTACGCTGTCTTGAACCGCCACAGGCACACTCAACCAAGCCGGGGCCCCCTGGACGGCGAGCGCGGCGGTACCCTCAAAGGACGGGTCCGACCCCACCGCCGCCCACTCCCGAACCGTCTGCCGGATGCTCCGGCCCCGTTGTCGCGGCGGCGTGTAAACGCCTCCATCGAATCGGATCGTTCGTGACACGGTGGGCCTGTTGAACGAGAGTGTGGGCATGCTCACACCTGCCTTTCCGTGCTCAGCACCATCGCAACGATTCCGGCGCGCACCGGTTCGGGCAACGTGCCCCAAGCGCGGACAACGTGAGCTAAGTCCGGCTGCGCACGTTCAAAACGCGCAAGCAGAGCGCCAAGAGAATCGTCGGCTTCGCTGTAAGTGTCGGGTGTTGCGGTCGTTATGTCCGTTGCCGACCGGTTTTCAAGACCGGCTCCTTAGGCCACTCGGACACCTCTCCCAATGCTCTGTTTCAGATGTCGTTGCGAGTACTCGGTTGTCTCGGCAGGTTGCTTATACGTCCGAAACAAGTGCAACGATTATATCAGGAAGCAATTTCCCTTCTTAGTTGGGGATGCTGTCTGTTGAATCGGGCGGCGTCAGGGGCGCTGGAGGCGCAATCGTCCTCGGCGCCTGGGCGGGCGCGATTGTGGGTGGCTTCCTTTCGGCGCGTCTGCCTGCGCGTCGGACCTTGCGCTTGGCGTCTTTCAAGTTCTCGCCTTCGACAATGTCGCGCTTCAAGACTTCGGTCGTCAGTATCTCTTTGATGAGCTATAACCGAATTTCGTTGATGGCGGGATGAAAAAAGGCGGCGTACTCTCGGGATCAAGATTGGTTCCGAGCCGCCCACGCTGGGCAGAGGAGTACGCCGATGCACGAGAGTAACGACGCGA
>JASFQK010000028.1:0-91622 GCA_050115495.1 Phycisphaerae bacterium | reverse complement strand
CCATTACGGCGTAACCGACGACGCCTGGACCGGCTTAGCCCGGCGAATCGTCTTCGCCGCCGGCCAGTACTTCACGCAGCGTTACGCCATCTGGAAGCAAAACGGCCGCCAGCCGGCGTCACCTCCCACCAACCACCGCCAGCCGCCGCCGCGCTCCTGGCTCCCCCGCCTCCTCGCCACCCTCCTACCCCGCCGACAACCACCCCCAACGCCCCCCACCTCCACCAGGAGATCAGCACTCCGCAAACGCGCGAATCGACAAACGTAGGGCGCCGCGCGTCGGTCGACGTCGGCCA
The DNA here is from genome assembly GCA_050115495.1 of Phycisphaerae bacterium. Lineage (GTDB taxonomy): Bacteria > Planctomycetota > Phycisphaerae > UBA1845 > Fen-1342 > JAAYXS01. The sequence goes on along the minus strand of JASFQK010000028.1, from coordinate 91,326 downwards.
CGGGGGGCCGACGCTACGGGACGTTCGGTGCGGAGCCCGGACGCTACAGAGACGTCGGCCACGGGGGGCCGGCGCTACGAAGACGGCCGGCACGGAGACCGGCCGCTACAAAGACGTCGGCCACAGGGGGCCGGCGCTACGGGGTGGCCGCCCGGGCCTCTGCCTCGTTGCCTTGGCACCCTGAGCGCAGTCGAAGGGGTTGCCTCGTTGCCTGCCGCGATTCGCCGCGACGCGCTCGACTAGCGCTTCTCGTTCATCGCCTGAAAGTCATCGTTGATGGCCAAACAGGCCTGCATGAACTTCGGCGTGTAGCCGCGCTGGAGGCTGGATTGGACGATGGCGTTGCAGTCCTTCGGCAGGCACTTGCCGGAGAAGCCACGGGCGTCGGGGAAGACGAAGGTGTGGTCGCGGCTGATGCGGGTGTCCGCCAGCCACGCTTCACGCAGCACGTTGTAATCGACGCCGTGCGCCTTGGCGATGTCGTAGAACTCGTTTACGAACGTCACCTTGACGGCGTAGAACGCGTTCTCCATGTACTTGCAGACTTCCGCGGTGATCGCGTCGCAGAAGTAAAACTGCACGTATGCATTGTAGTAGTGCTTGTAGAAGTCGGCGGCCTTCGAGGTCAACTCGGGCGTACCGCCGAGGACCACGAACTCACGCTCGGCCATCGTGCCGAAGATGTGGGCAGGCGTTTCGCCGAGGTACTCGGGCTGGAAGACGAGGTTCCGCCCGTACTTCTCGGACAGGCGGTCGGTCGTGCCGGGAGAAACGGTCGAGCGAATGATGATCAGCGGGCACTCGATCCAACTGACCACCTCTTCGACGATGCCGGTGTGGCAGGTGCCGTCCTCGCGCATCGGCGTCGGCACGCTGATGAAGCACACGTCGCAGGCGTTGACCTCATCCTTGTTCTGCGTATAGCCCGGCTCCTTCCGAATGTCGTAGACGACCGTCTCGGAACCGCACAGCTTGCGCATCGCCGTACCGACAACACCCCCTCCAACACAGGCGACCTTGGGCTTCACCACGCTGAACTCTCCCTTATCCAGGCTCGGCACAATGCGGGACCTGACCCGTCCATACCCGCGAACACGCGTGGGATAGCCGCTGCGCACGTCGCGGTCAATAGGCCCCGCTCCAAATGGCGACCGCCGTCAGTATACCGGCGCCGGCGGCGGCAGCGGCTCGAAACACGCCGGACAACGCGGCTCGTACTCCCCCGGCCCACCGACCATGTCCGGATTGGTTACCGGAACCACGCGTTGCGAATAGCACGCCGGCTGGCCGCACTTCGTGCACGGCACGCGCAGCACCTCGACCCGCTCGGCCAACTCCTGCAACTCCGGCAGCGGCGGGAACGGCTGGCCCCACGCGTCGAACGGCAGGCCGGCGACGATGACCCGCTGGCCGCGCCGCCGAAGTGACGTGCACGTCTCGACCAGCGCCCGCCCGAAGAAGTGCGCCTCGTCGATGCCGACCACGGCATAGGCGGCGCTCTGCTCGATGATGTCGGCGCCGCTGGACACCGCGACGGCGTCGAAGCGCCGACCGTCGTGCGTCGCCAGCCGGCAGGTATCGTACCGGCGATCGAGGGCGTGCTTGAACGCGCAGACGCTCCGGCCGTCGGCGCGGGCCTGTTCGAGCCGTTCGATCAGCCGGGCCGTCTTGCCCGAGAACATGCAGCCGCTGACGACCTCCAGCCGTCCTACCGGGCTGCTGCCATCGGCGTCGTTCATACTGAAATCCTCGGTGGGGCGAGGCGTCGCCGCCGACTCAGCCACCCGTTCGCAATCGGCGGGCGGTGTCCAGGAAGGTCGCCAGCCGCTGCGGATCAATCTCGTTGGACCAGAGGCCGTCCACCTTCAGGTACGAGCCCACGATGAACATGTCGGTGTGCGGCCAGAGGCGGGGTAGGTTCTCCGGCGTCAGGCCCGAGCCGATGCAGACGGGCACGCGCACCGCTTGGCGGACCGTTGCGACGTCCTCGACAGAGGTCGGCTCGCCGGTCGCGGTACCGGTCACGATGATGCCGTCGGCGCCGAAGAATTCGGTGGTGCGGGCGGCGTCTTCGAGCGGCACGTCCGCGGTGATCGCGTGGCTGGAGTGTTTCTTTTTCACATCGGCGATGATGCGGATGTGCTCGGCGCCGATCTGCCGGCGATAGCGGAGCAGCGGGCCGGCTTCGGCCTCGGGCAGGAGACCCTCATCCGCGACGTGGGCGTAGGCGAAGTTCTCGACACGGACGAACGCCGCGTCGCAGCCGAGGGCGACGGCCAGGGCCTCGTGGTTCGCCGCCGCCAGGATCTGCACGCCCAGCGGCAGGGGGCTGGCTTGGCGGACGGCGACGCCGACAGCGGTCACGCCGGCGACGATTTCCGGCCCGACGTGTCCGGCTAAGTAGGGCACATCGTGCATGTTCTCGATTAGCAGGCCGTCGCAGCCGGCTTCGGTAAGCTGCCGGGCCTCGGCGGCGGCGGCGGCGACCGTCTCGGCCAACGGGCGGCGCTGGCGGGGCGTACCCGGCAGGGCACGCACGTGGATCATGCCGACGACGGCCTTCGGGTGGCGGAAGAGTTCCATCAGGCTCACGGGCTCTCCTCGTTTGCAGGGGGGCCCCAGCGTAGCCCGCGTGGCCGAGAAGGCAAGCAGATCGGCGGTGGTGAGGGGACGGGAACCGCTCTCGGATGCGACGCCGCAAGTCCGAGAAAAAAGGCCATTAAGTCATTGAATGTCACCTGGGAGGCGCTAAGAATTTCGCGTCTGCGCTGGGACGCTTTTGGAGCGGTTGTCGTGGCGTGTTCCCTTCCTCTCCTCCCCCAACTGTGCCACGACGACCGCTCGTTTTTTGCCTGCATCACGCCGGTCTGACCCGGGCCGAAGTCACCGAATAACGAACGGAGCCGCCCGCGGGGTGAGCCAGCGGACGACGGGGGTTTTTACCGGCCGATGTTGGACAGGCACGCGTACTGGCGATAAGTTTTCCCCGACCCAGATCGTGCATCTATAATCGGGTAGTGGATATGGAACCAATGTGGTGCGGATTAACCCTGGCAGCCGCTGACTTCGCCACGATTGGGGTTCTGGTCGTGGTGGCGATCGGTATGGCGCTGGGGATGATGGTTGCCGCCCACGTCCTTGGTCCACGCCGGCACGGACCGATCAAGGACGACACGTACGAATCGGGCCTGACGCCGATTACGGACGCCCGCCGGCGGTTCAACGTTCGCTTCTACCTCGTCGCCGTGATGTACGTGGTGTTCGGCGTGGAGGTGGTTTTCCTGTACCCGTGGGCGCAGGTGTTCCCCGGTCTGCGGGAGGGGTTGACGGCGAGCGAAGCGGGGCAGACGAGCGCGACGGCGCAGTGGGCTGCCGACCTGGCCCAGCGAGGTTACGGGCCGGGGTACATGCTGGTGGTGGCCCTGATCTTCCTTGGCGTGCTGACCGTCGGCCTCATCTACGAATGGCGCAAGGGCATCTTTCGATGGGATTGATCGGCAGCGAAACCGACGCGAACCCCTTCAAGCTCAGCGGACAGGCTTTCGGGCTGACGCGGCTGGACCCGCTTCTGGACGCCGTGAAGAAGCACGGCATCAACTGGGCCCGGCGGAACAGCCTGTGGCCGATGCCGTTTGCTACGGCGTGCTGCGGGATCGAGCTGATGGCGACGGGTTGCAGCCGGTACGACATCGCCCGGTTCGGGATGGAGGCGATGCGCTTCTCGCCGCGGCAGTGTGACGTGCTGATCTGCGCGGGCCGCGTGGTGATGAAGATGATGCCGGTCATTCAGCGGATCTACCTGCAAATGTCCGAGCCGAAGTGGGTGGTGTCGATGGGGGCGTGTGCCTCGTCGGGCGGAGTGTTCGACACGTACGCGGTGGTGCAGGGCATCGATCAGTTTTTGCCGGTGGACGTGTACGTGCCGGGTTGCCCGCCGCGGCCGGAGACGCTCCTCGAAGGGCTGATGGCGATTCAACGGATTGTGACGGAAGACGGTGTGCGGTCGAGCCGGGAGCGTGGCCGCGGGCTGCGCATCATGGCGCAGCCGCGGCGACAACCGGTGGAGCTGGGGCCGGGTCTGGCCGGGCGCGGATAGACGAGAAAGCCGGTATCGCCGCCGGCGGGAAGAGGGCATGGCGACCGAAGACTGCGTACGAGCGTTGCAGGAGCGGTTTCCCGAGCTGGGCATCGAGGCGCGGCCGCTGTGCACGTACCTGGACGGGCGCGACTCGGGGCAGTATTGGGTGCGCGTGCCGGCGGAGCGGCTGCTCGAGGTGCTGGGCTTCCTGCGGGACGATCCGCGAACGCGGTTCGAGCAGCTCTGCGACCTGACCTGTGTAGACTATCTGAGCTACCCCGGAGCGGAGGACCGCTTCGGCGTGGTGTACTCGCTGCTCAGCTATACGCACAACCATCGCCTGTGGGTGAAGGCGTTCGTCAACGATCCGGAGCCGGCGCTGCCGTCGGCGACGTCGCTGTGGCGTGGGGCGGAGTGGCCGGAGCGCGAGGTGTACGACCTGTTCGGCATACGCTTCGACGGGCACCCGGACCTGCGGCGGATTGTGCTGCCGCAGAACTTCACCGAGCATCCGCTGCGGAAGGACTACCCACTGCGGGGCAAGGGCGAGCGTGAGGCGTTCGAGGTGGTCGGACGGGACAGCGCGTAAGTCGCGACAAGGGTGCGAAGGCGCATGAGCATCTCCTACGACGTACGGACACGGCTGGCCCCGGAGGAAGGGAGCGACGACCGCTGGACGCTGAACTTCGGTCCGCAGCATCCGGCGACACACACGACGCTGCGGCTGGTGATGGAGATCGAGGGCGAGCGCATCATCCGCTGCACGCCGGACATCGGTTTCCTGCATAGCGGGTTCGAGAAGCTGGGGGAGCACCTCGACTATAACCAGTACGTCGTCGTCACCGACCGGATGAACTACGTCTCGCCGATGGCCAACAACATCGCGTGGCACACGGCGTGCGAGAAGCTGTTCGGGCTGGAGCCGACGCCGCGGTGCAAGGCGATTCGCACGATCTGTGCGGAGCTGGCCCGCATCCAGGATCACCTGGTGTGCATCGGCTGCTCGGGGCTGGACCTGGGGGCGTACACGGCGTTCATCTACGCGTTCAACGAGCGCGAACCGATCATGGATCTGTTCGAGGCGCTGTGCGGGCACCGCTTCACGACGGGCTATACGCGGGTGGGCGGCCTGATGCAGGATGCACCGCCGGGGTGGTTCGACCGGGTGTTGCAGTTCATTCGCGAGCGTGTGCCCGCGGCGCTGCGGGACGTGGACGACCTGCTGACGCGGAACCGCATCTTCATAGAGCGGGTAAAGGGCATCGGGGTCATCAGCCACGACGACGCGATCAACTGGTCGCTGACGGGGCCGCTGGCGCGGGGCAGCGGTGTGCGGCGGGACCTGCGCAAAGACGAGCCGTACCTGTGCTACGCGGACAACTGGGACGGCCGCGGGACACCGGCGGTGCAGTTCAAGGTGCCGGTGGCGACGGGCGGCGACGTGTATTCGCGGTATCTGGTGCGGCTCGAAGAGGTGCGACAGTCGTGCGCGATCATCGAGCAGCTCGTGCCGCTGGTGCCGGAAGGGCCGGTGAACGTGCTGGCCGACGAGAAGGCGATGCTGCCGGACAAGCGCGAGGTGTACTTCTCGATCGAGGGGCTGATCCACCATTTCGAGAAGGTGATGACCAACCGGGGCCTCCAGCCGCCGGTGGGCGAGGCGTACGGCGCGAACGAGACGGCGAACGGCGAACTGGGTTTCTACCTGGTGAGCGACGGCGGGCGGAGCGCGTACCGGGCCCGCTGCCGGCCGCCGAGCTTCATCAACTACCAAGTGTTCCCGACGCTGATCGCGGGGCACCAGATCAGTGATGTGCCGCCGGTGTTGAACAGCGTGAACGTCATTGCGGCGGAGCTGGATCGATGAATGGCGTGTTTCTGGCGGCGCTGAGCGCGGCCATTGAGATGAGGAGCCTTCTCCGGCGAAAGATAGCCGGTTGAGAGACGGAGGACGCTGGTGTCCTGGAAAGCGATAGACCGGAAGACGGTGACCGACGCGGAACGTGGTCCCGGGCTGAGCGCGGCGACGAAGGAGAAGATCCGTTCGTTCTTCCCGCGCTACCCGACGCCGCGGGCGGCCATGCTGCCGGCGCTGCACATCGCCCAGGACGAGCACGGGTACGTCTCGCTGCGGGCGATGGAGGAGATCGCCGAGATTCTGAGCGTGACGCCGGCGGCGGTGATGGACGTCGTGACGTTCTACAGCCACTTCTGGACGCACCCGAAGGGACGGAAGACGGTCGTGGTCTGCCGCTCGCTGTCGTGCGAACTGATGGGCGGGCAGACGCTGCTGGCGGCCCTGAAGGAGAAGCTGGGCATCGACGAGCACGAGACGACGCCGGACGGTGAATACTCGCTGATGACCGAGGAATGCCTGGCGGCGTGCGATCACGGGCCGTGCATGCTGATCAACGAGCGGATGCACAAGCGGGTGCGGGTCGAAGACCTGGACCGGATCCTGGCCGATCCGGACAACGATAAGCTCGACGTGCCGCGGAGCGACCTGTTCGATGCTCCCGGCAAGCGAGCGGCGCAGGCGGTTGACTGAGCGATGGCCTACGAACGAGTACTGATGCGAAACGTCGGCGTGGCGGGCAGTGCCACGCTGAAGGTCTACGCCGGCTCGGGCGGGTACGCCGCGGCGACCAAGGCCCTGCGCGAGATGAAGCCGGCCGACGTGATCGACCTGGCGAAGAAGGCGAACCTGCGCGGCCGCGGCGGGGCGGGCTTCCCGGCGGGGATGAAGTGGTCGTTCCTGCCGCCCGAACGGGACATCACGTATTTGTGCGTGAACGCGGACGAGTCGGAGCCGCCGACGTTCTGCAACCGGGTGACGATCGAGCACGATCCGCACATGCTGCTGGAGGGGATTCTAATCGCCGGCTACGCGACGCAGGCCCGCGTGGCGTACGTGTATATGCGCGGCGAGTTCATGGAGCAGTTCCACGTATTGCAGAAGGCGGTGGAGGAGGCCTACGCCGCCGGCTACTTCGGAACGAACATCCTGGGCACCGGGTACGACCTGGACTGCTACATCCACCGCGGCGCGGGGGCGTACGTCTGCGGTGAGGAAACGGGCCTGATCGAGAGCCTGGAGGGCAAGCGCGGCTGGCCGCGGATCAAGCCGCCGTTCCCGGCGGTCGAGGGTGTGTTCCACAAGCCGACGGTCGTGAACAACGTCGAGACGCTGGCCTGCCTGCCACACATCCTGACGCGCGGGTTGGACTGGTGGCAAAGCCTGGGCTCGGAAAACTCGTGGGGCCCGAAGATGTACTGCGTGAGCGGCCCGGTGAACCGGCCGGGTTGCTACGAGGCGCCGCTGGGGCTGAGCGTCCGCGATTTGATCTACGGCGAGGACTTCGGCGGCGGCATGCGCGACGGCAAGAAGATCAAGGCGGTCTTCCCGGGCGGGTTGTCGATGGGCGTGCTACGCGGCGACCTGTTCCCACGGGCCCCCGAGGGGCAGGTCGACCCGAAGCAGGATTGGGACGAGCTCGATTGCCGGCTCGATTTCGACGATCCGCGCCGCTACGGCCTGCTGGGGCTGGGGACGGCGGCGGCGGTGGTCGTGCCGGAAGATGTGGATATTCGCGATGTGATGGTGAACGTGGCCCGGTTCTTCGCGACGGAGTCGTGCGGGCAGTGCACGCAGTGCCGCGAGGGCACGACGTGGATGTGGAAGATCTGCCAGCGGCTGCGGGACGGCGCCGGGCGGAGCTGCGACCTCGACCTGATCGACGAGGTGACGACGAACATGGGCATGATGCCCGGGCTGAGCATCTGCGGCCTGTCGGACGGAGCGGCTTTCCCGCTGCGGACGCTGGTGCAGAAGTTCCGCCGGGAGCTGGAGGAGCACATCGCCCGGCAGGCGCCCGGGGCGGTGGAAGCGCGGATCCGGCGGACGAACGCGGCGGCATACAAGCTGCCGGTGGTGGCCGGTCGGGCGACGCAGTTTGAAGCGGGAACCATGCTGACCCGCGAACACCTGCCGGCGCAGTAGCCGGTGGGCGAGTCAGGAACAGAGTCGATGCCGAAGATCATCATAGACGGCCGGGAGATCGAGTGTCGGGAGGGCATCCCCGTCTTGCAGGCGGCGCTGGAGGCCGGCATGGCCATCCCGCACTACTGCTATCACCCCGGGCTGTCGGTGGTGGCCAGTTGTCGGCTGTGCCTGATGGAAATGAAGATGCCGCACCCCAAGACGCGCGAGATGGTCTGGGCGCCCAAGCTGGTGCCCTCCTGCCAGACGCCTGTCAAGGATGGCATGGAGGTTCGTTTCCAGTCCGAGACGGTCCGGGCCAACCAGCGGCACGTGATGGAGTATTACCTGCTCAACCACCCGCTGGATTGCCCCGTCTGCGACAAGGCCGGCGAGTGCTACTTGCAGGACTACACCGAGGCCCACGCGGCGGCGACGTCGCGGATGGTCGAGGACAAGCAGAAGAACCCGAAGAAGGACATCGGCTCGCACACGCTGCTGTACTCGGATCGTTGCGTGATGTGCACGCGCTGCGTGCGCTTCGCGGACGAGATTGCCGGCAGCGGCGAGCTGCGCGTGGTGAACCGCGGCAGCACGAACGAGATCGACGTCTTCCCGGGCCGCCCGCTGGAGAACCCGTTGCAGGGGAACGTGGTCGATCTGTGCCCGGTGGGAGCGCTGCTGGACAAGGACTTCCTGTTCAAGCAGCGGGTCTGGCGGCTGAACTCGACGAAGTCGGTCAGCCCCGCCGACAGCCGCGGGGCGACGATCTTCATCGACCACAACGAAGAGGGTATCCATCGCATCCGCCCGCGGTTCAACGAGAAGGTGAACGAGTGGTGGCTCAGCGATGAGGCCCGCTTCGGCTGGCGCTACGTGCACAGCCCCGAGCGGCTGTGCGGCCCGCAGGTGCGCGAGGGTGGGACGTTGCGGCCGGCGCGGTGGGAAGAGTTGCCGGCGCTGCTGCGCGAGCGGCTGGCCGGCAAGGACGGCGTCGCCGCCGTGCTGAGCCCGATGTTGAGCTGCGAGGAAGCCTGGCTGCTGGTGCGGTTCATCCGCGACGTGGCCCCGCGGGCGACGCTCGTAACCGGTTTCGTGCCGGTGGACGGCGAAGACCGCGTCTTCCCGAAAGGCTTCGTGATTAAGGCTGAGAAGTGCCCGAATCGCCGGGGAGTGGAGCGGATTGTCGAGCACGCCGGCGGGACGACGATGAGCTTCGGCGATTTCGTCGCGGCGGCGGGAAGCGGGCGGTTCCAGGCGGCGTACGTGACCGGCGGTTATCCGCGGGTGTGGGTTGATGACAGTGCGACCGCGGCGCTGAGCAAGATCCCGCTGCTGGTCCTGCACGACCTGTTCGCGTCGCGGCTGGCCGAGTCGGCGAGCGTGCTGATTCCCGGGGCGACCTGGGCGGAGCGGGAAGGGACGTTCATGAATTGCGACGGGCTGCTCCAGCCGTTCGAGCGAGCCCTGCCGCCACTGGAGGGCGTGAAGGCGGACGGGCAGTTCTTCCACGAACTGGCTGGGCTGAGCGGCCTGTTCCGGGCGGCGAAGGTGCGAGAGGCGATGGCGGCGGCGCAGCCGGAGTTCGGCCAGTTGCACGTGCCGCAGGAGCTGCCCAAGCATGCGCACTAGCGCAGAGGTGAGCCGGGAGCCATGAAGGATCCGTTGGCGCTGAAGATTGAGCGGGTGCTACGCAGTCCGGCGCTGCTGGTGGGGCTGGCGGTGGCGGGCGGCGTGGGGCTGGCCGTCGTGGTGGGGCTCGTCTGGCTGTTGCCGCCGGTGCAGCGGTTCCTGGGCTACCTCGTGGCGTCGCAGTTCTGGTTCTCGATCCTGCTGATGGTGGGGCTGCTGAACCTGATCTTGACGGGGACGGCCGTGTGCATCCTGGCCGAGCGGAAGATCTCGGCGTACATCCAGGATCGGCACGGGCCGAGCCGCGTGGGTTTCCTGGGGGTGTTTCAGCCGGCGGCGGATGGGCTGAAGTTCTTCCTGAAAGAAGATGTGATCCCGCGGAACGTGGATCTGCCGCTGTACCTGCTGGCCCCGACGCTGGCGTTCGTGGTGGCGCTGCTGGGCTTCGCCATCATCCCGTGGGCGGGGGACATTCACTGGCCGTGGATGCCGGCGGGGGAGACCGTGCTGACGCAGGTCGCCGGGTTTGACATCGGCTTCCTGTATCTGATCGCCGTGGGATCGATGGGCGTGTACGGGGTGGTGCTGGCCGGGTACGCGGCGAACAACAAGTACTCGTTCTACGGCGGGATGCGGGCCGCGGCCCAGATGATCAGCTACGAGATTCCGCTGGGGCTGGGGCTGCTGTGCATTCTGCTGACGGCGGGGACGCTGCGGCTGGAAGAGGTGGTCGACGCCCAGGCGCGGTCGGGGCTGTGGTTCGTGTTCTATCAGCCGCTGCCCTGTCTGCTGGTGCTGATCAGCGGTTTCGCCGAGACGAACCGGGCACCGTTCGACCTGGCCGAGGCGGAGCAGGAGTTGGTGGGCGGCTTCCACACCGAGTACAGCGCGATGAAGTTCGGGCTGTTCTTCCTCGGTGAATACGCCCACATGATCACGAACAGCGCTCTGCTGATCGCCCTGTTCCTCGGCGGGTGGCACCTGTGGCTGCTGCCGGGCGTGGAGCAGACGGCGTGGTGGGCGGCGATCGTGAAGTTCTGCATCTTCTGGGCGAAGATCGCGGCGATGATCGCGTTCTACATGGTGATTCGCTGGACGTTGCCGCGGTTCCGGTTCGACCAGTTGATGCGCGTGGCGTGGCAGTCGATGGTGCCGATGGGGATGGCGCTATTGGTGGGGACGGCCGTGCTGGTGGCACTTGACCTACATCGCGTCTGGTGGGCGTCGTTATTGATGAACGCCGTCGTGTTGCTGATGACGCTGGTGTGGGTGGGTCGCTCGCGGAGTCCGGTGACGGGCCGGCAGCAGAACCTGCCGGATGTGGAGGTGAGGCCGACATGAGGCGTGTATTGGTGATCCTGACCCTAGGCATGAGCCTGGGCTGGGCGATGGCGGACGAGCTCGACGATGCGCGGCAGCGGATCGAGAAAGCCCGCATGGGCGAGTTGCGTCTGCGGCTGGTGGGCGAGGCGGGCAAGCCGCTCGAAGGCGTGGAGGTGAACGTCGCCCCGGCGCAGTCGGCCATCCGTTTCGGGGCGAACCTGTTCGACTGGGGCCTCTGTGCGACGCCCGAACTCGAAGAGGCGTACCGGGCGCGCTTCGCGGAGCTGCTGAACAGCGGGACGCTGGCGTTCTGGTGGGCGTCGTACGAGCCGCGGCAGCGGGACGTGCAGGCCTCGCAGATGGAGAACATCGTTCGCTGGTGTCACGAGCACGGACTCGACGCGCGGGGCTACGGACTGATTCTGAACAACGAAGACCCGCCGTGGCTGCCGGGAGATCCGCGGATCACCCGCGTGATGGCGATGGGGCACGTGCGCAACTGCGTGCGTTACTTCGGGCCGCTGGCCGCCACGCGGAAGGGTGCGGATTCGAGCATCGGCACGTGGGACGTCGTCGCCGAAATGACCAACTTCGAGCAGCGGGCCGCCCAGGCTCCGAAGCTCACCGAGGTCTGGCGGATGGCCGGGCCGATCGAAGTCGCTCGCGAGGCGCTTCAGCGGGCTCGCGCCGGCGACCAGAAAGGCACGCTGGTCGTAAGCGACTCGGTGCTCGACGAGCGCTTCGAGAAGTTCATCGAGACGCTGCGGTTGCCCGACGGCAATCTGCCGTTCGACGCCATCGGCCTGGTCATGCCGATGACCGACGGTGCCTGGGACACGGAGCGGATCGCCGAGGTCTGCACGCGTTTCGGTCGGTTCGGCGTACCGCTGCATGTCACCGGTTTGAACATCCCCTCCGACGGGCCGGACGGCGAGGCGCGGCAGGCCCGCGAGGTCGAGCGCGTCTACACCGAATTGGTGGCCCAGCCCAAGGTCACGGTCGTCAACTGGGGAGACTTCTTCGACCGCAAGGACAACGCCGGCGGATTGCTGCGGGCGGACATGACGCCCAAGCCGGCGTACGACGTGCTGAAGCGGCTGGTAAAGCAGGACTGGCAGGCGGGCGGCACGGGCCGCAGCGACGCCACCGGCACGTTCACCTGTCGCGTGATGCGTGGCGACCGCTGGGTGTCGTACAAGTACGGCCCGGTCAGTGGTGGGTTGCACGTGAGCGTCGGAGAGGGCGACGCCGAGCCGGTGCAGGTCGTCATCAAGCTGCCGCATCGGAGAGAGCCGTAGCACAGGCCGCGCGGGCCTGATAGAGCCGCCGGCCCGCCGTGCAGGAGTGACGAGCGTCATGCGTGACGAGGACGTGCTGGTCATCGAGACGCCGCAACTGACCGCCGCGGAGCGTCTGTACATGCCGCAGATTCTGGCCGGCATGAAGACGACGCTGCGGCACCTGGTGAACATCGCGCAACGGAACCGGGTCGTGGTGCGCTACCCGGAGCAGCAGCGCGAGGTGCGCGTCGAGAACTACCGCGGCGTGCACCGGTTGAACCGGGACCCGGACGGGCGGGTGGCCTGTGTGGCGTGCTTCATGTGCTCGACGGCCTGCCCGGCGCACTGCATCCACATCGAGGCGGGCGAGTCGCCCTGGCCTGATCGCGAGAAGTACCCGGTCAAGTTCGACATCGACGAGCTGCGTTGCATCTACTGCGGCATGTGCGAGGAGGCCTGCCCGGTCGATGCCATCGAGCTCACGCCGCATTACGAGCTCGTGGGCTACACCCGCGAGGAGATGGTCTTCGACAAGGAGAAGCTGCTGGAGGTCTACGACCGAACCAAGGACCTCAAGCCGCGGAAGAACCCGCCGGTGACGGACTACGGTCTGACCGGCGGCCAGGACAAGAGCGTGGCGGCGCCGAACGCGCCCCACAAGGTCTGAAAGCCTGGAGCCGTCGGCGGTGTGTTCCGCTGGCGGCGCGGCCGGGCTTCGAGTAAAAACTCCCGCAGCGCGGGCATGATCTTCACCGGCGGGCCGCCGGTGTGCCGCGCAGCGCGGGCGAGCGGGAAGCGAGTGGAATGCCGGCACAGCCTGCTCTATTGCTGATTCTCCTTTCGTCGCTCGGAGCGGCGGGCCTGTACCTGGCCTTCGCCGGCCGGCAACGCGGCCTGCGCTGGGGGGCGCTGCTGATCCTGGCGGCGGCGGGCGGAACGCTGCTAGCTCTGGCGGCGCCGCACGTGGCCGGCGGAGCGACGCGGGGCTGGTTCGGCGTGCTGGCGGTCGTCGGTTTGCTGGGTGCGGTACGGATGATCACGCATCGCCGGCCGGTCTACAGCGCCCTGTACTTCATCCTCGTCATTGTCTCCGTCACCGGGCTGCTCCTGCTGATGGATGCGCAGTTCCTGGCGGCTTCGCTGATGATCATCTACGCCGGGGCGATCCTGGTGACGTACGTGTTCGTGATCATGCTGGCCCAGCAGAGCGGGCCGGCGGGATACGACAGCCAGCCGCGTGAGCCGTTCCTGGGCTGCATCGCCGGCTTCGCGGTATTGACCGTGATCGCCGCCCGGATGTTCTCGGGGGCGCCGCCGGACGCGCCGGTCGCCGCAGTGGCCAAAACGGTGCTGGACGGCACGCCGCAGAACGTCGGGACCGTGCTGTTGACCGACTATGTCGTGGCGCTGCAGGTGGCGGCCGTGGTGCTGCTGGCGGCGCTGGTGGGGGCGATCGCCATCGCCCGGCGCAAGCCGGTCGCCGGCGGGGAGGAGGTGGACTGATGCTCACCGCCTACCTGCTGGTCGGAGCGGCGCTCTTCGTCATGGGGCTGATCGGCTTCGTGACGCGGCGCAACCTGATCATCATGTTCCTGTGTACCGAGCTGATGTTCCAGGGCATCGTGGTGAACCTGGTGGCCCTGGGTCGATATCCGCTGCCCGGCCGGGCCGTGAACCTGGACGGGCAGGTATTCTCGCTGTTTCTGCTGGCCATCGCCGCCGCCGAGGCGGCCGTGGCGCTGGCCGTGGTCGTGCTGCTGTACCGGCATAAGCCGACGCTGGACGCCAATGCCTGGCGGACGTTGAGGGACGAGTGATCGTGCTGGCCATGGAATCGTCAACGCCGATGAGCCTCTTCGCGACGCTGCCGTTCTGGCCGCTGCTGGGGGCGATCATCACCGGCGTGATGATCGCCCTGCGCCGATCGGCGGACCGGGCCCACTGGCCGGTCGTGCTGGGCACGAGCGTGTCCGCGCTGCTCGGCATCGCGTTGTTCTTCCACCTGGGGCATCCGTCGGCGGCTGAACCGGCGCCCGAGACGTCTCCGGCGATGACGGCCATGCACGCTCCCGGCGACGAACCCGCCGCCGAAGCGCACGCCGACCCGACGTACCACGTCTTCAACTGGATCAGCATGGGCGACGAGGGTCGCCTGACACACGGTCGCTGGATCGAGGTCAACTTCTACTTCGACGGCCTGACCGGGATCATGCTGCTCTACGTAACCATCGTTTCGCTGATGGTCATCATCTACGCCATCGGCTACATGCGCGACCACCACGGTCATCCGGAGCCGGGCTACGAGCGCTTCTTCGCCTTCCTGGGGCTGTTCGTCTTCTCGATGTGCGCCCTGGTTATGGCGGGGAATTTCGTGCTGTTGTACCTCGGCTGGGAAGCCGTCGGTTTGTGCAGCTACCTACTGATCGGCTTCTACTACAAGCGACCCTCCGCGGCTGCGGCGGCGAAGAAGGCCTTCCTGGTCAACCGCATCGGCGACTTCGGCTTCGCCCTGGGCATCTTCTCGCTGTACCTGTTCCTGCGGCCGCTGGTCGGGCCGCACGAGAACCCGCTGGATTACGCGGTCGTGTTCCACCACATCGGTTCGCTGGCCCCGTGGCAGATGACGACGGTGGCCCTGCTGCTGCTGTGCGGCGCGGTGGGCAAGAGCGCCCAGTTCCCGCTGTACGTGTGGTTGCCGGACGCGATGGAAGGCCCGACGCCCGTGTCGGCCCTGATCCACGCGGCGACGATGGTCACCGCCGGCATCTACATGGTCGCCCGCTGCGGGCCGATCTTCGCCCACTCGCCGGCGGCCCTGACGGTCATCGTCTGGCTGGGGGCGATCGGCGCGGTGCTGGCGGCGACGATGGCCATGGCGCAATACGACATGAAGCGCATCCTGGCTTATTCGACGATCAGCCAGCTTGCGTACATGTTCGTGGCCCTGGGCTGTTCAGCGCCGGATGCCGCCGTGTTCCACGTCTTCACGCACGCCTTCTTCAAGGCGCTGCTGTTCCTCTGCGCCGGCAGCGTGATGCACGCCATGGGCGGGATCATCGACGTGCGCTACTTCAGCGGCCTGCGGCATTTCCTGCCGTGGACGTACCGGCTGATGCTGGTCGGCTGCCTGGCGCTGTCCGGTTTCCCGCTGCTGTCCGGCTTCTGGAGTAAGGACGCGATTGTGCATGCGGCGTTCAACTGGCACTGGGTGCTGGGCGTGATTCTGCTGGTTACTGCCGGCCTGACGGCGTTCTACACGTTCCGGATGTTCTTCCTGTGCTTCCACGGCGAGAAACGTCTGCCGCCGGAGGCGGGCGAGCATCCGCACGAATCGCCGCCGGTGATGATCGCCCCGCTGGTCGTGCTGGCCCTGGGGGCGATCTTCGTGGGCTACCTGGGTGTGTGGACGGGGCCGTCGCTGGGGCACACGTTCTTCTTCCTGGTGCCGCACGGGCACTTCCAACACTACCTGCACGCCAGCACGATCGTGACGCACGACGCCGCGGCCGGCATGCCGGGCATGATGTACCTGTCGGCGATCGTCGGCCTGCTGGGCATCTTCGTTGCCTGGCGGCTGTACGGCACGGCACCGCAGAAGGAGCCGGCGGAGGCCCTGGGCGGGCTGTTCCGCCTGTGGCATGCGAAGTGGTACGTGGACGAGTTGTACGACCGCGTGTTCGTCCGGCCGTTGCGCGGGCTGGGGCACGTGTGTTTCGGCGTGGATCGCTTCGGGTTGGACGGGCTGGTGTGGCTGGTGTCGGCCGTGCCGCGCGGGCTCGGAGCGGGGCTGCGGGCCGGTCAGCAGGGTGCGGTGCAGGGCTATGCGCTGTGCATGCTGATCGGGCTGGCGGTGCTGCTGTTGATCTGGAAATTCGTCGAGCCGGTGATCGCCGGCTGAGGCAGACGGGACGTCGATGGAGGCTTTCGGGCTCAACCTGCTGATCTTCCTGCCGCTGGTGGCAGCGGTGGTGGTGTGCCTGTGGCCGCAGCGTCGCGAGGAGCAGGTGCCGCGCTTCGCCCTGTGGGTAGGCGTGGTGATCTGCGTCGCGGCCCTGGGGCTGTGGCTGCGGGTCGGGGCGAACACCGGTCCGGCGACGGGCCTGGTCGGCGAATGCGACGTCGACTGGATCGCCGTCCCCGCGCCGGTTCAGGACCAGGCGACCGGCGAGTGGTGGCCGATCGGCTCGTTGAACGTCAGCTATCACGTCGGGCTCGATCCGATCAGCGCTCCGCTCGTGCTGCTGACCGGCCTGCTGGTGCCGCTGTCCATCGCGTGCAGCTTCACGGCGATTCGCCGGCGGGTGCGCGAGTATTACGCGTGGCTGCTGGCCCTGACGGCGGGGATGATGGGCGTGTTCGCGGCCCGCGACGTCCTGCTGTTCTACATCTTCTTCGAATTCACGCTGATTCCGCTGTACTTCCTGATCGGGATCTGGGGCGGTCCGCAGCGGCGCTACGCGGCGAACAAGTTCTTCCTGTTCACCTTCGTGGGCAGCGTCATCACGTTTGCCGGCATTCTGTACCTCGCCGTGCGCGGGGCCGACCCGGTGACGCGCGTGGTCGATTTCGATCTCGTGCAGCTTTCGAGCCTGTCGCTGACGCGCGTGGAGCAGTGGTGGCTGTTCCTGGCGTTCTTCTGCGGGTTCGCGATCAAGGTCCCGTTCTTCCCGCTGCATACGTGGTTGCCGCTGGCGCATACCGAGGCGCCGACCGCGGGCAGCGTGCTGCTGGCCGGCGTGCTGCTGAAGCTGGGGACGTACGGGTTCCTGCGCTTCAGCCTGCCGATGGTTCCGGCCGGAGCGGTCGACTGGGCGGCGATCATGGGCGGGCTGGCCATCGCCGGCATCATCTACGGAGCGCTGTGCTGCTGGGTGCAGCGCGACGTGAAGAAGCTGGTCGCCTTCTCGTCGGTGTCGCACCTGGGCTTCTGCATGCTGGGCATGTTCAGCCTGGTGCCGATCGGGCTGAGCGGCTCGGTGCTGTACATGGTCAATCACGGCATCAGCACCGGGGCGCTGTTCCTCGTGGTCGGCATGATCTACGAGCGGTATCACACGCGCGACATCGAGCAGATCGGCGGACTGGCCACGCGCATGCCCGTAATGGCCTTCTTCCTGATTCTGTTCACGTTGTCCAGCATCGGCCTGCCGGGGCTGAACGGCTTCGTCAGCGAGTTCACCGTGCTCTTCGCGGCGTTCAACTCGCCGACATTGGGCACGTGGTACGGCGTACTGGGGGCGACCGGCATTCTGCTCGGGGCCATCTACATGCTGTACATGGCGGGCAAGCTGCTCTTCGGTCCGATGAAGGAGCCGGCGGGCACGCCCGATCTGTCCGCGGGACTGAGCACCGATCTCAACCGGCGGGAGATCATCATCCTCACGCCGCTGGCGGCACTGGTGATTTTGCTGGGCGTCGCCCCCTGGCTGATTACGGACACGCTCGATCCGGCGTTGAGCACGCAGGTGCTGGCGCGGGTGGATTCGGTTCAAGAGGCGCGGGCTCCGGAAACCGCGGCCGGCGTGAACGGCTGGCCGGTTGATCCGCCGGTGTTTGGCGCGGAGGACGACGTGGCGGCAGCGCTGCCGGAACCGGCGGCAGGGGGAGGGTCTTAACGATGTACGACCTGATCTCCCTCTGGACGCTGCTGCCCGAGATCATCCTGGCCGTCGGGGCGTGCGCGGTGCTGCTGCTGGGCGTGTCGTCGCGGCCGGCGGCGGGACGCTGGGCGCCGGGCGTCGTACTGGGCACGTTGCTGGCGGCGATTGCCGCGGTCGTGATTCGGGCTCGGCTCGGGTTCGAGGCGCCGACTCCCGGCAGCGGTCTCGCCTACGGCAGCCTGGCCTTCTTCGCCCGCAACAGCGCCCTCGTGCTCGGCGTGATACTGACCTTCGTCGCCTGGCTTCAGCCGCAGACCGAGGAGCGCGGCGAGTTCTGGTCGATGATGCTACTGTCGCTGCTCGGCGTGCTGCTGGTTGGCGCCGCCGAGGACCTGCTCATTCTGTTCGTCGGGCTTGAGCTGGTCAGTATTCCGACGTACATCCTCGTGGCCCTGAGTCGGCGGAACGTGCGGGCGCTGGAGGCGGGCACGAAGTACTTCTACCTCGGTGCTCTCTCCGCCGCGATCATGGCGTACGGGTTCAGCCTGCTCTACGGCGTCGGCGGCAGCACGTCGCTGGCGGACGTCGGGCCGGCGGTGGCGGCGGCACTGGCGGAACCTGGCACCCTCGCGCACGGTCTGGCGTCGGCTGGCGTGTTGCTGGCATTCGTGGGGCTGCTGTTCAAGATCGCCGCCGTCCCGATGCACTTCTACGTCGCCGACGTGTACCAGGGGGCGGCGAGCCCGGTGGCGGGGCTGCTGGGCTTCGTGCCGAAGTTCGCCGGCTTCCTGGCGATCTTCAAGGTGCTGCTGGTCACCGGCAACTGGATGCAGACCGTGCCGGCGCCGGCGGTGTACTGGACGATCTGGATCGTCGCCGCGGTGAGCATGACCGTCGGTAACGCCCTCGCCCTGATGCAGACGAACATCAAGCGCATGCTGGCCTATTCCGGCATCGCCCACTCGGGATACATGCTCGTTGGCGTGCTGATCGGACCGTCGCTGGGTGATGGCCTGCTCGGCGACGGAACGGCCGCGGTGCTGTACTACGTCGTTGTGTACGGCATCGCCAACCTGGCGGCCTTCGCCGTGCTCGGGCTGCTGCGTGTCGGGGGCGAGCCGTGCGAGACACTACGGCACGTTGCGGGCCTCTTGCGGCGACACCCGTGGCTGGCGCTGCTGATGGCCCTGGCCATGCTGACGCTGATGGGCCTGCCGCCGACGGCGGGTTTCTGGGGCAAGCTCAGCCTGTTCGGCGGGGCACTGGTCGGACTGGCCGGCTCGGTCGAACAAGGGCAGGTCACCGGCGAGGCGTTTTTCTACAACCGCTGGCTGCTGGTGCTGGTGATCGTCGGTGTGCTCAATTCGGCGATGGCCGCCGCGTATTACCTGCGCGTCGTCGCAGCAGTGCTGTTGTATGAGAACGATCAGCCGGCGCAGGCGATGCCGCGCGAAGCGGAGCACATGGGCGCGCTGTTCTGCGGCGTGCTGTTGGTGATGTTCGCCTTGTGCCCGGCGTGGCTGCTGGAGCCGAGTCGGCGGGCGACGGAAGACCTCCGCCGGGAAGCCGCAACGGTGTACATGGAACCGGTGGCCGCAGCGCCGGAAGTCCCCGATGACCCGGCGGTGGAGCTGGCGAGGCGGGAGACGGCGCAGGCTGAGCCGTAGAACGTAGCGGGGGGATCAGTAGAACATGATGATGGCGGTAGGCTCGGTCTGCTCGGGCTTGCCGCGCAGCGTGCGCCCGGTGTAGCTGAGGTAGTCACTCTGACGCTCCTGCCAGCGGCGGATGTCGAACTCGACGTATTGCTGAACGGCGCCCGGGATGAGCTTCGTCCGCTCGACGTCGCGCTGCACCCACCAGCCGATGTAGTCCGCGTCGCGTTGAAGCCGCTCGCCGGCGATCTGCTCGCGATGGGCCAGCTTCTCCGCGGTCCAGCCGAGGGAGTTGGCGCGGGCCTGCTGCCGCTCGCGGGCCACTGGGCTCTCACATCCGGCCGCAGCGAAGGCGGCCAGTGTCAGCAGGCCCGCGAGCAGGCGCGCACGCCCGTGCCTGGAGGGGACACCAATTCGGAAGCTTGAACGTCTCATCCCGCACATGATACACGCCAGACGGCGACAGAGTTGCACTGGATCCTCCGGGCCGGCGTCAGGGCAGCAGCTCCAGGATGCGGTCGACGGTTAGCTTGCTGGCCCCGCGACGCGAAATAATCGTCTGGCGGCCCGCACGGCCCATCTGCTCTCGGCGTTCCGGGTGGCGGAGCAGCTCGCTGACCACCGTGCCCAGGCTCGCCGGCGACGAGATTCGCCGGAGGGCGCCCTCTGCCAGAAGCAGATTCACAGCCTCAGTGAAGTTATCGGTGTGTGGGCCGACGATGATGGGCTTGGCCAGACCGGCGACTTCCATGACGTCCGAGCCGCCGAGAGGGACGAGCGTGCGCCCGACAAAGACGACCGTGGCCAGGGCGTAGAACTTGCGCAGTTCGCCCATCGTGTCGCCGAGCAGGACCGGCCGCGGTTCCAGGACACCCGGCGGGACGTAGGGGGCGCCGCTCTTGCGTCGGAGGCAAGCGTAGAGGCGCTGCACGATGAGCTCGGCGACCTCGTCGAAGCGTTCGGGTTTGCGAGGGATGATGGCCAGTTGCAGGTCGGCGTGCTCACTGAGCAGGCGACCGTACGTGTCCAGAATGATGGCTTCCTCGCCGGGGCCGGTGCTGCCGCAGACCCACAGGGGCTGATCGCGGCGGATGCCCATCGCCTCGGCCAGCTCGTCGTCGCCGGCCACGTGGTCGTCCGTGTCGGCGGCGTCGTATTTGATCGAGCCGGTGACGTGGATGCGCTCCGCCGGCACGCCCAGCTCGATGAAACGCGAGGCGTAAGTGGCGTCCTGGGCACCGACCCAGCGGAGTCGGCGGAACATGCGCCGGGCGAAGAAGCGGACGATGGGCCAGTTGAACCGGCGGACGCTGCGTTCGGCGGTGACGCGGCCGTTGGCGATGAGGACCGGGATGCCGCGGGCCGCGGCGACCTCGAGGAGGTTCGGCCAGATCTCGAGCTCCATCAGCACGATGACCGAGGGGCGGACCCGGGTCATCAGCGAGTGCAGGGCGAACGAGAAATCGAGCGGGAAACGGAAGACGAGGTGCCGCGGATACAGGTCGCGAGCCCGGGCCAGGCCGGTGCGGGTCGTGCTGCTGATGACGACCGCGGTGTCGGGCGAGCGACGGCGGAGCTCCTCGACAATGGTGCGGGTGGCGTTGATCTCTCCCAGAGAGACGCCGTGGATCCAGACGCACGTGGCCGAAACGGGCCGGGAGGGGACACGGCCGAAATACTCGCCGAACGGGATGTCGCTGGGGCCGCGTTTCCAGCGGCGGTACAGCAAGTAGGGCCAGCCCAGACAAACCGCGAGGCCGTAGAGCAGGTCTAGAAGGAGGGTCATGGCGCTCGCGATATATCGGGTCCGGGATCCTGATCGCAGTTAACGCGAACTTTGCTCAGCGGCCACCGGTTCGTACAATCCCACCGCGGTCGGTACGTGATGGAGAACAGCTAATGCAGTGGACGATCCGCACCAAGCTCGGGCTCATCATAACCATTCTGGCGGTCGGCGTCGCGGCCAGAGCCCAGGAAACGGGCTCACCGCCGGCCTCTGCGCCGGCTTCACAGCCGGCGGCGACGGCCACTACGCAGCCGGCGCTGGACCCGCAGGTGGACAAGATCCTCACCCGGCTGGAAGAGCGCGTGGTGCGGGACCTGCGGGCCGAAGTGACCTGGCGGCTGCAATACGTGCTCGACCTGGACGAGGACGCGGTCGTGAAGAAGGGCCGGCTGTGGTACCAGCAGGGTGAGCCCACCGCCCGGTTCCTGGTCCACTTCACGAAGAAGATCTCGTCGAACCGCCTGCACGAGCTGGACGAGCGGCACATGTTCGACGGCCGCTGGTACATCGAGGTCAACTCGGAGACGAAGACCTACACGAAGCGGGAGATTCGGCGGGAAGGCGACACGGCGAATCCGTACCGGCTGGGTGAGGGGCCGTTCCCGCTCCCGTTCGGGCAGAAGAAGGAGGACATCCTGCGGGAATTCGCGGTGACAGTGTTGCCGCCCGCGGAGGGTGATCCGCCGGCGACGGACCATCTGCGGCTGGATCCGCGGGAAGGGTCGGAGACGGGGCGGAGCTATCGGCAGGTGGACGTGTGGGTGGCCCGGGAGGGGCCGTCGGCGGGGCTGCCGATGAAGCTGCATAGCGCGAAGCTGGACGGGACGGGGAAGGTGAATTCGTACCTGACGATCACGTTCGACGACGTGCAGTTGAACACGGGCTTCAGCGCGAGCGTGTTCGAGTTGCGGCCGCCGGCGGGGTACGACGTGCACGAGGAGCGGTTGGATCCGATCGCGCTGCCGGAGGGGGCAGGGGAGCCGTAGGGGCGGGGAGAACGGTAGGGCGGGTTTCACCCGCCGTTCCTGGTTTCGCGCGAATCCGCCGGCGATATCGAGGGGCATTAACTCGCATAGGCAGCGGCGGGCCGAGGCCGCCGTACACCTGAGTCCGCCCTTCGGCGGCGGCGGGGAACCTTTCCTCGGGCGGCCGGCTGGGGCATAATGCCTCGTTCGGAACGACGGCGCGACAGGAGCCAGCGACGATGAGCATTCTGGTCGACAGGAACACGCGGCTGCTTTGCCAGGGGATCACGGGCAAGGCGGGGGCCTTCCACACACAGCAGTGCCTCGACTACGGCACGAAGATCGTGGGCGGGGTCACGCCGGGCAAGGGCGGGACGCGCTCCGAGCACGGCTTGCCGGTGTTCGACACGGTGCACGCCGCGGTGGCCGATACCGGGGCGGACGCGACGATGATCTTCGTGCCGGCACCGTACGCGGGGGAGGCGGCGATGGAAGCCGCGGACGCCGGCGTCAAGCTGGTCGTGCTGATCACCGAGGGCGTGCCGACGCTGGACATGGTGCAGGCCCGCAAGTTCCTGGACGATCGCGGCGTGAGGCTGATCGGGCCGAACTGCCCGGGCATCATCACGCCGGGACAGTGCAAGATCGGCATCATGCCGGGGTACATCCACAAGGCGCCGGAGAATGGCAGCAAGAACGTCGGCATCATCTCGCGCAGCGGGACGCTGACGTACGAGGCCGTCTGGCAGTGCGCCCAGCGCGGCTATCCGCAGACGACCTGCGTGGGCATCGGCGGCGATCCGGTGAAAGGGCTGAACTTCATCGAGCTGCTCGACCTGTTCGAGGCCGACCCGCAGACGCACGCCATCGTGATGATCGGCGAGATCGGCGGGACGGACGAAGAGCAGGCGGCGGCCCACATCCGCGAACACGTCCGCAAGCCGGTGGTGGCCTTCATCGCCGGCCGGACCGCTCCGCCGGGGCGGCGCATGGGTCACGCCGGGGCGATCATCTCCGGCGGCGAAGGGACGGCGCAGTCGAAGATGGCGGCGCTGGAGGCGGCGGGGATCACGGTGAGCGAGAGTCCGGCGACGCTGGGCGAAGCGGTGGCCCGGGTGCTGGGCTAGGAACCGGCCGGCGGTCGCAGGAAGCGTGACAAGTATTGACAAGTACCGACTTCGTCGCGGGACGCCGGCTGGCGATAATCCCGCTGGAATTCACTAGGCCAGCAGGGAGGTAGCT
The DNA here is from genome assembly GCA_050115495.1 of Phycisphaerae bacterium. Lineage (GTDB taxonomy): Bacteria > Planctomycetota > Phycisphaerae > UBA1845 > Fen-1342 > JAAYXS01. The sequence continues at coordinate 67,786 of JASFQK010000028.1, read as the reverse complement.
GCCGTGTCCGACGCCCTGGTGCTGACGGAAGTGACGAAGCGGTTTGGCGAGTTCACCGCCGTGAACCGCTTCAGCCTGCGTGTGCCCGCGGGTCAGGTGCTGGGCTTCCTGGGCCCGAACGGGGCGGGCAAGACGACGACGTTGCGGATGGTGATGGGGATCACGTACCCGGACAGCGGGGCGGTGGAGATTCTCGGTCATCCGTTGGCGATGCAGGTGAAGGATCGGGTGGGGTACCTGCCGGAAGAGCGCGGTCTGTACCGCAAGATGACGGTGGACGCCACGCTGCGGTACTTCGGCAAGCTCAAGGGTTTGCACGGGCGGACGCTCACGCAGCGCATTGACGACAGCCTGGCGCGGGTGGGGCTGCGCGACCGCAAGATGAGCAAGGTCGAGGCGTTGTCGAAGGGCATGCAGCAGAAGCTGCAGTTCGTCTGCACGCTGCTGCACGAGCCGGAGCTGGTGATCCTGGACGAGCCGTTCTCGGGGCTGGACCCGCTGAACGTGGATCTGCTGGAGCGGCTGCTGGGCGAGCTACGCCGGGAGGGGGCGACGGTCATTTTCTCGACGCACCAGATGGAGCAGGCCGAGCGGCTGTGCGACCGGATCGTGCTGATCAACCGCGGTCGCAAGCTGATCGACGGAACGCTGCACGAAGTGCGGGCGCGTTTCGACACGCGGATGTTGGTGCTCGAAGGCGAGGGTGACCTGGGGGTGCTGGCCCGCGCCCGGGGCGTGGTCGATTCGCAGATCACGACCGGTCACGCCCGGCTGGAGCTGGCCGAGGGGGTGGACGTGGACGCCCTGCTGCACGAGGCGGTCAGCGCGGTGCGTCTGACGCGGTTCGAGCTGCAACGACCGAGCTTGCAGGAGATCTTCGTGAAACTGGTCGAGGCGGATGCGGGCGAGAGCGAGCCGGTGGCGGCCGAGGCGGCGGAGGTGACGCATGGATAAGGTCCTGACCGTCGCCATTCGCGAATTCCTGGAGACGGTGCGCACGAAGGCGTTCTTCATCACCGTGGTGCTCATGCCGCTGCTGGTGCTGGGCTTCATGTTCGGGGCCGACTGGATCGGCAAGCTGACCGAGGACGAGCAAGTCCCCCCGCGGCATATCGCCCTGGTGGATCACACGGGCCTGCTGGCCGAGCCGCTGGGGCAGCAGTTCGAGCAGTACAACGCGGCGAACCCGAAGCGCACGTTCGTGCTGGAGGAGCAGCCGGCGGACGCCGACCTGGACGCCCTGTCCACGGAAGTGCGCAAAGGCGATCTGTACGGCTACCTGGTGGTGCCCGTGGACGCGCTCGGCGCGTCGGACGCCTGCCAGCTTGCCCGCCGCGACCAGCAGATCGAGGCTGGCAAGAACATCGAGAGGCTGCTCAACGAGGCGGTGTTCGTCGTTCGCTGTCAGCAGGCGGAGCCGCCGCTTGATCCCCAGGCGGTGCGTGCGCTGCGCAGCGAAGTGCCCATGCTTACGGTCGACCTGGAGACAGGGGCCGCGACGGGGCGGGAGATGCTGATCGCGCGGCTGCTGACGCCCTTCGCGGCGATGTTCCTGCTGTTCATGGGCGTCATGCAGATCAGCTACGGACTGCTGACCAGCGTGCTCGAAGAGAAGTCGTCGCGCGTGATCGAAGTGCTGCTGTCGGCCGTGAGCCCGCTGCAACTGATGGCCGGGAAGATCCTCGGCATGGTGGCCGTCGGCGTGCTGCTGTTGTGCGTGTGGGGCGGCGTCGGCTACGCTGTGGCCCAGGCCCGAGGTATGGGGCAGCTCGTATCCTGGCAGTTCCTGGCGGCGGCGGCACTGTACTTCGTGCCGGGCTTCCTGCTCTTCTCGGCGATCCTGGCCGGAATCGGCTCGGCCTGCAATACGCTGAAGGAAGCGCAGAGCATGGCCTCGCCGGTGACGATCCTGAACATCGTGCCGATGGTGCTGTGGTTCCCGATCTCGCAGAGTCCGGACTCGGCGTTCAGCGTGGTGCTGAGCTTCATCCCGCCGATCACGCCGTTCGTGATGATCCTGCGGACGTGCGTCAACCCGCACATTCCGCTGTGGCAGCTCGTCGGCACGCAGGTCGTGCTGTGGGCGAGCGTCGTCGTGGCCGTCTGGGCGGCGGCGAAAGTGTTCCGCGTGGGCATTCTGATGTACGGGAAGCCGCCCTCGCTCAGCGAGCTGCTGCGGTGGGTACGCTACGCGTAAGCTGTGCGTCGGTCGTCGCGGTCGGGTTAGTTCCCAGTCTTTCCGGCGTCACTGCTCTGCCGCGGGCGTCGTGCCGGCGGTGAATACGATGTCGGTGATGATGACGTCCTCCACGGGCACGTCGTTGAAGCCGGCCTCGGTGTGCGTCGTGACGGCGGCGATGGCGTCGACCACGTCCATGCCGCTGACCACCTCGCCGAAGACGGCGTACTGGAGATCATCCAGATCGGGGTTGCCGTCGACGCCGGTGTTATCCACCAGGTTGATATAGAACTGCGACGTGGCCGAGTTGAGGTCCGAGGTTCGGGCCATGGCGATCGAGCCACGAACGTTGCTCAGGCCGTTGTCCGACTCGTTCTCGATGGGGTCGTTCGTGTCCTTGTGCTCGAGGTCGGCGTCATAGCCGCCGCCCTGGATGACGAAGTCGGGGACGACGCGGTGGAAGATGGTGCCGTCGTAGAAGTCGTCGGCGACGTATTCGAGGAAGTTCTGCACGGTGATCGGGGCGGCCTCGCGGTCGAGCTCGACCACGATGTCGCCCATGGTGGTTTTGATGGTGACCTGCGGGTTGAGCGTCGTGTCGTCTGCAGCGGTGCGCTCGCGGACGGTGATGACCACGCGGTCGGTGTCCCGCCGATCGCGACGGTCGAGAACTTCGAGGTTGAACTCGAGGCGGTTTTCGCCGTGGGCCTCGTAGGTGGGCGCGACGAACGTCGCCTTGTAGGTCTCGGGGTTGCTTAGCTCGACGGTTGTTCCCGAAACCTGGCTCCACTCGTACGTCAGGTCGTCGCCGCGGCTATTCGAGCCGTCGAGCGTGTGGCGGGCGCCTTCGGCGATGGTCTGGTCCAGGCCGGCCCGGGCGATCGGGGCCCGGTCGCTGGTCGTGTCGTCGGCAGCACCGTAGTCGGGATCGGCGGTGACGAGCACTTCGATATCAGCCCGGCCGATGTCACCGCGTTCGTTCGTCGTCGTGACCACGAAGCGCAACGACTGGTCGTCGGGCAGGGAGGGGGCGACGAAGCTGGCGGTGGCCTGGTCGGCTCCGGTGAGACTCACGCCGGGCCCGGCGATCTGGAGCCAGCTATACGTCACGGCCCCGCCGGCCACGTCAGCGGTGGCGACGGCGGTCAGCACGACCGTGTCGTCGGCTTCGGCCGTAACCTGGCCACTGACGTCGACGGTCATACTCTGCCGATCGACGAACTTCGTGTCGTCGGGCGTCGTGATAACCGGACAACCCTGGGGCAGTACGGGACTGAGCGTCCCCACCATCATGCACAGTACCGTCATGCGGAACATAGGTAAAAATCTCCTATATCCGGGCCGCAACACGGCGGTCCGGCGTCGATCCAGGCGTGCAATCCATTGCTGCTACCATCTTACCACGTTCCGGGAGTCGGTTCACCAGCAGGCGACGGGACGAATCAGCCGCCCCGATACTCCTCCAGCCAGGCCATCTGGATCGCCTCCAGCTTGCCTTCGCTGCACGCTTCGGGTTTGTCGCCGAAGTCGGCCAGCCCGCAGACCCGGTCCCGCAGGTCCGTGAAGCGGACGGTCAGCGGGTCGACGTCCGGGAAATTCTCGTGAAGGAGCAAGGCGATGTCTTCGGTGTCGGTCCACTTCAGGCTGGGCGGCATGGGCGGTTCTCCCGGTCCGGCTCCTAACCATATATTATCGGCCGCTTAGAGCGTTGCCATACAGAGGAATCCCCCGCCGTCGGCGGTACAATCAGCATGTGTGCCGGGGCGAGGACGCGGAGGACGGTAGTCATGATTCGTACGGCCCTTGCGTTGCTGGCGCTGGGACTGCTCGGGCTTTTCGGGTACTTCTTCGTCCAGGAGCCGGCGGAGCAATCCAACGCCGACCGGGCGAAGGCGGCGGCGGCACACGTCGGCGACACGGTCGTGGACCAGGGGGCGGCGGGGTTGATCCGCGCCCGGCTGGTGACCACGTTCGGGTTGGGGGCGACTAGTTATTTGCATGTGCATTACGACGACGGGGCCGTACTCGTGTACGGGCTCGTGCCGGAGGGCGTCACCGCCGAGCGACTGGCCGAGATTGTCCGCGCCGCCCCCAGTGTCAAGTCGGTCGATGTTCAGGTGCTGCTCCGGCCGGCGTATCTCGACGGCAAAGCCACGGAGCCGGCGGGCGGCGGCGGATAGCACGCGCGCTCGTCGTCTGCTACTGCTCATCGAGCCAGTCCACCCACATGCGGCAGCGGGCGAAGTCGACGCTCAGCGTCTTCATCTCACGCATGACCGGCATGCCCACGAGGACGTCCGTCTGCATGCCCAGCAGCGGGCCGAGCAGCCGGTCGAGCACGTCCAGCCCGAGCCCGCCGTAGTTTTCGTACAAACGCCCGCCGATGGCGAAGTCCAGGCCGGGGGTCAGGCTGATCTCGGGGTTCTGCTCGCTGCCGACGCCCATGGGGAGCGCCGCCGACGCGGTGCGGAACTCGCGTCCGGGGTAGAGCCGTTGCAGGCGTGAAGGGGCGGCGGCGAGCAGGTCCGCGCCGCTGTCCAGCAACGCCGCGACCGGCTCGTCGTGCAGCGTGGCCAAGGCGATCAGCTTGCCGTCGCCGATGATGCGGGCGTCGAGCTCCTGGCCGGCGGCGGGGCGGGCCGTCGAGGGCTGCACCACCAGGCGGCCGTCGAAGAAGTCGAGCACCATGCGGTTGTCGCTGAAGATGCCTGTGCCGAGGATGCCGTCGGCGCTGTTGGCCACGGCTTGCCGCACGCCGAACGTGCGGGTGAGGACGCGGCGGCAGGTGATATCGCCGATGCAAAGCTCGTCCACCAGTGCTTGACCGGCTTCGGTCTTGCCGGCGACGCCGTGGACGCTGGATTGCGTGATCGATTCGAGGCCGATCTCCTCGGCGACCGCGGAATCGAGCGACAGGGTGATGCTGCCGCCGGTGTCGACGATCAGGCGGTAGGGGCCGTGTCCGTTGATGGTAGCCTGGCAACTGGGCAGGTTGAACAGCGGCAGGACGGGCATGCGGGCGGAGCCGCACTTGGAGACGCGGTTGACCGGTTCGGTGCCGATGGCCGCGAAGAACTCGGGCATGCCCTCCAGTTGCTCGGCGAAGTGGAGTTCCGGGTAGCCGTGGGCCGGGTCGGTGAGCTCCTGGACTCGCCGCAGCAGGTCGGTCATGCCGTCGAGGTGGCCGGTCGTCGAGCGGGCGGTGACGATGGCGAAGACGTCTTCGGCGGTAAGGTCGTCGAGCGACTCCAGGTGGCTAGCGGCTCGGAGGGCGGCCGATCGGTCGCCGTGGGCCAGGTTGACGACGATCATCATGCCGAGGGCGACGCGGTCGGTCGTTCGGCCGGGAACGCGCTTCAGAGTGGCCTCCGCTTCGGCGATGTTCCCGGCTCGCCAGAAGGTGCGGGCGGCGCGGGCCTGGAGCTCAGCCGCCTCCGGATGCTTGGCGATCGCCTCGCGGGCGAGGGGGAGTGCGGCGAGCCAGTCGTCGGCACGCCAGGTGACGTCGAGCGCCTCGGCGTAGGCTTCGACCGTGCCGGCGTCGGTGGCCTTGGCAATGGCGGGGGCGACTTCGTCGGTCCACGGGTTATCGGCCCGGGCCCCGGTTGGAATCAGAAACATGGCCACGGCCGCCCACCTGATCTGTACATGCATCGCACACGCTCCGCTTGTCCGAGGCCGGATGTCCGCTTCGAGCGCGGACGGCACGCCGACCCGATCGTTGCGGGCACTATGCCCGGGTCAAGCGCCGGCGCCAAGGCAAAGCGGCGGCGGTTACAAGTTCCTGCACGCCGGCGGATTCCGCGCGGACGGGCTATGGCGAGGGCGAACGGCGGCGGCGGGGGCCGTCGCTGCGGGCGGCGCGGAGGCCACGCGATTCGGCTTCGCGCGGCGAGGAGTAGTGGCGCAGGTTCGTTGGGCTAATCTCGGCGATCCAGCCGGAGCCGGGCTGGTGGTAGATGTTGCTGCGGATGCTGCCGTACACGGTCAGTGAGGACGGCCGGCCGACGGCGTCGCCGAGGAAACGCACGATTTGCTTCTCGATGTCGGGGGCGTTGCCGAGCAGGTCGGTGCCGTGCTTGTCGCTGTCGCAGAACCAGGTGCGGGCGCCCTTCGTCCGCTTGGCCAGCGTCTCACAAACCTGCCGTTCGTCGCGGGCCCCGAGGAACAGCAATTGCCGGCCGTGAATCTGGCTGAGATCTGCCACCGGGTCGAGTCCTTCCTGCCCGAGCTGTGGCGACAGGCAGACCACGGCATCAACGCTGCAATCGGCAGCCGCGTAGCTCGTGGCGACGCCCACGGTTCGACCGGCGGCTACCAAGGTGAACCGCGCCCGATCGAGCCCCTTCTGTGCCGCCAGCCAGTCGTATGCCCCGCGCAGATCGGCCTGCATGTCTCGGAACAGCCGGGCGTCGAGCTCGGTGGCCTGACGACGCGTGCCGCTGTCGCTGCTTTCGCCATGGCCGCGCAGGTCCATGGCCAGCACGGCGAAGCCGGCCTCACGCAACGCCGGTATCAGCGGAGCCCATGCACGCCGGTCGGCCTGCTCTGCGTGCAGCAGGATCACGATCGGCGCCTCCACGTAGCTCGACGTCGGTGCCTGGTAGTCGGCGTAGATCCAGAAGCCGTCCGCGGCGTTGAACTGCACGGTCTGCGGCCCGTCGTCGTCGGCAGGTTCCGCCGGCGGCGCGGCCACGCAGAAGCACACCAAGCCCAGACCGACGGCGAGACGTGGTACGATCATGGTGGTCCTTCCCGGTATCGCCGATTGACGCGATTGGCGCCCCTATTAGCCGGATTGTAGCACGTCGGGGTGGCGGGGGGCCAGCCGTTCCCGCATAATCGGCGGCATCGTCGGGAATTACATCCCGGGCTGCAGGGTTAGAAACCATGGAACGTCGGCCTGAACCGACGGTCAGATGATGCCAGGCGAGCACGAGCATTCGTTCGAAGCGCTGGCTGTACCTCACCTGGATACGGTTTTCCGCGTGGCGCGGCGGCTCTGCCGTGACGTGCACGAGGCGGAGGACTTGGTCCAGGAGACGTACCTGAAGGCGCACGCCGCCTTCGAGCGGTTCGAGATACGCGAGTTCGGCATAAAGCCGTGGCTACTGAAGATCCTGCACAACACATTCCTCAACCGCCAGGCAAGAATGAGGCGGGCCCCCCGGGCGGTCGACCAGCAGACGCTTGAGCAGGTGCATGCTGACGGGTCTTCGTCCGCGCCACCCGACCTCGACTACGAGCGCCTGGATGAGGAAGTGAAACGAGCCATCGACCAGTTGCCGGCTGAGTTTCGCGAAGTGCTATTGCTTTGGGCCACCATGGAAGTGAGTTACCAGGACATCGCCGGGATTCTGAACGTGCCGATTGGCACGGTGATGAGTCGCCTGCACCGGGCGCGACAGCAGCTTACGCGCTCGCTGGGCGACTTCGCTCGCGAGCAGCGACTGACGGGGGGCGAGCAGACGTCATGACGCCCGCAGAGTTGCAGCGGAGTCTGGCGGCCTACGCCGACGGGGAGCTCGCGGTCGAGCTGCGGGCGGAAATCGCCGGTCATCTCGCCGGCGACCCCGACAGCCGGGCGATCGTGCAACGCTGGCAGGCGCTGCGCCGGACCACGCGGCGGGTTCTCGAAGCGGAGGTGGTGCCCGACGGCCTGCGCGACCGCATTCTCGGCGCACTGTCCACGCAGCGGCCGGCCGCGTCGCGGCGGTGGAGGCGACGCATCATCGGCCTCACCACGGCGGTGGCCGCCGCGGCGGTGCTCATGGTGTCGTGGGGCCCGCTGACCGGCCGCAGCGCGGTGGCCGCTCCGGTTGTGGAGCCGGAGCTCGTGGCCGCGATTCACGAGCATTGCGCCATTCAGCACCACCACGATCCGTATCACCTGGCCGGCCGAACACGGACCGACGTCGTCGCCGCGCTGAAGCAGCGTGGCTCGTGCGACCTGGGCGTGCATTTGCCGGACCTGTCCGCGGCGGGGTACCAATTCGCCGGTGTGTGTGACTGTCCCGAGCGGCACGAGTTCGGCACGCTGCACGCGTACTACAAGCGCGCCGGGCAGACGCCCGACGAGCCGGAGCAGGTCGTCTCCGTCTTCACTATGCGACCTCGCTGCCGCATGCCGGGCTGTACGCAGTGCGGCGCGGCGGGCGGCTGCCAGCAGCACCGCGAGCGGCAGTACAACGTGGCCCACGCGCCGCACGACGTAACCGTCGTGAAGTGGGAAGGCCAGGCGTGCGGCTTCGCCGTGTGCGGCAAGCTGCCTGAGGCGGACCTGCTGCAGCTCGTCGACGGAATGAACGTCGCCGGGCGATGGGCGCCGGCGTCGGCGACGGTGGCCCAGCTCTCGCCGGCGTCTACTGCGCTGGGTGGCCGGACGGTGCCGACGGCAGTCGCGCTGCTAGTCGGGGCGCTGAGTCTGGCGACGTTGTGCTCGACGTGGCGGAAAGTGGCATTGCTGCGGAATGCGGCGGTCACCAGCCGGCGGGACGAGCCGCCGGCGGATACACCGTGCGGATGGCGGTGAGAATCGTCCGCGTGGCGGGGGACTTGTTCAACGTGTAGAAGTGCAGGCCGGGGGCGCCGCGCTGCAACAGCTCGACGCACTGCGCCGTGGCGTGGGCGACGCCGAGCGAGAGGACGGCGTGGCGGTCATCCTGCAACTTGCGCAATTCGCTATAGAGCGGCTCGGGAATGGTGGCGCCGCAGTAGCGGGTGAAGCGCTCGATCTGGTCGACGTTGGTGATGGGCATGATGCCGGGGATGACGGGCACGCCGATGCCCGCCGCCCGCACCTTCCCGACAAAATCGAAATACTTGTGGTTGTCGAAGAAAAGCTGCGTGATGAGAAACTCGCAGCCGGCGTCGACCTTGCGCCGCAGGTTGTCGATGTCGGTCTCGGGGCTGGCGGCCTCGACGTGCCCTTCGGGGTAGCAGGCCCCGCCGATGCAGAACTCGAAACGGTCGCGGGCCAGGGCGACGAGTTCGCTGGCGTGGGAGAAACCGCGGGGGTGCGGGGTGAAGGGGCCGCTGCCCACGGGCGGGTCGCCGCGCAGGGCGAGCAGGTTGTCCACACCGCCGTCGGAGAGGCGCTGGAGGATGGCCAGCAGGCTCTGCCGTGAGGCCCCGGCGCAGGTGAGGTGGGCCATGGCCTCGAGGCCGTATTCCTCGCGCAGGTGCGTGACCAGGTCGATCGTCTGGCGGCGGGTGCTGCCGCCGGTGCCGTAGGTGACCGAGACGTACGTGGGCCGCAGCTCGTGCAGAGAGGCCAGGGCCTGGCGAAGCTGGGCGAAGCCGGTGGCGCTCTTCGGGGGGAAGAACTCGAAGGAAATACTCAGTCGTCCGCACGATAGCAGTTCGCGAATCCGCATGATGCTCCGTTGGCTGCTGGCAGCCGGAATCTGTTTGGCCGGGAGACACTGGCGAGGCCCGACGGCTCACAGCGCCACACCGTCGCCGCGAGCGGGGCGCAGTTTGCCGCAAAACGGGGCGGGTCGTCAATCGGGGTTCTTTGCGCGGAGGGGCGGCAACGCTAAGATTGCCGTGGCCGGCGTGCAGATCTCCGGCCCTTCCCAACCAGGCTGACGGAGGCAACGATGAAGGTTCTCGTAGTGCTCAAGCAGGTTCCCGATTCGACCACGACCGTCAAAATCCGGGCGGACGGCGGCGATATCGAGCGGGCCGGCGTGAAGATGGTCGTCAACCCGTTCGACGAATTCGCCATCGAGCAGGCCGTTCTGCTCAAGGAGAAGCGGTCGGACGTCGAAGGCGTCACGGCCCTGATCGTCGGGCCGGCCACGGCGGCCGAGGCCCTGCGGACGGCGCTGGCCGTCGGGGCGGATCAGGGTATCCACTTGCAGGATGACGCCTTCGCGGCGCTGGACGACCTGCAAACGGCGGCCCTGATCGCCACCGTTGTCAAGGATGGCGGCTATGACCTGATTATCACCGGCAAGCAGGAGATCGACCTCGATGCCGGTCAGGTCGGACCGGCGCTCGCCGAGCTGCTCGACATTCCGCACGTCGGGGCGGCCGTGAAGCTCGAAGTCGCCGCGGACGGCAAGTCGTTCGTCGCGAATCGGCGGATCGAGGGTGCCGAAGAAGTGGTTAACGTTCTGCTGCCGGCGCTGCTCACCGCGGAGAAGGGGCTGTGCGAGATGCGCTACCCCTCGCTGCCCAACCTGATGAAGGCCAAGAAGAAACCCGTGCAGGTGCTGGCGGCCAAGGATGTGGCTGGTTTCGCCGAAGCGACGGGCGGTGTCGGCGGCATGAAGCTGCGCGGCTTCGAGCCGCCGCCGGCGCGACCGCCGGGGAAGCTGCTCGACGGCGAGCCCGAGCAGGCCGTCAAGGAGCTGGTGCGGTTGCTGCGTGAGGAAGCCAAGGCCCTCTAGGCATTCGGGACGAAACGTACACCCCGGCGTCGTCAACCGGCGCCGCAGAGCTAAGCAAGGCGAAGACATGACGAACGACATTCTGGTTTTCGTGGAACAACGCGACGACGTGGCCCATCCGGCGGCGCTGCAGTGCGTCACGCCCGCCCGGGAGCTGGCCGGCAAGACCGGCGGCAAGGTCGTCGCCTGCGTGATTGGCAACGCCATCAACAACGCCGCCGACACCGTCGCTGCGACGGGCGTCGACCGCATCATCTGTGTCAGCGATCCGGCTCTGGCCACGTACTCGGCGCTGCGCTACCGCACCGCGCTCGCCGCGGTCATGGAGCAGGTGCAGCCGCGCGTGGTCCTGATGGCCACCACTTTCCTCGGACGCGACCTGGCCCCGCGCGTCGCCGTACGGTGTGGGGCGGGCGTCGTGCCGGATGCCATCGAGGTGCAGATTGGTGACGGCGGCGCGGTCGATGCCAAGCGGCCGCTGTATAACGGGAAGGCGAGTTGCCATGTCGCCTTCGCCGCCGACCGGCCGGCGATTATCTCGATTCGGCCGAACACGTACGCGGCTCCGACCGGCGGCAGTGGGGCGGCTCGGGAATCGGTGGCGTATCAGGCCGCGGCCGGCGATGACCGCATCACGGTGAAAGAGGTCGTGCGGGCCGGCGGTGAGGTCAAGGACGTCACCGAGGCTGACATCATCGTCGCCGGCGGGCGAGCCCTGAAGAACGAAGAGAACTTCGGCATGCTGTACGAGCTGGCCAAGCTGCTCGATGGGGCGGTCGGGGCCTCGCGTGCCGCGTGCGACGCCGGCTACCAGCCGCACAGCCGGCAGGTGGGCCTGACCGGCAAGACGGTCACGCCGAAGCTGTACATCGCCGCCGGCATCAGCGGGGCGATTCAGCACCTGGCCGGCATGCGCGGCAGCAAGACGATCGTGGCGATCAACACCGATCCGGAAGCGCCGATTCTGAAAGTGGCGGATTACGGGATCGTAGCGGATCTGTTCAAGGTCGTGCCGCTGCTGACGGAGGAAGTGAAGCAGCTTCGGTAGGGTTGAGCCGTCAGTCGTCAGCTTTCAGCCTTGAGCTGTGAGCCGTGAGCCTTGAGGTGGAGTGTGGCATGCCGAAGCTCTAAGGCGCCGGCATGTCTTCGTCTCGTGCATGGGAAGGCATTCCCTCGCTCACAGCCTGGGCATGACACACACCGTCCGGGCTCTGTGCTGCTGCTCGGGGCAGCGTTTGGGCCCCGTGCCGGACGCTACGGCGCTTCGGGCGGCGGCTGGTCGCTCGGCGACGTTTCGCCCGCGGCGGCGTTGGGAGTGGGGTGATCGGTGGGGCGGAGCAGCATCGGGTCGAACGGCTGGCCGCATTCGGGGCAGCGCGGGGCCGTTTGCCCGCGGAGGTCGTAGCCGCAGTGCAGGCAGACCGGCACGCCGCGTTCGATCAGGCATTGTCGCAGGAATCGCCGCGACCGTTTGCGGACTGGCAGTCTCAGGCCCAGTGCGCCGGCGCAGCCGGCGAGACCGCCGGTAATGACACTGTAGAAGAAATCGGGTACCCCCAGGTGGGCAAGGACCCGCGTGAGGATTATCGCGAGGGGAATCACGATGAGTGCCGCGATAGCCGTCGTGACCCACGTGGAGGGCCAGCGCAGCATCGCGAATGTCAGTTCCCGTTGAGCTCGCTTCGCGTCCTCGGCGGTCGGGAAGAGGGCGAATTCCGGGCAGAACCGAGCGAGTCGGCTGCGTCGTTTGGCCAGTCGCTTCGCTTTCCGTTCTTCGGCACTGCTCATCCCTGTGTCCCCAGTCAGTCCGTGTCATGGCGGGGCGCGGCGTCCGGATCGGCCCGGTCGGCCGGCGTGAGCAATGCCGGGTCGAAGGCTTTGCCGCATTCCGGGCAGCGCGGCTGCGTTTGTCCGCGGAGGTCGTAGCCGCAGTTGACGCAGATTGCTGTGCCAAGCTCGACCAGCCGCCGCCGCAGGGCACGCCGCACCGGCGTGCGGACGATCGCAAGCAGCGACACGCCCGTGATCGCGCCTGTGCCGACCACAACCAGAATTTCGGCAACGACATCGGGCATGCCCAGACCCCGCAGTTCTCTGCGGAGTGTTGGGCCGACGACAACGACGGCGGCCACGATCAGTGCCAGCGCGATCCACAGGAGCGGTTGACGCAGCGGCAGGGACTGGGCGCTCTTCACGGCCCGTTGGTATTCGTCAATCGGGAAGAGGGCGAGCTCCGGATAGAGGCGGGCCCTGCGGGCACGCTGGCGGGCCAGCCGCTGGGTTCGACGCTCTTGGCGTGTACTCACCCCAGTCCCTCCCTCCGCTTACTCCAGCGTGCCCGAAAACGTCACCTTCCGCCGACGGACGTCGAGTTGCAGGGGGCGGTTGACGGCGACGGGTAGCAGCGGCCAGACGTGGCCGAAATCACGTGTCTTCACGACCGGCAGCGATCGCCCCGCCGGCAGGTGGAACCGCAGCAGATCAAGGACGGCGTCCTGCGTGTCGCCCTCGGCGGCGTGGAAGTCGCCGACCAGCACGCCGGCGATGCGCTCGAACCAGCCGGCGAACTTGAGCGCGGCGAGGTGTCGGTCGATGCGGTAGGGGACCTCCTGGATGTCTTCGAGGAAGAGCCAGTGGCCGCGTGGCCGCATGCGGGCTCCCAGCGGTCCCGAGACCACCGCCGCCAGGACGGCGAGACAGCCGCCCACCAGCTTCACCGGCCCGGCGACGGCGCGCCCGCTGGTCAGTTCGCCGTGAAGCGGGCCGAAGGAAAGGTGCTCCGCCCCCGTCGGAGCGCAGCCGGCGAGAATCTGCGGCAATAGCCGCCAGAACTCGCCAAACGCCGCCAATATCGCCGATCGCCGAACCTTGTACGCCACGTAGTTCGGGCAGAGCCAGTACAACCCGCGTCCACAGCGGAAGCTGGCGATCAGGTTCACCAGTGGCGTGATCTCGCTGAAGCCGAGGGCCCAGATCGGCCGCCGACGGCGAGTCAGGACCGAGAAATCGACGTGCGGCAGGATGCGGGAGAAGTACGCTCCGCCGTTGGTGGCCACGATGGCGAGCGTCTGCGGGTCGCTGAGGGCGTCTTGCAGGTCGCGGACGCGGGCGGCGTCATCCCGCCGACCACTGTGCCACTCATCTTCCTCGACGCGGAAGAGCTCGGGAGCGGCGGTGACGTGCAGCGGCGCCGGCGTGTGGGCGCGGATGAAGCTGAGATAGTCGCCCACGGAGTCGAGGCCCAGCCGGCGGATGTCGTTCCGCGGCGGGTTGGCGTGGGCGATCACGTGAACGCGGTTGGCCGGGCCGACTTCGCGACGCATGGATACCCTCGTAACCCCGGACAGATCGCCGAGTATAATCGGCCGGATGCTCAAAATCGGCCCCGTACAGCTCGATGTTCCACTGTCGCAGGCGGCCCTGGCTGGCTACAGCGATCTGCCGATGCGGCTGATCGCCCGGCGGCTGGGGGCGCCGTACGCCCTGCACGAGGTCGTTCTGGACCGGTCGCTGACGCACGCCGGCAAGTTTCAGCGGAAGGTGCTGACGCTCTGTGCCGAGGACCACCCGGTCGGCGGGCAGGTCATCGGGGCGACGCCGGCGGAGTTCGCCGAGGCGGCGGCGCTGCTGGCCGAGAGCGGGTTCGATGTGGTGGACATCAACTTCGGCTGTCCGGTGAAGAAGGTGCTGGGGCGGTGCCGGGGCGGGTACCTGCTGTCCGACGTGCCGCAGGCGCTGGAGATCCTGAGGCGGGTGCGAGAGGCCGTCCCGCCGGCGGTGCCGGTGACGGTGAAGATGCGGCGGGGGATGGACGACTCGGCGGAGAGCGAGCGGGATTTCTTCCGCATCTTCGACGCCGCTTTCGAGCTGGGTCTGGCGGCGGTGACCGTGCACGGGCGGACCGTCCGGCAGCGGTACATGGGGGCGGCGGATTGGGGCTTCCTGGCTCGCGTGAAGCGGCACGCCGGCGCGGGGGTAGTGCTGGGCAGCGGCGATTTGTTCACGGCGGACGATATCGCCCGCATGCTGTCGCAGACGGGCGTGGACGGCGTGTCGGTGGCGCGCGGCTGCATCGGCAATCCGTGGATCTTTCGCGAGGCCCGGGCGGTGCTGGCGGGTCAGCCGCTGCCGGAGCCGCCGACCGTGGCGGAGCAGGGGCGGGTGATCCGGGAGCATTTCGACCTGGTCGAGCAGCTTCACGGTCCGAAGATCGGGCCGAAGGTGATGCGGAAGTTTGGCATTCGCTACGCGAAGCGGCACCCGTTCCCGGCCCGCGTGCGGGCGGCGTTCATCAACGTGAAGAGCCGGGAAGAGTGGGAGTCGGCGTGGCGGGAATGGTACGACCCGACCCGCGCCTGGCCGCCGGGCCGGCACGTGACGGGCCCTGACGAGCTGATCGCCGCCGGCGCGAGCCCGTGATAGGCCGGGCTGAATCGGCGGTGCTGCACCGGGACGGCCGCGTCGGCAGGGGGTCGGAGGCCGTCCGATAGCGGCGGTTCGTGGCGGCCCCGTTGACTGTGGCGGGGCGAGCCGCTAAGGTTAGTCAAAACACTCGTTTCGGCGAGTCATAGCCCCCATCGTCTAGCGGCCTAGGATATCAGGTTCTCATCCTGGAGACCGGGGTTCGAGTCCCCGTGGGGGCGATTCACGCGAAACCCCCGCGACGTGCGGGGGTTTCTTATGCGCACAGAACCCGTCAATGTACGCTCCCCGACGACGCTGCAGTCGTGTCGCGAATCCTGGAGCGTGCAAGTCCACGGGCAAGATCTAGAATGCGCGACGGATGCTCGCCCCAGTCTTCGACAAACACGGGCAACGGCACCGCGTCGAGGCCGAACTTCTTGCAGCATCGTTCGAGGCATGACAACGCCCGGCGTTCGATCAGGTGCCTGCCCTGACGGGCGCCAACAGCTTGAGCGGTAGAGCCTTGTCGATGAATCACTTCCCGTCCCCGGGCCGCTGACGCGACGCCGCACGCTGCGAACGAGCAGCGGCTTCAGTAACGCGTGTCGGCCGCGCTCGGTGTTCGGCGAGTGAGTTGGCTTGGCGGTCAGGATCCTCATCATTTCGCACGGGCGTTTGTGCAGTCGGGCGACGCGGCGAGAGGGGACTCGGACATGAACAACGTCCTTCTCTGCTCGGTCGGTGTTCCAACCAGCTCACGTATTCGCTCTCATGCAAACGAGCTACGCACGGGACTAGACGCCGGCGCAGCCTGAGCACGACCCAAGCCTCCTGAAGCACGCCCAGGACTGAACCGGATGCGCGAGTCCCGGCCCAAACGCCGCGGTCTCATGGGCGGAACCGGCAGAGGTCCGCACCGTGAGCGGTTTCGATTGCCGGTAGGGCAGCCGCTATCGCGGGACCTGGAGCACTAGAATAGACTTGGCGGTAGGGCGTGTTCGTCCCGACAGAAGACGAATCAAGCGGCTTGAGATTGCGGTATACTTGCCAAGTGCGCTTAGAAAGGAATCGTGCCGCATGGCCACAAGTGCCCGCGAGTCAATTCTCGCTGCGATCTCGAAGACGAACTCGTTCGACGAGATGGGCCGGAGGATAGTCGAGACGTGCGCCGAAGTCTTCGATGCTGAAGTGTGCACGCTCTGGCGCAGATACAAGGACGAAGCAGGCGTTGATCGCCTGCGTCTGCTCGCCGCATCAGCCAAGGAACCTCAGACGATCGCTCAGGAGATTCAGTACGAAATCCGCCGCAATGACCCGGAAGGCCGGAGGGCGGACGGGGTGACCGGTTATGTGGCGCAGACTGGTCGGGAAGTCCACATCACGTCGCTTGAGCAATTGAAACGGGAATACGGATTCTGTTGGAGGGGACGCTGGGACTCGATGCAGTGGGCCGGGGCACCAGAACAGTATTTCCGCTCCCTGAGTGCCTTTCCAGTTGTGCTTGGCGAGAGCGTAATCGGTGTTTTCAAGTTGGAGAACAAGAGGGGATCAGCCGCCGGCTTTCCTGAGCAAGACCGGCGCACCGTTCGGGAGATGGTCCCGGATGTGGCGATGGCGGTGCATTCATTCAGCTTGCTGGAACCGCACGAACAGCGACTCATTCGGGTTCCGGCGAAGATGGTCGCCGCTCTGCTGCAACCATTCGAACCACGGCGTCTAATCAACGAGATTGTCAAGGCGGTTGCCGAGAATCTGCACGCCGAGATTTGCTCATTGTGGCTAGTTGATCCCAGCGGGAAAGAACTCCACCTCGCCGATGGAGTTGGCTTTCGAATCGAGGCCCAGTCTTATCATGTGTATCACCTCCGCGATCCAAGCGTACCGAACGGCGAGATCGAGGGCATTACCGCATGGGTGGCTGCCCACAAGCAGCCGTTCTGGGCTAAGTCGTGGGATGAATTGAAACACCATGCATCTTGGCGCGGACGTTGGGACGAGGCCATGTGGCTTAGCCAACAGAAGACGTTCAAGTGTCTGTACGCGGTGCCGCTGTTAGGCGAGCGCGATGCCGTCGTGGGCGTGCTGAAAGTCGAGAACCGCCAAGGCGAGCCGTTCTTCACGGAAACTGATCGCGCGCTGTGCCGTATCATGGCCAGCCTCATCGTGCTGACGCTAGAGGTGGGACAGCGTGTACGTACGTCGTTGCTCTCGGATCTCGCCCACCTGATCCGTTCGCCGATTGGGCAGGTCCCGATGAACCTGTCGGGACTGGAGCGAGAGCTTCGCTTCGCCCAGGAAGGTCACCCGCCAAGGTACGACCGCATCCATCGGCACATTGACTTCATCAAGCAGGCCCTGATGGCAGCCATGATGCCGACGCGGGCTCTGGTGGCGGTCGCGCAGCATGCAAGCGATCCCGCGGTGCGCCGACGGCCCGAGGCCACACCGCTGGCAGAGTTGGTGAACAGCCGACTGAAGGAAGCAGAGCCCCTGCTTCACAGCGACGTTCGAATCGAACGTGATTTCGCCGCCGACATTGACGAGGCAGTCGTCATGCTCGACGTAGTCGACCGGACCGACTTCGGGATCGTCGTCGACAACATCCTGCACAATGCCATCAAGTACTCGCGTGCGGGCGGCGCCGTGCGCATTCGCCTTCGGCGCGACGGGCAGGCGGCGATCTTGACCGTCAAAGACACGGGCCACGGAATCCCTCCGGACGACCTGCTGCGGATTTGGGACGCGGGCTTTTCGCGGCGCGCAAGCGGACACCCTGGAGGCATCGGGATGGGCTTGACCGCAGTTAAGCAGATTCTCGACCGATTCGGCTGGGAGCGTCATGTAGAGAGTGCAGTGGGTCGAGGCACGGCGTTTTCAGTACACATCCCTGTACAGTAGGAGTGGCGTGATGCCATACCGGATTCTGGTCGCCGACGATGATGACGGATTCCGATTCCCCGTCGTAAACCTATTCAGGGACTACGGTTACGAAGTGCTTGAAGCCGTTGACCGGAATGGAGTCATGGAAGAGGCGCCGAAGTGCGACATTTGGTTCGTTGACGTCCGGCTTCCGACAGGGCAGCAGGAGGGTATTCTGGCTGTCTACGACCTCGTGAAAAGCAGGAAGCAGGTACCGAGGTACCCAGTTATCTTCATTTCTGTGCTTGAGGCATCCTTTGCTGCGGGGAATCTACGCAAGCTGGATGACCTGCAGGTCCGGTACGAGTGGATTCAGAAGCCCTGTGAACTCGAACTTCTCCTCGAACACGTGCGGGACATTCTGAGCGAGGAGAGCCCAGATGCCGAATAATTGGAATCGGGAGTGGCTAGAGTTCGAATGCCTTCAGTTTGTAAACAATCTCTTCATGTCGCTAGAGCATGATGAGCGCGTGGATTACTCGTTGAGGCGCATCTTCACTGAGATTACCGGCAAGTTGCTCTTCTTCGCGGAGTGTACGCACGGTATGCACCTCCTTGCCAAAGCCGACTGCAGAGATAGCGCCGGCACTGTGCGGGGCCTGGAGATGTCGTGGCTGCACGTTGATGAGCGGACACGCGCGTATCTTTCGGGCGCGTTGCGAGCGCGGAACAGGCTGGCGGGTCGGCCTGATGTGGCCGAGGATGCGTTGCCGCAATACGTGCGAGTGACGGAGGAGCGACGCGAGAGTGCGAATTGCCTTCAGCAGGGGCTGCTGCGACTGTCATCCCAGTTTGTGCCGTTCTGGCCGACTGTGATGCAGACGTCCCGTTGGAGTGTTCTGATCGACTGGGTGAATGAGACAGTGCGGCGCCGTGCTAGTGCTGGATTGCATGGGGTGGACGCAATTGCTTTGCGGGCACCAGAACTACTGGTGCTGCCGCTGTCAGCGTGTACACGCCAACTGGCCATGGGCGCTCTAGGAGTTGTCTTACTGTGGCGAGGCGAAAGGGGCATTGGCAAGGAGATGCCGGAAGAGCGGATCGGCCAGTTGAAAGCGGCAGCTAGTACCATGGGAACGCGCGCAGCGCAGTTTCTGAAGAACCACCACGGGGTAACAGAACATACTTACTTGCCCAGCCACCGGGTACCATCGGCGGAGCGCTGGGTCGCGGTGATGTTTGCCGACATTCGCGGTTTCACGCCGGCGACCGAGATTCTCCGGAATTTCAACCTGAGCGATGCACTCAGAACGTTCATGCTGGAGTATCACGAGCGCATGGGACAGATCATACAAAAGACTGGCGGGCGAGTGCATGGTTTGGCTGGGGACGGCATCATGGCTCTGTTTGGTGAGTCCGCGTTGGACGCGCACAGCCGGGTGGAGCCGGCGCTGCGGGCGGCACGAGGAATGTGTAGGGCGTTCGACGATCTAAAGGCGGAGTTTTTTGGAAGGCGGGAGCTGCGCCAGTTTTTCGAGAAGGAGTACGAGCCGCTCGAGATGAGGCTCGGCGTCGGGATTAACTACGGGCCAGTGATCTTTGACTATTTCGGTGCGCGCGGCAGCCGCGTGTACGCTCCGCTGGGAGATCATGTGAATTTCGCGCAACGTTTGGAGGCAGAAGCGCACCGCTTCGATAGCCGGCTTGGGCGGACGCGAGCACCGATTCTCCTTAGCCGGCCAGCATGGACTGCGGTAGGGGCCGAGCGGAACGTGCCTGTCGTGACGCTGCAGTTCAAGGGCAAGCCGTACGAGTACCAAGCTTATGAATACGAGTCGCAGTAATGGTAATCTACTTCACTCCAGAAAGGTGAGGACGGCGACACTGCAACGAGAGCAGGCGTGTCCGTCAGAAGTGTTTCCGTGAAGAGCAAGGATTCCTGACCGGGGCCGCTGGGCAATTCGGGTGGAAGACCCGTCAGCTCACGCCTACGGGGCGTGCTTGAGGTTGTCCGTTTTGGCCGGGAGGTGGTAGAGGCGGTGGGCGTTGGTGTGGAGGAGGGGGGCGACCGGGGCGGGGGCGTCGCTGCGGGTGAGGTAGCCTTCGTCGACGAGTGCGCCGAGGGCGCGGGCGACGCTCTGGCGGGCGTGGCCGAGGACGCACTCCACGGGGATGTAATCGCCGCCGAAGATGAAGACTCTGTTCGACGTGGCGGCCAGCAGGTAGCCCTTCAGGAACTGCGTCGAGGCATCCACGCCCAGCACATGTCGATGTGGGCGTTGCGGTAGCGATGCAGGGCGGGCTATGTCCGCCAGGAAATCCGGCGGGTATAGCCCGCGCTGTATTTCGTTAGGAACATTTTTGGGTGGTTTTTCTTGACTTGTACGCGTTTATCGGGCATACTTACCTACGACTAAGTAGAACAGGTTGCGTTATGCCTTTCTTAAGACAATCGGAGCGTGCGGAGTCATCGTGAGCCTGTCCAGTGCGCCCTAGCGGCGCTGCGGCCTGTGCTACTTAGTCACACGGTGGCTCCGCCTATGCGCAAGGCGAGCCGAGAAGGTGGTGGAACACCGACCCGGCTCTGGCCAAGCTACACCCCAAGGAGGTGCAGATGGTTGCCGTCAATAGTACCGGGGATCCCATCCAATTAAAACGCCGGGGGAAGGGCGCCAAACACCGTCAGCGGAAACGCAACCGCTTGCGGCGGAAGTCCGTTCGGCTGGTCAGGACCGGCCGCGTCGAGATCACGCCGTGCATCGCCTGCGGCTCGACGGAGAACCTGACCATCCATCACGTCCCGCCCATTCGCCCCGATCGCTTCGTTTTCCTGTGTAAATCGTGCCACCTGCTGGTCCACAAGCCGATATTTCGAACGATCGAGGTCTGCGTCGCCGAAGGCCACTTCAGTATTCTCCCCCACGCCATCCGTGGGCCAAAGGAGGAGGTGGCCCGTGGCTAGAAAATCGAGGCTCCTTCAAGTCATGGCCGAGCACGCCGAGGAGGACGACCGGGGCCGTATCAATGTCGTACTGCCCGACGAGGTCCGGCGAGATCGCAACTTGATGCGCCGTCTGCACCATCGCGTCGTGGACTTGCTGGCCGACAAGGGAATACTCGAATGCTTCGCCGATGACGTGGAGGAGCGTCTGGCTTCGCTCGGCGCGGAGATTGTCTCCGACTTCGTCGCCGACCTGCTGAGAGAAGGTCGGGCGGCCAGGACATAGAGAGCAGATGGTAGGGCGGGCCACGCCGGCTGCACGTGGCCGCGCGGATCCCGCGTCTTTCCGCCTCCGCCACAAACGGCGAGCGAAGCCCGCCCTACGACTTCACCAGCAGCGTTCACAGATTCTAGGACAGGCTCTGCCCGCCGAGCGTTCACAGGCCAGGACGCCGCCGACTCGACGTGTGCGCCCCGACGCAGGACGCCGCGGCGGGTGGAACCCGCCCTGCCTGGCTGAGCAACGCCGGCGGCAGAGATGCTACCCGACCGTGGACCTCGGCTACAGGCGACGCGCCGCGAGAGCGCGGGCCAGTTCGAGTCGCCGGCAACGTGGCAGAAAGGGCGGAAGAAAAATGCCGCCTGCGACCCCGGCGGGGGCACGCAGGCGGCTCGTTCCCCCGCGCGCCCCCGCTTGGTCCCCCACACGGGCCCCCCAACCCGAGAGCAGCCGGTTCAACAGTGGAACCAGCCTAGCAAGTCAGGAGGGCCGGCGCCTATCGGGAGAATTACCTAATCTTGGACACAAAATGATTTGGAGCGGCGGGCGCAGTCCCAAATAGCGGACGCCCGCGATCGGATTACGACCGCGGGCGCCGCCAGAGGGATAGATCGAGGTGGTCCCGTGCGACAGAGGAAACAGAGGAAGCCATTTGCAGCTAACGGCGTCGCACAGGTCAATACTCGACCATGGCAGTATAACGAGAGCGCGCACGGGGGTTCAAGGTCGATAACCTGCGCGCGTGACGACTACTGTTTCTGGTCCGAAATGTCGGCAGGGCAGGTTCGGCGTGGAAAGGAGCACGGGCGACCCGCATGCGCGCCGGGCCGCCCGCGGAGGAGGTCATGACGAGAGGGCGGTGCCAGGGAGCCTGAGGCCCCAGGCCACTTCGTCATGGCGGGTAGGCTATCGAGGGGACATTCAGACTTCTTTTGCGCGGCGCCAAAATGTTGTGGAGAGCGAACGCCGGCCCCCTACAAATGCACAGCCGCCCGCGGCCGCGGTAGCGGCGGCGCGGGCGGCTGCTGGGTGAGCGGTGGCTGCCAGTTTCCCTCCGATCCCCGTCGAGAGCGGACAGTGGACCCAGCGCACCACCGTTCCGGGCCGGAGAGGCCGTGAGGCTCCCTGTTCCGTACCTCTCCCGCTCTACGTATACGTTAGCGGTGCACATGCCGTTGATCAAGGCCTTGGCCCTTTCGGGGGCGCCGCCGGCGACGCTTGCATTGCCCCGATGAACCGAGGACGATGCGAGTCCAGTCGTCGGAGATCGCGTCAATGAGCAGAATGCGGCGAAGCCAGGATGCGTTCGGGCAGGCCTTGCTGGACCGCCTCCGCGGGCAGCAGGCCATCCCGGTCGTGGAGCGTGACGACGGTAACGTCGACGCGGACGGCCTGGCCGAGATGTACTGGGCTGAGCCGAAGCGGTGGCCGGCGTTTCAGCGGCGCGGCCTGTCGCAGGTGCGGGGCCGTGTGCTGGACGTGGGCTGCGGGGCGGGCCGCGTGGCGCTGCACCTCCAGCAGAAGGGGCACGACGTCGTTGGCGTGGACACGTCGCCACTGGCGGTGCGGGTCTGCCGGGAGCGGGGCGTGAAGCAGGTCCGCGAACTATCCATCACGCAGGTTGATCGGCGGTTGGGCGCGTTCGACAGTATTGTGATGTACGGGAACAACCTGGCGCTGCTGGGCTCGCCGACGGGCGGGCGGCGGCTGCTGAAACGCCTGCACGGCCTGACCCGCGAGGGCGGGCGGATCGTCGGGGAGACGATCGATCCGTACCAGACAAGCGAGCCGGTGCACCTCGCGTATCAGCGGCGGAATCGGCGGGCCGGCAGAATGTCTGGGCAGATCCGGATTCGTGTGCGTTATCGGACATATGCCACGCCCTGGTTCAACTACCTCTTTCTTTCGCAGAGCGAGCTCACGACACTGATCGATGGGACCGGTTGGCGGCTCGGGCGGGTGTACGAGTCCGGCGGCCCGGGGTACGTGGCGGTGTTGCTGAAGGTCTGATACGGAGCGAGACAGGAGACGAAGCGATGTTGCAGCGAAACGGACGGGTCGGGGCGAGCGTGGTGGAGTTGCTCGTGTCGGTGTCGGCGGTGGGCGTGCTGGCGGTCGTGCTGCTGCCCATTCTGCAGCAGACGAAGAGTGACGACGCCGAGGCCAAGTGTCTCAGCAACCTTCGCTCGATCGCCGTGGCAGTGCACTCGTACGCCGCCGACGACCGGAACGAGCTCATCATCCCGATTCACCCGAAGATGATCGAGCCGAGCACCAAGCCGTACTGGCAGACAGTGCACGCGTACAGCTACGGCGGGCGGTCGGCGACGCATACGTTGCGCATCGGGCCGAACGAGGCGGTGCAGCTCAACAACGTGCCCGGGTGGGGACGGGGCACGCCGGGGGCGGCCTACGCCGTCAATACCCGGCCGCTCAACAACTACCTGTACCGCCCTGAGAAGGGGTTCGAGGAGGGAACGGACCTGGCAATCTTCCATTGCCCGGCGGATACGGGCTATCCGAAGAGCAAGCTGATCGACGGTGTGCCGCGGGCAAACGCCAAGCGCCCATGCTACAACATTCTGGGCAGCAGCTACCCGGCGAACATGCACGCGCTGTATCGCGAGAACGGCGAGGCGCTGTCGCTGGGTCCGTGGGGGCAGCATGCGTCGTGGCTGGCGAACCCGGCGAGGCTGGTCGTCTTCGCCGAGCCACTGCTGTTCGAGATGGCGCGGCAGACGTCCGTCGATGCGAAGGAAGCGAGACAGTTGAAGGGCTGGCACGGCGATGCCCTGATGTCGAACGCGGCGTACGCCGACGGGCACGCCCAGGCGGTGCGCAAGCTGCAACGGACGTCGTTGACCGGGGAGGAGCTGACGCAGCTCGGCGTGTCCGAGCCGAACGCGTCGCTGCTGCTGCGGGGGGAACGTTGGGTGCTCGATAACTATCCGACGCCGGGCACGCGGATCTTCGGACAGTGGGAGGACATCAAGGACTTTGAAGCGTATCGGCATGAGCAGTGGCCGTTTGTGAAGGTGAAGGACGCGATGAAGGTTCCGGAGGCGGAGAAGAAGGAGCCGTAGGGGCTGATCTTCTGCGTCGGCTGGTGGTTTCTGGCGCGCGTTGCCTTGGTCGCGCGGATGAAGAGCACTGCTCAAGAGCAGTGGCACACCGTGCGGTTGCTGACGGCTGACGGCTGATGGCAGGCCACCAACGGTGGTGAAGGTGCGCGGGTGGTGGGAGGCTGAAGGGTTATGTCCCACGATGGGTATCTGCTTGGTATTGACGTTGGCACGACGGGCAGCAAGGCGCTGCTGATCGACGCCGGCGGGGAGGTTCGTGGGGAAGCGACGACGGAGTATCCGCTGTCCACGCCGCGGCCGCTGTGGGCCGAGCAGGACCCGGAGACGTGGTGGTCGGCGACGGTGACGAGCATTCGGGCAGTGCTCGAACAGGCCGGCGTCGAGGGGCGACAGGTGGTCGGCGTCGGGCTGACCGGGCAGATGCACGGGCTGGTGCTGCTGGACGGGCAGGGGCGCGTGCTGCGGCCGTGCATCATGTGGAACGATCAGCGCACGGCGGCGCAGTGTGCAGCGATTACCGAGCGGGTGGGGGCCCGCCGGCTGATCGAGCTAACGGGTAACCCGGTGCTGCCGGGATTCACGGCGCCGAAGATCGTCTGGGTGCGGGAGAACGAGCGGGGTGTCTACGACCGGGCGGCACACGTGCTGCTGCCGAAGGACTACCTGCGCTACCGCCTGACCGGCGAGCATTTCGGCGAAGTGTCCGATGCGTCGGGCACGTCGCTGTTTGACGTGGGGCGGCGCTGCTGGTCAGACGAGATGTTGGCGGCGCTGGACATTCCGCGAGCGTGGTTGCCGGAGGTGACCGAATCGCCGGTGGCCAGTGCGAAAATCAGCGCCCAGGCGGCGGCGGAGACGGGGCTCGTGGCCGGTACGCCGGTGGTGGGCGGCGGCGGCGACCAGGCGGCCCAGGCCGTGGGGACGGGTATCGCGGCGGAAGGCGTCGTTTCGGTGACGCTGGGGACGTCGGGGGTGGTGTTCGCCGGCTGCGGGGCGTATCGGCCGGAGCCGGAGGGCCGGCTGCACGCGTTCTGCCATGCGGTGCCGGGGATGTGGCACCTGATGGGCGTGATGCTGGCTGCCGGCGGGAGCTTCCGGTGGTATCGCGATCAGGTCGGCCGGAGTGAATGTGCCGCCGCGGAGCAGGCCGGCCGCGATCCGTACGAGCTGCTGACGGAGTCGGCGGCGGAAGCGCCGGCGGGTTGCGAGGGGCTGCTGTTCCTGCCGTATCTCAGCGGCGAGCGGACGCCCCATCCGGATCCGAACGCCCGCGGCGTTTTCTGCGGTCTGACGTTGCGGCACACGCGGGCCCACATGACGCGGGCGGTGATGGAGGGCATCACGTACGGCCTGCGCGATTCGCTCGAACTGATGCGCGGACTGGGGCTGTCGATCCGGCAGGTGCGGGCCTCGGGCGGTGGCGCGCGCAGCCCGCTCTGGCGGCAGATGCTCGCCGACGTGTTCGACGCCGAGATCGTCACGGTGAACGTGACGCAGGGGGCGGCGTACGGGGCGGCGCTGCTGGCGGGCGTCGGCCTCGGCGTGTATACCAGCGTTGGCCAGGCCTGTGAGCGAGCCGTGCGCGTGACGCAGCGCTGCGCCCCCGGGCCGGCGGTCGGCGTGTACGCGAGCTACTACCCGCACTATCGGGCGCTGTATCCGGCGCTGGCCATGCAGTTTGCAGCGATCACCCACACGGCGACAACGCTGTCGCCGCAAGCATAGATCCGACATCCCATTGTCCTGCGAGGCGAGGGCGGACATGGAACGCGTATCCTGTCATGGTTGGGAGAATTGCTGCCGATTGTCGAACGGTTTGGTCGAGGCGGTCGTCACCGGCGACGTCGGCCCGCGGATCATCCGGTTCGGACGCGTCGGCGGCGATAACGAATTCAAGGTCTTCGACAATCAGGCCGGGCACACCGGCGACGGAATCTGGCGAGCGTACGGCGGCCATCGCCTGTGGCACGCTCCGGAGCATCCGGTCCGCACGTACGTCGCGGACAACGCGCCGGTCGAGATCAGCGCCTGCCCGGGTGGGTTGCGCGCTGTACAGCCGGTCGAGAGTCTGACCGGTATCCGCAAGGAGGTCGAGGTACGGCTGGCGCCCGATCAGCCGGCTGCGACGGTGACGCATCGGCTGACCAACGCGGGGCAGGACACGCCGGAGTTGGCCCCGTGGGCGCTGTCGGTGATGGCTCCGGGTGGCGTGGCGATACTGCCGTTGCCGCCGGCGGGATGTCATCCGGCGGAGCTGCTGCCGACGAATGCGCTGGTGATCTGGGCGTACACGGAGCCGGCGGATGCCCGGTGGAGCTGGGGTCGGCGGCACGCGCTGCTGTGGCAGGAGGCGTCGGCGAGCAGGCCGCAGAAGATCGGGTTGGCCGGTCCGCCGGGGTGGGCGGCGTATGTGAATCGCGGGCGGGCGTTTGTGAAGCGGGTCACGGTGGAGGAGGGGAAGACGTACCCGGATCGCGGCAGCGTGATCGAGGCGTTCACAAACGCAGACATGCTGGAGCTTGAAAGTCTGGGTCCGCTCGTTCGATTGGAGCCGGGGGCGAGCATCGAGCACGTCGAACACTGGTGGCTGCTGGACGGCGTGAACGTGCCGGGCAGCGACGAGGAATTCGAGGCGTTTCGGCAGCGAGTGGAGAAGCTGCCGGCGCCGGCGTGGCGCGACGTGCGGCAAGCGGGTCGCGGCGTTGTGTAAAAACTACACGGGGAAGCGTTGTTCACGCTTCCCCGTGTAGGAGAGTAAGGAGGGTAGTCAGCACTGATTCCATCGGTGTGGGCGGGGTGGGGCTTTAGAAAATCCGCGATCGCGGGAGACGGCCGGCGGGGGCATTGTGCTTGGGAGCGGTTTTGGCGACATTACGAGTCGCCTCGGGCCGCACTGGCTGTCTTAAACGATATCAGACGTGTACGATTCGCGAGATTGCCGCCGCCGAGAGCGAGGGCGACGGCCGACAGGAGTTGGGGTAGTGGCGCGGTCGACGTTTCGGAAGAAGGCTCAACTGGCGCGGGCGTGGATCAGCGGGCATCCGGTGTGGTGCGCGTGGCAGGTGAATTATCGGTGCAACTTCCGGTGCTCATTCTGTCACTACTGGTGCGACCCGATGGGGGACGAGCCGGAACTGAGCGTGGCGGATTTTCGCGCCGGTTCGCGGAAACTGAGCGAGCTCGGCGCGATTCTGGTGAGCCTGGCGGGGGGCGAGCCGCTGATTCGCCCGGACATCGTGGAGATCGTCGAGGCGGTGGCGGAGTGGCACCTGCCGTTCGTGACGACGAACGGGTGGTTCGTGAACCAGGGGCTGGCGGAAGACCTGTACGCCGCCGGTCTGTGGGGGGTGTCGATCAGCATCGATTATGCGGACGCGGAGCGGCACGACCAGCGGCGTGGGATGCCGGGGGCGCATGCCCGGGCGCTGCGGGCGATCGAGCACTTCGCCGGTGTACGGCGGGAATCGTGGCAACGCGTGAATTGGATGGCCGTGCTGATGGAGGACAACCTCGATCAGATCGAGCCCATGATCCAGATGGCCGCCGACCGCGGGGCGTACTTCATGGTGCAGCCGTACGGCGTGCGGAAGACGGGCTCACGGCGGTTCACGCAGGCGTACGGCGGGACGGTGGCGAGCCACCTGCTGGCGTTGCGGCGGAAGTACCCGAACTTTCTCAGCAACCCGCACTTCTTGTCACAGTTTGACAAGGCGCTGGACGGCGGCGTGCCGGGCTGCCAGGCGGGACGCGGGTTCTTCAATATCGACTCGACCGGCGGCATTGCGGCGTGCGTCGAGGAACGTGGTCAGCCGGTGGCGAACCTGTTCGAGCATTCGGCGCAGGAGATCGTGCGACGTCTGCGGCGGGACAAGGCGCGGGAGACGTGCCGGGCGTGCTGGTACAACTGCCGGGGGGAGATCGAGGCGTTGTACCATCCGTGGGGCGTGCTGATGAGCCTGCCGACGTTTCTGCTGGATCGGGGGCGGGTGCGGCACGCGGCGCCGAAAGTGGTGGGCGTGCGGTCGGGCGAGCGATGACGCACGCGGAGCTGGCGGCGGCGGGTCTGGTGGTGGACGAGGGGGCGTACGCGCGATTGGCGCGGTTCGTAACGCTGCTCGTCGAGGAGACGCAGGGGGGCATCAACCTGACATCGGTGCGTGACGAAGCGGGCGTGTGGCGCAAGCACGTCTGCGACAGCCTGGCGCTGCTGCCGCTGATCGCCGAGAGCAAGCCGGGGCGGCTGCTGGACCTGGGTTCGGGTGGGGGACTGCCGGGGGTGCCGATCGCGTGTGTGTGTGGCGATGTGGAGGTGACGCTGGTCGACGCCACGCGGAAGAAAGTGACGGCGGTGGAGCGGATCGTGCGGGGCGTGGGGTTGGAGAACGTGCGGCTGGCCTGGGGGCGGGCGGAGACGCTGGCGCACGAGCCGGGACATCGCGAGGTGTACGACGCGGTGACGTGCCGGGCGGTGGGGGCGCTGTCGCTGCTGGTGGAATGGTCGGCGGGGTTCGTGCGGCCGGGCGGGGTGTGCTGGCTGTTCAAGACGCGGCCGGCGTGTGAGGAGGAGATCGGGGCGGCGGAGCAGGCGGCCCGGCTGTGCGGGATGCGGCATCGGGAGACGCGGGCGTACGCCACGCCGGAAGTCGAGCACGAACGGGTGATCGTGGTGTACGAGAAGGAGCGGCGGCTGCGGGCGGGATTGCCGCGACCGCCGTGGCGGACGGGGAAACGGCCGCTGTGAACCGGCGGTCAAAGGGTGGGCTGCGGGGGCGGGGGCATTTAGAATAGCCGCATGCTGGAGCGGATACGCGTGGTGCTGGTTTCGCCGAGCGGGCCGGCGAACATCGGGGCCGTGGCCCGGATGATGGCTAACCTCGGCCTGACGGATCTGGTGATCGTGTCGCCACGGTGTGACGTGCGCGACGAACAGGCGGTGGCGTACGCGTCGCACGGCGACGAGGTGCTGGCCGCAGCCCGGGTGGTCGAGGATATCCCGGCGGCGCTGGTCGGCTGCGTGAGCACGTACGCGACGTCGTCGAAACTGGGGATGTACCGGCGGCAGGTGGCGATCACGCCGGCGGTGGCGGGCGAGGAAGTGGTGACGGCAGCGCAGGCCGGGCCGGTGGCCCTGGTCTTCGGCCGCGAGGACTTCGGCCTGCGGACGCGTGAGCTGCTGCATTTCGACCGGATCATCACGATACCGGCGGACGAGTCGTACCCGGTGTTCAACCTGGCGGCGGCGGCTACGATCGTATGTTACGAGGTGCGCAAGGCGTGGCTGGCGGCGGAGGAGAAACCGGCCCTGCCGCGGGCCCTGCACTCGGGCTGGGCGACGCAGGAGCGCAAGGAACGCCTGTTCGAGAAGCTGTTCGAGGCGTTGGCAGAGGTCGGCTTTCTGCTGGAGCCGAACCCGGATCATCTCAAGTATGCGTTGCGGCACCTGCTTGGGCGGGTGTCGATGAGCGTGAACGAGGCGGACATCCTGATCGGCATGGCTCGCCAGATCCAATGGTACGTGCGGCACCATCCGCAGCGGGTCGAGCCGGTGGATGAGGCGTAGAGCGGTGCCGCCGCCGATAGAAGGGCAGATGGGCACGATCGTGCCCCGGGCTGGAGATGGAGCAAGACGATGAGCGCGACGAGAGCATTCTGGTTGGCGGGGTTGGGCAGCGTAGCGGCGGTGCTGCTGAGCGGCGTGCCAGCGGCGGCGGATGTCACGTCCGAGCTGAAGGAGCTGCACGATACGTTCTGTGCGCCGCAGCACGTGGCCACGGTGAAAGAGGCGGAGGCGGCACAGGCGAAGCTGAAGCAGTGGGCGCTTTCGCCGGATCGGCTGACCGAAGCGAAACGAGCGATCCTGCTGGAGACAGAGGCGCACGTGGCGCTGGCCGTGGGGGACGTGGTGACGGCGGCGGAGAAGCTGGCGGCGCTGCAACCGCTCGCGCCAGAGGCGGCGGAGACGTGGGAGCTGGCCGTGTTGGTGAGCGCGGCGCAGGGGGATGCCGAGGCGCAGGAGGGGGCGCTGAGGAAGCTGGCGGGGCTGGTTTCGGACGAGCAGCGGAAGATCGTGTCGCAGCGACGGCGGTGGGTGCGAAAGGTGGGCGGGCCGGCGCCGGACGTGAAGATCGTCGCCGAGGACGGGACGCGAGTCGATGTGCGCGAGCGGAACGGCATCGTGCTGGTCGTCGATCTGTGGAACATGTACGACACGACGGAGGCGTACGCGGAAGCACTGCGGGCACTGCGCGACGAGATGAAGTCGGTGTTGTGCGTGCAGTTCGTGGGTGTGAACGCGGACGGCGAGCGGCGTAAGGCAGAGGCGGAGGCGTTCGCGGAGAAGGCCGGCTATACGTGGCCGCAGTGCTATGAGGAGAAGGCCTCGCGGCCGCCGATCACGCATGAGGCGTTCGGCGCGGGGGCGCCGCCGTGGACGGTGCTGGTCGACGGGGTGGGCAAGGTGCGGGCGGTGGGCGCGGTGACGGATCCGGCGTTTCTGTACGCGGTACGGGCGGTGGCGCGGGAGGCGCAGGAGAAGTTCGCCGCCGGCGCGAAGGGCGGCGGTGGCGCGACGGCGGCGGCGGGTGGTGGCGGAGCAACGGAGCCGCGCGTCGGCAAGGGCGATCTGCCGAGCAACGACGAGGCGGAGGCGCTGCTGCGGCAGGCGCGGACATATCTGCGGACGGGATTGAAGACGAAGGCCAAGGAACTCCTGGAGAAGATCCTGCGGGAGTATCCGGGTACGCGGCAGGCCCGCGAGGCCGAGGAGCGTCTGGAGGGCTGGCACTAGTTTCCCCGCCGACGAGGCGGCGACGCGAGGCGAGCGCCCGGCATGGTGGATCCGCAGATCAGCATCACGCGACGTTTGACGTGGAGCCTGACGGCCCTGGTGACCGTCATGCTGGGTGGGGCGCTGGGCTTCTACATCATCGGCGGCGGCGCGAAGTGGACGCCGATCGACGCGCTGTACATGTCCGTGATCACCGTGACGACGGTCGGGTACGGGGAAGTGCACGACCTCGGGCAGGGGGGACGCGTGTTTGCGGTCTTCCTGATTCTGTGCGGGGTCGGGTCGTTCACGTACACGATTACGTCGGTGGGCAATTACCTTATCGCGGGGGAGTTAAAGGGGTACCTGGGGCAGCGTCGCATGGAAAAGAACATCGAGCAACTGAGCGAGCACTTCATCGTCTGCGGCTACGGGCGCATGGGCCAGCAGGTGGCTGACGATCTGCGGCGGGAGAAGAAGCCTTACGTGGTCGTCGACCGATCGGAGGCGGCGATTGACCTGGCCCGCAGCAACGGCGATCTGGCCCTGGTCGGTGACGCCGGCGAGGATGACGTGCTGCGGCAGGCGGGTATCGAGCGGGCGCGGGCGCTGGTGACGGCGATCGACGACGACGCGATGAACGTGATGGTCGTGCTGTCGGCGCGGGCGCTCAACGACAAGCTGTTCATTGTGGCCCGGGCCAATCACGAGGGCACGGAGAGCAAGCTGGCGACGGCAGGCGCGAACCGCGTGCTGTGGCCGTACGGCATCAGCGGGCGGCGGCTGGCGCAGATGGCGCTGCGGCCGCACGTCGTCGAGTTCCTCGAACTGGTCATGCACGACGAGGAGCTGGAGCTGCTGCTCGAAGAGGTGATCGTGGCGATCGGTTCGCCGCTCCAGGATTGTGCGATCGGGGCGGCGCGGATTCGCGGCGACACCGGGGCGACCGTGCTGGCTCTGCGCAAACGCGACGGGAAAATGGTGGTCTCGCCGTCGGCGGACACCGTGCTGCACGCCGGGGATATCGCCGTGGTGCTGGGTACGCAGGAGCAACTGGCGAAGGTGCGGAAGCTGGCGTACTCGCGGGAGGCCGGCAACGCGTGATCGGCGGCGGTCGCGGGCAGGAGCAATGATGTCGAGCAGCGCGATGGTTCAGCCGGCGTTCGAGCAGTTCGGCGAGTTGGCCCGCCGGTACAACCGGGTGCCGCTGGTGGCGACGCTGATCGGCGATGAATTGACGCCGGTGAGTGCGTTCGCCCGGATGCAGGCCGGGGCGGAGCGGGCGTTTCTGCTGGAAAGCGTGGTGGGCGGCGAGCGCGTCGCCCGCTATTCGTTCCTGGGGGCGGGACCGACGGTGACGTTGGAAGCGACGCGGCGGCAGGTGCGCATCCGGGAGCACGGTAGCGGGGCGCTGGCCGAGTTCGCCAGTGACGATCCGCTGGGGACGCTCGAAGAGCACCTGGCGAAGTACCGGGCGGCGCCGCTGGCGGGGTTGCCGCGGTTTCTGGGTGGGGCCGTGGGGTACGCCGGCTACGACACGGTGCGCTACTGCGAGCGACTGCCGAACGCGCCGGCGGATGATCGCGGGTTGCCGGATCTGCGGTTTGACGTGTACGAGACGCTGGTGATCTTCGACCATGTGCGGAAGATGGTGCTGGTCGTGTCGCATGTGCCGATCGCGGCGGGGAGCGACGAGGCGGCGTTGCGGACGGCATACGCGGCGGGCGAGGCGCGGCTGGAGCGGGTGATCGCGCGATTGAGCGAGCCGGCGGGACTGCGGCCGGTGCGGGTGTCGCTGCCGGCGCCGCCGCTGACGCAGTACCAGAGCAACTTCGCTCGCGGGGATTTCGAGGCGATGGTGGGGCGGTGCCAGGAGTACATCCGGGCGGGCGACATCTTTCAGGTGGTGGTCTCGCAGCGGCTGACGACGGAGACGCCGGCGGCGCCGTTCGATGTATACCGGGCGCTGCGGGTGATCAATCCGTCGCCGTTCATGTTCTACGTGAAATCGCCGGACGTGACGCTGGTGGGGGCGAGTCCGGAGGTGATGTGCCGGGTCGAGGACGGGCTGGTGACGAACCGGCCGCTGGCGGGGACGCGGCCTCGCGGGCAGACGGACGAAGAGGATCGGCGGCTGGAGGCGGAATTGCTGGCTGATCCGAAGGAGCGGGCCGAGCACATCATGCTCGTGGACCTGGGGCGGAACGACGTCGGGCGTGTGGCGAAGACGAATACGGTGCAGGTGCGCGACGTGATGGCCGTCGAACGCTACAGCCACGTGATGCACATCTCGAGCACGGTCACCGGCGAACTCTCGCCGGAGCGGACGGCGTTCGATGCGCTGCGGGCGGCGCTGCCGGTCGGGACGGTGAGCGGTGCGCCGAAGGTGCGGGCGATGGAGATCATCGACGAATGCGAGCCGACGCGTCGTGGTCCGTACGCGGGGGCGGTGGGCTACATCGACTTCGCAGGGAACATGGACACGTGCATCGCCCTGCGAACGCTGGTGATTCAGCCGGTGGAGGGCGGTGGCTGGCGGGCGCATGCGCAGGTGGGGGCGGGGATCGTCGCCGACTCGGTGCCGGCGAACGAATACCAGGAGACGATCAACAAGGCGCAGGGGCTGCTGGCGGCGATTCGGATGGCGGAGGGGCAGTTTGGCGGGGGGTAGCGGGGGATTGTGGGGGCGGGTTGCTTTGCCCGTTGGGGCAAATGGGCCGATAATGGCCGGGCCATGTCCCAAGCGTGTCTGTCCTGCTACCGCGATCCGTCGGTGCACGAGGCAGTGTCGGCGTTGATCCGCCGGCGGTCGACGAATCGGGCGGATGTGCGGGTGGTGGCGCTGGCGGGGTTCGAGCTGGGCGATCGGCGGAGCGTGCTGGACCTGGGCTGCGGATTCGGGTTCATGACCGAGGCAGTCGTGCCGCGTGTGGCGGCGGATGCGCAGGTCGTGGGCGTGGACGCGTGTCCGGAGAACGAAGCGGCGTACCTGGGCCGCGTGACCGCCGCCGGGCGAGAGGGGCGGTTTGTCTGTCGCGCTGTCGAGCGCGTTTTGGACTGGCCGGACCGGAGCGTGGACCTGGTGGTGGCGTCGTACTCGCTGTACTTCTTTCCGGAGATTCTGGCGGAGGTGGCGCGGATACTGAGGCCGGAAGGGCTGTTCGTCGTCCTCACGCACACGGTGCGATCGCGGCAGGACCTGGCGCGGTTCTTCGGCTGTGCGGCGGCCGACGGGGGCGGGGTGGCACAAGTTGATGCGTTCAGTGCGGAGCGCGGCGGGGCCGCTCTGGAGGAGCATTTTGCGGATGTGGAGCGCATCGACTACGGCAATTCGCTGGCCTTCGCCGCGGCCGACGTCAGTGATCTGGTGACGTACCTGCGGTTCAAGCTGCCGGTGTTCGTTTCCGGGGCGGCGTTCGGCGATGAGCTGCCCGAAGCAATGCGGGGCGCCATAGCGACGGTGCTGGCCGGGGGCGGGCGGATCGTTGTGGACAAGAGCGATGCCATCTTCCGTTGCCGGAGGCCGAGATGCCCCTGACACCGAAATACTGCTCGCAGTGCGGCAAGCCGGTGGAGAGCCGCATCGTCAACGACCGGCCGCGGCTGGTTTGCCCGGCGTGCGAGACGATCTTCTACGAGAACCCGCTGCCGGTGGCGGCGGCGCTGGTGCTGAACAGCCGGCGGGAAGTGCTGTTGGTGCGGCGGCGGCATGAGCCGCATCGGGGCAAGTGGTGTTTGCCGATGGGCTTCGCCGAGCTGGGCGAGACGATCGCCGAGGCGGCGCTGCGCGAGCTGAAGGAAGAGGCGGGGATCGAGGCGCGGGTGCTGCGGCTGCTCGATGCGGATTCGTACACGAGCGGGCATTATGGCGATCTGCTGATCGTGTCGTTCGAGATGCAGAAGATCGGTGGGGAGGAGCAGGCCGGCGACGACGCGGACGTGGTGCAGTATTTCCCGATCGGGCGGCATCCGCCGCTGGCGTTCCGGTCGAACGAGAAGGCGCTGCGGGCTTGTGCGGCGGCGCACATGGAGGGTTGGTCGATCCACGATTCGTTCGTGACGCTGGCGGCGGACGAAGACAAGGCGATGCTGTCCGATGCGCTGCTGGCGGTGATCGAGGAGCACGCCGGCGAGGTGGCCCGGTTGTGGCTGGCCGACGTGCAGACGAACGTGACGACGCCGGCGTATCACGCGATGGACGGGCAGGCGCTGCTGGAGCGGGCGGCGGGAGCGGTCTCGCAGTTCGGGCGGTGGCTCAAGGGCGACGAGGCGACGGAAGAGGTGGCGGCGTTCTACGCGGGCGTGGGGAAACAAAGGCGGGAGCAGGGTCTGGCGTTGCACGAAGTGTTGAGTTCGCTGGCGCTGCTGAAGAAGCACGTGTGGACGTTTGCGCGGAAGCAGGGCGTGTGGGAGCGGCCGATCGATGTGTACCGCGTGCTGGAGCTGAACCGGCTGACGGCGGTGTTCTTCGACAAGGCCGGCTACCACGCGGCGCGGGGGTATGAGGGGGCGAGTTGAAGGGGGGGGAGCCGTGAGCCCTGAGCCCTGGGCCCTGAGCCTCTCTCTCCTCGTGCATGTCTTTTCGCCGTTTGGCGTTCGTCTGGCATTGCCTGGGGTGGCTGTCGCCGATAGACTATACTGTGTGAATGGGGTGGCGGCGAGTGTCGTCTCGACTGCCGAATCAACGGCGGCGGGCACTGGGACCGGCGTCCGCCGGTAAGGGGCGGGGTAAGGGAAGATGGGGATTCAGAGTTGTCAAAGGCTGTTAGAGAGAGGTGTGCCGCGGGCCGATCGGGCCACGTCTGCCTGCCTCGTTACCTTCTTTATAGGGGAGCGTACATGTTGAACGTGCTGAACACGCGGATTCTGGCGGCGGTTGTTGTCGGATGGCTGATTCTGTCGCCGGTGTGGGGGGAAGAACTGCATGTACCGGGTACATATGGGACGATCCAGGCGGCGATCGACGCCGCCCAGCCGGGGGATGAGGTCGTTATCGCCCTGGGGACGTACACGGGAGCGGGCAATAAGGACCTTGATTTCGGCGGGAAGGCGATCACGGTGCGCAGCACGGCCCCGGAAGATCCGGAGGTCGTGGCGGGGACGGTCATCGACTGCGAGGGCAGTGGTCGGGGGTTCTACTTCCACAGTGGCGAAGGGCCGGACAGCGTTCTCGCCGGTCTGACGATCGTGCGTGGGAGCGGCGGCAGCTATGGCGGCGGCGTTCGTTGCCTGGGGGCGAGCCCGACTATCTCCGCATGTTGGATCGCGCAGAACCAAGCCACGGAGGGTGCCGGCGTCTACTGCGCCAATGCTGCCAACCCCGTACTCGTGGGCTGCACGATTACCGAGAACGCCGGTGGCGGTTTCTGCTGCACTCAGAGCACACCGGCTCTGCTCAACTGCATGATCTCCTGCAACACGTGGAGTCTCGGCGCTGGTGTGCGTTGCCTGAACTCCGGCAACGCCACGCTTACGAACTGCACGATTGCAGACAACTTGACCTCACACGACTGCGGTGGCGTGTTCTGTGGATCGAGCAGCCCAGTGCTGAAGAATTGCATCGTCTGGGGCAACAACTTCCGAGCGGTCTACACCATGGGCAGCTCGGCGCCGGCCGTGACGTACAGCGCCATCGAGGGCGGCTGGGAGGGGGAGGGCAACATAGATGCCGACCCGCTCATAACGCCGGACGGGCACGTGCAGGCCGGTTCTCCATGCTTCAACGCCGGCGATCCGAATGGCGAGTACTCAGGCCAGAATGATATCGACGGCGAAGCGCGCGTGCTTGGCGGGTGCGTGGACATCGGCGCCGACGAGTGGCTGGACAGCGACGCCGACGGTTTGCCGGACTGGTGGGAAGATCGCTATTTCGAGGACCCGCTCGTGGCTGACCCGTACGGCAACGAGGACGGCGACTCGCGAAACAATCTGGAGGAATACGCGCACGGGAGCGATCCGTTTACGGCATCTCGGACCTTCTATGCTGCGGTAGATGGCAGCGACACGTGGGATGGTCTGTCGCCGGCGTGGGATGGCGAGCACGGTCCGAAGGCGACGATCCAGGCCGCGATCGACGTATGCGACGCATACGAAGGTGACGAGGTGGTCATCGCCCAAGGTGCGTACACGGGAGCGGGCAACAAGAACCTCGATTTTGCTGGTAGGGCGATCACGGTTCGCAGCAGCGATCCGGACGACGCCGGCGTCGTGGCGGCGACGATCATCGACTGCGCAGGCTCCGGCCGTGGGTTCTACTTCCACGTGGATGAGGGGCCGGACAGCGTCGTCGCCGGGTTGACGATCACCGGTGGGCGGAGCAGCCCCGGCGGTGGCGTCTGGTGCGCCGATGGCAGCAGCCCGACGCTCCGGAACTGCACAATTCGGCAGAACAGCGCGACGCATGGGGGTGGCGGCGTCGCCTGTGACGGGGCGAGCGAACCGATGCTGATCGGCTGCACGATTTCGCGGAACGCGGCGGAGGACGGCGGTGGGCTGTTCTGCGACGAGAATAGCAGTCCGCAGGTGACGGACTGTGAGCTGTCTGGGAACGCGGCGACCAATGACGGCGGCGGCGTCTACTGCGCCGACAACAGCAATCCGGCGTTGGAGAACTGCGTGATCTCGGAGAACACGGCTGATGGAGCCGGCGCCGGTATCTGCTGTTCAGAGAGCAGCCCGACGCTGACGCAATGCTCGATCGCGAGCAACGAGGCAGACGATGCCGGCGGCGGCGTCTCGGGCGGCAGCGCGGTCATGACCGAGTGCGCGATTACGCATAACACGGCGGGGTCCGGCGGTGGGGGCCTTTTCTTCAACTATGATAGCCCGACGTTGACGGGCTGCACGATCTCGGACAACACGGCGGGCGGCAGTGGCGGTGGCCTCTGTGGTATGTTCTCGAGTAACGTGATGTTGACTGACTGCACGATCTCCGGGAACACAGCCGTGTTCGATGGCGGCGGTATCAGCTGCGACATCGACACGCTCCTGACGCTCACCGACTGCACGATAACGCAGAACGCGGCAGAGAAAGACGGCGGCGGGATCGAATGGCAGCGCTGCGACGTCACGCTGATCGACTGTGAAGTCACGAATAACAGAGCAGACTACGGGGGTGGCGGCATCTATTGCCGGCCCGGGAGCACGTCGAGCCTAGCCGGCTGCACGATCGCACAGAACACGGCCGGCGAGGGTGGAGGCATCTACTGCGACAGCACCAGTCCAACGCTGACGGCCTGCACGATCACTGGCAATGCGGCCACGGCGGCGTACGGTGACGGTGGGGGAGTCTTCTGCGACAGTAGCAGCGCAGCGCTGGTTGACTGCACGGTTGCGCAGAACACGGCTGTCGGCAAGGGTGGTGGTGTGTGCTGTAACGGTGGCAGCCCGACGCTGATCGATTGCACGATTGCGGAGAACACCGCGAACGACAGCGGCGGCGGTCTCTTCTGCCAACAGGGTGCGGCCACGCTGACGGGCTGCACAATCTCGGAGAACACGGCAACGGTATCCGGCGGGGGTGTCTACGGCTTCCGTGCTGAGGGCGGTGGGCTGACGCTGACCAACTGCACGCTCTCGGAGAACACGGCCCAGTCCGGCGGAGGCATCCACTACAACATCGCTGACGGGGGAATGACGGACTGTATCGTCACCGATAATACGGCGACACAGTCTGGCGGTGGCGTCACTGTCTACTCTTGTGCTCCCACGCTGAATGCCTGCGCCATTGCACGAAACGAGGCGGCGATCGGCGGCGGCGTCTGCTACATGTGGGCTGCCACCCCGGTCCTGGCCGACTGTTGTATCGTGCAGAACAGCGCGACCGAAGCGGGCGGTGGCGTGTGCTGCCGGATGGAGAGTGAAACGGTCCTGACCGGCTGTACGGTCAGCGGAAACTCCGCCCCACACGGCCGGTCACTGGCCTGCTACTCGGCGATGAACCCGCTGCCGAGCACGTGCATCGTTGCCAACTGCATCTTGTGGAGCGACGAGGACGCTGTCTGGAGCGACGACGGTTCGACGTTCGACATCACGTACAGCGCCGTTGCCGGCGGCTGGGCGGGTGAGGGGAACATTGACGAGGATCCGCTGTTCGTTGATCCGGCGAATGGCGATTTTCACCTGTCCGGGGATTCGCCGTGCATCGACGCCGGGGATCCGGGGTTTGTGCCGGGGGAGGGTGAGACGGACATCGACGGGCAGTCTCGGGTCTGGGACGGGGATGGGGACGGTGTCGCGGTGGTGGACATGGGCGCGGATGAGTTTGGTGCACCCGGTCCGGGCGATCTGAACTGCGACGGCATCGTCAACAACTTCGACATCCGGGCGTTCATCCTGGCCGTCCTGAACCCGGATGGCTACGCGGTGCAGTACCCCGACTGCGATATCATGCTCGGGGATCTGACCGGCGACGGGCTGGTGAACAACTTCGACATTGGGCCGTTCATCGACCTGCTGAGCGGGGAGTAGGCTGCCGGGACGCCGAGCGGGGCGGCGACGGCTCGGAGTGCCGTGCCGCCCCGCTGGGCAGCGATCGTCCGTGGAACCGGCGGCAGCGGTGCGTTCGCCGGCCGCCGGCGGATTAGAAGTCGTGTGGGCCGCCGTTGTCGTTTGCCGGCGCACCGTCGACGGGGCGGGTCGCAGCGGTGGCCGGTTCGGCATCGTTGCTGCGGCATCGCGGGGGACCGGCGGACCGAGACGCCGCCGGAGGCGTGCGCGGAGCTGCGGCGGCGGGCCGACGCTCGGAACGGCTGGCAGTGGTCTGCGCGCCCTCGCCGCGGATCATCACGACCAGTTTGCCAACCAGGCCGGCGGTGGCCGTGGCCTGGGCGCTGAGTTCCTCGGCGGCCGACGCCGACTCCTCCGCGCCGGCGGCGTTCTGCTGGGTCACCTTGTCCATCTGGTTCACGGCGGTGTTGATCTGCTCGACACCCTGGGCCTGCTCCTGCGAGGCCTGGGCGATGCCGCTGAGCAGATCATTGACCTTGGAGACGGCGCCGACAATCGTCTCGATGGCTTCCGTGCCTTCGCGTGCTCGGCCGACGGAACTGCTGATGAGGTCGGTGGTCTCGCGGGCCGCCTGCGAGGAGCGCTGCGCCAGGTGGCGGACCTCCTCCGCGACGACGGCGAAGCCCTTGCCGTGTTCGCCGGCGCGGGCGGCCTCTACCGCGGCATTGAGAGCCAGCAGGTTGGTCTGGAAGGCGATTTCCTCGATCACCTTGATGATCCGGCTGATCTGATCGGACGACTCGTTGATGGCGCCCATGGTCTGCTCGCCGTGGTTGGCGGCACCGCTGGCATCGTTGGCCAGGTCGGCGGCCTGCATGGCGTTGGACGCGTTCGTGCGGGTCATGGCCGCCATTTCCTCCAGGGCGCTCGACGTCTCTTCGAGCGACGAGGCCTGTTCGCTGGCGCCTTCGGCGAGCTGTTGTGATGCCGAGGAGACCTGCCCCGCCGCATCGCTGACCTGCTCGACGCTGTCGCCCATGCCGTCGATGATCTCGTTGAACGCGCGCGACGTCGCGCGCAGCTCATGCGTGCTGAAGCTCTTCAGGCCGCGGAAGATGGCCTGAAACGGGCGGGTGATGCCCCGGGCGACGATGAGGCTGACGATGGTCACCAGGACGCCGGCGATGCCGGCGATCGCGGCGACCCAGGTCATCAGGCTGGTGCCGACCGCTGCGGCGGTGGCACGCATGCTCTTCACAGCGGCGAGGGCCTCGGCCTCGTCGATCTCGGCGATAAGCGCCCAGCGAACGCCAAGGACGTCCACCGGGGCAAACGCACTGAGCACGGGGTTGCCGTTGTAGTCAATGATGATTCTGGCCGCCGCGTCGCCGGCCAGCGCCGCCTGCGTGCTCTCCGTATCCACGGCGCCGCGGCCGGGGTTCTGGAACGAGGCCACGACGGAATGGTGCGTCGGATCGAGGTACGAATCCGACCGCATCAGCTTGTCGGGTCCGACGAGGTACGTCTCACCTGTTTCGCCCATGCCGCTGCGCAGCGACATAATGTCATTGATGCCCTCGAGTGGCAGTTGCAGGGCAACGACGACCTGCGTGGTGCCGTGGTCGATGACCGGCTGGGCGATGAAGGCCGCCGG
The DNA here is from genome assembly GCA_050115495.1 of Phycisphaerae bacterium. GTDB lineage: Bacteria > Planctomycetota > Phycisphaerae > UBA1845 > Fen-1342 > JAAYXS01. Next base: position 26,776 of record JASFQK010000028.1, on the reverse strand, counting down.
CGTGCCGTTGCTGGGGGCGTACGGCTGGAAGTCGGCGAAGCCGAACTGCCCGTTCTGAAGCGCCTGGTGGACGACCGAGCCGAGGCCGGAGTCGGCGTACTTGCCGCTGACGAGGTTGGTCTGGTAGTCCGCTTCGTGACAGACGGTGTAGAAGCAGTAGCCGTCGGGATTCAGCAGGAACAGGTCATAGTAGCCGTACGTCTCGACGTACTTCTTGAAGAAGTACTCGCCGCTGGCGTCCTTGGGACAGAAAGCCTCGGCGACGTCGATTTCCGCCAGCAGCCCCCAGGTTCGGTTGCCAACCTGTATTGGACAGTAGGCGCTGAGCACGGGATTGCCGTTGTAGTCGATGACGACCTCGGCGCCCGACTGTCCCGTTAGGCAGGCGCGGGTGGCGGTCGTGTCCACCTTGCCCTGGTCCGGTTTGCGGAATGAGTTGACCACGCTGTGGCGGTCGGGATCGAGGAAAGAGTCCGACCGCATGAGCTGGTCGGGGCCCACGAGGTACGTTTCGCCCGTTTCGCCCAGGCCGGAACGCTCACCCATGATGGCGTTCAGGCGGTCGATGGGCATCTGGAACACGGCTACGCCGACCTTCTCCTGGCCGTCGTAGATCGGTGAGGCGATGAAGCTCGCCGGGGCTTCGTACGACGGTGCGTACTGGGCGTAGTCCGCCAGGATCACGGTGCTGCCATCCGTCGCCGCGTTGGCGGCCCGGAAGGCCTCGCCGAAGTTCGTGTTGGCATAAGGTCCGTCGATCAGCGACGTGCCGAAATCCAGTTCCTTGAAGACTGAGTAGACAACGTGGCCCGTCTCGGAATCGACCAGGAAGATGTCGTAATACCCGAACTTCTCCAGGTAGTTGCGCACGATCGGATGTACGTGGCCGTGCACTTTGCTGTAGCTCGACTCGTCCGGGGCCCGATCCATCAGGTGCTTTGAGCCGAGCGGGTTCGGGTTGGTGCGAATGTAGGCGTGTTGCAGGGCGACCGAGTCGTCGTCGAGCCGCGTGAGGTACTGTTCGACCGGCGGCGATTGGCCTTCGTTCTGCTCGCGGTATTCGGCGGCGAAGTCCCCGGTGTAGTACGTGCGCAGCTCGTCGCGCTGCTGGCCGGCGGCCTGCTCGCCGATCTGCGTTTCCGTTCGGTAGTTGCCGAACGCCTGGCTCAAGCCGCGCATGGTGTCGATGACCATCTGGTCCTCGGAGAACGTGAGGATCTGGTCATGGATGGACTGGAAGTAGCGTTCGACGGCGGCCCGCTTGACGTCACGGTTGGCTCGCAGCTTCTCGAAGGCCTCCTGCCGGAGCGTGCTGACCGTCTCCACCAGAGCGGTCATGTCACCTCGGCGTTCCGCGAAGTACCTCTCGATTTGCGCTTTCTTCACATCCCGCAGAGCCACAAGCTGCTCGGTGGCCCGCTCGGTGAGGCCGGTCTCCCCCTCGATTGCCAGGGTGTCCATGCCCTTGCTGGCGGTGCGGTAGCTGAAGATCGCCATGACGCCCAGCGGCGTCAAACCGCAGATGAGGAAGACGGAAACGAGCTTCATCTTCAAGCTGAGCCTGGACAACGACTTCATTGGTGTTCTCCCGTGTTACTGACCCCATGTGCAGATGCCCACCGATGTCCCCTGGCGCGGCAACAGACTCCCACTGGTGCCCCTTGTTGTGGTTGCCGGTTCACATCGCGATACCTGAACGCAGTATCGTCAGGTGAGCGGACGAGAACGGGCGATGCGATACTCAGCCTGGTCTGGGAGGGTGGCCTCCGTCGTGTAGGCCGAAGCTGGTTGGATCGCTCGCGCAGGCCACGCTACCCTGGGCGACACATCGGTTCGGACACGCCGTGTCGTGAGTAGAACAGGGCACAATTAGCGTCTCGACTGCGCTACGCGAGGGCGTCTGCCCTGATATGGAGAACTAGACATCGCGCAGCTGTCATACGCTGTGTACGCAAGCACGCATGTCGAGCGCGGGCTGGGGGCCGCGATGGCACTATGGGGGCATTGAAGTGCCTGGATTTCCTGTTATCGCGGTGTTCGGGGCGACCGGGATCAAGCGTGCACCACGCCTGCTGCTCGCGGCGGGCTGGCGGAGGCGACGGGCAAGAGCCCGAGCTGGAAGGACCGGTGTCCTGCACAGCTCGGGCTCGATGCCGGCCTCAACGACAACGAGGCTTGGCGTCTTGAGGAATCAGAACTGATCGAGATTGTTCATTTCGGCCGACGTCGAATCCGCCTTACGCGAGGCGTGGTTCCCGACCGGTGCCGACGACGCGGCTACGTTGGGCGATGAGCGACGGTGAGTGCGCGGAGAGCCGCCGGTTCCGAGGCCGGATTGCTGGGCGGCACCGCCGACCAGGGCCAGCAGGCTGTGCACGATGCCGTTGAGCGTCTGCGACTGGGCGCTGAGCTGCTCGGCGGCGCTGGCGGATTCCTCGGCGCCGGCGGCGTTCTGCTGGGTTACCTTGTCCATCTGGGAAACGGCGATGTTGACCTGCTCGACGCCCTGGGCCTGCTCCTCGCTGGCGCGGGAGATGCCGTTGATCAGGACGGAAACCTTGCCCGTCTGATCGGTGATGACGCTCAGAGAGCGGCCGACTTCCTCGGCGACGCTGGTACCCTGCTGGGCCCGCTGGACGGCGTCTTCGATGAGTTCGGTGGTCTCCTTGGCGGCCGTGGCGGCGCGCATGGCCAGGTTGCGCACCTCGTCGGCGACGACGGCGAAGCCCTTGCCCTGCTCGCCGGCACGGGCCGCTTCGACGGCGGCGTTGAGGGCGAGCAGGTTGGTCTGGAAGGCGATCTCCTCGATGACCTTGATGATCTTGCTGATCTTGTCGGAGGATTCGTTGATGCCGGTCATGGCCTCGTTGAGCTTGACCATGCTCTGGTCGCCCTCGGTGGCGGCCTCGCGGCTGCGGTCGGCGAGGTCGTTGGCCTGGCGGCAGTTCTCGGCGTTGGTGCGGGTCATGGCCGCCATTTCCTCGAGGGCGCTGGAGGTCTCTTCAAGGGATGAAGCCTGTTCGCTGGCTCCCTCGGCGAGCTGCTGAGACGCCGAGGACACCTGCGACGCCGCGTCGTTCACCTGGCTGGCCCCCTCGCCCAACTGGGTGGCGACCTGCGTCAGGTTGCGATTGATGCCGCGGGTGATGATCACGCCGAGGACGAGCGAAGCGAGCACGCCGACGATGGCGGCGACGAGCGAGACGAGCTTCAGCGTGGCGGATTGCTTCTGGGTGTCGGCGGCAATCTGCTGGGCGTCGCGGCGGTTGATCTGGGCGACCTCTTCGAGCAGGCTCTCGGTGACGCGCTGCTGATCCGTCACCGGGCCGAGGAGCTGTTGCTCGATCTGCTGGAGGAGGACGAGGGCTTTGTCGGCCTCGGCACGCATGGGGCGCATGGCCTCGACGATAGCCATGGCTGACGGGTGGAACTTCTCGTCGAACTCGCGGACAGCCTCGTCTCGGTTGCCGGCGGCCAGCAGGGAGCGGATGTGCTTGGCGGTGCCGGCGAGAGCTTCATAGGAACTGCGCAGGTCGCGGAGTTCCTGTTGCATCTCGGTGTTGGTCGTCTGGATGCCGTCGAAGGGATTGGTGGCGTCCTTGGCGAGGATCGTGCGCACAGTCTCGCTCTCGGTCGGCTCCTCGCCGACCTTGGCCAGCTTGGTGAAGGTGGCGATGGATTTCCACACGCTACCGCGCACATCCTGGAGCTCCTCCTGGAGGATTGCCGGGCTCTTGATGTTGATCTTGTCAAAGGCTTTGGCTAGATCGAGGGCCTTGTTGGCCTCGACGTGCCAGGCGTCCCAGGCGGCGACGAACTGGCTCCAGCGCTGCGTCTCCTCGGCGGAGTGGGGCAGCGACTCGTAGACTTTCCGGGCCTCCTCACACTCGGTGTTGGCGACGGCGAGGTTGTTGTATTGGCGCTGGCGTGAGTCGGCCCCCAGGCTGGAGATACCCAGCGTGCGCAACGAGCCGCGCAGGTTCTCGGCACCTTCCTTGATGGTGAGCAGGGCGTCAATGCTCGGCAGGCGGACGCTGCCGATCTCCTGGATGGCGTTGTTACCAGTGTAGACCGCGTAGTAGCCCACAGTTCCCAGCGTGGCGGTGATCGCGCTAACAAAGAGGAAGGTGGCGAGCAGTTTGCGTCCAATCGTCCACTGGCGGTTCGTACTCATCACGCGTCTCCCGTAATCAAACACAGGAATTGGTGTACGTATGGTGGTGTGGCTTGCGCCCCAGAACACATTGCATCCACCCGGGTCCCTCAAGAGTGCACAACGAGCACTCCAGAGATCGGCTGCGTTACTCAGGAAGGTGAATTGCCGTGCGTCGTGGGTTGTTGCATCACGGCGCACGTGACGCGGTAACAGAATGCGGGCCATTTCGCCACGAACGACGGACTTCGTCGCGTTGCTGTGCGAAGCCGCCGCGGGCGAGGGTTCAGCTGCGCGCGGTTCGCGGCTTCGTCCGGCGGGGGTGGCGGATGTTGGGGGGGAGGCGGCCGCCGGGGCCATGGTCTTGGGGTAGTCGGGGGGACGACCAGGACACGGGGCGTCGTGAAGAACTCCGGCGAATCACGCACCGCGGAGCGTAACACGGCGTATAAACGAGCGAGACGACCATCGGACACGGTGGTCATGAGCTTCTTTCCAATGTGGTTGAGAATCGTTGTCGTTGGGCGTGTCTTGGTCTGCTTCACAAGAGTGCGGTGCACGACTATCGGCTCGAATGCTGACGCGCGACGTTTGGTGGTGAAGGGTGTCTCGGGAGTGTAACGGCGTGCGGACGGCCTGTTGGCAGTCGACGGAATGGCGGCGGCTGGGTATCATGCTGCCCGCCGGCGGGCGGGGATGCCCGAGCCGGACGATGTCCGCTGCGTGTTGGCAGCCGGCCGGTGATGTACCGGGGGCGTGAGCGGGGTTCTAGTGGTGGGAGGTTCATTAGTGAGACAGCGAGTTCAATACCTATGGATCGCACTGGCGTTGCCGATTGCGACGGCACTGGCGGTGGCGCAGTCAACCGGGACGCCACCAACGAGCCCAGGCGGTGGCGCGGCAGCGTCGGCGAGGGCTGAACAGGGGACCCGTGGCGGCGCCAAAGGCCTGCCGGACGTCGATTTCCGCCGAGTTGTGCGGGCCGCCAAGGACCGGGTCTTCCCGGCGGTGGTGTTCGTCAAGTGCATTCGGGAGAACCTGGAAGGGGGGCGGAAGGAATCCAACGAAGTGTCGGGCAGCGGCGTGCTCATCTCCGCGGACGGGGAGCTGATCACGAACTGGCACGTGGTAGACAAGGCAATCGAGATTCGTTGCCTCCTGTATGACGGGCGGGCGACCGAAGCCGACCTGATCGGTACGGACAAGGACACCGACCTGGCCCTGCTACGGCTGAAGCTGCCGCCCGGCACGTCGCTGCCGCACGCGGTGCTGGGCGATTCGACGGCGCTGGTCGAGGGCGATTTTGTCATGGCCATGGGGGCGCCGTGGGGGCTGAGCCGGAGCGTGTCCATCGGCATCGTGTCGTGCACGCGGCGCTACCTGCCGGAAAACAGCGAGTACAGTCTGTGGCTGCAAAGCGACTGCGCGATCAGCCCGGGTAACTCGGGTGGGCCGTTGGTGAACACGGTCGGCGAGGTCGTGGGCATCACGGCCCGCGGCTACACCGTCGGCGGGGACCTGGGGTTCGCGATTCCCGCGGAGACGGTGCGGATCATCATCGACAGCATCCGCGAGCACGGCTTCGTGAACTGGACCTGGTACGGGCTTCAACTCCAGCCGCTGCGTGACTTCAACCGCAACACGTACTTCGAGGGCGATGCCGGCGTCATCGTCTCCGGCACCGATCCGGAGAGCCCGGCGCGGCACGCGGGCCTGTTACCGCGCGACCGCATCCTCAGCGCCAATGGCAAGCCGCTCACCGCCATGACGGAAGAGGATCTGCCGGCGGTGCGGAGCTGGCTGGGCCTGCTGCCGAAGGACGAGCCGGTGAAGCTCGAGGTGCAGCGCGGCGACGAGCGGCTGGAGATCAGCGTTACGCCGCGGGCGAAGGGCAAGGTCGAGGGCGAGGAGTACGACTGCAAGCGCTGGGACATGACGGTCAAGGCGATCAACCAGTTCGACACGCCGGCGCAGTACTTCTACCGAAAAGAGGGCGTGTTCATCTTCGGGTTGAAGCACCCCGGCAACGCCTCGTCGGCCCGGCTGGCCGAGAACGACATTCTGTTGGCGATCGATGGCCACGACGTGGTCACCCTGGCGGATGTGCAGGAACGGCACGAGGCGGCGTTGGCTGACATCGCCACGAACCACCGCGTCGTGCTGACGGTCATGCGAAACGGACTGCAACGTCAGGTAGTACTGGATTTTGCGCGCGATTACGAACGTGAGTAACAAAGGGAGGAAGTCGAGTATGTTCAAGATGTCCGCATCGCTTCTGGCCGTCGCCGCCTGTGTGGTCGGCGTCGCCAGTCTGACGGTCCGCGCCGATGGGCCGGACCTTACCCCCGCCCAGCAGGTGCAGGTTCTGGAAGGCCTGCTGCCGGGCTTCGTCCGCGTCGAGTTCACACTGAAGTATGACCAGGGCGAGGCGCCCGGCAGCGGCGGCTGGATGGAGCACATGCCGAACTTCGGCTTCCATCGCAGCTACTTCGACGCGGAGGAAGTCATTCGCGAGCAGCGTCCGCTCGAGGCCCCTGGCTACCTGATCGGCCCGGACCGGGTCCTCGTACGTGACCCGGGGCTGCATCCGCGTTTCATCGAGAAGATCGAGGTGCGGGCGGGTGACCAAGTCGTTTCCGCCAAGCCCGCCGCCTATACCGAGCGAGAGCCCGGTCTGGTCCTGGAGCTTGCTGCCCCGCTGTCGGCGGCGAAGCCGTTTGCGTTCGACGCCAGCCGGGAGGGGCCTTACTTCGTGGCCAGCTACCAGTTCAGCAACGCGACCTGGGGGGCCGGCATGAAGTCGCTCAGCGGGGTCGTGGTGACCTGCGACACGGGTCTCCAGTTCCGCCAGGTGGACAGCAGCACTGTCATCGTCGATGCCTCCGGTCAGCCCGTCGCCGTGACGCTTTCGGGCGAGCTGCCGTTGACCGATGCCTGGCGTGGCTCGCCGGCGGACTGGCCGGCGTGCAGCGCCGAGGAAATGGAGAAGCACCTGAAGCACGTTGAGGGAATCGCCAAGCAGAACATCCTGCACGTCACGCTGAAGTTCCGCAGCCCCAGGAAGGACTCCCAGCGCGACTACTACCGCAACTACGACGATGAGGAGGCCGCCACCGAGATGCAGACGGTCGGCATCCTCCGCGATGAACGCACACTGCTCATCCTGGGTACACTGAAGCCCGCGGTCACGGCCCGGCTGGAGCGCATCCAGGTGCGTTTGGCTGACGGCGAAGAGGTCGCCGCGCACTTTGGGCATACGTTGCGCGAGTATGGTTGTTTCGTTGCCGAGCTTGAGGAGCCACTGTCGGCCAATCTGGAGATCGCGCAGGGCGATCTACGCGAACTGCGGAACAGGCTGTTGGTGGCGGTGGAGGTCAACGTGTACGGCGAGGAGTGCATCATGCGTTTTCTCCCCGGGCGCATTCCCAGCTTCCGCGTTGCCCACAAGCACAACATCTACCCCGAGTTGCCGCAACGGGAGGACAACCTGTACCTGTTTACGCTCGCCGGTAAGTTGGTCGCCGCTCCGCTCGAGGTCCGCGCCCCCGCCAATACGGAATCACGTTGGTATGGGCGGACCGGGCCGATGTGCACGCCGTTGACGCCGGTGGTCGCGCTGCTGGCGGATATGGTCGCCAACGCCGACCCGAGCAATGTGCCGCTGACGGAAGAGGAAGAGAGCCGGATCGCCTGGCTCGGCGTGGAGTTGCAGAATCTCGACGCCGACCTGGCCCGGGCCCACGGCGTGTCCGACCTGACGCAGAACGGCAGCACCGGGGCGATCGTCTCGTACGTCTATCCCGGCTCGCCCGCTGAAGAGAAGGGTGTGCAGCCGGGATGGGTGTTCGTGCGACTGCATCCGGCGGACCACCCGAAGCCGGTACCGGTCCGGGCGGATGAAGACTACTACGGGATGGCGTTCCCATGGGATCGGCTGGATGAACTGCCCGAGGAATACTACAACGAAATCCCTGCGCCGTGGCCGTCGGTCGACAATACGCTGACGCAGGCGCTGACGGAGATGGGGTTCGGGCGGGCGTTTCAGGCGGAGTTCTTCCACGACGGCAAGAAGGAGACGCGCGATTTCACCGTCGTGCAGAGTCCGCCGTACTACGGGACCGCGCCGCGGTTCAAGTCGGAAGAGCTGGGCCTGACGGTGAAGGACCTGACGTATGAGGTACGGCGGTACTTCCGGCTGGAGGAGGGCGACCCGGGTGTGATCGTGTGCAAGATCGAGCCCGGCTCGCGGGCGTCGGTCGCCGGTCTGAAGCCGTTTGAGATCGTCACGCAGGTAAACAACGAACCGGCGACAGACGCAGCGACGTTCGGCAAGCTGATCTCGTCGGCGACGGAAGAGCTGCGGCTGAACGTCAAACGCATGGCCCGCTCGCGCGTCGTCAAGATCGCCCCCGCGCCGGCGAAGACGGACGAAGAGGCGAAATCCACGACCCAGCCGGCGGAAGACACCGAGGAATCCGGCGACGCGGAAGACAGCGAGGACGCTGGCGCGTAGCGTCTCCCAGCGCGCCGGCTTCTGGCAACGGTGGCTATCAGCCGGCCGGCTGTCGGCCGTGGCGGCGCGCGGACCACTCCTTTATTGCAGAGGCGTAGCCTACCGAACCGACGATCACCCGGTGGCCGGCGGCGCTCTCGCCCTCTTGCAGCGCGTCATGTCGCTGTAGTCGTTACGCTGCGCCAGCGTTTCGCGCGTTTCGGGCGAGCGCATGTTGCCTTTGGGCTGGGGATGGTCCTATACTATCACGAACTGCAATTCTGTATCACATCTGTTGGCGCGTCTTTGTTGTAGTTGACGGAAAGGGCCGAAACACGCCGGTCTGTCTCTGACTGTTTGTCCCAGGAGGTGTAGACATGCCCTCGGTTGGCGTCGAGTGGGTGAACAACTACGACTGGCTGCCGCAGCTATCGCACGAACATGAGGATGCCGGCGGCTTTTTCGACGAGTTGGTCCAGCACGCGGGTTGGATCGGCGCGTTCAACTGGGGTGACGGGAACGCGTGGGAGGACGACTTCAAGCGGACGGACAAGGGTGGGCATGCTCCCGACTGGGCCGACGCGGTCGACATCTGCTACTTCACGGGCCATGGTAGTCCGTGGGGCTTCTATTTCCGATCCGACGTGCCGGACGACGACACCGCCGAATCTGATCACGTCAGCGGCGCGCTGAACGGCGACCTGCGACTGGGGAAGAACAACCTGGAGTGGTTGGCGCTGGAGGTGTGCAACACGCTGCAATGGGAGGCCGCGAGGGGCGGGAGCACGTACAACGTCTTCGACCGCTGGCGAGCGGCGTTTGAGGGCCTGCACATCATGTGCAGCTTCACGACCACGAGTCTGGACCGGACCACGCCGGGACGGTACTTCGCGGCTTTTCTGGACGGGCGCTGGCCTACTGTGATCTTCGGACTGCCGTTCGGCTTCATGGTGCCGCAACTTTCCTCGAAGGTCATCGACGCTTGGTTCGAGATGACCAGCATGGTTCAGCCGGATTGGGCCGAGGCGGCCGTGTTGTACGCGGGCAAGTCCGGCGCGTACCCCGGCGGCGACTACATCCACGGCTGCGGATCCGTGAGCGCTGATCCGTATCCACACACGTACCGGGTCTGGATTCCCCACGGCTGTTGATGACGGAGCGGACGACCATGACCGAAATACCCGTGCTGCGAATGCACATCGAACGGATGAAGAAGGACAAGTTTGTCGCGCTTGCCAGGCAGCTCGGTCTGCGCGGCGACCCGGTGGTGACCGACGAGGCGCTGTTTGTGCAGGACAAGCAGCGGGCGCTGGCTTACGCGATGCCCGGTTCACGGTTTGGCGGTCTGCTGTTCTTCACCGACACCGCGCAGGGCATAGTGACGCCGGTAGGCCGTGTGCCCGGCGACAAGGTCGTCGAAGACTGGACCACGCAGATGCTGAAGCGTTTCCAGCTTCTGCCGCGCCCGACGGCCGACAAGCAGATCCGGGCGTCGTTCGATTGCCGCGTGATCCGCAGGGAGTCCGTGGTAGAAGAGGGTCAGGAGGCCAGGAAGATCCGGCGGGTGCCGCTGGCGACGGAGATCGTCTTCGATGTGCGCGTGAACGAGTACCACGTCACCGGACCGCGTGCCAGGGTGCGACTGGCCTTCAAGAATGCCAAGGGACCGATGTGGGTGCACCGCGGCGTGTGGGAGCGGCTGGACGTGTTCGAGTCGCGGCCGCTGTTTGCCGAGGATGAAGTCTACCGCAGGCTGGCGGACCGCCTGAACACTCGCGGGAGCGCCCGGAAGCCGTGGCGGATGGTCAGCATGCGGTTAGCTTACTTCGCCGGCGAGTTCTGCGGCGGACCGGATCTGCTGTTGCCGTACTACTTCGCGGAGGTCGAGTTCCGCGGTCCCGGCGACGAGGCACAGGACCGTCAGGGTCCGCGGCAGCTCATTCAGTTGCCGGCTTGCGCGTAGCACGCCGGCTTAGTCGGGGCACGATGCGAGCGGGGCGTTACTCCGGCTGCGTCGTCGGCGACGGCTTGAAGTCGGCCAGCGTCGATGCCGGGGCGTCGGCCAGGTTGCGGATCAGGACGGCGAGGACGGCGGCGGCTTCCGCTGTGGCGCGGCGGTCCACGACGTCGTACTTGTCGCCGGCGGTGTGGTAGTGAATCACGCCTTCGCCGAGTTCACCGCCAAGCGTCATGGTGCAGACACCGGCGTCGCAGAAGGGGGCGTGATCGCTCCACTGGCCGCCGAGGGTGGCGACCTCGTTGCTGAGCTCGTACCCGGCCAGCCGGCCGCGCAGGGCCTGGAGGAACGTCTTCGCCGACGGGCCGCCGGAGGTGTGCCACTGCCGCGGCGAGCCGGGCATGTCGGAGTTGACGGCGACGACAATATCCGCCATTTCGCGCTCGTGGGCAGCAACGTACGCCTTACTCCCCCAAAGTCCCTGCTCCTCGCCCTGGAACCAGGCGAAGCGCACGGTGCGGCGGGGCTGCCAGCCGACAGCGGCGAGGGCACGGGCGGCTTCGAGGATCGCGGTCGAGCCGGCGCCGTTGTCCATGGCGCCCTCGGCGAGGTGCCAGCTGTCGAGGTGGGCGCTGAGGATGACGACCTCGTGGGCGAGCGGGCCGTGGCCGGGGATCTCGGCGACGACGTTGTTTGGGTGACCGTCCCAGAAGTCGGCGTCGACCTGGACGTTCAGCTGGACCGTCCCGCCGGCGGCGAGGGTTTCGGCGAATTGGTCGGCGTCCTCACGGCGGATGACGACGGCGGGCTCCGGGCGGGGCTCACGGTGGCAGGTGCTGATAATCGGGGCGCGGCCGGGGCGTTCGGCGACGATCATGCCGACGGCGCCGTGCTCGCGGGCGAGGAGCATCTTGGCGGATCGGCGGCCGTGGCCGTCGCGGACGAGGGCGAAGCGGCCACGCATGGCGTCGCCGACGCTGGCGAAGTCGTCGGGCGTGCCGTCGCCGACGTCGATGAGTTCAGCGGTTAAGCCGCCTTCGGGCGTGCTACGCGAGAGCCAAAGGGCGACAGCATCCGCCAGAACGCGATCGGGCTCGCCAGGAACGGTCACGACGGTGCGGTTGACCTGCCAACCGGGCATGGTGAATGGTTCGCAATGCACGTTTTTCAGGCCGTATTCGCGGGCCTTGTCAGCGACGAACTCGACGGCGGTTTGGGCGTTGGGTGTGCCGCTGAGCCGTCCGCCGGGGAGGCAGAGGGCGCGGAGGTTCTCGGGCAGTTCGCTGCTTGTCATGACCTCGCCGATGACGAGGCGGTCAAGCGTGGCGGCGTGCGGCTGCTGGCAGGCGGTGAGGCAAAGCAGGGCGGCGACGATGGCGAGGCGGGCGGTTGTGCGGATCAAGGTTGTACTCCATAGGCAGGGGACGCGCAGGCCGCCGCTCGCGGACGGCGTGCGTTCCGGGAGGATACGGCGACAGGAGCGAACTGCAAGGTCGGAGGGGCGGTGGCGGCGGGAACGGGTTGGTGTGGCGGTCGGACCGGGGCATTTCGGCGGCTGGACTGGGGGGAGGCGGCGGTACAGCCGGGCGGCCGTGGGTGAAGGTGCGCGCGGCCCGCGGGCCGGGCGGATTGGGCCGAACAGGCGGCGAGCCGTTCAAAGGTGGGGTTGACGCGGAGGCCGCCGTGGCGTTCAATGACGGGTCTGCGGCATGAGGCCGCGTGGCCCCCATCGTCTAGAGGCCTAGGACACCGGCTTTTCAAGCCGGCGACACGAGTTCGAATCTCGTTGGGGGCGTTCGTCGCGCGAGGTCGCACCCAAGCGCACGACGCCGTTTTTTACGTCGTTTTGCAGGGGTCTGCACGATTCGGTCACTTCGCTCGCAAGGCCGGTTGCGTCGCCTCCGGTCGCACCCAGTCGCTCGTTTTCGCGCCCCAACTGCCGGGGATATAGCGGGGGGGCGGCGTCGTAGGTACCGGTAGCGGCAGCAGGCACCGCCTCAGGGGGCGTGTGCGTCACGAGACTGGGGGTCACTTCCACCGCCTTGGTCTCGTCGCAGACGCGCAGGCGGGAGTACCGCTTCAGAGTGATTCGGGCGTCCGTATGTCGGGCAAGCTGCTGCAGGGTCTCGACGCTCGCGCCGGAACGCTCGACGCGCGAGATGTACGCTCCCCGGAGCGCGTGGAAATCGAAAACCCGCCCGTCCATTTCGTACGGGATCCCGGCCGCCTTCAGGTCCCAGCGGAGTGTCCGGGCCGTGTTCTGCGGGATGTCTCCGAAGACCGGTCGACCTGCGGGCTTCGACTTCAGCCAATCCCGCAGGCGCGGCATGAGGTCGCGCCGGATCGGCTGCCGGTCGGCGCGGCGGGACTTCGTGGCTGACGCGGCACATTCGATTGCTGGTGGGTTTACGTTCAAGTCGAACGATTCGGGAGTCAAGCTGGCCAGTTCGTCGCGACGGTAGCCCGTCGAGGCGGCCAACAGGTAGAGCGTCGAACGATCGAGACCAGTCATGCTGCCCGAGATGTCGCGTGTAGCCGTCGTGGTGATCAGCAGCCGCAACTCGGCGTCGGACAGGTCCCGCCGCTCATGGCGCTGGTCTGCCTCTTCGTTGAACAGCCCGAGCGTTTCGAGTTGGTGTTCCCGCGTCAGACGCTCTTGCCGAAGCCACTTGGAGAGACCCTTGACCGCGGCGATGTACTTGTTCAGCGTCCGGTGGGATGGCCCAGGATCGTTCTCGTCCCGGCGGTCCTCGCGGATCTTCTGTATGGCGACCAGTACCGCCGACGCCGTCAGCGCCGATGTGCGGTCGATGCTGGCGAGTTCCAGGATACGCTCGGCTTTTGTGTACCGCTCGGCCACGTAGTCCGACGAGCACTTTCTGGCCGACAGGCTGCTCTTGTACGCGTTCAAGTGCTCCACGAGGGGTACGCGCTCGGCGGCTGCGTACCGATCCGCGTCCGCGTCGATCACCCCTGCGCGCCTCAGGGCGTCGTCGGCGACGATCTTGTTCAGGATCCGCTCGGCCGCGGCCCGGTCTGTGGTCCGCATGCTATGCTCGTGCCGTTTGCCGGCGACGTCGTACCAGGACGCCAGCCACGGCCCCCGCCCATTACGCCGGAACAGGCTTCCGGCGCCCTTTGATCGTGTCCGCTTGGCCATGCGTCACCCCTTCCTGGAGCGCCCGCGGTGTTTCAGCCGTAGCTCGAGGTCCAGCGCCGCGGCGATTAGGGCCACGCGCTCGCCCATCAGGTCACATTGCCCGGCCAGGTAAGCCTGCACCGTCCGCGCGGGCATGTTTGCCAGCTTGGCGATCCGGTACCCGCTCAAGCCCTGCCGGTCGACTTCTCGAAGGATGGTCTCTCTGAATGACATATCACACCCATCTACAGTATAGCGCTGATACATGCGCTAAGCAAGTCTGCCTTCGCCTTTCGTCACGTTCGCCGCCCACGTTCTGTACTGCGCTGCCGTGTCCGGGTGCATCGCTTCGCACCGGCCCGCAGGTCGGCCGGGGCGTCGGCGAGCATCCGGGCTTCGTCCGCGGTGTAGCTCGTGGCCGTGAGCACGTCGCCGACACCGCCACCGAAACCCGGCGTAGCGGTGTCGTCAGCGGGAGTTCTGGTGTCGGTGAGCAGCGCCAGCAGCCCGGGCTTGTGGGTGTTAACGCGCGCGACCAGCTCGGCCGTCATCGCCGATTGCGGCCGGAAACGCAGCCGGTCCCCGCGGGCCTGCAATTCGATGCCCAACGCGGTCAACTCGGCGAGCAGGGTCGCCGGCGTGTCCAGGGTTGCCGTCATACTTCCCCCCAGTCTTCGTTGTCGCCAGCGTTCCCGCTTCCGTCAGCGGCCCCGGCCTTGTCCGCTTCGCTCGGGGCGTCACCACTACCGATACCTTCGCTCGCGCCCGCGTCAGCGGGGGTTTCGGTGTTGGTGTCGCCGGTCGCGAGCACGAATCGCGGCGAGGGACGCCCACCCTTCGGCCCCGGGGCCGGGTGTTCCCACGCGCCGCAGCCCGCCTTCGCCAGTGCGTCTAGGTCGGCCTTCGCTGCATCCGCCCGGCCGCGGTATTGCTGCAAGCTGTGAGTCAGCTCGCGGACCGTCACCGTGCCGCCCCGGCGTTCAATCCACTCGATGAGCTGGCGACGTACCCGCTCTTCCTCGTTCTCGCCCAGCACGGCGTACACGCGCCGGCCTTCGCTCTTGAACCACTCGACCACGGCGATAGCCCGCCGCATCGCGTCCGCGTTGATGTGCGCGACGGCATCGCCGCCGGCCGCCACTTCCATGCACGCGAACAGTAGCGCGATACGAGCGCACGCGCCTTTCAGCTTCGCATAGTGCGCGGCCAGGTCGTCATCGCTGATATCCACCAGCTCGCGCGCGTGGCGGTCGTGCCATTCAATCCACAGCGCCTTCGCTTCCTGTCCGATCGGGATGAATTGCGGCCGGGGGTCGCCTTGCTCATCGACGGCGGCGGGCAGGGCCACCAGCGCTTCGAGCAGCTTCCGCCAATCAGCGGCCACGTCATCGGGCAGGGCCGCTTCGGTCCAGAACGCTGTCTTGTCGGGCGGATACGCCAGGAGCACGCGCGCGAGCAACCCCGCTTCGCGCTCGGCCGTCCCGAAGATGCGTGACAGGATGCCCGGCTGGATGCTGCCGAGCACACTCACCGCGGCCCGCTCCACGAAGTAGTTTCCCTTGCCGCTCTTGCGGTCGATGGTGACGGGGGCCGCATCATACATGGACAACCACGCCGGTTGATCGCTTCCTTTCCCGCCGGATGCGTAGCGGTCGAAAGCGCCGACCCAAGCGGCTAGCTCGTCGCGCACGAGCAGAAGCCCGAGCGGGTTCTGTTCCAGCAGTTCGCCGAGCTTCTCGACGGTGATATCCGACACGAGCAGCCGGTGTTCCGTTGGGGGCTCGGGTTGGTCGGGCGGATCGGTCGGCGGGCCGTCGCGTTGCGATTTCTTCCATTCGGCCAGCCGGACGTTGTGCCGTTCTACTTCGCGAACGTATTCCTTCATGGCGTCAGTGAAGGCGCGGCGCTCGGCCTTGAACAAGTCGATGAGTGCGCGCGTCACGAGCTTGAGCACAGGGCTCTTCGTGGCGCCCGAGCGTCCGACCAGCACGCCCCATAGCACCGCCGGTTCCATCCAGCCGGATTTCACGATCACCGCGACGCGATTCCCGATGCAGCCTGCGACCACGACCAGCGCCGCCATTGCGGCGAAGGCCGGGTCCGTGCCCGTCGCCGCGGCCACGCTTTCGACGAAGGCGCGCATGCGGTCGGGAAGCGCATCGACCGGGAAGGGCTGGAACGGCTCGCGAGGGAGCGAGTTCGGCGTCGGGGCGTCCCCCGTGGTGGTGCGTTGGGCTTGCCTGTCATTTAGGGCCTCGCCGCGGGCCCCCGTGCATTCGGCATCCTGCAACCGCTTGAGGATATCCGCGTCGCCGTATTCCCGCGGCGTCGGCGCACCGTTCAGGTACTCGCGAATCGTCGCCAGTGCGTCAGCGTCGGCCAGGTCGTGGCGCACCGCGATGGACGCCGCGGCGAAGAGACGTCGGCTTCCGTCCTTGTGGTCGTCAACGCGCAGCCCGCGCATCGCCGCCAGCGCACGCGTCGCACGTTCATTTGCGAGCACCGCCGGCGGGGTCGCAGCGCCCTTCGCCACGGGGGCCACGTCAGCGTTCGCATCTTCCAGGTTTCCGCGTGTGACCAACGCCAACAGCCACGCGGGCATTTCCGCCGGCGTTATTTCCTGCGGGCCGTGTCCTTCGCGCCAGCGGTAACGCCCGCCGCTCGCGTGATTCGACGGTGGGGCGACGATGTACCCGCCGTCGCCGCGGACGTCGATTCCGGGTCGCATGTTCGAACGGTTACGGACCGCGCCGCCGGGATGCTTGAAGATCAGGTGTCGGCCGCCGCCGCCCGTCAGCGCTTCGACCGTGGCGGGCAGGTCGCCATGTTCCCGCACCAGCTCGGCAAGCGCTTCATCGCCGCCGTGCCGCGGGTCTATGTCGATAACGACAATCCCGGCGCTGGCTCCGGTTTGAATGCCGATGTTCGCCTCGGGGTGGCGGTCCCACCACGCTTCGAGCTGGGCATTGCTCCAGCTCGCATCTTTCAGCCCGTGCCTTGTCGTCGGGTGCTTGCCCGGGCTGCCGCAACCGACGCGACCGCACGAGCACCGGCCGTCCTTCACGAAGTGCAGCGGGACCACGGGCCAGCCGTGCGCTGCGTACAGAATTGCCGCGCGTTTCAAGTCGCTCAACGGCGGCCCCCTTTCTTCTGCGCCTGTTCCGCCAGCCAGCGGCGCAGTTCATCGACGGGGTAGACCACCGCCCGCCCCAAGCGCACGTGCGGGATTTCGCCGCGGTTCGTCATCGACCACAGCAGCCGCGGGCCGATGCCCAGCGCCTTCGTCGCATCCTTCGGCCGCAGCGCCGGCCGGGGCGCCGCGCTCGCGTCGTCCGGCTTTGTGTTCAGGTCCAGTTCGCCATTACTCGTGGGCATCAGCGCTTCCTTTCGCCTCCTGTGCGGCGCGGTCCAATAGGACGGTTTCGACCGCGGCGGGGTTGAACAGCAGTCGCCTTCCGACGCGCAGGTGCGGCACGCGGCCGGCGTGTGCTTCGGCGCGCAACCATGCCGCGGGCACGCCGAGCCGCGCCGCCGCGCGACGCAGGGGAAGGAACAGTTCGGGTGTTTGTGTGTTGCTCATACCCTTGTATTTGCAAGGGAAAAGAGCGGGAGAAAGGGCGTTCCGGCCCCGGGGGATATGATGCCGATTAGCCGATTATTCGGCGATTTCCGGTAGATTTAGCAGCGCGGTTTTGCACCTGTTGCGCAGCCCGTCTTCCGCCGTGCTCGCGATGATTGTCCCCAGGATCGCGCGTACGTCGGCGAGCGTGTACTTGAAGTCCCGTTCGCCCCGCCGCGGCGTCGTCACGTTCGCCGTCTTCGCATAGCGGTTGAGTGCGTTGTTTCCCAACCCCGTCATATCGCGCAGCGCGGCTACGGTGTACGCGCGGCGGCCCGCAGCCGTGCGCGCGCTTGCAGCTTGCGGCTGTGGGGTGTCTCCGTTGCGCTTGAGCTGTGACAGCATTCGTTGCCGGTCCATCCACGCCAGCGCCATAACGTATACGTCGCGCGAGGAGAAGTCCCCGGCCTTAATCGTCTCGAAGGGAATTTCCACCACACGTGCCAGGTGCTCCCAATCGTCGAGTGTCTCCGGGGGCATGAAGCCCAAGTCCCCAAGGTCCTGTTGCGCGGCCCGCACTGATTCCCGGATCGCGTTGGCCAGCGCCTCAAACGCCTGTTCCTGTTCGCGTCGCGAGCGCTCAAGCTCGCGCTGGACTTCAGCGTCCTTCAGCGCTTCGGCAAAAGCGCGAAGCCGAGCTTGTGCCCACTTCAACGCCGCTTGTGCTTGCGGATCATCCTCCACTGCCCGCATGAACGCCGCGCCCGCGCCGAGTCGCACCGCGGGGCTATCCGCCGGCGTCTGATTCGCGGCGCGCTCCATCGTCCGCAGTACGTCCACGACGTCGATAGACGCCGAGACGGCGTCGCCGATTTCCGAGTAGTACCAGCCCCGGTACAGCCCCGTCGCGCGGGCCAATTCGAGCTGAACCGCGCCGCCGTCATCGTGAACCCACCGTTCGGCGCGGAACGGGACGGAATCGAGCTTCCGCCAGCCGATTTCGACCAGCGCCCACGCCCACCGGTCCGGGTCGTCTATGCGGTTGCGCACGCTCGCCGACAACAAGTGCTCGGGGACCGCCTTCGCCAACACGCCCGCCCGCATGGCTGCCGCGCGAAACGCTCCCCACGCTTCCGGCTCGCCAAAGCCGAACAGGCGGTGCGAATCCGGCACCGGCTCGTATTCGTCGGGTTGGCCGTCCACGGGTCGAATCACCGTGCCTTGCCAGTGTACCCGATTCTCGCGGGCGGCTAGCTCGCGAAGGAACGCCGAAGGGTCGGCATCGCCGTCCGTGACCAGCGCAACAAGCGAGACAAACGGCTTCGATGCGAGCCGTTCGAAGTCATCGCGTACGCGTTGCCAGGATGCGGCGCGCAGGGCTTGCTCGGGGGTGTCGTCACGCGGCATTTCGCACCATCCATAAACGGGGCCGCCGCCCCGAGTGCGTGCATTTTATGGCTGCAGCCGGGGCGCTCCAGAGGCTCCAGGAACGCCGTCGGCGACCGTGATCGATTCAGGTTGCACAGTCACAGTCTATGCAACCTACTTGCCTGTCGGTGTGTGATGCCCGGTCCACCGTTAAGCCTCGTCCACCGTCCGGTTCTCGGGTCATAGTACCGGAAGCCCCAGTACCCGAATCCCGTCTCGTCGTCCCAGTACTTGGTGCTGAAGCGGAACGGGTTCACGGCGGCGAAGTCGCCGGAAGAGGCCAGGATCTCGCCGTACGGGGCGTATTCGTAGGTCGCCACCAGCCGGTTGGCGTCCCACGCCGAGCCGCTGGCCTCGCCGAAGTCGTCGGTCCAGCCGACCACCTGCCCCACATTGCCCTGGGCGTCGTGGAAGTAGATGTACTCGTCCT
Source organism: Phycisphaerae bacterium (assembly GCA_050115495.1). Classification (GTDB taxonomy): domain Bacteria; phylum Planctomycetota; class Phycisphaerae; order UBA1845; family Fen-1342; genus JAAYXS01. Next base: position 7,618 of record JASFQK010000028.1, on the reverse strand, counting down.
CCTCGCCGCAATTCCATCTCGCTAGTCGTCCCTGAAGAAGTCGGCTCAGGTGGCGTGGACCCGCTGGGAGCGGGCGGGGTGGGTCAGGTTGAACTGGTGGAGGAGCCAGTCGAGCAGCACGTGGCAAAGCTGCCGGAGCAACTTGCGGAGATTGGCCGCCGCCGCGGCCAGGACAATGTTGATTGCGTCGCTGGCCAGCCCGCTCAGGAAGCACCGCCGTACCCGATGACCACTCTTGAGATGCCCGATCTTCGGCTCGATCGCACTGCGACGCCGCCGGCGTCGCCGCTCACTGCGGGGAAGGTGCTTTGAACGCGTCCCGGCAATATGGACCGCCGTCGAACCGCGACAGCCGTGGCCACGGTACCCCTTGTCCACGTACGCGTCGGCAATCTCCACGCCGGTGATCGACTCGGCTGCCGCCAGGGTCTCGGCCAGCGTGTGCCCGTCGTACGGATTGTTCTCCAGCAACTTGGCCGCCACGATCCAGTTGCTGCGGTTCGTCGTCGCCACCGCCACCTTCTGGCCGAACTCGTACCGCTGGCGGGCCTTGGCCCTTGCTGAGGCACTGCACCTGCGGCTCGTGCCAACTGTACAGCCTGTGCGAATCCGACGGCTGCTGCTGTCGAATCCACTCCGCCCTGGCCAGGATCTCCTCCAGATCCTCCGGCACCTCGCCCGCTTTTCGCCGAATGTCCCGGATCAACCGGCCCACCCAGGTCCGCAGCCGTCGCAACTCCCGCCGCATGCGGCGGAACTGCTTGGCGTGGGCGTAACGGCTGACCTTCGTCGCGGCGTGTTTGCCCACCCGAATGTACGACTGACGCAGCGTGACGCCGTACGCCCGGGCCGCTCGGCCCAGCTTGCCGATCGCCGTGTAGAGCAGCTTCGAGTCGGTGGGGTAGGTGATGTCCACGGTCACCTGCCGCAAGTCCTGCTTCGGCAGGTGCTTCTCACGCACGGCCAGTTCGACCGTCTCTTTGAGCAGCAACGCCAGTCGTTCGGCGCCGACGCGTTTGCGCCAGCGGCTCAGGCTGCTGGGATCGATGGGGGCTTCATGCTGCATGTGCGTGAAGCCGCAGAAGTACTGCCAGTAGAGGTTCTCGACCCAGCGTGCGACGACCGACTCGTCCGATTCGTCGAAGGTGTACTTGAGGTACGCCAGCCCGACCATCAGCCGCGTCGCCTTGGCCGGCGCGCCGAGGTCTTCGCTGTAGCAGTCGGCGAAGGCGGCGTCAAAACGCGGCCAGTCGATCCGGTCCGCCAACTGGATGAGCGGATGCTCGCGGTTGAGGATCTGCTTGAAGTGGGCCTGGAAGAGCTGAAAGGCGTCTGTGGGCTGTGGTTTGGGCTTCATGAGTCCGTTCAACTTTGCAAGGTTTCGGGGGTTTGTCCCTGATTTCCCGGCAAAGTTTACACGCCACCATGTGCCTCTTCAGCCAACAGCCAACGCGTTTTTATACTCCTTCAGGAACGACTACCTACGGGCGCTCCTCATCGATGCCGTGACCGCTGAGACGCAGCCGGTCCAGTAACGCCCGGGCGAAGTCGACTTCAGTGACGCCGTCGCGGTTGAGGGCTAGGCACGCTTCAAACGCGGTGTGGGCGGCGGCCTGGTCGCCGTTGAGCAGTGCCCGGCGGCCGACGTAGTAATACGCCTCGGCCCGCTCCTCTTCGGTCGCGACCGCGGCCAGGAAGCCCTCGGGCATCAGGTCGCCCGCGAGCAACTCGAACACGCGGTCGGTCCAGGCGTTGTCCGCCGCGCCGGCGACGTGTGTCGCAAGCACCTCCGCCGCGGCCTGCGTCCGGCCGGTCTGTTGCAGCAGCAGGTATTGCCACAGCCGAGCGTACTGTCCGACCGGGCCGGGTTCCCCGAGCGCCGCGGCGTAATCGGCCAGAGCCGCGTCCGCATCGCCGGCCAGCTCATATGCGCAGCCGCGTTGCATGCGATCGCTAGGACTCGAGCGCATGGTCATCAGCTGCGTCAGATCGGCGGCCGCCTCCGCGTAGCGCCCCAGCCGCATCAGGCAATCCGAGCGGTTGTTGTAGCCTTCGGCGTAATCCGGATCCATTTGCACGGCGCGGGTGTAGTCGGCGATGGCCTGCTCGAACCGCTGCGAGAAGTGATACGCGAACGCTCGGCTCTGATAGGGACGCACGTCGTCGGGGGAGAGCTCGATGCAACGCGTGAAGTCCGCGACGGCCCGATCGTACTGCTTGCTCTCCAGAAACGCGACGCCGCGGCTGCCGTAGTCGGAAACGCTGTTGGAATCGAGCTGGATCGCGCAGCCGTAGGCGTCGGCGGAATCCTGCCAACGGCCCATCTGGCCGAACAGGTAGCCGCGCTCGCTGTGAAAGCGGACGTTGGTCGGGTCCAGCCGGATCGCCCGCTCGCAATCCGCGAGCGCTTCGTCGAGATCGCCCAGCCCGCGGCGCGCCCGGCACCGGTTGAAATACGCCGGGGCGTACTGTGGGTCGCGGCGGAGCTCCTCGCCGGCGTCGGCCAGCGCCTCGGCGAAGCGGCCGGTCATTGCGCGGCAGGCGCTGCGGTTGGTCCACACGGTCGGCCACTCCGGGTCCAACTCGATCGCTCGGCTGTAAGCTCGCTCGGCTTCGGCGTAGCGGCCGAGGTTGAACAGTGCAAGGCCGCGCAGCGCCTGCACGAACGCCCAGTTCGGGTGCGCCCCGGCCAACTGCTGAACGTCCATTAACATGGCGTCGTGCTCACCGAGCGCGTAGTAGCGCCACGCGCGGTCCGTCAGGAAAGCCGTGTCACTGGGTTTGAGATCGAGGGCCTGCGTGAGCAACTCGACGGCCTGCTGCGGATCATCCGCGAGCTTGGCGCGAACGCAGAGCGCTTCGGCTGGGTCGGGGTTGAGCCGCTCGGCCTGCCGGTAGTGGTCGGCGGACTTCTTCTCGTCAGGCAGGTCCTCATAGGCACGGCCCACGTGGAAGTGGATTTTCCAGTTGCCCGGCTCCAGATGCAACGCCTCTTCCATGCAGGCGACCGCCTCCGCGTGGCGTTTCAGATGGCGCAAAGCCTCGGCGCGGTTCATGAGCAGCGTCACCGAGTCCGGTTCGATCGCCAGGGCCTCGTCAAACTTGGCCAGCGCCTCCGCGTAGCGGCCCTTGTGGAACAGGTCGGCCTTGGCCTCGTACAGCAACACCTGGACCGCGCGTGAGTCAGCCTGTGTCTGGATGGCCATCTTCTCTTGCGATGCGCTGCGATACCTGGTGAACAGGATTGCGGTGACCACCAGGGTGAGCAACAGCGCCGCCCCCAGCGACATCGGGAGCCTCCGGCGCCGCACGAACTTGCCGACGCGCGCCGGCAGCGATGGCCTCCGAGCGTGAATAGGCAAATCCAGCAACCAGCGGCGCAAGTCGTCGGCCAGGGCCTGGGCGGAATCGTAGCGGTTGCCGCGCTGCTTCTCGACCGACTTCAAACAGATCGTCTCCAGCTCACGCGGCACCTGCCGCACGAACCGCCGCGGCGGCGCGGGTTCGCTGTGCAGGAGCCGTTGGATGACCTCGGGGTCATCGCGGCCGGTGAAGAGCGGTCGAAAGGCCAGCAACTCGTACATCGTAGCGCCCAACGCGTAGATGTCGGTCTTGGCGTCGATCGGTCCCAGCCGCGAGTCGGCCTGCTCGGGGCTCATGTAGCGGGCCGTGCCCAGCAGCGCCCGGCTGGCGGTCACGCCGCTGTGATCGACCGCCCGCGCCAGGCCGAAGTCGGTGATCATGATCCGGCCGCCGTCGGTCAGCATCAGGTTGGACGGCTTGATGTCGCGGTGAATGACGCCCTGCTCGTGCGCGTACTGCACGGCTTCGGCGATCTCGGCCATCCACTCGGCCACGCGGCGATAGTAGGCCTTGTCGGCGGCGGACGAAGAACCCAGACGGGTCAGAGGAAGGCTTGCGGCTTGCGGCTTGAGGTCAGCGATTCCGGAATCACTCGTTATCACGTTGCCTTGTTGCTCTTGAGACGCCGCCTCCGGCGAAGCCGGCCGTCGCGTTGCGACGGGGCTCGCTTCGCGAGACGGCGGCGAGTCAAGGGTTGCCTTGCTCCCGCTGCCGGAGCCGTTCCCGATCACCACGTCGATGGCGCCGGTCTGCTCGATCTCCTCCAACACGTCCTTGAGCGTGCGGCCGGTGACCAGGTCCATGGTGTAGTAGCAGGTGCCGTCGAGCTCGCCGTAATCGTAGACGCTGATGATGTTGTTGTGCTTGAGCCGGCCGGTCAGCTCGGCCTCGCGTTTGAACCGGTCGGCGGCCCCCTCGCGAACGGCCCGCAGCAGGGCCGGCAGCACCTTGAGCGCGACCGGCCGGTTCAGCGTCACGTGGCGAGCCTCGAAAACGATGCCCATGCCGCCGCGGCCGATCTCGCGGATGACTTCGTACTCGGGCAGTGCTTCGCGGAACTGCCGCAACGGAATCGAGACGTCGGTCTGCACTTCGCGCCCAGCCTGATCGGCCCAACGCAGGTTGTCGTCGAAGGCGAGTTGTTCGGGGTCACGCTCGCAGCGCTCGCGGCAGACGCGGCATTCGTCGAGGTGAGCCGCGAGCGCGTCGAGCTGCTCGGCCGGCGCCTCACCGCGAATGAACGCCGCCAGTGTCGCCGCGTCCGGGCATGCCGATTTCGGATTGCGGGCTTCGGATTGCGGATCGGCTTTCGTCTCACGACCGTTCATTTCACCACCGCCGTGTCGTGCTGCGCTGTTCTTCCTTCAGGTCTCGCACCCCAAGCCTCAAGCCTCCTCCTCTCCCAACTCCGCCATCAGCTCCCGCACGCGCTTGGCGATCAGCGAGCGCGTGACGTAGACGTTGCCGACCGTGATGCCGGTCTGCTGGGCGACCTCTTCGGCGGGGCGGCCCTCGATCGCGTAGAGCCAGAAGGCCTCGAAGCGGTGCGGGGCAACCTCGTCGCGCACCCGTTCGATGCACCAGTTAAGGTCCTGGAGCAGCCACTCCTGGCCCCATTGCCTCTCTTCGTCCACGGCTTTGATCTCGCCGTCGCGTTCTTCGTCGAAGGGCACCGCCGCGTGCTCACGGCGGCGCAGGGCCGCCCGCAGGCGGTCGTTGACCTTGCTGCGCGTGATGGTGCGAACCCAGCTACGAAAACGCCCCCGATCGCGGTCGTAGCGGAAGTCGGTGATGTGCCGCGCGACGGCGACCATCACCTGCTGGACCACGTCGTCGGCGTCCTCGTGCGAGAGGCCTCGCGTGCGGGCCATGCGGAAGACGGGCGGGGCGTAGCAGGCGAAGAAGGTCCGCCAGGCCGAGTCCTGGCCGGCCTCACGCATGGCCGACAGCATGGATGCACGGGTTTCGGGGAACTCGCGGGGGCGCAGCACAACCGACCTCCTCTCGCGGCCCGACGCTTGCCGCCGAAGTGAGGATGTGGCCAGCGGATCGTGCCGCGTGTCACCCGATTCTACCATGTCGGTCACACTCGGATCCAGTTTTCCTTCGCGGCTCTCAGGCCCGGCCGCCCGTGCCGGGCGCACGTACCTAGGGAGGCTATACGCTCGCCGCGGGCCGACCTTAATCACGGCCACCGGATTTCCCGGAAAAACCGCGCCGGCGTCCGCCGGAGCGGCGCGGCGGTCAGTCGTTAACTCGTGTCCGGCCGGTGCGCCCCGACACGGATCGGCGTGGCGAGAGAGCGTTCGGGCGCTGTCGGGACGGCCCATAATCGAGTGCAGCCGGATTGAGCCGGCCCTCGTGGGTCACTTTTTCGCACTTCGGGCAGGGAATTTTCGCGACTCATTAAGGTTCGGCGATCGGTCGGCGTATATCCACTCGGCTCCGGCGCACCTGCGTATTGCGGCGCTGCCGTGAGACAGCCCTGTGGGTGGGGCGGCGGTTTCCGGAAGAGGGAACGGAGAACCGGTGACGAGGCCGGGGTGTAGAGGCGGCCGTTCGGCGTCCGCTCCGCGGTGCTCCCGCGGGATGCCCAGCACCAGCGCTGGGCCCGTGACGGTGCTGCGCGCGGCGAAGGGCGGTCGCTGGCCGGCGAAAGCGGGTAAGGGTCTGGCGGAGGTGAAGAGGTTTGAAGGTCGAGACGTGTCCAATGGAGATGCACCGGGCGCTGGCAGGCGGGGTTTGTTGGCCGTTGTCTTCTGTTGTCCGCCGGCGCAGTTCGCGCGCTGCACGACTTCACCTTCTACCGGGCCGCTCTCACCCGCGCACTGCGGGGCAAGCCGGCGAGGCTGCGAGTGCCGGCGATCTTGGATGGCGGCAGCGACGTTCGGACGAGCAGCGGCGCACGGGCTTTCGGCTAATGCCCAGTGCCCATTCTGCGATGGCCATGCGGGGCGTTCCCGCGTGGCGAGCGTTTCTTTCCTCGCTGTTGGCTGATGGCTGAAAGCTGACGGCTGATAGCTCCCTTCTTAGGAGGAGATTCGAATGAGCATGTCGAAACGTAGTCTTGCGATCGTGGCGGGTCTGGCCGCCGTGCTGCTGGCGTCGCCGGCGCTGGCGTCGCCCGTGTACTTCGAGAACCCAGAGGGCCCGAATCACTTCCTCTGGTATGGCGACCATTCGCTTATCGGCCTGGATCTCACGGTCGATGCAGCCAGCCAGACAGGCGCGTACGGTGATGTTGGGCAGTTTCGACAGGACAACATTGAACAAGCTAGGCAGGTGGTTCGGGCACCGGCGGCTTGGACAGGCTATCCTGGTCGTTTGCAGGTGGACGATGTGACTTCGCTTCTCTTCGGGGTGGACGAAGGCACGTCGATCCCAGTCAGCGGGAACTGGATAGACTGGAAAAATGATGGAAGCATCTATTCCGACTATCACGGTACATTGCTTCCCGCGGGCCTTCCAACGTACCTGTCCTTGAACTTCACATCGTCCGATGGCCTGCACTACGGGTGGATCGGCGTTGAGATGTTTGTCGATCCTGCCGACGAAATGCGCAAGTTGGATGCCTTCGCGTGGGGCTACGAGACGGAGGTCGAGACGCCGATCCTAGCCGGCGTGCCCGAGCCAGGCAGCTTGGCGCTACTGACACTCGGCGCCGCGGCCGCGTTGCGGCGCCGAGCCTGATTTCGGATGTCGGATTGGGAAGGCCGGCGCGGCGTGGAGCCCGCCGCCCGGCCCCCAACCGGACGATCCGAGGTCCGGGCGGGGCCGTGATCCGCAATGGGCTGCCACGCTGATGGTGTAGCCATGAGTGTTCACCACCAGGACGCGAAGACACGAGGGGGCAAGGAAAGGCGCTCGAGCCGGCGGGGGCGGAGAAGCGGCATCCTCCCGCCCGTTCTCACGCCAGCCCCCTGGGTGTCTTGGCGGTTTCCCGCCGACCGGCAGGGCGGGGGAGCGTTGCGGCGACGGGCTGGCCAGCGTGAGGCCTGGGGGCTTGAGGTGTGGCAGCGTGAGACATTGGGTCGAAGGACAATGCCGTGCGGCGCCGCAGAGGGCCGCAGATCCGTCTCGCCGCCCTCAAGTCCCTCCTCCGCCCCCGCCGGAGAAAACAAGTAGGGTGGGCCGTGCCCAATGGTACTAACCTTGGTCTTGACAGAATAGAGTCCTCGCTGATCTAAGTTGGTTATTGAGCAAGACTTAGTCAGGAGGACTCGCCGATGTTCACGGATGAACACAGACGTATCGT
>JASFQK010000027.1:0-92700 GCA_050115495.1 Phycisphaerae bacterium | reverse complement strand
GCTGATGAAGATGTCATTGGTCAAGGAGCCGGCGACCCAACTCCCGGCGCTGAGCGTGCCGGCCAGGTCGCCGCCGATGCTGACGTCGCCACTCAGCGCGCCCGTTACGTTGATGGCCGACCCGGACGCCGCATCGCCGTCAATTTCCAGTAGTCCGGACAGGTCCTGACCCACGGCGATGGTCCCGGAGAGATCGTCAAAGACGTGGACCGTTCCGGCCAGCGCTCCGCCGATCGACAGGCCGGACCCCGTGTCATCGACCACACTCTTGACGCGCAGCACGGCGCCCGACTGGATGCTGCCGGGAATCGTGCTGTTCTGGAGCACGAACTCGTCGGCATAGATGTCGCTGGCCGGCAGCATCGCGCCGCCGTCGTCCAACTGCACTTCCAGCACGCGTGTGCCGCTCCCCGAGACGGTGTCCAGGTAGAGCCACTCGGTCAGGTCTTTGCCCGTCAGGTGCAGCGTGAAGGGCTGGTTGGTTGTGACACTGCCTTGGACGAACGGAATGTCGACGGGGTCCCCGCCAGATTCCTCGCTTCGGTAGACCACGGTCCAGTTGCCGTCGACCTTCAGAGTAAGGTCGCCTGTCTGATCGTCGAACCGGTAATGAGTTGGTTCCTCCAGCGACTGGCCAGCACGGCCAATGAAACACCACCCTGCGTCGAACTGCCGAATGACGTAGTCGCCATACGAAGGCGCGCACACAAGCAGGCACATGATCATTGCACAAGCACAGATTCTTGCCATCATTCACTTCTCCTTTCGCGCAAGCAGGTACGTGGCAATCACCACAGCGCCCTACGCTGTTGGTGGTTCCGGAACAACCTGGATTTCGACGAAGTCCCACGCGGACCGCGACGTGAGTCCAATGAAGGTATCACCAAATGACACGCGATTCGGGCCGGGGATCAAGTGACGCGTGAAATCCCCAGAGAAGGCATACGTATTGTCCACGAAGAGGTCATAGTGCAGCATGTCGAAGCTGGAAAGCAGAAACGTGTGCCAGCCCTGTTGTGCCAACTCATAAATGTGCTCCGGCCCGGAGACCCCGTCTTCGTTAGCAGCCACGAATGTCGGCGCAAGGAACAGCTTCACGTACTGTGCCGAGGCGTTGGATACCGCGACGTTTGTGTCGCTGTCGCCGTCATCGGTGTCAGCTTCAAGAATGTTCACGCGCCAAGTGAATCGCAGTTCCTCACCCGGCGCTAACTCGAGCTCGGCGATTTCACGGTCGTACCAGTCTGTGATGTACGCGGAACGCCGAGAGTCGATTGTCAGGATGCCATCCGCGAGGCTGCGCTCTAACAGCCCGTACGGGTCCGTCGTGTGCCGCTCCCAGCCCGCATCCTCCGGGTAGACCTCGTCCGCGTCGTAGCGCAGGTAGAACGGGTCGGCCCGGGCTGAGACGGCCCCAGCCAGCAGCAGCGCTGCCGACAGAAAAACGATCACACCAGTGACGCTTCTTCCAGCCATGCACTTCTCCTTTCGTGCAAGCAGATAAGCGGCGACCAGTACAGCGCCGCCGAGAAACCCGCGCGCGTCAAACAGCGCCCGTTCGCCCAATGGTCATGCGTGGTGGCCCTCCTTTGAGCCCCTCTGCGTGAAGTCTCCCATCCAACTCGCAGATGTAAGTCATAGTAGGCGGCAGGCAAGGACAGGGCAAGGGGCGGTGCTGCTCGCCGATGCGCTCGCAAGCGCTCCCGTGATCCAGTCTCCTGTGATGAGATGCGCTGCAAGCGCCTTCATGACAGTGTTGTACGTGAACTGGATGCGGCGCGATGCTCTGTTCCGTACGAAATGAGAAAGGTGTTTTCACCTTGTGTATGGTCACTTCACGAGCGTGCCGACGTGCGCGGGCCACAGGTCATTGGGCATGCGAAACAACCTTCAGCTCTGGGCCGCGCCGGGATCTGAGGTTGTGAGGCGATCTCGAAGACCGGGTGCGGCGGGCGTCTCGCCCGCTGTTTTCAGCCGGAACTCGGGGAATGTTGGGCGAGACGCTCGATCCACCCGCGATGCCCGACCCACACGGTCGTTGGCAACGCGCCACGGCGGAATCTGCGCTGGCCGGCACGGGGGCCGGTTGCCCGCACATAATCTTACGGCTTAGCAGCGGATTCGTTGCACCCGGCGTGCTCCCCTGCCCCACCTTCGCCGGCGCGGCGCGCCCTCAGCAGGCTGGCGAGTGCGACCGCGGCCGCGATTTCGAGGAACGTCATGAGCGGTACGCGGTAGCGAACGCTGCCGACGTATACGCAGTGCACGATGGTGAAATAGACGACCGGCAGCCACAGCAACACCAGCAGCCGCCCGTTGGCCGGTCCATTCCGCCGGCGTCGCCACAAGCCGGCCAACGCCAGGAGCACGACGGCACCGGTGTACACCGCACTGATCGCCGCCACGACGCCGACCCGGTACTCCGGCACGTTCGGAATCGGGTTCCATGTCCGCAGGAACTTCGCCCCGGCCAGGCGCAGCACGCGGAGCGGATCCCGCCGCATCTGCTCGATGGCCAGCCGCTGGAGCGTTTGGTCGCGGCCCAACTCATCCAGCCCGGCCAGCTCGGGCATGTCGCGAAGGAAAGTCTGGTTGCTACTGCCGTCGGCCTGCGGGCCCTGGGCGTCATACAACGTCACGCCGCCGTTGGCCGACAGCCACGCGAAGCCGCCCAGCACCGCCCGGTTCCGCAACCCCCACGGCAGCATGCACGCCGCCATCGCCACTCCCACGATGGCTACTCGCGTGACGGCCCGGCGGCGCGAGCCGCTCCAGACCGCCAGCACCAGCCACAACAGCACGACCCAGCCCGCCGACGACGGTCGCGCCATCAGCGTCGCCGGCCCGAGCACCGCCACCGCCACGAGCGGGATCAGCCCCCGCCGCCCGGGCTCCCGCCCCAGCGTCCAGACGCCATAGCTCAGGCATACGCCGAAGAAGATGAACGGCACTTCGCTCAGCAAGGAGTTGCAGAAGAAGATGCTGTACGGATCGCAGCAGACGAGCACGCCGGCCAGCACCGCCGCCCGCGCACCGCACGCCACTCGCGTCCAGCGGTACGCCACGTAAGTCGTCGCCGCCCCCATGAGCGCCTGTCCCAGCCGCGCCAACAGAATGCCCCACCGTCCAGCCCAGGCCACCGTCGCCAGCAGCAGCGGATACACCGGCATGCGGGCCGCGCACCGCCCGTCGTCGCTGACCAGCGCCCCGTGATCGACGAGGTTACGGGCCAGTTGCCAGTGCAGCTCTTCGTCGGGAAATTCCAGCCCCGCCCCACCGTGGAACCAGCGATACAGCACCCAGCCAACGCGTAGCCCCAGGGCCGCGGCCACCAGCACCCAGCCCCAGGCGGCGCCGCCCCGCATCACGGGCTACCGGCGGCCCGCGCACCCGTCGACTTCAGGACCAGCCGCAGCGCCCGCCGGGACGTGGCGCGGAGCTTCACGCGCTCGTCGATGCGCAGCGGCATCACCCACACCGGCCCCTCCTGGTCGCACAGGATCCCCGTCCGCAGCCGGGCCGACGGATCCACCTTCTCGCCGCAAAGGAAGTCGCTCAGCGACTTCGCCCCCGGCGCCCCGAGCGGATGGAACCGGTCCCCATCCCGCCGGCCGCGCACGAACAGCGGCGGCCGCACCTGCTCGAAGTCGAGCCACTCCTCGGCGTCACGCGGCGAAACGCGCAGTTCCTCGATCAGCGATGCGTCCACGTCACACAGCTCCACCTCCAGCTCTGCGCCCAGTTGCGGCAGTGCCGTCTGCCCAGGGCAGACGACCGCCACGGGGGCCAGTTCCGGCGGCGGATCCTCCTTGCTCGGCGGCTGGAACTCGAGCCGGTCATACCGCTTCGACACAACCAGCGGGCCGGGCAGGTGCACTTCCTTGCCGCTCGCCGGATCACGGGCCAGTCGCAGCACCGTCTCGATGTGCGTGAAGCCGAGATCGGGCTCACTGCCCAGAACGAGCGTGGCCGCCCGGCGGACCACTTCGGCCTGAATCGCCTGGTGCTTGCTCAGCAGCGCGGGCGTACTTAGCGTCAGCCGACCCTCCTCGGCCTCGACGACGAGCGAATCGAACGTTCGGGCCGCGGCGTCCTCGAGATAGCTGCCGATCCAGCGGGCCTGTTCGGCCAGCCGCAGGAGCGCCTCGCTGACGTTCGGATTGAGCGTCTGCCGGAGCATGGGCAGGACGACGCGCCGGATGCGGTTGCGGGTGAACTCCTCCAGGGCGTTCGTGCTGTCCACGCGTGATTCGATGTTACGGGCCCGGCACAATTCGGCGATCGCGGCTCCGGATAGCCGCAGCAGCGGACGCACCAGCCGCACGCGGCTGCCCGGCTGAATCGGCCGGACTTCCCGGATGCCAATCAACCCCCGCAGGCCGGTGCCGCGGCAGATGCGGTGCAGAACCGTCTCCGCGTTGTCCTCGGCGTGGTGGGCGACCGCCACGCAGGGGCTGCCCGTTTTCAGCGCGACCCGCTCCAGGAAGGCGTACCGGTGCCGCCGGGCGACCTCCTCGGTCGAACCACCCTCGGCCTGCGAGCGCGCCCGGATGTCCTCCCGGTCGGAGTGGAACGCCACACCCAGCCGGTCGGACATGGCCGCAACGAACTCGGCGTCCGCGTCGGCTTCCGCCCCGCGCAATCCATGGTGGAAATGGGCCGCGTGAATCGTCCAATGCAGGTCACGCGCCTGTGACAGCCCGCACATCGCGTGCAGCAGCAATGTCGAATCAGGCCCCCCAGATACTCCGATTACCCAGCGACCCGATGGCTGAAGCAGGTCATGCTCTGCCAACCATTCGGCTAGCCGGTCCAGAAGCGCATCCCAGTTCACGGGCGGCCTCGCGTGGTACCGGTGGCCCCGAGACGTCCTCGCCCACGCGGCGAGGCCGGAGCCGGTACGTGTCAGCCCGCCATTGGCGGGAATCTGCCAGTATAGCACGCGAGGGCCCTGCGAGAAAAGAGACCGGCGGCGTGAAGCGCCACCGGCCTCTGCGAACGATGATGGAGTTCCGTGTGCGGTTACGGACGGCTAAGTGTTGGTGTGTTGGTCAGTTACCGTCGCCGCCTTCCTCGGCCTCGTCGGCGGGCGCGGTCTCGTAGGTCACACCTTCATACACAACCACGACCCGCTCGCCGAGGGCGAACACCGGTGCGAGCGCCGGCTCCCGACGCAGCAGATCGAAGTAAGCGTCGCTGAACGCTACCAGCTTCTCCGGCGTCTGCTTGCCGTCCCACGCCGTGTCCACCCACCGCTCCGCGTCTAGAACAAAGGTCTTGCCGGCGGCGTAGCGGACGATCTGTCGGCCCTCGAGCTCGACCGGTTCGCCCACGATCGCGTCAGCCTGCTGTTGCTTGTTCAGGTCTCGCGATAGGTCGACGGCGATCTCTCCGGACGCCGGTGCTTTAGCGACACGGGCAGTTCCCCTGCCGCCCGCCGCGCTGCGCTCCCGGGCCGCCCCGGCAATCGCTCCTCGCGCGGGCGCGCCGCCCCCGCGGACCCAGGCAAGCCGTTCCCCCTCCTCGACGATCAGGGAGGACGTGTAGCTCGTGACGATCCCGTACCGCGTGGCCAGCCGCACGACCTCGTTTTTCAGCTCCTTGTTCTCGCCGTGCAGGCGGATCTGGTCGAGCAGATACGCCACCTTCCGCTGGGCCCACAGCCGCGGCAGGAAATCGTCGCCCATGCTGACCTGCGGGAAGTCCGCCTCGTGCACGTACACGCGCTGCTGGTCGGCCCACTGGCCCTGGAGCGACAGCGCGTGGTGCCCGTTGCCGTCGTACCGGCCGAGCACGACCAGCTCACCGCCGTGGAACAGGTCGGGCAGCGTCTGCGGATAGCGGTCGAACACCTGCAAGCCCGCGACGTTCAGCACTAGGTCCGTCAGCACCGGGTTGGCCAGCCGGCCGGCCAGGGCGCTGAGCTTCAGTTCGAGGTCTTCGCCCTCGACGCAGTACTCGCGCGTGCCGCGGTTCAACTCCGCCAGCTTGTCCAGCAGGTGCGTGTCGACGTCCGTGCCGGCACCCAGCACGTGGAAGCGAACGCCCCGCTTGTTGTGCTGGCTGACGCTCTCCAGCAACCGCCCCGTGTTCGTCTCGTCCACGGTCGCCTGGCCATCGGTCATGAACACCACCAGGTACGGGCGAGCGTCGTCCGCCGGATCCGCGGCCAGTGCCGCCAGCAGCGCCTGGTGGATGTTCGTGCCGCCCAGGGCCTGAAGGTCGCGGGCGAACTTGACCGCCGCCGCCCGCGTATCGTCGGTCACCGGCGTGAGGTCGTCGCGGAAGGGATGCACGCCGGTGCTGAACGCGTAGATGTTGAAGTGGTCGTCCTTGTTCAGCCCGTTGATGCAGAATTCGAGGGCCTTGCGGACCTGCTCGATCTTCCCACCGCGCATGCTGCCCGACGTGTCGATCACGAAGGCGATGTCCTTGGGCTGAACGCGGGCCTCGCTGAGTGACTGCTGCGGCGCCAATCGGAACATGAAATACCCAGGCTCGCCCGGCTCGCGATGCGTGAGCACGGAGAAGCCCAGGGCGTCGTTGCTGTGCTGGTAGTAGAGCTGGAAGTCCGTATCGAGCCGCACGTTCGTCCGTTCGTAGCTGATCTGCGCCTCGTGCTCGCCCGACCGGACGATCTCGCATTTGTGCGTCGGACAGAAGACGCTCGTCAATGGCGAACTGCTGCGCAGCTTCACCTGTACGACGAGCTGTTCGACGGGCACGTCCGCTGCCCCGGTCGCCCGTAGCGGATGATGCCAGCAGCCCAGCCCGTCCATCTCGCTCAGCGTCGCCGCGTACTTGAGCTCGGTCTCGACCACACCGCCCGGCGGAATCGGGAAGAGCTTCGCCTGGTACAGGCATCCGCCGGCGTATTCGAGCAGACCAGGGTCGCGGATCCGGCGAACGATGTCCTCGTACGTCCGGCGGGCGGTCTCCACGTCGAGGACCTCGCCCTTCAGCTCGCGGCCGTTCACGGTCATGTTGAAATCGCCCACGGCTGCATCGGCCGGCAGCGGAAAGACGTAGGTTCCTTCGATCTGCCGTCCCGATTCGTTACGGAATGTCTGCTTGACGGTGGCGACGGCGACGCCCTCGGTGATCTCGACGTTGACCCGTTCCTGTTTCAGGACGAGTGGCACGCCACGCTGCGGGATAGGCTGGGGCCGGGGCCGGTCCGGCGGCATGGCGATGATCCGCCCCTGGGCCAACACCGGTGCAGCCGACGAGCCAACCACGAGCAAGAGGCACAACCGCAGGGACGAGAAGAGCTTGGCACGCATGACAGCACTCCCGGGCGTGGCCCGTCGGGAACTGGGTTCAGTGAGCGGCGGTACCGAGACCCGTCGCCACGTTCGGTTGGACGCTCCGCCCGGCGGGTCAGTTCCCGGCGATTCAGCTCCCCCGCCGACACGGGCGTGTTAGAATGCGGCCCGCATCACAAGCAGAAAGGGAGACCCAATATGTGTGGAACGACGGCTCGATGGCTTGTAACGGCGTCGCTGGCGCTGGTGGTCTCGGGGGCATCTGCCCAGGGCACCGACTTGGCGAAGGAATACCCTGCCACACTTGACGCGTCCGATAAGATGATTCCGCGCACCTGGACCTGCACCGCCGACGATGTCTGGCAGCTCTCCTCCTTCCTCTACTCCGTCGGCGACGATCTCAAGATCAAGCTCGGCAAGAGCAGCGTCGTCTTCGGGCGACACGAAACGAACGTCGTGTGGGCCGTCGTTCTGCCCGACGAGCCCGGCAAGCTGCGCAGCACCGTCAATGCCGACGGCGAACCGGTGCAGAGCATCTGGCTGCGGTTCAACCCCGCCCTCGTCGCCGAGCTGTTCCCCACGGACACCGTGACCGGTCACGGCCCCGCGGACGCTGTCCTGTGGGCTAAGCGCATCGCCGCTTGGAAGATGCAGGGTTGTTGGCAAGCCGGCAACCTACCGGTCATCCCGACGCGCGAATCGATCATGATCGACGCCGAGACCGCCGACGGACCGCGCCGCTTCTTCTCCGTCGATACCAAGGCGGAGACGGTGAAGTACGAACCCTTCTTCGCGAACCGCAGTCTGCCGAAGCTCGTGCCGGTCGAGCCGGAGCAGGCGGTCGAGGTCTTCGACAAGGTCTGGTCGGCGTTCGACCGCGAATACGCCATGTTCGGCATCAAACCCAAGCTCGACTGGGACAAGCAGCGCGAGACGTTCCGTCCCCGCGCCCGCGAGGCGAAGACAACGTACAAGCTCGCCGCCGTCATCGCCGAGATGCTGGCCAGCCTGGAAGACCTGCATGTCGGTATTTCCGTTCAGGGCGAGCCGGTGCCCTGCTTCAACCGCGACCGCCCGCTCAACGCCAATTGGCGGGCCGCCGCCAAGCTGCTGTCCTCGCTCGAAGAAGTCCCCCGCACGCTGGCTTGGGGGCGCACCGATGACGGGATTGGCTACATCAACCTCTACACGCTCGGCAACCCCAACCTCACCGGCGCCTTCGACGGCGTTCTCGACAAGCTCGGCGACACGTGGGGGCTGATTATCGATCTGCGCTTCAACGGCGGTGGCGATGAGCTGCTCGGCCGCGACGTCGCCGGCCGGTTCATCGATGAGGAGCGAGTGTACAGCTACAACCACTATCGCGACCCTGAGGGCAAGTCGCGCACGGACCTCGGGCCGCGGCTGTCGCGGGCGTGTGCGGTGCGCGGACCGTGGCGTTACGCGTCGCCGGTGGTCGTGCTGATCGGGCAGCGGACGATGAGTTCGGCAGAGTCGCTGGCGTGCATGTTCAGCGTCTGCCCGCAGGTGGTAACCATAGGCGACAAGACGGCGGGCGCCAGCGCCAATCCGCGCCGGTTGGACGCCGGCTGCGACATTATGGTGATCGTGCCGCGCTGGCTGGACCTCGGCCCCGACGGCAAGCCGTTCGAGTCCGTCGGCCTCCAGCCGAAAATCGCCGTCGCCGCCTCCCCGGACGATTTCACCGACGACAAGGACCCGGTCCTACAGAAAGCCCTCGACCACCTCCGCGCCATCCCCGACCTGCAACGCCAGCCGGGCAAGCGGGAGTAGCGGGCGAAGTCACCGTGTGGCCGCCGGCGCGGGGCATCACGTCTGCGGGCTGACGGGCTTTGGTTGGCTCATGATCTCGTGGATCCGTTGCAGGAGTTGCCGCCGGCTGTAGGGCTTTTCCAGGAAGGCGACAGCCGACTCCAGCACGCCGTGCCTGGCGATCACGTTGGAGGTGTATCCCGAGACGAAGAGCGTGCGGATGTCCCGGCGCAGCGCTGTCACGGCCTCAGCGAGTGATGGGCCATCCAGGCCGGGCATGATGACATCGGTGATGAGCAGGTCGATCAGCTGCGCGTGCGCCTCGGCGAGGCGCAGCGCTTCCTGCCCGCCGCTGGCCACCAGCACCGTGTACCCGGCGTCCCTCACGGTACGTGCCGTGACCTCGCGCACGGCCGGATCGTCCTCGCAGATGAGGACTGTTCCGCTGCCGGTCAGCACCGGGCGGACCGCCTCGGGCAGTTCGCGCTGGACGACGGTGCCCTCGACGGCGGGCAGATAGATCTTGAAGGTCGTGCCCCGGTTGAGTTCGCTGTAGGCGATGATGTGCCCGCCGGCCTGTTTGACGATGCCGTAGACCGTGGACAGACCCAGCCCCGTGCCCTGGCCGAGCGTCTTGGTGGTAAAAAAGGGCTCGAAAATGCGCTCGCGGGTCGCCCGATCCATGCCGCAGCCGGTGTCACTCACGGCCAGGAGCACGTACGGGCCGGACAGCAGGTCCGGCGGCATCGCCACCTGCGTATCTTCGAGGAGCACATTGCGCGTCTCCAACGCGAGCTGACCTCCCTCGGGCATCGCGTCGCGGGCGTTCACCACGAGGTTGAGGATCACCTGCTCCAGTTGCCCGGGATCCGCCTTGATCGCGTGCAAGTCGGCGGCGCAGTGCAGTTGCAGCGTGATGTTCTCGGTAATGAGGCGGCGGAGCATCTTCTCGACGTCGCGGAGCGTCGCGTTGAGATCGAGCACCTCCGGCCGCATCACCTGCCGACGGCTGAACGCCAGCAGTTGTCGCGTAAGCGCTGCGGCCCGCTGCGCGTTCCTCTCGATCTCGCGCACGCTCTCCAGGGCGGCGTCGGCCGCGGGGAAGCGCGTCTCCAGTTCGTCGACGGCCAGCTCAGTGTGGCCGATAACGGCGGTCAGAATGTTGTTGAAATCATGGGCGACGCCACCAGCCAGCAGCCCGATGGACTCCAGCTTCTGGGCGTGCTGCAGTTGCTCCTGGAGCCGCTCCCGCTCGGCTTCGGCACGCTTGCGGTCCGTGATGTCCAGGTGCGTGCCGCACACACGCCGGGCGCTGCCATCGGGACCGCGCTCGATGACACGTCCCTTATCGAGCACCCACACCCAATCGCCCGAGCAGTGTTGCAGGCGGTGCTCGGTCTCATAGGCCGGTGTCTGGCCTGCCAGGTGTGCGGCCAGCGCGGCCTGCACGGCCGGCCGGTCGTCAGGGTGGATCCGCTGCCGCCAGGCCTCGGCCTGCGGCTCGATCTCCTCACGGCGGTAGCCAAGCATCTCCGCACAACGATCGTCGAAGGCTAATTGCCCGGTCGTCACATCCCAGTCCCACGTGCCCAGATCCGCGCCCTGCAAGGCCAGCTTCATCTGCGCTTCGCTCTGCGCGAGCATCCGGCGCATGCGGTAGTCCTCGGTCACGTCGCGAAAGACGAGCACCACGCCGATGACGACGTCACGAGCAGCGCGTATGGGGGCCGCCGAATGGGCGATCTCGTGTTTCGTCCCGTCCCGGGCCAGCAGCGTGGCGTGGTTGGCCACTTCGACCCGACCGCGGTGCTGCAGCACCTCCCTCCCGGGTGCGGCGCACGACTGCCCGGTCTCGGCGTCGACCAGCCGAAACACCTCGGCCAGCGGTCGGTGCATCGCCGCGGCCGAGGTCCAGGCCGTCAGCCGTTCGGCCACCGGATTCATGTGAACGATCCGGCCGGCGATGTCCGTGGCGATCACGGCGTCGCCAATGGAGTTGAGCGTGGTCCGCAGGTTCTCCTCGCTGCGGCGGAGCTTGCGACCGGCGGTGCGGGAGCGCAGCAGTCCAAAGGTCACGCCGGCCAGCGCCAACAGCAGCAGGACGAATGCCGCCACCGTGGTCCAGATCAGTCGCCGATGCCGCGCGTAGAATGACTCCGGCCGGTTGATGACCGTGGCCGTGGGAGGCAGGGCGGACACGTTCATGCCAAAGCGTCTCAGGACGGCGTAGTCGCAGAGGATGGTGTGTGGGCATTCCAGACGGATCGGCGGCGTGTGGCCGGTGTCCAGGGTATTCAGGCAGAGGCGGGCGGCCACGGTCCCCTGATCGCGGGCGGAAATCATGCTCCCGCCGACCACGCCGGTGCCCATGTACAGGTCCTGCATGGCGTACACGGGGGCGGCGGTGGCGCCGCTGATCAGGCGGGCGCTGTCCTCGTGCGAGTAGTAGACGCCGTCCGCATCGCGGTTGAAGTTGCAGAGCAGAACGGCGTCCTCGCGTGAAAGCGTGCCGAGCCGCTCCAGCAAGGTGCGGGTGGACAGGCTATCGAGCCATACGACCTCCAGCCCGTCGGCTTCGTCCGCCAGGGCCAATTGCGCCTGGCGTTTCATGGCCTGGGCGGTCTCGTCCACGCCAGAGACTACCGCAAGGCGGCGCAGCGCGGGCTGGAGCGTCCGGATCAGCCGAAGAGTCCGCCGCGGATTCAACGCCTGGACCACGCCGGTCGCGGGGCCGTCCAGTCCGTCCAGCAGGGCGGGCTGGAAATCGTCGATGCCACAGAAGATGACCGGCAGGCCCGGGAACACCGCCTTCTGATGGGTAGTGAGGAACGACAGGGCGTAGTTGTCACTGACGATGATGGCGGCGATGGGTATGGCCGCGTACTTCCGCCTCAGGTAGTCCGCCAACAGGTTCGGCAGATCCTCGAGCGCGATGCGTTTGGAATCGAGGTACTCGGTGTAGACCTCGATGTCGGGGCGTGCCCCCAGCACTTCGCGGATGCCCTCGTCCGTGCCGTCCGTCCAGGTAAGCCCCTCGTGATACGAGTGCAGCACCAGAACTCCCGTGCGCTGCGCCGAGTCTGTGCCGTCCCCTGCCCGAAGACCCGCCACGACGCAGATGCCGACCAGAAGGCCGACGCCGGCCAGGCGGGCGCGGCGGCGGGCGGACGGCGGTGGTTCTCCGTCCGGCGGCGGGCTCAGCGCAGGCCGCTGCGGGCAGACGGAGGGCATGATATACGTCGTTCGCTCTGGGGGAGCGAACGAGCCCATCCTCGAATTCGGCCCGACCATAGCGTCTCCCGTCGGAACGCCAGTGACTATTCTTGTGCCCCGTCAGCAAGAGAACAAGGGCCCACGGCCCGCGTGGCGTGTGCTTGGCGGCAGGAAAGGCTACGCGGTAGGGTACACGAAACGTCGCCGGGCCCTCCCGTCGCCGCCTCTGGTAGTTGTGGCCGGCGTTGGCACGGGACATGCTTAATTACCCGGGCCCTACGGGGGAGTTTGGGAGGTGCGCCTGTGTTCTCGACCGCCGCCGAAGCGCTTAAGTACATCAAAGACAACGATATAGCGATGATCGACCTCAAGATGGTCGGCATCGCCGGCCAGTGGCTGCACGTCACCATCCCGGCGCGGCAATTCGCGCAGAAACACTTCGACGAGGGCGTCGGGTACGACGGCTCGTCGGGTGCCGGCTTCGGGCGGGTGGAAAGCGGCGATGTCGCCGCCCTGCCCCAGCCCGCGACGGCCTTCATCGACCCCTTCCTCGCCGCTCCGACGCTAAGCTTCCTGTGCGACACGGTGGCGGCGGATACCAAGGCCCCCTTCCCCAGCGACCCGCGGACGATCGCCCAGCGGGCCGTAGCCTTCATGCAGGCCCAGGGCATCGCTGACGAGGCCTGGATGGGGCCGGAGTTCGAGTTTCACATCTTCGACCGCGTCGAAGTGCTGAACGAGTCCTACGAGGCGGGCGTCCGCATAACTTCGCCCGAGGTCGAGACCGAAGGCCTGGCGGTGCCCATCGCCCTGAAGCAGGGGTACATGCGCATCCCGCCGGGCGACCAGTTCCACGATCTGCGGACCGAGATCTGCATGACGCTCGAACAGATCGGCGTCCCGGTGAAGTACCACCACCACGAGGTCGGAGCCCCCGGCCAGTGCGAGATCGAAGTCCCCATGGACACGCTGCTGCGGGCGGCGGACCAGGCGATGATCATCAAGTACGTGGTCAAGAACGTGGCCCGCCGCCACGGCAAGCTGGCCACGTTCATGCCCAAGCCGGTCTACGGGGAGGCCGGCAACGGGATGCACGTGCACCAGAAGCTCGATAAGGGCGGCAAGCCGCTGTTCTTCGACGAACAGAAGAAGAACTACGCCAACCTGAGCGATCTGGCGCTCCACTACGTCGGCGGTCTGCTCAAGCACGGGGCGGCGATGGCCGGCCTGACCAACCCCTCGACGAACTCCTACAAGCGGCTGATCGAGGGCTACGAGGCCCCGGTCAACCTCTTCTTCTCTCTGGCCAACCGTTCGGCGGCGATCCGCGTGCCCCGCTACGCCATCAACCCCAAGGACAAGCGCGTCGAGTACCGCCCGCCGGACTTCACCGGCAACGTGTACCTGTCGCTGGCGGCGATGCTGATGGCCGGTCTGGACGGCGTGCGGACGAAGATCGACGCGGCCAAGGAGAACTTCGGCCCGTTCGACGTAAACATCGAGCGGGAGAACGAGGAGTTCCGCAGCAAGATCGCCTCCCTGCCGCGGACGCTGTGGGACGCCCTGGACGCCCTGGCGGCCGACCACGCCTTCCTGACCGAGGGCGAGGTCTTCCCGGCGACATTCATCCACTCGTGGATCGAGATGAAGCGCCTGGACGAGACGCAGGCGATCAATGTCCGCCCCCACCCGTACGAATACCAGCTTTATCTGGACGTATGATCCGGCGGCGGCGGGCGGCGCATCTTCTCGCCGCCGGCAGTTTCGCGTAAGATGACGGCGGTTCCCAGGACGCTTGGGGTCTCAGTATGGCTGGACATTCACACTGGGCTCGCATCAAGCGGGCTAAAGCGGTCACGGACGCCCGACGGGGCCGAGCCTGGAGCAGGCTCTCGCGCGCGGTCATCATCGCCGCCCGTCATGGCGGGGGCGATCCGTCGATGAACCTCCAGTTGCGGTACGCGATCGACGCGGCCCGCGACGCCAACATGCCCAAGGACACCATCGAGCGGGCCATCAAGAAAGGCACCGGCGAACTCGGCGGGTCCGAGTTCGTGGAGCTGCTGTACGAGGGGTACGGCCCCGGCGGCGCCGCGATCCTGTGCTCGGTCATGACCGACAACCGCAACCGCACCGCCCCTGAGATCAAGAAGATCTTCGAGGCCCGCGGCGGGAACCTGGGGGCGACCAACTGCGTGGCCTGGATGTTCCAGCAGCGGGGCGTGGTCGTCGTGGCCACGTCGCAGGCGGACGAAGAGAAACTGACCGACCTGGCCCTCGAAGTCGGGGCGGACGACGTGCGGGCGCTGGGAGACGAGGCATTCGAGCTGACTTGCGATCCGTCCGTGTTCCACAACGTCCGGCAGGCGCTGGAGGCGGCGGAGATCAAGCCGGAGAGCGCGGAAATATCGATGGTGGCCAACTCGACGATGACGCTGGACCGACAGCACGGCGAGAAGATGATGGCCCTCATCGACGCCCTCGAAGACCATGAAGACGTGCAGAACGTCTACAGCAACTTCGAGATGTCTGAGGAAGACCTGAAGCACATGTCAGAGTAAGAGAGAAGACAGAAGTCAGGAGTTGGCAAATCGGGGCGGTTTGGGGGCGGGGGCGCGAATCGGTGGGCGTGGGTGGACAAGTCAGCCGCGGTGCGCGGCAGAAGGGAGTGACTATGAAGTTGAACAGCCATCGGCTGTCGGTTACGGCGGGGTTGCTGCTGGCGGGAATGCTGCCGCTGACGGGCTGCACGACCGCGCTGAAGCACGCCTACTACGAGCTGCGCGGGGCGAAGGGCGACATCGAGTTCATCCAGGTCGTGCCCACGCACGTGGTCGAGTCGTGCGGCGGCGTGCGCTTCACGCCCGTCGAGAGCACCATCGGCCCGCGGCTGTGTCCGACGGAGCTGCGAGCGGCGTACGATCGCTACGCCAAGCGGCTGGAGTCGGACCTGCGGGAGCGGTTCACGACCGGCGGACCCACGCTGGAGCTGGCCAGCGAGATGCTGTACTTCCACGGGAAGGGGCTCTTCGGCGAGGCGCAACTGCTTGTGCGCGTGAGGTTTACCGAAGGCGGCCAGCACGTGGGCGACGCGCTGGTCGTGGTCGGCAGCAAGGCTTTCCGCGAGAGCGGCAAAGGGGCGCTGGCGCAGACCGCCGTCGAGACGGTGGGCAAGTTCCTGACGGAAGGCGAGAAGGAGCGGGCGAAGCGTGAGGAAGAATCCTCGCGACGCCGGGCTGAAGGCGACAATCCGAAGAAGGACGACTGAGCGGGGCGGGGCGGCAAGCACCTGACAGAGTAGGCGGCGAACCGGGCGATCAGCCCCGGCGCCCGCCCTCTGCGCCCGCGGCGTGCCTCAGGCAAAGGGAACGGCCGCCCTGCCGAGGGTAGCAGAGCGGCCGTGGTTGGTTGTCAGACGGAGTGGGGCAAAGGATCAGACGACGCCCTGGTCCATCATCGCGGTGGCAACCTTGAGGAAGCCGGCGATGTTGGCACCGTTCACGTAGTTGCCCGGCGTGCCGTAGGCTTCGGCCGTCTTGTGGCAGTTCTCGTGAATGTTGATCATGATCTGGTGGAGCTTGTTGTCCACCTCTTCACGCGACCAAGCGAGACGCATCGCGTTCTGCGACATTTCTAGGCCGGACGTGGCGACACCGCCGGCGTTGGCGGCCTTGCCCGGACCGTAGAGGATTTTGGCCTCGAGGAAGACGTTGATGCCGCCCGGGGTGGTCGGCATGTTCGCGCCTTCCGACACGCAGAAGCAGCCGTTCTTGACGAGGTGATTCGCGTCTTCCTCGTTGATCTCGTTCTGGGTGGCGCTGGGGAGGGCGACGTCGCACTTGACCTGCCAGAGCGGGTTGTACGACTTGCTGGCGTCGATCTCCTCGTAGTGCGCCTTGGGGTACTTCTGCTGGTACTCGCGGATGCGGCCGCGCTTGACGTTCTTGAGGTTCATGACGAACGCGAGCTTCTCGCGGTCGATGCCTTCCTCGTCGACGATGTAGCCGCTCGAGTCGGAGAAAGTGATGGGCTTGCCGCCGAGGTCGAGGACCTTCTCGCAGGCGAACTGGGCGACGTTGCCGGAGCCCGAGATCACGCAGCGCTTGCCCTTGAGGTCCTGCTTGCGGGTCTTGAGCATCTCTTCGGCGAAGTAGACCTGGCCGTAGCCGGTGGCCTCGGGCCGGATCAGCGAGCCGCCCCAGTTGAGGGCCTTGCCCGTCAGGACGCCTTCGAACTTGCGGGTGAGCTTCTTGTACTGGCCGAACATGAAGCCGATCTCGCGGCCGCCAACACCGATGTCACCGGCGGGGACGTCGACGCACTCGCCGATGTGGCGGAAGAGCTCGGACATGAAGGACTGGCAGAAGCGCATGACTTCGTTGTCGCTCTTGCCCTTCGGGTCGAAGTCCGAGCCGCCCTTGCCGCCGCCCATGGGGAGGGTCGTCAGGGCGTTCTTGAAGATCTGCTCGAAGCCGAGGAACTTGATGATGCCGAGGTTGACGGAGGGGTGCAGGCGGAGGCCACCCTTGTAGGGGCCGATGGCGCTGTTGAACTCAACGCGCATGCCACGGTTGACCTGCACTTCGCCACGGTCGTCGACCCAGGGGACGCGGAACATGATCACGCGCTCGGGCTCGACGATGCGCTCGAGGACCTTGGCCTTGCGGAACTCGGGGTGACGGTCGAGGACGGGGACGAGCGATTCCACGACCTCCTGAACCGCCTGGTGGAACTCCCGCTGCTCGGGGTTCTTCGCGATAACGCCCTGCATGAAATCGTTGACAAAGGTGGACATTGCAATCTCCGTGTTGCCCGTGCCTACTTGTACGCGGTTCCCCGCAGGCCGGGACACGCCGGTTCCGCAACCGGCCACTCGTGGGGGCCTGCGATCAGGTTCCCGGACCGCCCGCCCGGGACGTTACCCGTGCCAAATGGCAACCTGCGTGCCGCGCGTGGGGCGGGCCGGCGCCGGCGGGCGGGGCCGGCTCGTCGGGGGAACGGCCGGGGCCGCCGGCCCGGGGCGAAACCGCGGTCGCCAAGGGGCCCGCGAGGGATACGCCGGCTGTCGGCGGCGGGGCCGGACCGGGGCCCGTAGTGAGCCGGGGGACGCGGGTGGGGTGTTATGAGCGTGGACCACGCGATTCTGGCGGTGGTGTGCGTGATTTCGCGCGCAAGGCGGTGTGGAATCCCCCCCGCAGCGGGGCCCCTCGCCAGCCGCCCCCCGATCAGGGGGCCGGACCCTGCCCTGCCGCCGGCGGAGGCGTCGGCAGGCCGGGCCAAAGTACGTATAATGCGGTCCGAGACCGCCCGGCGAGCGGCAGGAGGTCAGGGCGTGAAGACCTGGAAGGAGTTCGATCAGAACGTCGTCACGCACAGCGCCGCCCATCATTTGATGGCGATCGACGACCTGATTCAGCGGCTGGGCTATGCCCGGGTTTCGGACATCGCCCGGCAACTGAACATCACCCGTGGCAGCGTGTCGATTTCCCTACAACCACTGAAGAAAAGCGGGCTGATCGTCCAGGACGAGAACCGGCACCTGCGGCTCTCGGAGCACGGGCAGGCCCTGGTCGACGCCATCAAGACCAAGCGAAAGATCGTCCAGCGGCTCTTCGCCGAGCTGCTGGGGGTGCAGGCCCAACAGGCCGAAATCGACGCCTGCAAGCTGGAGCACCTCGTCAGCAACGAGACGGCCCGGCGGCTGATCTCGTTCCTGCGGTTCCTCGATTCGAATCGCGACGTGGCGGAGCGGTTTCTGGGGGCGTGGCGCGTATTTGACCCGTCGTGCGGACAGGAAGCGACCTCCTGCGCGACGTGCGACAGCGAGTGCATGGCGAAGAAGGTCTCCGAATGAACCGAGACGATGCGGATAACCGGGCGGGATTGGGCGGCCGGCTCTCGACGGAAGAGACGGTGCAGGAGCTGCACAGCATCTTCGCCGAGGAGATTGAGGCGGCGATGCGTTACCTGCACCTGGCCAATGCGGTGCGGGGCGTGGAGCGGCTGATCGTCGAGCCAAAGCTGCGGGCGGGGTTCCTGGAGACGATTCAGCATGCGGAGGTGATCGCCCGCAAGATCCGTGAACTGGGATCGGTGCCACGCCTGGAGCTGCACCTGTCGCTGCCGGCGCAGTCGGTGGGCGCAAAGGAAGCCTTCGAGCAAGCGCTGACGTTCGAAGAGGCGGCGCTGGAGGCGTACCAGGATCTGCTGCGACGGATCGAAGGGGACGTGCCGCTGGAGGAGTTCGTCCGCGGCCAGATCGCTACGGAATCGGAACACATCGCAGAACTGAAGCAACTACTGATGGATTGAGGAAGGGAGTCAGGCGACCGGGGTCCTTGTGTGATGGGTGAAGGGAAGAGGACATTCCACTGCCATCAGACTCACGACGTCCCCTTCTCTTCGTCGTTCACAGTTCCGCGCCGCACAACGGGCAGCGGTGACCGTGCTTTGGTTCCCCCATGAAAGTCTGTTTGCAGGCGTGACAGGCGATCCATCCTTCTCCCGGCGCTGGCTCAGGAACACTCCGGTCGAAAGCAATCCGTGCATGTACCGTGCGAAGCCATGCGCCGAAGAGTATGCTGAACACACCAAAGGGAATGCTTGTGATCCCTACTACTATATTGATCGTACCTGCTGTCTGAAATCGACTCACGAGGATCAGAAACGCGGCAAGTATGTATACAATTGCCTGAATAAGAGCAATGATCGGCATGACATCGTTTCTGATGTAAGTCGAGAGGACGACCAGCCCTGCTGCAAGAAGGATATCCCACACTACTATACCGGCAGCAACATGGAACCTCGATAACAGGATCATGATGACAGCCAGAGGGATGACGCCCGCACCAATAGCTACTGTGATGCGAAGATCGCGCGCGGAGCCATCGATAAGCACCAACGACAGAAGAGCCAGATAGGCAACAGCAAGGATAGCCCCCAGCGCAAGCATTGAAGAGGATCTGTACGGCTTCGATTCTCTGAGCATCCCACCGCCTCCCATTCTTGTGGCCGGATCAGTACCTCGTCCTGTTCCAGCACTTACAAGCTTGCACCACCCCAGGCCTCCTGCGATGGGGTTGCTGCCACACCACTTCTCGAAAGAAGGTTGAGGATCGCCACTATTCTACCGCACTGCGGAGGTTCAGGGAAGCCCCCGCACTGCGCTTGCGACTGCTGACTCCCCTCTTCCCTCACGTCGTGATGGGGGCGGCGCGGCGGGGACGCTGGTCGGCGCGGCCTTGCAGGCCGCGGCTCAGCAGACCGGGGATCAGTTCGGGCGCGGCCACGTGGTCGACGGCGCCCAGTTGGACGGCGACCTTGGGCATGCCATAGACGACGCTGGACGCACTGTCCTGGGCAAACGTCAGGGCACCGCGTTCGTGCATCTGCAACAGACCACGCGCACCGTCATCGCCCATGCCGGTGAGCAGAATGCCGATGCCCAGACGGCCAGCGGCGGCGGCTGCGGATTCGAACAGCACGTCCACGCTCGGGCAGTGGCGATTCACCAGAGTCTGGTCGGTGTAGAACACCTGCCACCCGGCCGGTGAGTGGCGGACGACCAGGTGCGTGTCGCCGCGCGCGATGACCGCCTGGCCCGGGCGAATGACCTCACCCGAGACGGCCTCGGTAACGCGGATCGGCGTAATGCTGTCGAGGCGGGCGGCGAAGCTATGCGTGAAGCCGACCGGCATGTGCTGAACGATGGCCGTCGGCGGGAAGTCGGGGGGCGCGTGGGCGAGCAACTCGTAGATGGCTTCGGTTCCGCCCGTGGAAGCCCCCACCACGACCAGGTACCGGCCGGACTGAACGGCCGGCGCGAGAGGCGGCGCCACGGCGACGGGCTTCGGTCGGCGGACCGCCGCCGGTCGAGCCTCGGAAGTCGCGACGCGGATGAAGATGGCGAGCTCGGCGGCCAGGGCGACGAAGACGGCGGGCGTGAAGGTCGTCGGGCGGTTGACGACGTCGAGCGCCCCTTGCTCGATGGCGCGGATGGCCCGCGGGCTGCTGCGCGGGGCCGAGGCGCTGCACACGATAACGGGCACCGGGTAATGCGTGCGAAGCTGACGGAGCAGGTTCAGACCTTCACCCCGGCCCAGGTCGACGTCGAGAACGATGACATCGGGCCGCCAACGGCGGACCTGCTCACGAAGCTGGGCGGCGTTGTCGGCGCGGGCGACGACCCGGAGCCCGGGTTGCCGGTTGAGGGCGTTCGCCAACATCCGGCAGTAAGGCAGTGACTCGTCGACGAGCAGAATGCGCAGCGGCTCGGTGGTCCTCATGACCGGCCCCCCCGCATACTGGCCGCCGGTTCACCTTCGGCATCGCGGCTGCTAACTCGCCGGGGGTGGCTCATGAGCGCGGCCTCTGATAGACGGTGGGCCGCACATAGCTGAGCGAGTGCGAGATCGGGTTCAGGCTCTCCGAGTGACCGATCAGCAGGTAGCCTCCCGGGTTCAAGTGCTGGGTCATCTTGTTGACGAGCGTCTGCTGCGTGGGGCGGTCGAAGTAGATCATGACGTTCCGGCAGAAGATCACGTCGAACTTCTGGCGGAAGGGAAACTGATCGGCCATCAGGTTGAAGCGGGCGAACGTAATGAGGCGGCGAAGCTCCTCCTTGACCTGGCACGCGGCCTCGCGGCCGCGGCCGATGGGCGTGAGGAAGCGCCGGCGGTAGCTCTCAGGAACGGTGCCGAGGCGATGGGCGTCGAAGACGCCGTGGCGGGCCTTTTCCAGCACCTGCGAGGAGATATCCGTGGCGAGGATCTTCAAGGGCAGTTGCGCCTGCGGCGGGATGGCGTCGCAGGCGGTCATGACGATGGAGTAGGGTTCTTCGCCGCTGGAGCAGGCGGCGCTCCAGATGCGGACGTCGCGGTGGTCGCGGCGCCACTTAGGATCACTGGCCCACTGGCGCAGGGCGTCGGCGAGGAAGTCGAAGTGCTGCTTTTCGCGGAACAGGTGGGTTGTGTTGGTGGAGATGGCGTCGATGAGCTCGCCGAGCTCGCGGCCGGAGCTGTCGTTGCGCACGTGCTCGAGGTAGGCGCGGTAGGACTTGAAGCCGCCGGAGCGAACGCGTTTGCCGAGGCGGGCGCGGACGAGCTGCATCTTCTGGTCGCCAAGGTTGATGCCGCACTGCTCGTAGACAAGTCGGCGAACGAGCTCGTACTCCTCGCGTGTAAGATCAGCGTAAGTCTCGACCGTACTCATACCGATGTCCTGCTCCTGTTGCGTCGCGGGCGGCGGGCGCGGACCCGCCGCGGATGCTTATCGGCCCGCCTCCGGCGGATCATTCCCCCTCGATCGGCTCGTACGTGCAGTAGAACGGCTCTCCGCTGATGGACAGCGCGCAGCGCTTGCGGTCACCTCCCTCTGGAGTTTCGGGGAGGTCGAGGCATTCGCGCACGGCGGGGATGGAGAGGGAGAACACGCCGGCGCTGCCGTGCCAGGTCGTGACGACCTGTCCGCAGAGGACGTTCATGAACTCGCGAACGGCGTCCTCGGCTCCGACCAGGGCGTCGCCTTCGTCGGGCTCGATGCCGAGGAGGTTGGCGGCAAGCTGGATGGCAAAGTCGCGCGTGCACCAGCAACTAAGGCGGCCGTGGGGCGGACCGTTGTAGCGGATCGTGCACTCCACCCAGACAGCGCCCGGCGGAAAGTCGGTGGGTTCCTCGTCGCTGACCATGAAGGCCATGTTGCCGAGGACGTCGCCGACGATGGCGGCCAGGTCACGTGGCGGTGCGGTCAGGTCCGGGTTGCTCGGATTCATGTTCACCTCCTGTTGACTCCACGCTATCGGCCGGCAGGGCGGCCATATCGACTTCAGTACTGTGCAGGACCGTAACGGAAGCGGTCTGCTGGTTGACGAGAACGAGTTCGGTGGCCCCTTTGACTTTGCGTTCTTCGACGCGAACGGGGCCGGGTATGTACCGTGTGACGCGCGCTTCGCGGTCACCCCAGACGATGCGCACGCCGCGGTAGATGCCGTGGTGGACGAGGATGGCGGGCTTGACCGTGGGCCGGGCCTCGGCGAGCAGCTTCTCGCGCCGGGCCTCGAGATCCTCGGCACCAGTTTCCATCTCGTCGGCTTTGGAGAGTAGCTCCGTGGCCATTTCGCGCTGCTGTGCCGTAAGCCGCTTGAGGTTGGCCATGAGCGGCTGGACTTTCGTGCGGATGGTCTTGGCGGATTCGCGGCGGGCGCGGGCCTCACCTTCCATCGTGCGGGCTTGGTGGAGAATGGCGGGGCGGATATCGACGGCGATGTAGGTGAGCACGTTGGCGTCACTGCCGAGCGTGCCGGCCTCGATGCCGTTTCGGGCCCAGACGAAGCCGCCGATGATCGTGCCGCGCTCGCTGATGATCCGGTCGGGCGTGCGCAGGACGCCGGCGATGCACTCCTTGCTGAAGTGTATGGCGCCAGTGGCTTCGAGGATGGCTTCGTTGGCGAAACGGACGGTGATCGTCCCACCGGCACGGACGCGGCCCGTCTCTGCCTCGGCGGCATCGCCGCCACAGACGCCGCCCCGCACGACAATATCGCCACTAGCAATCACGTCGGCGGCCTCCACGGCCTTGTCGACCGTCAGCGACTTGGACGTGTGCACGTGGAACTGCGAGCGCACGGTGCCCCGCACGTGCACGTCGATGCCGACGTTCACGCTGCCCGACTCGAAACAAACGTCGCCGCGGATGTCGAGGACTTCCTCGAGCAGCAGCGTACCCGAGCGTGCCACGACGTGTCCGGCGGCATTCGCCACGATGTCGTCACCGGTGTCCGCCAGTCGCAGGCCGGCCCCGAGTGTGATCTCGTTGCCGCGGCGGTGTGCAGGCGGAACGGGATTGCCGTAGACGTCGCAGCCGGGTGCGCCCTCGGTGGGCGGGCTGATTCGGCCGACGACCATCCCGGCCTCGACCGTCTTGATGCAGTTCTGAGCGAAGTAGTCAACGTGGTCGACGTTGGCGTCTTCGGGCGCGCTGGCCACGACGTCGGCCGCCCAGTCGATCGTCCCGTCCTGGCCCTCGACGGGCGGCGTCCCTTCGGCGATGAGGTACTTCTCGGGAATCTCGGGATGCCCCGCGCCGGTCGGCGGCGTGGCCAGCATGGCGGCGAATTGCGCCAGCCGGTTTTCGGCCGCCTCATCGAGCTGGATCTTCGCCGATGTGAGGACTTCGCGCAGCTCGGCGAGCGTGAGCGGCTCAGCCGGAGGCCCAGCCTGGGCCGGCACATGCAGCCAAGCCTTCAACCGATCCTCGGAGACGAGGACGCTGGCGCGATCCGTCTTTTGTTCTGCGTTGGTGCTCACGTGCCACTTCCAGACAGGGCAGCCGGCGGGCCCGAGCCAGCCGCCCGTGAGCTATGATCGGCCGGATCCAGGTGTTGCATGCGTACGCGAGTGCGGCCGGCGTGCGCGTAGGCGGGGCGAGAGGCTCGTCGCCGGAAGCAATGGGCGTTGTTACCGGTCCGTGGGGAGTATCAACCGAGGCCGGCGCGGAGGAGATCCATCAGGCGCAGGAGACCGACGGGACGGCCCGTGGAATCGGTGATGACGAGGCTGGTTATCTGGCTTTCGCTCATGATCCGCAGGCAATCGACCGCCAGATGGGTCGGGGGCACGTTGGAGATGGGAACGACGGGCGCGGTTTCGGGCCGGCGGCTGCGGGCGTGAGCGGTCTGGGCATCCAACTGGCGCGGGTTATCGACCCGCTGGAAGACCCGGCGGAGATCGCCGTCCGTGAACGTACCCAGCAGGCGACCGTCGCGGTCAAGAATGAGGGCAAGTCCGAGTTGTTTACGAGCCATCTCGACGAGAAGGTTCTCGAAGGAGGCGTCGGCGCGGACGACGGGGAGATCCTCGCCGGTGTGCATGAGGTCCTGAGCCCGGAGCAGCAGCCGGCGGCCGAGCGTGCCCTCGGGATGGTACTGGGCGAAATCCTCCCGGCGGAAACCGCGGTCGTGCAGCAGCGCCATGGCCAGGGCGTCGCCGGCGGCGAGCATGAGGACGCAGCTCGTCGTGGGAGCCAGGTTAAGCGGACCGGCCTCGGGCACATCGGGCAGGAGAATGAGATGCTGCGAGAGCTCGGCCAAACGCGACTGGCAGCGCTGCGTGACGCCGAGGACAGGACCGCCGAGTCGGCGGAAGTGCTCGACGAAGCGGAGGACCTCGTCCGTGTTGCCGCTGCGGGAAAGGGCGATAAGGCAGTGATGCTCGCTGACGATGCCGAGATCGCCGTGCAACGCCTCGACCGGATGCATGTACACGGCGGGCGTGCCGGTGCTGGTCAATGAGGCGGCGATCTTCTGGGCGATGTGGCCGCTCTTGCCGAGACCGCTGACGACGACCTGCTGGGCTTGGCGGACGGTCTCGATGGTGGCGGCGAACTCGCCGTCGAGCGTGCCCGCCAGTTGTTGCAGAGCCTCAGCCTCTTCCGCGATCACTTGCCGGGCGATGTCGAGTGAGCCAGCCATGATACGACTTCCTGCGACGAGTGCGGCGAAACGGGTATCACCTACTCCGGCGGTTCGGCCGCCTCGCTGACGGTCGGGGCCACCGCCGGCGGCGCGGAGCGTTCCAGCGCGGCGAGCTTGGCACGAACGTCGGCGACCAGCGTGTCGGGGCGGACGGTCGTGCCGGTGGCCGTATGCTCCTCGATGAGGGTCAGCACCTTCTGCCAGTGACGGCGGGCGGCGTCGACGTCGCCCAGCCGGTAAGCAGCGTCGGCCAGATGGTCATAGAGAACGGGGTCCTGTCCTTCGGCGAGGCGCGTCGCCCGCTCCAGGTATTCGTGCGCGGCGCCGAAGTCGCCGGCGCGGTAGTACGCCCAGCCGAGGCTGTCGAGGTACGCGGCCCGCAGGGGCTGGGCGGCGACGGCGAGGCGGATCATGCCGGTGGCCCGTTCGAGGTTCAGGCCCTGCTCGACCCAGGAGTAACCCAGGTCATTGTTCAGGCCGATGTTGTCCGGGTCGAGCTCGTACCACTGCTCCGCCGATTCGAGGTACTCCTCGGTGCGGCCGGCGAGTTGCAAGATGGAGCTGCGCATGCCCAGCCAGGCGACGCGGGCGGCCGGGTCGGAGCGGCCCGAGTCGGCGAACCAGTCGTTGCAGACTTGCAGGGCTTCATCGAAGCGCTCATCCGCGGCCAGGAGCTGCATGTACTGCTGCCAGACGTCGCCACGTTCGGCCGGCGGCAGGACGGTGGGGCCTTCCTCAAGCAGGGCCTGCATGGTCTCGACGGCCTCGTCGACGCGGCCGGCCGCCGCCTGGGCCCGAGCCCGCCAACCGCGAGCCGCGATCTCGGCTAGCGGCGACCCGGGGTGGAACTGGTCGAGCGCACGCAGCGCGTCTTCCGGGCGGTCATCTTCGAGCAGGGTCTGAATGAGCCACTGCGTGTCCTGGGCATCGCCGGGCTCGATCGCCAGCCAGCCGCGGATGTGCTGCTCAGCTACGGCCGGGCGGTCGGCATCGAGACAGACCTGCACGAACTCGGCGCGGCGGGCCAGGAGCGCGTCGCGGGCCTGCTCGGCCTCGGTCTGCAAGCGCTCGCCGCGCGAGCGGAGCTCCTCGTTCTCCGGATCCGCCTGGAACTGGTCGACGATGGCCCTGAGCTCCGTGAGCTTCTCGCTGAACAGATCCTCCGCCGGATCGAGACGGGCAATGGCCAGATCGACCGCTTCCTGCGGGCGATCGGCCAGGATCAGGACATGGAGCTTCTCGAGCGGCCAATCGTCGGCGTCGGGGTCGGCGGCGATCCACTCGTCCAGCAGGCGCAGGGCCTCGTCGTACTCGGAGAACTCGATGTACGAGAGCACCAGGCGCTGCTGATCGTCGTGGCGGCTGCGTCCGGCCGGTTGCGCTTCGAGCAGCCACTCCCACGCGCGTCGCGCCTCATCGACGCGGAAGGCGGCGAGATACACCTCGGCCAGAGCCGAGCGGACGTCGACGCGGTTCGGATAACGGGTGGCCAGACGCTCGAGCAGCTCGATCGCCCGATCCTGCTCGAGTCGGCGCGTGCGGACGCGCGCCATCAGCGAAATGGCCCGCTCGTCATCGGGCGCCCGGGCCAGCACGCGCTCGACGTACGGGAACGCGTCGTTCGGACGGTTGCGCACGTACAGCCCCGCAGCCAGCTTCAGGGCCGTCTCGACGTCGTCGGGAACATCGGCGCACTGCCGGGCCAGTTCGGCCAGATGCTCTTCCTGGAAGGGACGCATCGCGAAGTGGATCGTCGTACGGGCCCGGCGGAGCGCGTCCTCGGCGACGTCGCGGGCCTCGGCCCGGCGGAGCTGCAAGCGAGCCAGCTCCAACTTGCCGCCACTTACGTAGCTGTCGACGAGCTCCTCGAGCGCCCGACCGTCACGTGGGTCGGCGGCGAGCGCCTGCTGGTAATAGCGTTGGGCGGCGAGCGGGTTGCTCGTGCGGCGATAGTGATCGGCCAGCGCCAGCGCGAAGTCCGGCTCGTCAGAACGGGCGGTGAGCGCGTCGTGAAACGCCGACTCGGCTTGCTCGTGCTGGTCGAGCCCGGCATGGGCCGAGCCGGCCACGAAGTGGGCGGCGGCCAGATCCGGAGCGGCCGACAGAGCCGCCTCGGCGTGGGTCAACGCATCATCCCAGCGATACTGGGCCAGCAGCCACTGCCCCCAGGCGACGTGGCCCAGCGCGAAGTCCGGCCGTGCCTCCACTGCGGCGTGCAGCAGATCCTCGGCTAGTTGAGCCTGACCGGCGGCAGCCGCCCCCGTGCCCAGCACGAAATCCGTCGCGAAGTCGGTGTCCGGCGCGGCCCGCAGATCGCTGACGATCGTCATGAGCCGGTCCGGCGATGGAAAGCTGGCCAGCCAAGCCCCCTGCCGACGCCACGACACATCCGACACATTGGGATGAGCGCGCACGAACGCAATCAGGTCAGCGACGGCCTGGTCGAGCAGTCCTTCATTACGGCGGGAAACGGCCAGCGCCCAGGCGACGTCGGCATCGTCCGGGTCCTTGGCGGCCAGCGCCTGCCACAGGCGGGCGGCGGCCGCCGGTTGCTTCAGCTCATCGAGGCGGTCGGCGACGGCGGTGGCCAGTGCGGCGCTCTCGCCGGCGTCGAGGCCAGCAATCAGTTCGTCCAGCCAGGGATCAAGCTGCTCCGCCGCGAGCGCCGCCTGCACGGTGAGCGTCAGTTGCGGAAAAGGCGGCGGACCCTCGGCCGGAGCCGTCGTCGGTGCGGCCTCGGCCAGCCGCTCGCGGCCAAGAGCAAAGGCCTCGGCCGGCCGATCGGCGGCGAGCAAGGCGCGGGCGCACAGACTGGCGACACGCGGATCGTCCGGCGTGCGAACGCGGGCATCCTCGGCGATCTGCAGCGCCTCGACGGGGCGATCCAGCCGCCACAGCAGGTCGAGCCGCACGTCGAGCCCGCCACGCGGGCAGTCGACCAACACAGCGGCCACTTCGCCCTTCGAGCGCTGCGCGGCGCTGGCCTGCGCGACGGCCTCGTCAAAGTGGGCGAAGGCTTCCTCGGCAGCCGTGGACCAGCCCTGGACGAGCAGACACTCGCCCAGGTGGAACCAGGCGGCGGTGACGCGCTCGTTGTCCGGTTCGTCCGCGAGCGTGGCCGAGCGGAAGTGCTGAGTAGCGACGTCGAGCTCTCCGCTGCCACGGCAGATGATGCCGAGCAGGTAGTGCACGTCGGCACCGGCGGGACGAAGAGCCACGGCCCGTTCGGCGAGGGCGCGGGCCTGGCCGACGTCGCCGAGGTGGTAGAGCGCGACGGCCATGAGGTAGGGCAACTCGTAGTAGTCGCCCTCCGCGAGGTCGAACATCTGGTTGAGCCGGGCGGCCGCCGCGGCGTAATCGCCGGCGTCAACCAGCTCTTGGGCGGCAACGTACAGCTCGACGAGGGCCGGTTGCTCGGTTAATTCGCGGCAGGGTTGCGCAGGGCCGGCTGGAGCCGCCGGCACCTCAGCCAGTGGCCGCAGGGCGACCTGCCCGGCCGGGGCGTCCTGTGGCAGCGGTGCGGCATCGGTGGCACCAACCACGACGGCAAGGAGGAAGACAACCGCCAGAAGCCACGGCCGCCGGTCCCTTCGCCCTGGCGCGGGCCCCGCCAACCGCTGAAAGCGTGTGCGATAAATCATGGTCGTATCTCGGAAGACCGGAGAGTACCCACGAAGGAGGTTTTAGCCGCCGGCGCGGTGCATGTCCACATTGCGGGTGGCGAATCCAGGGCGGCGTAATCAGGCGGATTTGGCGCGTGAGCGGGGTTTGGCGGCGGTGGTGCCCCGCTGACGCTTCGCGGTGCTCTTGCCCTTGGCCGACTTGGCCGCAGGACGAGCCGCGGCGCTTTTGGCCTTGGCTTTGGGAGTCTTCGTGCGGGCTGGGGTCGCCGCCGGGCGCGCGGCCGGCTCTCCGGACGCGGCCTTGGTCTTTCGCGCGGGTTTGGCGGGTTTGGCAGCTTTGGGCGCCGGCTTGGCGGGAGGGGGCGGCGCCTCCTCAGCAGCCGAGGCGGCGGCCCCAACGAGCTGAAGCATGTTGCGCGTAGTGCGATCGGGCGGCACGCTCTGGATCGGGGTCACGTCGCGGGCGCGCACGGCGGCGCCCATTTCCGACCAAGCCTGTCGGCCCAGCAGGGCGACGAATTCGAGGGCGTCCTCGGGACTGATCTGACGCTCGAGGAAGGACTGCGCCTCGCCGAGCGAGCAGCGCTTGTCGACGATCTCCTCCTGCCGGGCGTAGGCCCACATGGCCTCGTCGAGGTAGATGGCGTGCTGCTGAAGGCCGAGCAAACGGACGCGGGCGCGAGTGTAATCCTCAAGGCCGTCGATGCTGTCGAGATAGGCGCGCACGTCCCGGGCGCTCTGATCCGTCAGGTGGGCAAGGCTGATGACGTGGTTGCGGGCGAAGACGCGGTTGAGCGAACGCGAGACGTCCTCGCACTTCAGACGCACGTCGGGGTAGTCGCCGATCATGTCGGCCAGCTCGATGGGCGGGATGACGCGCAGCTCGTTGTAGTCGACGACCATGCCGCGCAGGAGGTCGAGGGCGCTGCGGGCCTTGGACTCGGGGACATCCCGCGAGAGGATGCCGAGGATCATCTGCGTGATGGGGTCACTGCTGGCCGGCGGACTGACCCGGCCGAGCTTGGACCGCAGCGTGTTGAACAGGGCCCGGAGGCGCCGGGCGCACTGGGTGGCACCTCTCATCGATCAACTACCCTCATGTTCTTCCCCGGGCGGCTCGTCGGCCGGCGGCGGGGTGGTGGGTTCGCCAAGCTCCGCCATGGCCTCGTCGATGGCCTGGACTGTGCGGAAGGCTCCCTGTATCGACTCGTCAAGGACGAACTCGAGGCGCGGCGTCTGCCGCATGACGACCTCGGTAGCCACGAAGGAACGCAGGCGACCGGCGGCCCCCTGCAACGCCTCAACGCAGAGCTTCTGCTGCGCGGCGCTGGCCATCACGCTGACGAAGACGCGGGCCACGGAAAAATCGGCGGCGACCTCGACCCGGGTGATGGACGTCAGCGGCGCGATGCGCGGATCGTGGAGCCGCGCGTGAATCGCATCCGCCAATACGGCCCGAATCAGGTTGCCGATACGTTCGGTTCGGCGAGACACAACCGCCTCACAAACCAGCCAGCCGCCGCCCGCGCGTCAGAGCAGCTCGATCTCGTAGGACAACAACGACGCACTCGTACTGGAGCGAATCTCGTCGACGATCTTGTCCAGGGCACTCTCGACGAAGCGCGCGTCGTTGGCGATCATCGCCACGCCCAGCGTGGCTGCCTGCCGGTGATCGAGGTCGTCGATCTCGGCGACGGAAACGTTGTGGCGGGCGGCCAGCCGGTCCTTCAAGCTGCGCGTGACCCGCCGCTTGTCCTTCAGCGAGCGGGCATCGAAGATCCCCAGCCGCACCCGCAAGACGCCGACCACCATGAACACACACTATGCCGTCTCTCCGGGGACGCGGGCTACAGCTCCGCCGCTTCCTCGACGACCTCGTAGGTCTCAATCACGTCGCCGGGCTTGAGGTCGTCGAAGCCGTCGAGCTTGATGCCGCACTCCATCCCGGCCCGGACCTCGCGGGCATCGTCCTTGTAGCGCTTCAACGACTGCATCTCGCGGCCGTCGACCACGACGCGCCCGTCGCGCACCAGCCGTACCTTGTGGTTGCGGGCGACCGTGCCGGAACTGACCCGGCAGCCGGCGACCGTGCCCACCCGCGTGATGTTGAACACCTGCTGCACCTCGGCACTGCCGCGCACCTCTTCGCGGTACACCGGCTCGAGCAGACCGGCCAGGGCCTTGTGCATGTCGTCGAGGATGTCGTAGATGACGCGATACTGGCGGATCTCGACGCCCAACTGGTCGGCCAGTTGTCGGGCCCGCTCCTCGGCCACCACGCCGAAGCCGATGACCAGGGCGTTGGACGCCTGGGCGAGGTGGATGTCAGCCTCGCTGATGGCGCCGACCGCAGCGTGCAGGATTCGCAACTGGGCCTTGTCCGCCGGGAACTCGCCCAGGGCGTGACGCAGGACGTCGACCGAGCCCTGCACGTCGGCCCGGACGATGACGTTGAGCTCGGGGACCTGCGACTCGTCCTTCGAGGCGAGCAGATCCTCGAGCGTCCGCGGCTTGCGCAGCGCTTCGAGCGACGCGGCCCGCAGACGCTGGCGAACCTCGTCGGCGATGTCCTTGGCCGTCTTGAGGTTGTCGACCTGGTAGAGGTGGTCGCCGGCCGAGGGCAGCTCGTCGAGGCCGGTGACGGCGACGGGCCAGCCGGGCAGCGCTTCCTTGAGCGTGCGACCGCGGCCGTCACGCAGGGTGCGGATGCGGCCGGCGCCGGGGCCGCAGACGACGGTCAGGCCCGGACGCAGCGTGCCTTCGCGGACGAGAACCTGGGCCACGACGCCCTGTCCCTCGCGCATCTCCGCCTCGATGACCGTGGCGTGCACGGGGACCTTGGGATCAGCCTTGAGATCCATCAGCTCGCTGAGCGTGCTGAGGTGGGCCAGCAGGTCGTTGACGCCCTCGCCGGTCGTGGCGCTGGTCTTGATGACGTCCGTCTCGCCGCCCCAGTCGGCGGGAGCGAGGCTGTGCGTGGCCAGTTGCGAATAGACGCGGTTGAAGTCGATGTTGGGCAGGTCGACTTTGTTCAGGGCGACGACGATCTGGACGCCGGCAGCACGGGCGTGGTTGAGCGCCTCGATGGTCTGCGGCATGACGCCGTCATCGGCGGCGATGACCAGAACGACGACGTCGGTGAGGTTGGCGCCGCGGGCCCGCATGGCGGTGAAGGCCGCGTGGCCGGGCGTGTCGAGGAACGTAACCTCCCAGTCGTCATGGGCGATGCGGTGGGCGGCGATGTGCTGCGTGATGCCGCCGGCCTCGCCCGCCGCGACGTCGGTCTTGCGGATCGCGTCGAGCAGCGAGGTCTTGCCGTGGTCGACGTGGCCGAGCATGGCCACGATGGGCGGCCGCGGACGCAGGTTCTCACGCTCGCGATCGGCAAACTCCGCTTCGAGCGTCTCGAAGGCCGTCTTCTGTCGGGCGAACTTGACGGGCACGCCGAGATCGAGCGCGACGAGCTCGGCGGTCTCCGCATCGAGGGACTGGTTGATCGTCCAGAGCTTGCTGGTGTGCTCGATGAGCTTCTTGGAGACGATGGCGAACGGCGCGCCGACGGCGGAGCAGAAGTCCTTCACCGCGATCGGGGCGGGCAGCTCGACCGGGGCCTTGCGGCCCGAGGGCGACGCAGAAGCCGCCGCCGCGGCGCGGCGACGTTGCTCGGCCGCCCGGCGTTCCTTCAAACCATGGCCGGTGACGCTGGCCAACCGCTCGCGACGCTCCTGGAGGTCCTGATCACGCCATTCCTTGATGCGTTCGGCGACATCGACGCCACGACCGCTACGGCGCGGGCTGCGTGAGCGCAGCCGGCTGGCGTCGGTCTCCTCGTCACGAGTGGGCTTGCGGCCGCGACCACGGCGGGCTGCACCGGTGCCCGCCTCCGTAGGAGCAGCACCGGACGCCGCGGTGGCGGTGCGGGCTGCTGGCGGCCGGCGCAGCGGGCGCACCGGCTCGGGGGCTTCGATACGCACGACGCGCGGGCCACGCAACTCGGCCGGCGCCGGCACGAGTTTCGGCCCCGCCGGCAGAATCGGCTCTGGCGGCGTCGGCGGCACGATCTGCGGAGGGGGCGGTTCGGGGCCGGGCTGTTGGGCGGCGGGGGCCAGCGGCTCCTCGACGGGCACCTCCGGAGCAGGCTCGGCGACGATGGGCGTCGGAGGCTCTTCTGCCGCGGGGGCGACCACCAGGGCTTCCTCGGCGGGGGCGGCTTCCGGCGGCACCGGAACCGCTTCCGGCGGCGCCGCGACCTCGGGGGTTTCGGCGGCGACCTCGGCTTCAGCGGCCACCTCGGCCTCAGCCTCCTCTTCCTCGGCGACCTCAACGACCTCTTTCTTGAGGGCCTCAACCGCCTTCTTGTGAGTGGCTTCACGGATGGTGGCGACATCGACCTTCTGAGCCACCTCGACCGAGGTGACGTCATCGCCAACAGAGAACCACTCGCGGATGGACTCGCCCAGACCGACCGAGATGGCGGCCATGTGGTTCTTCAGGTCGATACCT
The DNA here is from genome assembly GCA_050115495.1 of Phycisphaerae bacterium. Lineage (GTDB taxonomy): Bacteria > Planctomycetota > Phycisphaerae > UBA1845 > Fen-1342 > JAAYXS01. The sequence continues at coordinate 59,854 of JASFQK010000027.1, read as the reverse complement.
TCGGCATGGCATTTCTCGATGATCTGCTTGCTGGTCACACCCAGCTCTTTGGCCAAGTTGTGAACTCTCAGCACCTTCGCCACGCCTGCCTCCCGGCACGATCGCGAACAATACCAGGGCCGCCGACCACGCTGGCGACAGACCGGCCCTGTACAGGCTCGGGCCTGCGTCGGTCGACAGACCGCCTGTCCCACGCACGCACATCAACACTCCCCCCGGCGCGGTGCAGGCGAACAGTCTTCGCCGACCGCGAGCGCGATCGTTGCAATGGGTTCGTAATAATACAGCGCTTGCGACCTCGACGCCAGCGCCCCAAAAGGTGAATTGTCCGCGGCCTTTGTCCGATAGACTCTTGCGGGACAGGGGCGTTTTGGCCTTGCGAGCAGACGGAACCTCCCCATTGACACCGTGGACGCACGGGGGATAGACTCGTCCTCCCGTGTGTTCGGCCCAAGCCACGGGGGAAGGGTGAGGCCTGGCAGGCTCCGCCGGGCAGTTTTTATTTCGGGCGTGCGGGCCCGGCGAACCAGGCGGCGCTGAGTGCGCACTCGGTAAAGCGAGGTCGGCATGAGAGTCCTTATGTTGGGCTGGGAATTCCCGCCCTTCATCAGCGGTGGTCTTGGCACAGCCTGCTACGGACTGACCCGCGGCCTGGACAAACTGGGGGTCCGGGTCCTGTTCGTGCTGCCGCGCTCCGCGGATGCCTCGGCAGCGCGCCACGTGGAGCTGCTCTCGCCGGCATCACTCCTCCCGGGCGGGCGTCACGGCCACAGCAAACGCGCCGCTGACGAGTTCTCCAACGTGCGCTTCCGCACGGTGGACGCCATGATCCGCCCCTACCTCAGCACCGCGGCGACACCCGTCGGGCGCGGGGCGAAAGAGCAGGCCGAGGCGGGCGTCGGCAACGGCGCGCCGGCAAACCAGAAAACGGCCGGGCGGCAGCCGTCCCGCATGCGGGTCATCGCCGGCGGCGTCGAGCAGGGTCCCGGCGGGCATTACGACGGCGACCTGTTCGCGGAGGTGCAGCGCTACGCTGAACTGGCCTGCCGCATCGCCGAGGACGAGAGCTTCGACCTCATCCACGCCCACGACTGGATGACCTACCTGGGCGGCATCGCGGTCGCCGAGCTGACCGGCCGGCCCCTGGTGGTGCACGTGCACTCCACCGAGTTCGACCGCTCGGGCAGCAACGTCAACCAGCAGGTCTACGACATCGAGCGGGCCGGCATGCACCGGGCGGACCGGGTCATCGCCGTCAGCCACCTGACCCGCAGCCTGGCCCTGCGGCATTACGGCGTGGATCCGCGCAAGGTCGAGGTCGTCTACAACGCCATCGACGATGACGGCGGCACGTCGGGGGCCTCCCTGCCGCCGATCGCCAACGACGAAAAAATCGTGCTCTTCCTCGGGCGGATCACGATGCAGAAAGGGCCCGAGTACTTCCTGGCCGCGGCTAAGCGCGTGCTGGAAGTCATCGACAACGTGCGGTTCATCATGGCCGGCAGCGGCGACATGATCCGGCGGATGATCGAATTGGCGGCGGAGATGGGCATCGGGCACAAAGTGCTGTTCACCGGCTTCCTGCGGGGCGACGACGTGCGGCGGGTCTTCCGCATGGCGGACCTGTACGTCATGCCCTCGGTCTCGGAGCCCTTCGGCATCGCCCCGCTCGAGGCCCTGGCCAACGACGTGCCCGTGCTGATCTCGAAGCAGAGCGGCGTGTCGGAGGTCCTCCAGCACGCCCTGAAGGTGGATTTCTGGGATGTGGACGAGATGGCCAACAAGATCGTGGCCGTCTTGAGACACCCGCCCTTGCAGGCTACGCTGCGAAACCACGGCAGCATCGAAGTGCGCCGGCTGAGCTGGACCGATTCCGCCAGGAACTGCCTGGCTGTTTACGAAAAGACGCTGGCGTCCGCGCCGCGATAAGACGAGACGATGGCCTCAGTTTGTTTCTACTTCCAGGTGCATCAACCGTTTCGTCTGCGGCGGTTCAGCGTATTTGACCGCGAACCGAATTACTTCGACGAAGCGGCCAACCGTGACGTCTGCCGCAAGGTGGCCGAGAAGTGCTACCTGCCGGCCAACACCGTGATCGAGAAGCTCGTCGAGCGGTACGGGGGGCGTTTCCGCGTCTCGTACAGCCTGACCGGCAACATCCTCGAGCAGTTGCAGCTCTATGCGCCGGAGGTGCTCGAGTCGTTCCAGCGGCTCGCGGCCACCGGGGCGGTAGAGTTTCTCGCGGAAACGTACTGCCACTCGCTGGCGTTTCTGTACTCGCGGCAGGAGTTCACCGATCAGGTGGCCCTGCACCACGAGATGATCCGCAAGCTCTTCGGGCAGACGCCGCGCGTCTTCCGCAACACCGAGCTGATCTACAGCAACGACGTCGCCAAGGCGGCGGCATCCATGGGCTATGACGTGGTGCTGTGCGAGGGGGCGGATCACCTGCTCGGCTACCGCTCGCCGACCTACCTGTACACACCGCCGGACGACGTGCCCGTCAAGTTGCTGCTGAAGAACTATCGTCTCTCCGACGATATCGCCTTCCGCTTCGGGAACCAGGCGTGGCCGGAATGGCCGCTGACGGCGGACAAGTTCGCCCGCTGGGTCCACCAGGTCAACGGCAACGGCTTCATCGTCAACCTCTTCCTGGACTACGAGACGTTCGGCGAGCACCAGTGGGCGGAGACGGGGATCTTCGAGTTCCTGGAGCACCTGCCGGAATACGTGCTGGCCGGCGGCGAGAACGACTTCAAGACGCCCAGCGAGTGCGCCGCGGCGTACGACACCAGCGGCGAATACGACGTGCCGCACGTGATCTCGTGGGCCGACACCGAGCGCGACCTGTCCGCCTGGCTCGGCAACGCCATGCAGTCCAACGCCCTGCACGAACTCTTCCGGCTCGAGCCGGCAGTGCGCGAGTGCGGCGACCCGGACCTGCTGCGCGACTGGCGGCGGCTCCAGGCCTCCGACCACTTCTACTACATGTGCACGAAGTACCTGGCCGACGGCGACGTGCACAAGTATTTCAACCCCTACGACACGCCGTACGACTCGTTCATCAACTTCATGAACGTGCTCGACAACCTGCGCAGCCGGCTGCCGAAGAGCGCCCGGGCGGCCGTCGCCGCCGAGCATTAAGACAGCAGCGGCGGGCAGGCGGGGGCGGAAGGAGGCCAGCGGCATGAAATCCTATCGACAGGAGTTGTGGTTTCAGGTTCCTTCGCGGCGGGGGTTCGTCAACATCACGCCGGACGTGGCCCGCGCCGTGCGCGACAGCGGCGTGCGCGAGGGGCTGGTGCTGGTGAACGCGATGCACATCACGGCGAGCGTGTTCATCAACGACAATGAATCGGGGCTGCACCACGACTACGAGCAGTGGCTGGAGGAGCTGGCGCCGCACGAGCCGGTCTCGCGCTATCACCATAACCGCACCGGCGAGGACAACGGCGACGCCCACCTGAAACGACAGATCATGGGCCGCGAGGTGGTGGTGGCCATCACCGAGGGCGAGCTTGACTTCGGACCGTGGGAGCAGATCTTCTACGGCGAGTTCGACGGCCGCCGGCGAAAACGCGTGCTGGTCAAGATCATCGGCGAGTAGCACCGAAGAACAAACGCTCTGCTGCAGCGTCCGGGCTGTGCACCGAACGCTCGCCAACCGGCGGCAAGCCGAAAGCACCATGCTGCCCACATCCTCTGAGCACTGATCCGCGACGGGCGATGGCATGAATAGCGCGGTCGTCCGCAAGAATCGCGAAACCGAGATTCGCCTTGACTCTCCGCGGACTTGTGTTATATTTTGAGCATATCGTACGACTTTGGTACGGAATCACGAACGGGCCGAGAGCGTTCACATCCGACGAAGAAACCAAGGCTCTGCGACAGTGACCGGCAAGCAACCCGGGTCGAAGCCGTGTGACGGAAGCTGACCCGGCCAGCAGGTTGGTTCTCCAAACGGTGGTGGTGCGCGCCCGGCGCGGGAGAGGGTTCGAAGCGGTTCCCTGCTCATAAGCCAGGGCTGGTGTTTGGCATCCGGTGCGGCCAGGACGGCGTGATGCGCTCCGGAGCGGAGGAAGTCCATCTCGTCTGAGGCCGCCTGAACGATACCTGTTCGCGCGACCAGGTGCGTCGCGCAAGGCACTTTCACCAATTGATCGTTTCACTTTTTGAGGAGTGGTCGAAATGAGGATGATGCTTGTTGTTGCCACCTTGCTGGTGGTCGTGAACGTGGCCAGTGCGGACATCTTCGCGGTGGATCTCGGGCTGGGCGGAAACCCGCTGCCGTCGAGCTTCGCGCTGGGGCCCTGGACGGCCTCGGCTCTGCCCGATGACATGCAGCCCACGGGCTACGCCCCGGTCATGAGTGCCCCGGGCACGCCGCCGCTCAGTGGCGACGTGACGTTCAGCCAGGAAGTGCTGCACGCTCTGGTCGGTCCCGACTGGGGTTCCTGGGCCGCGGACCGCACGCCGGACGTGTACTACACCAACGGCGCGACGTCCCTCACGCTGGGCATGCCGGCCGGCGCGGTCGCGTTCGCCCTGTGGGTTGAGCCCAACCCGTTCGACGTGTTCGACATCACCGTGACGGCGATGGACCCGACGGGTGCCCCCACGTCGCTCACGATTCCGGTCGACGGTCTGGGTGGCGCCAACGGCTTCGGCTTCTACACGACGGCCGGTCAGACCATCAGCTCGATCGACATCGGCGCTGAGGTCGATTTCGCGATCGGTGAGTTCTACGGCGCTTGCGTTCCCGAGCCCGCCACGTTCAGCCTGCTGGCGCTGGGCGGCCTCGCCCTGCTGCGTCGTCGCTAGACCTCAACCAACGCACACATAATCGTCCGTACGGCAGAGGGTCGCCGATGCTTCGGCGGCCCTCTTCCTCATTTGTCCAAATCGTCCGGACGCCCGGTTTGTCTCGTGGCCACGGCGCGTTCAGAATGTCCCGCAGCTTCGCCGGTCTGACAGCACCGAGTCGCTTCGGGAGTCCAGCATGCGCGCCCTGACGGCCAGCCTGGCGTTTTCTGTTGCATTCTGCGCCTTGGGCCGGGCGGACGAGACCGCTCCGCCGCAGCCAACCTACCTCGCCCACGACGACTACGTGCTCGTCTGGCACGATGAATTCGACGGGCCGGCGGACAGCCCGTCCGATCCGGCGAAATGGTCGGCGCGACACCTTGGCCCGCGACGCGACGCCATCAACGTCGAGGAAGCAGCCCGCCTCGACGGCCAGGGGCACCTGCTGATCACCACCACCCGTCACGCGCCGCCGGCGACACAACCCGCCAGCACGCAACCGACGACAACACAGGCCGCCAAACCCGAATACCACACGGCGATGATCTGCACCGCCGGCAAGTTCGAGGCGACGTTCGGCTATTTCGAGTGTCGCTATCGGACACAGACGCAGCCGGGGCACTGGTCGGCGTTCTGGCTGCAATCGTCGACGATGGGCAAGCCGATCGGCGATCCCGGCGCCGCGGGCGTCGAAATCGACGTGATCGAGTACCTGGCGACGCCCAAGTACCGCGACCGTGCCCTGCACACCATTCACTGGGACGGCTACGGCGACGCCCACAAGAGCAAGCATATCAACCAGCCGCTGCCGGGGCTCGGCGAGGGCTTCCACACGTTCGGGCTCGAATGGACGCCGGAAGAGTACATCTTCTACGTCGACGGCCGGGAAACGGGGCGGATGCGCGAGGCGGTGTCCCAGCGCAGCGAATACCTGCTGCTGAGCGTAGAAGTGGGGAAATGGGCGGACGACATCGCCGCCGCGAAGTTGCCGGATGGAATGGTGGTCGATTACGTCCGCGTCTGGCAGCGGCAGTAAGCGAGGGCTTGTCAGCCGGGAGCTAACGCATCCGCCCGCGGCGGGACAGGAGGCGGGCGTGCGTCGCCTGGTCGGCGGCGGCGAGGGCGGGGATCGATTCGCCGCGATAGTCGGCGATGTCGCGGGGGAAGACGTCGCGATCCTCGACCGTGGTCATCACGCCGCCAGCGTTCATGACCATCAGCCAGCCGCCGGCGATGTCCCAAAGCTTGCTGTCGGAAACAAGGGCGGCCTGGAGGCGGCCCGTGGCCACCATCGCCAGGTGCAGGGCCGTGGCGCCGAGGTTGCGGACAACGACGGTCGAGGCCCAGCTTCGCACCAGCGTGGCCGCCGGCCCGCTCAGCGAACTGGGGATCCCCACCAGCGGCCGGCGTGTCGCGCCGCCGGAGGATGGGGTGGGCGTCCGCGTAAACGGCTGCCCGTCGACGAACAGCCCGGCACCGCGGGCGGTCGAGCACATCTCATCATGCTCGGGATCGTAGACGGCACCGACGACCGGCACGCCGCCGATCATCGCCGCGATCGCACAGGCGTAGATCGGCACGCCACAGACGAAGTTGCGCGTGCCGTCCAGCGGATCGATGATCCAGCAGAGCGTATCGTTCGCCGGCGCAGGAGCGTCCGCCGGCAGATCCTCCTCGGCGATGACGGCGTCGTCGGGCCGCTGTCGGCGGAGAACATCGAGCACGGCGGCCTGGGCGGACTCGTCGGCATCGGTGACGTCGCTGCCGTCGGGCTTGCGGCGAACGGTGAACTGGCGGCGGAAGTAATCGCGGGCGACCTGACCGCCGGCACGAGCGGCGCTTTCGGCGAGTTCGCGCAGGGCCTGGAGGTCGGCGGGATTGTCGAAGTCGATGCGAGCCGGCGAGGTCATGGCTTGCGCTGATCGCGATCCTGACGCTTGGGGCCCTGCTTGGCGAGTTCATCGGCCCGGCGCTGGACTTCCTCAGCGCGCTCGGCCACGTGCTTGAGCAGTCGGCTCATGAAGCCGGGCTTCTTCTTCGTCGGCGGCTGGGGGCCCTCGCGCTCCCGACGCTCCTTCTCCTCACGGAGCTGCTTGCGAATGATGAGCGACTCAGCAATACCGAAGACGTTCGTGGCCATCCAGTAGAGGTTCAGGCCCGACGGCATGTAGTAGAACATGAGCGGGAACATGAACGTCATCATGTAGGCCATCATCTGCTGCTGGCGGAGCTGATCCTCCGGGCTGAGCTGGCCGGGCTTGCGCTGCTGCGGTGGCTGCTTCTTCGCGGCGTCGAGCTTGGCCTGCATGCCGGGCTTGGGCATGTACTTCTGCTGGAGCCACATGCTGATGCCCATGAGCACGGGCAGCAGGTTGAAGGCCGTGATACCGGAGAACATCCAGCCCAGCAGCGGCAACTGCCCGATGATGGGGATCGTCAGCGGCGGATCGAAGGGCACGAGCGCATCGGGAGCCGCCAGGTCCTTGATCCAGTAGCCGTCGAACGGAGCATGCCGGAGTTGGATATCCGTGTTCAGCCCGGTCCACAACGCCACCAGGATAGGCATTTGCAGGAACAGGGGAAGCATGCCGAGGATGCTGGCCATCGGGTTGACGCCTTCCTCGCCATACAGCTTCATCATCTCCTGGTTCTGGCGGACCTTGTCGTTGGCGTAGCGCTCCTTGAGGGCCTGGAGCTTCGGTTGCAGGCGCGACATGGCGTCCTGCATCCGGTACATCTGCTTCTGCTGGTAGACGGTCAGCGGGTGCAGGCAGGTGCGGACGATCAGCACGAGGATGATGATGGCGATGCCGTAGTTGCGCACGAGCCAGTGAATGCCGTGCAGTAGGCCAACCATGATCTGCGGCAGCGGCTCGAACGTGCAGCAGCGGTTGTCCGCGGCGTGGGCCAAACCGTAATTGATCTTGGCCGCGTCCACGAACGCGGGATTGACCGCCGCGAGAACCTCGGGGTCCTTCGGGCTGGCGAGGATCTCGAAGACCTGCCGAAGCTGTCCGTTCGGCTGGACGACCAGTTGGCCGCTGGCCAGGCGGGCGACCATGTCGCCAAGCTTGGCGTCACTTTCCGGCTGGGCCACCGTGCCCTGCACACCCTGCACGAACTTGGGCTCGGTGCTGTCGTCCGGGAGCGGACGCATGAAGACGGCGAAGAAGCGATTGGCCAGCGCGGTCCAGGCGAAGCTGGCGTCGTCCCCCGACGTGGGGAAGAGCTTGATCGTTTCGCCGCGGGCGGCGGCCTTCTGGAGCTCCGCCCGCTGCACGACCTTGGACGTCTTGACCGTGCCGCCGGCGTGCTGCGCGACCAGCAGGCGGCGCATCTCGTACATGGGGCTTTCCCGGCGGATACCGGTCGGCCCGTCCTGGCGAACGAGCACCGTCAGCGGCCGGCTGCCGGGATTCTCGATCGTCAGGTCGAGGTGGACGAGCGGCCCGTCCTTCTGAAGCTCGTACGTCTTCTTCAGGTTGAGGATGGGCTCGTCGTTGTCCCGGGCGCGAAGCGCTGTGGTGAAGACGACGCGGTGGTCGCTCGCCTCGGCGGTCTCCCAGAGCAGCTCGTCGAGGTGCCAGCTCTGGTTGAGTTCCTGGATGCGGATTTCCTCGGTGAGGAACGAGACGGTTGGAAACCCCGCGTCGAGGGGTTCGAGGATCGGATAGGGCTCGTCGGAGGAAGCCTGCGCCCGGTAGACGAACCGGCCCTTCTCGTCGCGCTGCGTGATGCGCAGGGAAACGAGGCCGGCCCCGCGCGGCGTGAGCGTCATGCCCAGGTAGTCCTGCGCCCCGCCGCCGACGTCAACAAGCTCCTCACTCGCGCCCGCGACAAAGGCGTACTCGCGCGAACGGACGGGAGCGGTCTCGGGGGCGGAAGCGGTTGCGGGAGCGCTTGTGGTTGGCGCCGAGGTAACGGCAGCCTCGTCGGGAACGGTTTCTGCCGGCAGCGACTCCTCCTGCAGCGGCCGGCTCGGGAAGACGAATTCGATCGCCCAACGGTAGATTAACATCGCCGCCAGGGCCAGGGCGATACCGGTAATCAACTGGCGGGTCTGCATGTTCGCTCAGCTTGCTCTGCTGCCGCCGTCGCCGGGAATCGACGAAGGGGGCGGGGACACGTAACCGGGGCCGAGGTCGGGAAGCGTCCGAGGCACGCCGGGCCTCTACACAAAGACGGGCATTGTAGGCGTTTCGGCGGGTTTGGCAATCCGGCGGCGGGTGCCACTGGTGGCTTGCCCACCAGTGCGGGCACAGTCTGCCATTCGACGTCCGGAACGAAGCCCGAACGCTACCGGAGCCATGCCGTGGTGTGCCACTGCTCTGTGAGCAGTGTCTTCCGCAGCGGAAGCGATCCCCGAGTTCGACGTTGGCCACGGGGGGCCAACGCTACGAAGACGTCCGGTACGGAGCCCGGACGCTACGCCGCGGCCACCTCAATCCGAGCCCCGAGCGGTAGCGAGCGGGTTACTCGCGCCGGTGGCCACTCACCGCGCAACCAGCTCCCTGCCGGTCGCGGCTCGGACAGATGGGGTTCGCCGCCGAGCTGTCTTAGTCCTTCGCCGGAACGGGACCCGCGAGCAGGTCGTATTCTTCGAGCGGGGCCGTGTCGCCGGCGGCGATCAGGGCGCAGTTCATCCGCAGGCGCGGCAGCTCGGTATCGATGAAGCGGCGGGCGACGCGCTTTTTCCGGTCGTTGTGCGCGGCCTGGCCGAGCAGCAGGTGGCCGATCAGGACCGCCGCTGCCGAGTCGACCAGCTTGCGACCCATCAGGTCCATGAAGTCCGCGCCGCGCTGCTTGATCATGGCGATGGCCTCCATGACCAGCGTCTTGCCCTCGGCCAGTTGGCTCTGGAGCGAACCGAGCAGGTCGTCGCCGAAACGCGTCTCCTCGAACCCGGCCACGCAGCGCTCGAAGCTGCCGGAGCAGACGCCGCGGACGGCCGCCACGATCTGCAACTGGCTGGTGCCTTCGTAGATGTTCGTGATGCGGGCGTCGCGCAGGTAGCGCTCCGCCGGATAGTCCTTCATGTAGCCCGAGCCGCCGAGCACCTGCATGCCCATGTCGGCAACGCGGATGCACATCTCGGAGCAGTAGTACTTGGCCATCGGCGTGAGCATGCCGTTGAGCCGCTTGTAGCTGCGGGCCAGGTCCTTGCGCCGCTTGAGTTCGGCCTTGTCCGTAACCTGGCCGGTCTCCAGGACGCGCAGGTTATTGTTCTCTAGGTCGCACACGCGGCTGGTCTCATACGCCAGCGCCCGGGCGGCCTCGACGGCGACCTTCATATCCGTAACCAACTCAGCGACGGCGGGTAACCGCTCGATCGGACCGCCGAACTGCCGGCGGCTGTTGGCATACGTGCGGGCCAAACGGTACGCCGCCTCGGCGATGCCCAGCGACTGCATGGCGATACCGACGCGGGCTCCGTTCATCAGGGCCATGACGTAGGTGATCAGGCCGCGCTGCCGCTCGCCGATGAGCTGCGCGGGCACGTCGTCGTACACGAGCTCGCACGTCGGCGAGCCGTGGATGCCGAGCTTATGCTCGAGGTGACGCACGCGGAGCCGCTCGCCGCGCTCGCACAGGAACAGGCTCAGGCCGCGGCCGTCGGAGATCTCCTGCTCGCTGCGGGCCAACGTCAGCAGCACCTCGCCGCAACCGTTCGTGATGAAGCGCTTCACGCCGCGGAGATACCACTGGCCGTCGTCCTGGAACGCCTTGAGGCGGACGGCCTGGAGGTCGCTGCCGGCGTCGGGCTCGGTCAGGACCATCGCGCCGGTGACTTCGCCGCGGGCGAAGCGCGGCAGGTACGCATCGCGAAGCTCGTCATTCGCGAAGGCGTAGATCGTCTCGGCAATGCCCTGCAAACCGAAGATGTTCATCAGCGAGGCGTCGGCCCGGCTGACCATCTCGATCGCCATCGAGTAAATGAGGTTTGGGCAGTTCAGGCCGCCGTATTTGCGGGGCAGCGTGAAGCCCATGAGGTCGGCCTGGGCCAGGCGCTTCAGGTTGTCGGCCACGAGCGGATGCAGCGTGACCGTGCCGTCCTCGTTGAGCGTGTTGCCCTCCTCGTCGATCTGCTCGGCGCGGGGGGCGATGACGTTGCCGGCCAGGTCACCGACGATGTCAAGCACCCGGCGATAATTGTCGATGGCGTCGGCCTCATCGAGCGGAGCATAGTCGGATCGGCCTTCGCGGGCGTCGGCGAAGCCGTCTTCCTGGACGCGGGCCAATTCGGCCAGGTCCACGTGCTCGAAGAGGAACTGGATGTCTTCGTTGTCGCGAAAGAAGTTCGGCATGACGTACGCTCTCGACTGACGGCCCCGAACCCGATGGGCGGGGCGGATGTTTCTGTTGGCGCGACTACTCGCTGGTGACGTCGCTTTCCACGCTGCGCTCCTTCAGCGCCTTGACCATCTTCGGCAGGATCTCGTTCAGATCGCCGACGATGCCGTAGTGGGCCACGGAGAAGATCGGGGCCTCCTTGTCCCAGTTGACGGCGATGATCTTGGCGGATTCCTCCATGCCGGCCCGATGCTGAATGGCCCCGCTGATGCCGCAGGCGATGTAGAGCGCCGGGCGAACCGTCGTGCCGGTCTGGCCGACCTGGTGGGCCTTGCTGATGAAACCGCCGTCCACCGCGGCACGCGAGGCGCCGACCGCCCCGCCGATCGCGCCCGCGAGCTCGTGGACCAGGCGGAAGTTCTCCTTGCTACCGACGCCGCCGCCGCCGGCGACGATCGTGCGGGCGCCCTTGAGGTTGACTTTGCGCTCCTCGCGGTGCCGCTGGATGACGCGCAGGGGGAAGTCCTCGTCAGAAAGCGCGACTTTCTCCTCGACGATCTCACCCTGACGGCGCGTGTCGGGCGGGAGCAGCGGCATGACGCCCTCGCGCACGGTGGCCATCTGCGGCCAACGGTCATAGTTCACGATCGTGGCGATGATGTTGCCGCCGAAAGCGGGGCGAATCTGCAACAGCAGCTTCTCGTGCACGGTCTTGGTCTTCGGATCGGGCACGTCGGCGATGCGCAGATCGGTGCAGTCGGCGGTAAGGCCGGCCCGCATGGCCGATGCAACGCGCGGGGCCAGATCGCGGCCGAGCGGCGTGGCGCCGTAGATAACGATCTGCGGGCGATGGCGCTCGATCAGCGTACACAACACGCGGGCGTACGGCTGCGTCTGATAATGGTCGAGCCGATGCTGCTCGACGAGGTAGACGTTGTCGACACCCTGGGCGATCAGGCGGGACGCCAATTCGCGAACGTTCCAGCCGGCCAGAACGGCGCCGACCTTCACGCCGAGCTCGTCGGCGAGTTGGCGGGCGCGGCCGCACAGCTCGAGGGCAACCTCGTGAAGGGCCCCGTTCTCCTGCTCGGCGAAGACCCAGACCTCGCCTTTTCGATTCACGTCAATCATCCTGCCTCCGTAGCGGCAATGGCCGGCGGGTGGATCAGCCCAGCGTATGGTCGACGACGAGCTCCTGGATCAGCCGGCGGATGCCGTCGTCGGTCGGGGAAATCTCGGTGTAACCCTGCTTGGTGAGCACGATCGACTGCACGCGGTGGACCTTGGTCGGCGAGCCGGACAGCCCGCACCAGGCCAGGTCGGCGTTGATGTCGCCGAGGTTCCACTCTTCGAGCATCAGGCCGCGGCTGCGCAGATGCTCGGCGCGGCGCAGGGTCTCTTCCTCTTTCTGTGCATCGGTGGCGTCGGGCCGCTCGCGCGAGACCTCGATGAGCAGCTCGGCCGGCACGCGGGCCCGCTTGTAGCGCATCACCCGCTTCGCCGCCGGCGGACGCACCTCGCCGGCCGTGTCCAGCACCGTGACCAGCACGGGCAGCTTGACCTCGACGACTTCCCAGCCGTTGCCGACGTTGCGGCGCAGACGGGCAGTGCGATCTTCCAGCCCGACGACCTCTTCGAGATATGTGACCTGCGGCAGGCCGAGCTTCTCGGCGCACTGCGGGCCGACCTGGGCCGTATCGCCGTCGATGGCCTGCCGGCCGCAGAAGACGAAGTCGTAATCGCCGATCGTGCGGATGGCCTGGGCGAGAATGTAGCTCGTGGCCAGCGTATCGCTGGCGGCGGCGCGGCGATCTGTGAGCAGGATCACACGGTCCGCCCCGCGGTAAAGCGCCTCACGCAGGACGTCGCCGGCCTTGGGCGGTCCCATGCTCAGCACGGTCACGCGGCCGCCGAACTGGTCGCGGATGCGGACGGCGGTCTCCAGGGCGTGGAGGTCGTCCGGGTTGAAGACGGCGGGCAGGGCCGTGCGGTTGACGGTGCCGTCGGGACGCATGGCCTCGCCGGTGATATTCGCCGTGTCGGGGACCTGCTTGACGCAGACGATGCTGTGGTAGGGCACGATTCGACTCCGGCTCGCGCTCATCGAAGGAGAAAACCCAGACGCTAGCGTGCGGGCCGGGCATCGTCAAGGCGGGCCGTGGGCGGGGCGCGTCCGGTCGGTTATCCTGACCGTGCCGCATCGGCGGCGGCGGGCCGAAAGCCGGATACCATATAGGCAGCAACGCCGGCGGCGCGGCAGCTCTGGAGAGTCTCATGGGCTTGATGGACGGCAAGAAGGGGTTCGTGTTCGGGGTGGCGAACGATTATTCACTCGCCTGGCAGATCGCCCAGCAATTGCATACCGAAGGAGCGAGCCTGGCGTTCAACCACCTGCCCAACCCGAAGATGGAGCGGCGGGTACGTCTGCTGGCCGAGCCGATCGGGGCGAAGCTGATCGTCCCCTGCGACGTAAGCGACGACGAGCAGATCAAGGCCGTGCTGCACCAGGCCCACGAGGTGATGGGGCCGCTGGACTTCATCGTGCACGCCATCGCCTTCGCCAGCCGCGACGCCCTGAGCAAGCCGTTCTACCAGACCACGCGAGCGGATTTCCTTCAGGCGATGGAAATCAGCGTGTATTCGCTGGTGGCTCTCTGCCGGCACGCGCTCGAACACATGGCCCCGGGAGCGTCGGTGCTCTGCCTGACGTACCTGGGCTCGGTGAAGATGATCCCCGGCTACAACGTCATGGGTGTGTGCAAGGCGGCCCTCGAATCGTCGACGCGCTACCTCGCCGGCGAGCTCGGCCGCGAGAAGAACATCCGCGTGAACGCCCTGTCCGCCGGACCGGTGCGCACGCTGTCCAGCTCCGCCGTGAGCGGCTTCTCGAAGATCCTGGACCATTACCCGACGAAGGCCCCGCTCGCCCGCAACGTCGAAGGCGAAGAGGTCGGCAAGAGCGGCCTGTACCTGCTCAGCGACCTGTCCAGCGGCGTGACCGGCGAAGTGCACTACGTGGACGCCGGCTACAACGTCGTGGGCTGGTGACCGAGCACGTCGCGCCCGGCACTCGGCTTTCTCACAACCAGTCGGCGATCGGGCGCACGTGCCGGGCGTATTCGCGCGTCGGCATGTTCACCGTTCCCCACTTCGGACTGCGGATGCGGGCGTGCTCCGCATACACTTCGAGCGGCACCCCCACGAAGACGTAGCGCGCATCGCGAAACGCATGCACCACTTCCGGCGGCGGGACGGCATCCGGTTCGAGGCTGTACGCGAAGACGAGCAGCCCACCGAAACCGACCCCGAAGACCTCCTCCCACTGCCGCAGGCCGTCGAGATCGTCCTGCGTCACCCAGTTCTCCCACGCCGGCTTGTGCTGGTTCTTCCGGCGGACCCAGCGGCGGCCCTTGATATCGACGAGCCAGTTTGTCTGCTCGGCTGAATAGACGATGAAATCGAAGCTCTTCAGCCGGGCGTCGCGGAACGTGGCCTTCTTGGCCTCGTCGACGGCGACGTAGGGAATCTGCCGCGCCTGGAGGTAGTGCTCGAAGGCCGCCTCGTAGTGTACGTGCCCCTTCACGCTCAACGCCCCCGCGGCCGACGCCGCCTAGACTACGGGATTCGGCGGCTCGCGGCCGCTCAATACGGCCAGGAGGTTTTCGGCCGCCATCTGGGACATCTTCTGCCGCGTCGCCGTGGTCGCGCTGCCCAGGTGCGGCAACACGACGACGTTGGGCAGTTCGGCCAGCCCGGGCGCCAGCCGTGGCTCGTGCTCGTAGACATCAAGGCCTGCGGCGGCCGGTCGGCCGGTACGCAACGCCTCAACCAGGGCCGCCTCGTCGATGATCGGCCCGCGAGCGGTGTTGATCAGGATCGCCGTGGGCTTCATCGCCGCCAGCTCTGCCGCCCCGATGAGGTGGTGATGCGCCGGAGCCATCGGGATGTGCAGCGAAAGCACGTCAGATTCGGAGATCAGCCGGTCGAGCTCGACACGGGTCGCGCCGGTGGCTGTCTCCATGTCGGGGTTGGCGCTGCGATCGGTGTACAGCACGCGCATGCCGAAGCCGAGAGCGCGCCGAGCCACGGCCGAGCCGATGCGCCCGGCACCGAGGATGCCGAGCACGGCGCCACTGAGCTGCAGGCCGAGCAGTTGCGTCGGGATCCAGCCGGGCCAACCGCCGGCCCGCATCAGCCGGTCGCCGGCGACGATGTTCCGCCCCGCGGCGAGAATCAGCGCCCAGGTCAGGTCGGCGGTGGCGGCCGTGAGAACGCCGGGCGTGTTGGTGACGCGCACGCCGCGCTGCCGGCAGGCTTCAAGATCGACGTTGTCGAAGCCGACGGCGTAGTTGGCGATGACACGGAGCTGTGGGCCGGCGGCCTCTAGCGCCTCGGCGTCGACGCGATCGCTGAGCATGGTGATGGCCCCGGCGACGCCGGGCAGGTGGGCGAGAAACTCATCGCGGGGGGCGGGATCATCCCGGTCGATGACGTCGACGGCATAGTCCGCCGCTCGGAGCAGGTCGGCGGCCGGCGGTGGCATGCGCCGCGTGAGAACGACTCGTTGCTGGGCCATCTGCATGTACCTCGAGCGGCGGGCCGAGCCCGCCCTGCGTGCGCCGTCCCCGACGTTCCATGAAGCCCCACATATCGTCCAGCACGGCGGACCGCAAGGGCGGGCGGGTTGGCGGCGCAACAAGCGGGGCGACCGGCTGTTGGCCTGGTCGCCCCGCCATACACGAAACGGCTGTTCCCAGCCGTGGCGCTACTTGGTCTTGAAGTAGATCTGGATGGTCTCGCTCTTGTCCGCCGAGATCGTGAAGACGAGGAGGTATTCCATGCCGGGGACGAACTCGACCTTCTCGACTTCGTTGTCCTGCTTGTCCAGGATGCGGAACTGGTCGCCGAGGTTGCCCAGATCGCAATCGACGCCGGGCTTCATGTTCGCCTCGCGGTCCTTCATGTCCCGCGGATGAATCACGTAATCAGGAATATCGGAGAAGTCCGCCTCGAACTTCTGGTGGACCTGCATGGTCACGTGCTTGATGAAGCCGAACTTCTTCGGCTCGATGATCTCGTAGCGGAACTTGGGCGAGCCGGTGACGTCCTCCTTGATGGTGAAGGGCGAATAGCCGGAGAGCCCCTTCTTGAACTTGTTCTGCTTGGCTTGTTCGCCGTCGAGGAAGACGCGCAGGTTGGTGTCCTTGCGCAGCAGGTTCTTGCCGATGTGGAAGCCGGAGTGGCCGGCACCCGAAGCACTGCACCCCGCCAGCAGACAGAGGCCCGAAAGCAGCGCGACCGCGCTCACCAGACGCTGATACATGCTTTTCGTCCTTTCCTTGCGTGCCCGGCTGCCCCGACGGAGCCGCTCCGCCGATGTGCGACACGCATTGCCAATCCCGAACGGCGCATAGTGTACCGCCGACGTGCATGACGACAAGAGCCCCCGCACCCTCCGCGCAAAAAGCGCGCCCGCTCAGGACCAGCCCGCGGCCTCGACCTCGCGCGCCAGTTGCTCGGTCTGTTCGAGCACGCGCACCTCCGCATCCGTCAGGTGCACGTCACGCCGCGCCATCACGATGCGCGCCAGCCGAATCGCCCTGTCCAGCCGATAGCCGGCCAGACCCGCTTCGGTCAGCCAGGCAAACGACGGCACGAACTTCGGCGCGGTCGCCGGCGGAGCGACGTTCGAGGCCACGCCAATCACGCAGCCGGTGGGCAGTAGCGTGCCGATACCGGTCTTCGAGTAGTCGCCGATGATCGAGCCCACGAAGTGCTGGCCTGTCTCGACACCGACGCCGTTGAGCAGCACGCGAATCGAGCCGTACGTGTTCTTCAGGTCGCTCGTCACTGTGTCGGCACCAAGGTTGACCCACGGCCCGACGTAGCTGTGCCCGAGGAAACCGTCGTGCTGCTTGTTGCTGTAGCCGTACAAAATGCTGGCCTCGATCTCGCCGCCCACTTTGCAGACGGGACCGATGCTCGTGCCCGCCCGAATCGTCGCCCCCGGCCGAATCACCGAGCCTGGACCGATGTAGCACGGCCCTTCGAGCACCGCGTTCGGCTGCACATGCGCGTCCTCAGCCACGTGAATAGGGCCGTCCTCGGCGTCCAGCACGACGCCGGGCTTGATGCGCGCCCCGCGGGCCACGTGCACTGCTTCCGGATTCAGTACGTGCGCCCCGGGATAGATGCGGCCTTCGTGCACGCCGCCGGCCCGGCACTGCCGCACCAGCTCCGCCTCGTTCTCCAGCACGAGCGTCCAGGGATACTCGATGAGCTTCACGTCTTCGGGGGCATGCTCGACGCGGAACTGCCGCGCCTGCAACCAGCCGTGCAACGCCTCTTCGTCAAGGAACAGCTCGGCCGACAGATTATCCGCCGCCCCCGCCTCAATCCCAAATGCCACCACCGACCCGTTGCGCCGCCAAACCACGCCCGGCGGCGGCGTCACCGGCGCCGTCAGCAGCGCCCGCCCGTTCAGCATGCACCATTCCGCCCCGCCTTCCACCTCCGCCAGTGGCAGCCGTTCGGCGACGACCTCGCTCAGCACCGGCCGCACCCAAACGCGAGCCGGTCCACGGCCGAAATGGCCGCGCAGCTTGTCCACCAGCCGGTCCATCCCGCAGCGCAGCTCGAACGTCGCCCGCAGCCACGTCAGCGGCAACAGGTGCTGCCAGTACCCGTCCTCAAATAAGCCCAGATTCATCCGTCAACCTCGGCGCCGCAATAACCGCGCCAACCGGCGGGACCAGGGATCGCCCCTTCCCCAGTCGCCACCATCCTAACCCGATGCTACACTTCTGGCCATGGCCCGACCTCGCGCCGCCCAACCCGTCAAGCTCGTCATCGGGCTGCTTTCCGGCGATCAGGATCTGCTGCGGCGTGCGCGACATCTGCTCTCTCGCGAATACGGCGACGTCGACACCGAAAGCGACGTCTGGCCGTTCACCATGACCGACTACTATGAACCGGAGATGGGCCCCGGCCTGCGGCGCTGGTTCCTCAGCTTCCAGCGGCTGATTCGTCCGGAGGCCCTGGCGGAGATCAAGCGGCACACCAACGAGCTCGAACAGACCATCGCCGCCGACTGCCTCCGCCCGGATTGCCCGCGTCCGGTGAACATCGATCCGGGTTATCTTGATCTCGCCCGGTTGATCCTCGCCACGACGAAGGACCGCGCCCATCGCATTTACGTCGGTCTGGGTATCTACGCCGAAGTAACGCTCCAGTTCGCGCAGGGTGCCTGGCAACCGGCGTCCTGGACCTACCCGGACTATCGTCAAACGACGTATCACGCGTTCTTCGACGGCGTTCGGGAGCGTTATCGGAGCCAGCTCAAGCAACTGGAAGCGTGGAACGACGCACCGCCGAAGGAGGGCGCATGAACCGCGCGAACCTCCTGCTGGCCCTGGCTGGGGCGCTGGGCATCTCGCTCGTGCTGTCCCTGCTGCTGACGGCGCTGGTCATGCGCATCTCCCGCCGAATCGGCTTCGTCGATCGCCCCGGCGGACATAAGTCGCACAAGGAGCCCGTCCCCTACGGCGGCGGCGTGGCCATCTTCCTGGCAGCATGGGTCCCCGCCACCGCTGCTATCATCCTGGCGGTCACGGTCTCACAGGCCTGGATAGCGCAAACGTTCGGCGAAGAAGTGCGGGCCTACGTCGGCGGCCTGTGCGACCGAGCCACACAGGCCCTCGTCATCCTCGCCGGCGGCCTCGTGTTGCATCTTCTGGGCCTACTCGACGATCGGCGGCCGCTCGGGCCGATCCTCAAGCTATTCGTCATCGTCGGCGTGAGTCTGTTCGTCATCCTCGCCGGCCATGTGTACCTGGGCAGCATGCTGGGTCGGCCACTTTCTATCCTGCTCACCCTCGGTTGGTTCGTGGTCATCATCAACGCCATGAACTTCCTGGACAACATGGACGGGCTGAGCGCGGGTGTGGCCTGGATTTGCATGGCGTTTCTGGCCGTGTGCGGGTTGCTGGCCGAGCCGATGCAGGTGCTGGTCCCAGCGCTGGCCTGCTTGTTTCTGGGGGCAATCGGCGGCTTCTGGGCGTTCAATTTCCCACCCGCCCGCATCTTCATGGGCGACGCCGGCAGCCTGCTGATCGGCTACATGCTGGCGGTGGTCTCCGTGCTGACCACGTACTACCAGAGCGGGCAGCCGGGGGCGCCGTACGCGCTGGCCATGCCGCTGGTCGTGCTGGCCGTGCCGCTCTATGACTTCACGAGCGTGATCTCGATCCGGATCGCCGAGGGCCGCAACCCGCTACGCGGCGACCAACGGCACTTCTCCCACCGGTTGATCGAGCACGGGCTCGACCGGCGGCTCGCCGTACTGACCATCTATCTGGCCACCGCCACGACCGGCCTGGCTGCCACGCTGCTGCCCGGTGCCGATCTGCCGCGTACGATCACCGTGGCCGTCATCGTGCTGATGATCCTGGCGGTCGTCGCCATCCTCGAATCGCCCCCCCGCAGGGAGCCATGAAACAAACACCCGCGACCACGCCCAAGCCCGCGGCCCACGCCGACGAGTCGCCCCTGCTCGAACGGCTGCTCTTCTACGTGCTGTTGGCCGTGCTCTGCGTGCGACCGCTGATCTCGGAATCACCCGAGCGCACCGATCTGCCGTTCATCCCGGGCGGTGGCGGTATATCGCCGGCGGTCACCGTCTGGCTCGACTCGCTGGCGCTGACCGCCGCCGCCGCGGCGCTGGCCCGCACGTGGCGGCGCGGCATGATCCGCCGCGGTGTGACCGTGGCCATCGTCCTGCTGGCCGCGGCCCTGGTCGTCTCGGTCTTCGCCGCCAACAACAAGCGGCTGGCGCTGAACACCGGCTGGAGCCTGTGGATCGCCACGCTCTCCGGGGCGGCGCTGGTTTGCCTGATGCGCGCGTCCTGGATGCCACGACTACTGCTGGCAGCCGTGTTGGCCACGGCCTGCACCACCGGCGTCAAGTGCGTCCTGCAAGTGACCTACGAGTACAAGGACCTGCTCGAATACTGGCAGGAGCACAAGGAAGAGCTCGTCCCGCCGGACATGGCCCCCGACGACCCGATGCTCGTGAATTTCGAGCGGCGGATGCAGTCGGGCGAAGCCGTCGGCTACCAGGCACACCCGAACGTAACCGGCTCGCTGCTGGCGACGGCGTTCCTCGTCGCCGCCGGCCTGACCATCGGCCTGCTGGGCAGCCGCGTGATTCCACTGGTGGGAGAGCGCATCGCCGCCGGCGTGATGGCGGGGGCGATGGCCGCACTGAGCGCGGTCGCCCTGTGGATGACCGGCAGCCTGGGGGCGATCGTCGCCGGTGGGATGGGCGTCGTCGCCTTGCTCGTGTTCGGCTTGTGGCACACGCGCTTCGGCGCGTGGGCCGGCCGCGTGACCGTGCTGCTGATCGTCGGCTATGCCGCGGTCATCGGCGGCGCGGCCGCCTTCGGCGTGCGCCACGGCACACTGCCACATCCGTCGCTGGCGTTTCGCTGGTACTACTGGACGGCGGCGATGCGGGCGTATCTGGATGCGCCGCTGACCGGCATCGGCCGCGACAACTTCGTCGACGCCTATCTGTTGCACAAGCCGCCGGAGAGCACCGAGGACGTGCGCGATCCGCACAACATCTGGCTGGCGTTGCTGGTCGAGATGGGGCCGCTCGGGCTGCTCGGCGCCGGATTGCTGCTGGCGTTGTGCGTGCACTGCGCGCTGCGGCGATTGGCGGTAACGACGCCCGCCCGCGATCCGCCGGAGATCACCCTCGGGATGATGCTGCCGGCCGCAGCGTTCATACTGCCGCTGCACCTGTTGTTCTCCGGGGCGCTGCTGGAAGGCTCGCCGCTCATTCTGTGGTTGGCCGAGGTGGCGGTGGCCTGGGTGCTCGTGCTCGTACTGAGCGTGCGGTTGTTCGAGGCGTTGGCTACGTCGCCGGCGGCTGAAGGCTGGCTCGCCGCGGGACTGGCGGCGGCGCTGCTCGCGGCACTGCTGCACGGCCTGCTGGATTTCGCCTTGCTGACACCGGCTGGCTGGAGCCTCTTTGCCGCAGTGGCGGCGGCGGCGTGTGCGCTGCGGGCGCCGGCGTCTGGCCCGGCGCGAGATGCGGCGCCGGCGCCGTTGGTTCTCGCCGCCGGCCTGCTGATCTGCACGCACCTGTACCTGGTAACGGTACCGACCATGCGGACCGAGTTCCGCCTGGCGCGCATGCAGCCCAGCGCGCTCGATCCCAGCGACTTCGACGCCTGCCTGAACGTGCTGCGTCTGGGCGAGGCGGCGGTCGACGCCGATCCGCTCGACCCGAGCGGCGCCGCCGATGTCAGCCGCCTGGCGATGTACCTGGCCCGCAACCCCAACTTCTCGGGCGAGAACCGGTTGACGCTGCTGGATCGCGCCCGGCACTTCGCCCTCGTCGCCCTGCACCGCCACCCGCACAGCAGCACCGCTCACGCCCGCCTGGCCCGCATCTACGAAGACAGCGTCGAGCCGTGCCTGCTGGCTGCCCAGCCCGACGACGCCGTTCGCGCCGCCGAGAAGGCCGCGGAGTATTGGCAGGCGGCAGCCGAGCTCGACCCGACGAACCCGCGCAAGCACATTTCCGCGGGCGAAGCGTGGTTCCACTGGTGGGAGGAAACGGACGATCCCGCCGTAGCCCGCATCGCCATCGAGCATCTGTCGGCGGCGCTCTGCATCGACGCCGCCCGCCCGCCGGAGGACGTCATCCGCCTGCGCCCGCCGGAACTGGCCCGCATCTGGCGCTGCCTGCGTCCGCTGGAGGATGCCGGACTCAGCGCGTCGTCGACCTCGGCCCCGACGACGTCCACCGCCCCGGCGGCCCCATAGCCCGCGCCCGACGCTGCCCGGTGTACAATACGCGCCGCCCAAGGAGACTTCGCTCATGAACGTGATTGCTGACCTGTGCGTCGTGCCCGTCGGCGTCGGCGTGTCGGTTTCGAAGTACGTGGCGGCCTGCGAACGCGTGCTGACCGAGGCCGGCCTGAGCATCCAGTTGCACGCCTACGGCACCAACATCGAGGGGGAGTGGGACCGCGTCTTCGCTGCCATCAAGCGTTGCCACGAGGTTGTGCACGAGATGGGCGCCCCGCGCATCTCCACGACGATCAAGCTCGGCACCCGCACCGACCGCTCGCAAACGATGGACGACAAGATCCGCAGCGTGCAACAGAAGCTCTGCGAGTAGCAGCGCCGCGCATTGTGCCCCGGCCCGCGAGATGACCCCGTCGTGAACGCCGCGACACCTCAATCCGTCCCGCGCCCGTGGCTCGGCGTATTGGGCCTCGTGCTGTGCGCTCTGCTGTGGAGCCTCAACGGCCCGCTCATCAAGCTGCTCGACCAAGAGGACGTCCCCGGCCTGACCATCGCCTGCTACCGCTCGCTGCTGGGCGGCATCCTCTTCCTGCCGCTGGCCTGGCGGCGCCGGCGAACGCTGAGTAATGCCAGCCCGTTCTGGCCGATCGGCTCGGTATCGATGTTCACGCTGATGACGGCGTGCTTCTGCATCGCCACGACGCAGACCGCCGCCGCCAACGCGATCATTCTGCAATACACGTCACCGATCTGGGTGTTTCTGTTGGCGCCGCTGCTGCTGCGCGAGAAACCTGGGCGAGCGGAGGGGCTGGTCCTGCTGGTGGCGACCGCGGGCGTGGCCGTCATCTTCTTCGGCAGTGCCCGCACGGACGCGGCCAACCTCACCGTCGCGCTGACCAGCGGACTCGGCTATGGAGCACTGACGGTGATGCTGCGTGGCTTGCGGCGGGTGGATCCGTTCGTCGTCGCCGCCATTAACGCCCTCGGCTCCGGGCTGTTGCTGCTGGTGCCATCGCTGCTCTGCGGGCAGATCCTGCTGGGCCCGCGGGCGTGGTTGCTGGTGTTCGTGCTCAGCGTCGTGCAGTTCACGCTGCCGTACGTATTGTTCTCGTGGTCGCTGCAACGCGTTGAGGCGCACCGAGCCAGCCTGATCCTGCTGCTCGAGGCGGTGCTGAACCCCACGTGGACGTTCCTCATCGTCGGCGAGGTCGTACCGCTGCCGACCTGCATCGGCGGCCCGCTGATCCTGTTGAGCGTCGCCGGCTGGCTCGCGCTAAGCTGGCGCCGCGAAGCCCGCCAACGCCGCACGCCACCGCCGGCATTGCCGCAAGTGTGAACCCCGCCACGGCGTGCCACTGCTCTTGAGCAGTGCTCTTCGGCCGCCGGGAAGACGAACATCTGTCGGCAATCGACGTCCGACACGGAGTGTGGCATGCCGAAGCGCAGCGCCGGCATGTGATCCCCGATGCGAGAGGAAGACATACCGGCGCCTTCAGCTTCAGCATGCCACGCTCCCGCAAAGCAAACGCATTTCGGCAACCGACGTCGGCCACGGGGGGCCGACGCTACGAAGACGTCCAGTACGTCGCCCAGACGCTACGTGACCGCCGGTTCGGCAGTGGGCGCGTACAGCCGGCACACGCTCAGCCCCGCCGCCGAGAGAGCCGGGCCGCGTCGCTGGCAGATCTCCTCTTCATGCATCCACGAGCTGATGACGACCGCCCGCGCGCCCAGCCGGGCCGCCTCTTCCGGCGACACAATCGGCCAGCCCCACAGCCGCCGCCCGCGCAGCACGCCCTCATCGTCGATCACTGCCACCACTTCCACCGGCGAATCGGCCCAGACCGCCGCCAGCGCCCGCGTGTGATTCCCCGCCCCGTAGATCGCCACCGGCCCGCCGCCATCCGCCGCGATCGCCTGCAACACGCCCCGCAACCGCGCCGCCGCATCGCTGGGGATCGTCCCACCCGCGCCGGCGTCCGGCGCGTTCATCCGCAGCGGTCGCGCCGCCGACCACGGCCGCGGCGCCGCCGCCACCGCCCGCTCGAAAACGCTCGCCACCTGCGTCACGAAGCCGTCGAACGGGCAGTACGCCTGCACCGCCGCCCGCGCCGCCGCCGACATGCCCCGCAGCGCATCTTCGTCCCGCGCCAGCCGCAGCACGCACTCCGCCGCCGCCGGCACGTCACCGACCGGGAACGTCAGGCCATTCTGTCCCTCGACGAGCACCTCGCCGACGCCGCTGTCGACGCGAGTGACGACCGGCACGCAGCCGCAGGCCATCGACTCGACCATCGAAAGGCTGAACCCCTCGCGATTCGACGCCAGCACCGACACGTCCGCCCAGGACCACACGCCCGGCATCCGCTCCAGCGGTACCGGCCGCTCCAGCCGCAGCACATTCCGCCGATCGCGAAACGCCCCCGCCGCCGCCGCGATGCGCTCGCGCAGCTCATCCGCCTGCGGCCCGTCGCCCACCAACCGCATCTCGAACCGCAGCCCGCGGCGATCCAGTTCGACCGCCAGGGCCACCAGGTCGAACACACGCTTCTGATCCTGGTCCATCCGACCGGCGTAGATGAGTCGAAGCGCTCGATCGGCGAGCGCCCGCCGCGGCCGCTCCTCCGGCACCGCCACGCCGTTGGGCACATGCTCGATGTCCGCAGCTCGCGTCGGGATTCGCCCAGCCAGCGCCGCCGCACAATGCCGGCTCACCGCCCCGAAGCGATGAATGACCGGCTCGTAGTAGGACAGGCAGGTGAAGTCGTAGGCGTCGTCGATATGGCTCCAGCCGACGACGCGTAGCTCGTCCGCTCGCGCCACCGCCAGCGCCGCGGCGACCGCGAAGCTTTCGGCAATCACGTTCGGTTGCAGCACCGTCGGCAGCAGGTCGCTGTAGATCCGCAGGCAACTGTCCCACGTGCCGGCGTCGTACAGGTCGGGAGCCGCAATCACCCGCACGTTCCGGCCGAGCTCGAGCCGCTCGGCGTCGAACGATCGATGCCCCTGCTGGGCCGCGTGCACAACCAGCCGCACCTCGTGGCCGCGCTCGGCCAACGCCGCCGCCACGCGCAGCACCCACGTGGTCACGCCGTTCACCGTCAGACCCTGCGGCAGCGAAAACGTGATCGGCCAGGACTGCATCAGCACCCCTCTCCACTAACTCGACGCCGACGCAGCGACCACACCGTCACCCGCCAGCACAACGAAATCCGTTCCTTCCCGGCCCCCTGCCCCGATCAGCACCGCCCGCTGCGGCGCCGGCACATCCGGCGTGATGACCGCCACGGTCTCCGCCGGCCACTCCGTCCAGCGGCTCGGCCACACGCGCGGCCGCCCGATCAGATCAACCGTCAGTGCATCCGCGTAATCGTCGGCAACCTGCAACTCACGCGAGCGCAGCCAACTCTGGTCGCGCAGCCGCTCCAGCAATAGCAGGCCATTCTGACCGAGCCCGTAGACAACAAGCCGCTGCGCGTCCGGCCGACGTTCGAGCAACGCACGCAACACGTCCAGCCGCCCATCCGTGTCGACCACCGCCGCCGCCAGGTGCGCAGCGATCGCGTCAGCGCAAGCCGCCAACGGACCGGCGGGCAGCCACGCGTCGATCTCCGCCAGCCAGCGGTCGGCGTGATCCCGCCACAACGCCCCGCTCGCTCCGTGAATCGCTCGATACGCAGCGTGAATGCCGTGTGCCACGACCGCCGCGAAACCGTCCGTCGGTACCAGCGGCTCCAGGTCAGCGAAGTAGTCCCCAATCGCCTCGGGCTGGCCGGCGGCCAGGGCCTGCGCCCCGCATTGCGCCGCCCACAGATGCCGTACGTCGCGCACCTGCGTATGGCGACGGGCCCGCGGCAGCCACCGATCGAGCACACGCCGGCCGGCGGCGTGCATCAGGTCGGCCCGACCGCTCAGACTCCCGCCACGCAGGCGATAGCCAAACAACACGCGGGGCACGCTGGCGATGGACACACCCGCGTCGCACAGTCGCAGCCACAAGTCCCAGTCCTCGCACGCCGGCAGGCTCTCGTCGAACGCCCGCGGGCCGAGCAGCACGCGCGGCACGAGCGCCACCACGCTGATCCGGTTGCCCCGCAGAAACGCGTCGAACGAGTTGTCCGGCAGCGGTCGAAACACGCACGCCGGCAGTGGCCGTCCCTGCTCCGTGAGCAGTTCGAACCCGCCGCTGATAACCGTGTGCTCGTCCAGTTGCGACGCCGCCCGCAGCAGTGTCGCCAGGGCATCGGGCCGCAGTACGTCGTCCGCATCGAGGAACAGCACGCGTTCGGCGATGGCCGCCGTCAGCCCGCGATTGCGCGCCGACGCCAGCCCGCCGTGCGGAACGCGCAGCGGGCAGATGCGAGCGTCTTCACCGCTCACGGCATGGAGCAGTTCGGGCGTGCGATCGGTCGACTCATCATCAACGCACACGGCCTGCCAGTTCTCGTGCGTCTGAGCCTGTACGCTGGCCAGCGTCTCGACAACGGTCGTCGCCGCGTTGTAGCAGGGAATGATGATCGAGACGTCGGGCCGCCCGGCGTCCTGCGGCCGGCGGCGCAGCCCGCATCCATCCGAGTTGTGCCGTGCCAAGGGCTGACCCAAGCGTCGGCTCCAGCCTCGTGCCATCGACCACGCGCAAACAATGTCTGCCTTTCCGTGTTATCGGCACTTCCGCCGCCGTTGCCTTTAGACGAGTCCCCTTGTCCGTCGATACGTCCGCGGGGACGGACCCCGTTGAGCGTGCTCGCTATGCCACAGACTTTTACAATCGATTCGCTGTTGGCCATGGGCCGCACGGGAAACCAGACACAGTTCATCCAGCTTGCCTCGACCGCACTGGCCCAAGGCGTGCAGCACGATGAACTGTGCCTGCTGGCCGTCCAGTGCCTGGCCGAGCGTGGCCTGCTCCGCCGAGCCGCCGCCCTCGCCGAGGGCCTCTCGCCGGCGGTCCGCGATGCCCCGGATTTCGCCCAGCTCCGCCGCGTGCTGGAGACGGGCACACCCGGCGGCCAGGTCGCCTGGCACCGCTTCGCCGGCCAGTTCGCCGCCAATCTGGACGTTCTGCGTCGCCGATACGACTGGGCCGACCGCCTCGCCGAAGCCTGGCAGGAGGCCCGGCCACACCTCGAACTGCACGTCACCCGCGACGCAGTATGGCAGGTATACGATTCGCGAGAGAACGCGGCGGGAGGCTGGCGGCCTTGCTTCGGCGACCACCGGCCTTTGCCGCCGGCCGACGAGTTCGCCGCCCAGTTCCGCGGCAAGATCCTCGTGCCGTTTGTCATCGACGGCGTGGGGCTCGGCTATCACCTGCCCTGGCTACATGCGGCGACCGCGGACACGATGCTCGGAGCCACCGCCTTGATCTACCAGGTGGAGGCCTCGCTGCCGGCTCTGGCGGTCGCCATGCACCTGCACGACTGGCGCGAGCTGATCGCCGACCCGCGCGTGCGTTTGTGCGCCGGTCCGCAAGCGTACGACCAACTCGCCCAGTGGCTGGACGCGGACCGCTGGAACTTCCCACCGGTGACCGTTGTCGCGGCGACGCCGTGGGACCCGCACACCACCGGCCGCGCCCGGGAAGTCATGACGGCCTTCGCCGAGCGGGACGCGGTTCGGCAAGCCGGCCTGGAGAACGAGGTCCGCACGCTGTACGAAGGCCGGGATGGTCAGTGGTGGCACCGACGTTTCACTGCGGCATTGGCCGGGGAAGGTCCGCCACTGCGCGTGCTGGGCATGACCTCCCGATTCACGACGGTGCTGCAATACTCAGCACGCGACGCGCTGGCGGGCTTTGCCGAGGCCGGCTGGCAGACGCGAATGCTCATCGAACCCGACGACCACTCGCGCATCTCGCCGCGGCAGAGGCTCGAGACGGTTCGAGAATTCGAGCCGGATCTGTTGTTGCTCATCGACCACACGCGCTACAACCAGAAGCTGACTCACCTCGACAACCTGCCGATTGTCACGTGGGTCCAGGATCGATTGCCCTGGCTGTTTTCCAGCGAGACTGGCGAGAACCTCGGGCCGCTCGATTTCTGCATCGGTTTCTGCCGCGACGAGCTGGTTCGCGACTACGGCTATGCGGCGGACCGTTTCCTGGCCAGCGAGATGGCCACACGCCCGGCGGCGCTGCGCCCGGTCGACGACGAGACGGAACGCGCGGCCGCGGAGCGCCTCGGCTGCGACGCGGCCTACGCCACGAACTGCTTCACCGCACCGGACCAGTTCCACGCCGATTTCCGCAAGCGGCAGCACGAGATCGTGCGCAGGCTGGTGGATGTTGTGTATGAGGACCTCTGCGCCTGCGCGGCACGGAACCAGCTCAACGGTGGCTTCGCCGGCGAGCGCTACATCAACCGGCGGGCGCAAGCCTTGGGCGTGGACCTGCCGCTGGCCACAGCCACCGAGGTCATGGGCGTGTTCGTTCGCCCACTCATCGACCGCCTGCTCCGGCTGCAAACGATCGAATGGACGGCAGAGTGGGCGGAGGAAACCGGGCACCGTTTCCACCTGTACGGCAACGGCTGGGACGCACACCCGCGCTATGCCCGCTATGCCCGCGGCTACCTCCCACACGGACCGGAGCTTGGCGCCGCCTTCCGCAGCGCGAAGGTCAACCTGCACTCCGGCTGCAACACGGCACTCCACCAGCGCGTGCTCGACGGTCTCGCCGCCGGCGGGTTCTTCCTGGTCCGCCGCCACGCCGACGACCTCGACTTCGCGATCAAGAGTGCCCTGCGGGCCGCCGTCTACGAGCGCGATCTGCAACCGGGCGACTTGTTCGACCCCCAGGAACTGCCACCGCCGCTGGCCAGCCAGTGGACGGCGATCCTGAACATGCGCTCGGTCGACCCGACGGAGCCGGTCAGGATCACGCCCGACATCGTCAGATGGGCGCACGACGACCAGTGGACCACCCCCACCGCCGGCGAGATCTGGCCCGAGCTGGACCGGATCACCTTCGCCACCCGGGACGAATTCCGCGAGCGGCTGACCCAGTTCCTGAGCGACGATGCGGCCCGGGCCGCTATCGCCGCCGACATGCGTGAGCAGGCCCTGGCGACATTCGGCTACGGGGCCCTCGTTCGACGCGTGCTGGCCTGGCTGACCGAGAGGCTTGGCGCAGACGAGCCCCAACAGCCGACACCACCGGCGTCTCGCCCAGTTCAGGAAACCGTCGCGAGCAGCCGATAAAATCTGCACGGGCACTCCACGCCCCCTCTCGCCCGGGCCGTGTCAGGAGGATGCCGTGCCACAGGTATCCGTCGTCATCCCAACGAATCGTCCGGCGGCCGTGCTCGAACCCGGTCTGTGGGCCCTGGCCGCGCAGCAGTTCGACCTGAGCCAGCTCGAAGTCGTCGTCGTTTACAACGGACCGGAGCCGGGGCCGTCCTGGTCGCCCGCCGAGTGGCCGTTCGAGCTAACCGTAATCCGCAGCGCCGCCGGCAACGTGGGCGCGGCCCGCAACGCCGGCTTCGCCCGGGCTCGCGGCGAATGGCTGTTGCTGCTGAACGATGATGTCGTCGCCGAACCGGGCTTGATCGCTGCCCACCTCGCCGCTCACGCCCAGCTCGGACGGCCGGCCATGGTGCTCGGCCGGACCGACTGGCAGCGTTACGCCAACGAAACCGTCTTCGACCGCATGATTCAGACCACGTCGATGATCTTCTTCTATGACCAGATGCGCCCGGAGTCGTGGTACGACTTCCGCCACGCCTGGACGCTGAACCTCTCCCTGCCGCGGCACTTCACCGAACGCGTGCAGTTCGACGAGAATCTCAAGCCGGTCAACTTCGACGATCTCGAGTGGGCGTTCCGCCTGCAACACGGCGAGGATCTGCGCGTCTGGTACACCCCCGCCCCGCGGGCCACGCACCACCACCGCTACACGTTCGAGCAGTACCTCGACCGCGAGCACGCGCTGGGCCGCATGGCCGTGCTGCTATGGCGGTGCAATCCGGCGTGCTACCAGGCCATCTACGGCACCCCCCTCGACCAGGACGAGGTCGATTACTGCCACCAGTTCGTGACGCACGAGAGCCGGCGCGAGCCGCAGATCCGGCAGACGCTCGACGCCATCATCGCCCGCCGGCCGGACGAGCTAAGTACCGACCCCGCCGTGCAGAATGAGATGATCCAGGCCCTGTACCTGGCCCACCTGCCGCTGAAGCGGCTGGCGTTCCGCCGGGGTGTGCTCGCCGCCGTGTGGGAGAACGTGGCCCGCCCGACGCCGGCGACGAACCGCGAGGCGGCTACGGCTCGACCAACAGGCTCACAAACGGCTTGATATCGAAGTTGTTCACGATGTCGTCGCCGTTCACGTTCGCACACCAGTAGTGCCCGTCGGGGAACCGCACTGCAAACTCCGCCTCGGTATGCGTGATAGCGTATACGAACGGGCCGATGTCGAAGTTGTTCACGATGCCGTCGCCGCTGACGTCACCCACCAGCGGGCAGCTCACCCCCGTGCCGAGGCAGATCGCCAGGTCGAAAAGCTTCGTCGGCGGGATCGCCCCACGCCAGTACGACCGGTTGTCGCCCACGTCGGCCGCCGTCTCGTTCAGCCAGAGGAACCAGCAGGGTGATTCCGGGCCGCGGCCGACGACTTCAATCCAGTACTCCGTATCGGCCTGGAGCTCACAGCAGTCGGGGAGCTCCACGTCATAGCGGTAGATCGGATCGCCCAGGTAACCTGCGGGCGTCTCGACCTTCGCCGCCGGCACGTCCAGCGCCGCGTAGATCACCGTGTTGTAGTTCGGCATCTGGGCACCGGCGCCGTAGATGTGCACGTCGAACGCCGGGTTGGGCTCTTCGCATTCCTCCCACACGGTTCCGTTCAGGAAAGCCTCCACGCCCCACAAGCGCACGGCGCACACCGTGGCGTCCTCGGCCAGCGTGAAGTTGTCGGCGAGATACTGCCCCACCTCTGCGTCCGAGCTCACCGCCGCGTCCGGCGCCACCAGCGGCTGGCTGACCACGGCGTCGTCCGTGCACTCCGCCGGCTCCAGCTCGACCATGTCCAGCACGTAGGTCCCCGAGGAGCTGCCGTACCCGTCCACGACGATGTAATAGGCTGTGTCCGCCGTCAGCGCTACCTCGCTCAGCTCGGAGGCAACGTCGCAGAAGTCGTCGCTGCACGCGAGGGGAGCACCCGGCATGTAGCCGCCCTCGTACACGTAGAGCTTCGAGTCGTAGTTGGTGCCGTCGCAGAGCGTGATGCGTACCGTCATGTCCCGCGGGGCCACGTACACGTACACGACGTCCGGCGCGGTCGAGCCGCCATAGGGGCAGACCTCGTCGTAGTCATTGAGGAAGCCGATGGTCACGCCGCCCGTATGGAATGGCAGGGTCCCGATCAGCGTGGCGTCGAGGATGGTGTCGCCGCCCTGCTGGGCCAGTCCCACCCCGCCGCCCAGTAACGCCAACACCAGCAAAGCTGTCGTCGTCCGCATAACCATGTTCGTGTCTCCTGAGCTTCTGTCCCTCCCGCCCCGCTGCTACGGACGGCTCGACGACGGGATGGTGAGCGCCGCTGTGCTCCTGAGAATTATACGTATTGGCAATCCGCCGGGCCGCTCCAGCGAAAGCCCTCCTGCGTGCCCATCGCCACATGTCATTTCAAGGAAAAGACTTACGTCTATCCCGCTGTTCCGTCATGCCCTCTGCGCCGTCCACGATGTCCGCCTGCCTATTGATGATTATAAGGACCCATGATAATCGACGCGGGTCGCAGGTGGCAACAGGAGAAGCCGATCGTCGAAGCCGCAAATGGCCTCGTGAGCGGTTCCGGGGCCAACCGCCACAGATTCCTGTCCGCCGCGCGAACCTCCCCGCGGCTGCTCCGTACTGACAGGTGAAAGCTTCTCCCAAACGTTTCTCCCCTCCTCCCACGACCCGGGAGCGAGGCAGCCGGCAAAACCGACTGCCTCGCTTCTTTTTTGCGCCGGCCCGCGCCGGCGTGACGATCCCGCCGCCGGCGGCAATCGACGGGCGGCGAAGACCTGTCTAGCATGATGAGCTGACGCCCGCCGTGTGCCGGCCGGCGGATTGGGGATGAACTGGATGTTCACGACGCTGACCCTCCTGATGTCGTTGGCGAGCACGCCCGGGGACCTGCCGATCACGCCGGCCCAAATCGTCGGGTTTGACGCTGCGGCCGGCCGAGTCACGATCATCGGCAAAACGAGCGGGGCCCGCACCGGGGCGAATCTGGCCGTCGTGGCGGGTCTGGAACCGGTCGGCTGGTTCGAGTTCGTCGAGCGTGTGGACGATGCTGCGATCTTCGCCGGCCCGCCCTGCTCCCTGCCCGCCGGGGCCGGCGTGCTGCGCGGCTGGCTGATCGCCCCCGAAACCGTGGGCGCCCTCCGCGACCGCTGGCCGGCCGAGGCCCCGCTGGCAGCGACGATCGACGAGATCGGCGTCGGCGCCCGGGGAGCGTGGATCGCCGCCGGCAGCGACCAGGGGATCCGCCCGGACGACCACTGGTGGCTGCGGGTCGGCGGACAGCCGGCCGCCCGTTTCGATGTGCGACACGTCGAGCCCAGCCTCTGCTATTGCGCGGTCGTCCCACTCGCCGCCAACGTGCAGCTCAACCACGGCCGGCGCGTCGAGCTGTGGCCCGGCCCCGGCGAGCGGCGGCGCGGCGCCACGCGAACGGCCGTCGGGTTCGTCGAGCGGCGTGGCGATGCCTTCATCGCCTGGCTGGCTGCCCCGCCGCACGCCTCCTGCCCCGCCGAGCCGCACGTCGATTTCTTCCACAACGGCCGCTACGTCGGGCACGGCGTCGTCGAGGCGACCGACGCGCTGTTCTGGTACGCGCGGCTGGTCGCGCCGGATATGCCCCCCGCGGCCCCTCAACCCACTACGTCAGCGCCGACCACCTCCGCCCCGGCGACTTCGCAGCCGACCACTTCGGCCCCCACCACGACCGCGCCGACCCCGCCGCTCGCCGTCGGCGACGTCGCCGTTGTGCGTACGCTGGCCGATATCGCGGAGAACCGCTACGTCGCCCGCGTCTTCTCCGCCTCGCGTGAAGGAGCGCTGATCAACGCCGGCGAGGCCGACGGACTGACGCCCGGTCAGACGGTGCCGCTGTGGCGTGACGGCATGCCCGCCGGCACCGTCGAGGTGGTCCGTGTGCAGCGCGGCTATTCGATCGTCCAACGCCCCGCCGCCGAGGAGCTTTCGCCGCCTGAGGTGGGGGACATCGTGCGTGTGCAACCGCCGCCGCCGCCACCACACACAGTCGGCCACATCGAGCGTCTCTGTGCCGGACCGCTGTTCGTGGCCCGACTGGCTACGTCCGGACCCGCGCCGCTGCTCGCCCCGTTGATGCTACGACAGTCGGCGGGGACCGGCGGCCTGGTCATCCTCCTCGCGGCGGACAACAGGCACGCCTGCGGGTTCACCCTCTCGTGTTCGCTATCGGAGCCACCCACTGCGGGTCAGATGCTGCTGATGCCACCTGAGGAAACACCACCCACGCCCCCGCGTTGAGCCGGGCGACGCCGGCAGATCGCACTTGACCGGCCGCGAGGCGCCCCGGACACTGCCGACGTGTTCGCCGCCACGATCCGCGACCGGTTCTCCGTTATCGCCCGCTACGTCGCCCCGGGCGCGGCCGTCCTCGAGCTCGGTTGCGTTGATGCCCGACCGGCCCGGCGGAGCGGAGAGGACAGCGCCGAGGCGGCCGACCTGCTCTTCCGCCGAACCGCGGACCTGAACCCCGACACGCTGGGCGTGGACCTCGACGCCGAGGGGGTAGCAGCGCTGGTGCGCGACGGCTACCACGCCGTGTGCGCCGACGTGCAGACGATGGACCTGGGCCAGCAGTTCGACACCATCGTCGCCGGCGAGATCATCGAGCACCTGGAGAACCCCGGCCAGTTCCTGCGTACTCTCCGGCGACACCTGAAGCCGGACGGTCACGTGATCATCACGACGCCCAACCCGTTCTACGCATTGCAGACGTGGAAGATCTGGCGTCGCGGCCGGCCCCGCTGCAACGAGGGGCACGTGGCGTGGTTCGACCCGCAGACGCTAACGGCGCTGTTGTCCCGCACCGGCTTCGAGCTCGTCGAGGGCTACTGGGTCCAACGCCGGCCGCACTGGCTGAAAACCTGGAAACGCCTCCTGCGGCCGTATTTCAGCCACTCCCTCCTGATCGTCGCCCGCCCGGCGACGGCAATGGCTACCTGACCACGGAATAGGCCACCAATGGGCTACCCCCATCGCTGATTGATCCGGTAAGCCCATCCAGCGATCCACCGGCGAACAACGGGGCCGCCGCCGGTACGGCCGCGGCTCTTGAGTTGTCCGGGGCAACGCCGTAACCTATTCCGGTTGTGCTGTTTGGAACACGCACGCCGCTCGGCGACGCCGCCGGGTAAAGGTCGCCGGTGCGGCCGGATCGTCGTAAGTGTGTGCCCAGCAATCGTTTGAGGGCGTAGCTCAGTCGGTAGAGCAACGGCCTTTTAAGCCGTGGGTCCAGGGTTCGAGTCCCTGCGCCCTCAATCAACCAGCCACGATCACCCGCGGCAGGCGCTCTCCAGAGCGTTACCTGCCACGCTTACACTTCCATCCCCGCTCGGCCCGACTGTGCGGCCCGCAGGGCTGGAGCGGGAAGTCGGCCGCTAGCAGCACTTGACGGGCCGAATACTACGAACGGTCGGATTGCCCACGCGGAACATTGGCTTCGTGGGCCGTTCGGCGGTAACCAGTTCGGCCGCGTTGGCCTGCCGTGCCGCGGCCACGTGCAAGGCATCCATCGCAGCCAGCCCGGCACCCGCTGCTTGCGTGTGCGCATCGGCAATGAGCGTTTCAGAAGCATGGACTGTCTCGGTGCTTGCCGCCAGGAAGGTCTGATAGAAGGCTACTTCGTCCGCGTGCTTGTTGTACCGCGCCTTGGGGAGCAGTTCCAAGCTCACGAAATCGCTCGTAACAAACACACGGTCAGGATCGTCCAGCACCTGCTCGGCAGCAGAGCGCAGTTTCTCATCGCCACGAAAAGCTGCGATCAGCACACCCGTATCGACGAAAGTGCGCACCGGCATTAAGCATCGTCCCCGGGAAGCTCGCGTGCCCGACGTGACTCCAGTTCATCGTCCAACCCGCGCCAGTCCAGCAACGGCATACCGGCCGCTACCGCCCGACGGCGGATTTCCATCAACCGTTTCCACAACGCAGTGCGGGGCTTACGGCCTTCCTCTGCGCGATGGCCGAAGACAACGGCGAACCGCACGCCGTGCTCGGCGGTCGAAACAGACGCGACGCGCACCGTGTCGGTCAGCGGTCCCAAGTCGTCTTCCGCGACCAGTTCCAAGTCGTACCCTACAGTGAAATGCACGCCGTGCAGCTCGCTAATCTGCGGCCACGCGACGTAGCGCCCTGCGGGCCCAGGAATTCGAATGGTCCGCGGGCAAGCACTGTCATGCCGAACCGGCCCCGTCGTTCGAGTGGTCAGGGCGTATCGCGGGACTTCGCCCATCGTAGTCGTTGAGTCTGTTGCCCAGTCGTCGATATACTTCGGTGCCGCTGCCATCACTTGATCCGTTTCCAGACGTCTCTCTGAACGCCTGCATCGGTCAAATCTGCGAACGCACGTACGATCCACTCGTGGCCAAGGTCAAACCACTTCCACATCTCCGCCCGTGACCCATCCTTGCCGAAACCGCGTGCCGTAAGCTCCAGCAGCAGCAGCGGCTTTTCGTCCTCATTGCGGACGCCATTGCGAATCGTCGCGTGTAGGCGGCCGGCCTTATCCGGGAGGGTGAAGCTCGTGCGCCAGCTCACGCGTTCGGGCGTGGGCAGGAACCTCTCGTCAGCGGTTCGCCACGCAAAGTCGGGGAGCACACTGCCGATTCGACCAAGCGAATCGAACCCTTCACCCTGCAGAATGTGGTTCACGTACGTCAGTTCATACTGCAGTGGTTCCACGCCCGCCGACTCCACCTCGGTAACGAACAAATCGAACGTAGAAAGGTGTTCACGGAACAGCTCGATCACGTTCGTATAGCGTGGGTACTCGTCTTCAGGGTGGACCTTCTTCCAGTTATGCAGGAATCGGTCGCGTTGTACCTGTATGATTCCTGTCTCGCTCTCGTGAACAAACCAGACGCGCGGCAGCGGCGGCTTGTCGCTAATCGTGAACTCCACACCGGCGGAATCGTCGAATCTCTCGATCGCCGGAGCAAGCGGCGGGACCTCCTGACACGTTGGGTACGTTGCCTTGAAGCGTTCCCAGAGGACACCCAAGTGCGGAGCCAACATGCTCTCAAGCGGCTTGAAGAGGACGCCACAGACCACCTCGATGACGGGCGGCCGTTCGAATTCAAGCTCGGTTCTCGCTGACTCGCTGGGCATTGTTCGCTGGTCCGGTCTCGGCAAGCTCGGGTCCCACGGTCGCTGTCCGACCTCCACTCACGAATCGTATCGGCTTGCTGGCAACCCCGCCACCAGTTCGCCTCGGGCCTCTCTACCGGTTTCAGTGACCCGAAACGTCGCCGGCCCAATACTCCACCCACCCGGGCATCCAGGACCGATCGCGGGAGAGGCGCCGGTGGCCACGGGCGCGCCCGGCCACGGCGCCCCCTCGGCTGTAAGTGCTTGTCCTGCCACGCGCTGTACCCCTGTCCGGTTGCCTTTCAAGCCGTGGGTCCAGGGTTCGAGTCCCTGCGCCCTCAATCAACCAGCCACGATCGCCCGCGGCGGATCGAACATGGTCTCCAGCGTCACGCGTCGCGCCCGCGCTCGTCCAGCTTCTTGGCCAGCGACCTCGCCGCGCTGGCCACGGTCTCGACGAGCTTGTCCCGTTGCTCTTCCAAAACGGAAATGACCCGGTCGGTGGCCTCGTTCGTCGCCCCCGCCGCCGCCTGAACCTGCTCGGTGAGACGGCGTGACCCAAAGCTGTTTCGCGCGATGTCACGGAGCACCACGCACGCCTCAGCAAGTCCGTGCATCAACGCACCCAGACTGGCAATGACTGTAACCACCAGGAGGCCAAGCGACACCGAGACCTCGCGCCCGTACCGGATGAGGGCGACAACGAACAGGAGCAGAGCCAGTGCCGCCAAGCCGTAATAGACGAGCGCCAAGACTCGCAGAACCGTGGTGACCAGGGCGAGCTCGCCGTACGCCGGCGGCGTGGTCTGTCCTGGCGCGCTCGGCCGAACCTCGTCGCTGCGCAGGGGCGCGGCCACCTGGTGGGCGAGCTCTGAGTGAAGGCCGGCAGTTGTGTCGGGGATCTTGACCAGCTCCCCGCAGTTTGGACACATCCGCGCCGTACCCGCAGCATCGTCCGGCGCCGACAGCGTCCGGCCACACGTACCGCAGTCAACACTGATCGCCATGTAGCTCCCCTTTCCGCCGGCCCCCGGCCGGCTTCAGTTCCACCCAGAATACGCGGCCAGCATACCAGCTATGTCCAACCGGGGCGACGGCTCGCCCCGAGCAGGACCCCGCCGCAGATGTATTGTCATTATGGCGTGTGGCGTTCGAGATGCCACGCGAAAAACGCCCCCCCCCGCACCCGCCCCGCTGTCAACTGGCTTTCGTCACCAGGCCGGCAGCTCTTCGCCTGCCGGCCACCGAGGACCGTCAGGCAAGGGAACGTGCGACTACTCCGCCCCAGGGCTGACCGGCGGTCGGCGATCCGCGCGGGCCGCGTCCACCGCCGCTCGCTGCAGGATCAACCTCCAGAGGTCATCGACGTCACCAGCGGGCGCTCCGCCAGACTCCACGAAGCTCACCGTGAGGACACTCTCGCCGTCTTCCACGTGCTGGCGCACCTGCGCCATGTGGTGGCCGAGCTCCCCGTCGCGACGAAAGACAACCGTCTGGCCCCCAGCGTCGAGTTGGCCGGCAGCGACGTTCAGACGCGTCAGCAGGTCGCTGTCCACGTGAGTGACCGGCCGCGTCACCGCCGGGTCCACCACCGTATCCAGCACGCGCTGCCCCGCCGGACTGGCACTGAGCACCTCACCACGCTTGCCGAGGCGGACGAGGGGTGGTTCTGGAATCACATGGTTAGCCGGGGGTCCCGGCGGCGTCGCACGCTCGGCGAGTACGCGCTGAACCTGCCGGGCGAGCTCGTACGGATCGACCGGTCTTTCCAGCAGTGCTGCCACCCCGACGCTGCCACATTGCCTCACCGGCGTTCCCCGATCGGC
Source organism: Phycisphaerae bacterium (assembly GCA_050115495.1). Lineage (GTDB taxonomy): Bacteria > Planctomycetota > Phycisphaerae > UBA1845 > Fen-1342 > JAAYXS01. Next base: position 21,773 of record JASFQK010000027.1, on the reverse strand, counting down.
GATCATGATCACCGACGGCGCGCGGGCTTGGGCCTGTACCCAATCGGCGAACGACAACACCTCGCCGCTGCCTTCCGGGTTGCCCAATACCACGATGAGCGCCGGCGGCGTCCGGCCGATGATGCGGCGCGCCTTGGCCACACTGGTGGTCGCCGCAACCCGCATGCCCTGTTCTTCCAGACAGCTCCGTACTGGCTCGCTGCCCCCTTTCCCGTCATCGAGGATGAGAGCGTTCATGGCCAGTCCCTCGAACCACGCTCGGTTTCTCCCGAGCCTGGGCGCGCCCGCCGTCCGCGGGGCGCACATTCGCCACAACGTCGCGTGGATGCCGATCGTCCATCACGGCCACATACCGGCTTTCACAACCGACGCACAGCCACGTTCGTGGAGTCTCCCCCAACCGCGGCCGGCGCAGCGGCAGCGGCCACCCGCACGATGCACAGACGCCCAGGTGGTCCTCCAGCAGCGCCGCCAAATCGTGGATCGTCCACGGTTTGGCCAGATAGCTGATTACGCCGGCCCGAGCGAACGGCACGGAGCGGTCCGTCGCGCTGGTACCGACGATATGTACGCCCACGCGCCGACTGCGCAGCTCGCGGGCGAATTCGCAGGCGTTGTCGCCGGACAGGCCGTACTCGAGCACGACCACGTCGATGCCGGGGTCGCGCGCGAATGTCTGCATGGCCGTGGCCAGATCGCCGGCGGTGTGGCAAACACCGCCACCGCGCTCGACTTCGGCCGCCAGCGACTGCCGCAGCCAGACGTCGCTATCCACGATGAGGGCCCGGCCGCGGATCGGCCAGCGCACGGGCGCCGGCAACTCCAGATCGAGCAGTAGAGCGATGGTCGGATGCTCCAGGAATTGCTGCTGGCCGTCGGGCAACACGACGCACAACCAGCCCTCACTCGTGCGCCGCGTACGAATCCACCAGGCCACGCCGCCCAACCGGTGCGCCGCGACCGAGATCCACCGGGACTCCGCCGCCGCGATCTGGCCGAGTCCGACCTGTCTGCCCAGGTCGACCGTCGGTCGGCCGTCGCCGTCGCCGCCCAGCAGCGCCTGCGCCTGAGGGTTCGCCGACAACAGCGCCCCGGCCTGATCGAGCACAAGCACGGCGATGGGTGACGAGGCCGCCCGGGCCGGGACGGCCGCCCCGACGGCCCGCACTGCGGCCCGCAGCTTGCCCAGCTCGAACGGCTTTTCGATGAACATCGAGACGTTCAACGCGCGGGCCTGGCTGCGCAGGTCCGCCGACGGATAGCCCGTAACCAGCACGGTCTGGAGTTCCGGGAGGAGCGCCTGCAAGGCTTCGGACACGTGCAGGCCGTGGATGCGGTCCTTGAGCATCCAGTCCGCCAGCAGCACGTCGGGTCGCTGGCGGGCGCCGACGGCGATGCCCTCGCGACCCGAGGCAGCCACCTGCACCTCGTGCCCGTCACGGGCCAGGGCGCGGCGAATGTGCTCGCGGTAGCGTAGTTCGTCGTCGACCACGAGGACTCTGGACATCTGCCGGTCCGCTCCGTTGTCTCAACAGGGCAAGTCGATAGTGAAAACCGTACCCTTGTTCAGTTTGCTGGCCACGTCGATGCGACCGCCATGCCCCCGGACGATGCCATGGACGACGCTCAGGCCCAGCCCGGCGCCGCCGCGCTGCTGCCGCGTCGTGTAGAACGGATCGAACACATACGCCGCCTGCTCGGGCAGCATGCCCGGCCCGTCATCGGCTACGCTGAGCCGCACGCCGTCCTCGCTCCGCTCCGTGCGCACGACGACCCGCACACCCGCCCCGCTCATTTCCACCGCGTTCTGAACCAGGTTGATGAGCACTTGCTCAATCTCGGTCCGGTTGAGCGGGACCGGGGGCAGATCCGCGGCCAGACAGAGCTCTGCCGTCGCGCCGTGCTGGCGGAGCATCCCGCCCAGCAACTGCAGCGTTCGGCGGACGAGATCATTCAGGTCGCCCGGCCACTTCTCCGTCAGGTCGGCGCGGGCGAAGTGCAGCAGGCTCTGGATGATGCGCCCGCAGCGCTTCGCGTCTTCGATGATCTCGCGCAGGCAGCGCTCCACGAACGCCTGGTCCTTGTCGTGCACCAACTCGTCCACCCCCGCCTGGGCCGACAGCAGGATGCCACCCACCGGGTTGTTGATCTCGTGGGCGATTCCCGCCGCCAGCGTACCGATCGACGCCAGCCGCTCGTTGCACAGCAGGCGTTCCTGCGTTTCCTTGAACTCGGTGATGTCACGGGAAATCGAGATGACGCCCACGACCGCCCCGACCGCATCACGTTGCGGCGCCCGCGTCGTCAGGAAGTGCCGGCGCCGCCCGGCGACGTCGAGCGTATGCTCGATCGTCAACCGGTGCCCCGTCTCCAGCACGTGCTGATCCCCGGCACGCATGCCCGCCGCGTCCGCCGGCGCGAACAGCTCGGTGTGGCCGCAGCCCAACAGGTCCTCCGCGCGTCGCTGGCCCAGCACGGCTGCCGCCGCCGAGTTGACCAACCGAAAGCGCCCCGCGCCGTCGCTCAGTGTCACGAGATCGTCGCTGGCCTCGATGACTGCTCGCAGGAGACCGTGGTGCCCGTTCCGCCGCCCCTCGGCCATCGGCCCGACGCTGGCCGCGCCGTCCGGCCCCACCGTCCACAACCAATACCACGCCCCAGACCCGTCATCCGCCAACGAACGAACGCGGCACTCCAACGCCTGTGGCCGCCCCTGCTCCAGCGCCTCCCGCCAACACCCTCGGTATTCGTCAGCCGTGCGCAGCGCCGCGCTGACCGCCGCCGGCAGCGACTCCCCGCCGATCTCCCCGATCCCCCGGCCGACCAGGCGAGCGGCCTCCTGTCCGACGAGCCGCTCGAACGCGGCATTGGCATAGACAATCACGCCACCGTCCGGCGGCGGACCGGCTGTCGTCACGGCCACCGCTTCGGCCAGACGCATCAGCACGGCGCGCAGCAAGGTAAGTTCGCTGATAGCTATACCCGTCATGGTAGTTACACCGTGTCCGCCGGCTGCGCGCCAATACACGATCGTCCCCGCCCATCGCGGCCCGCGCCGCTCTGCTTTCAACGTGCCGGAGGTTGCATTGCTGCGAATTGTACCGACAACTGCACGGCCCCCGCAACGTGGCGCGGGCTGTTACGGTACAGCTCTCCCGGGTCCGCCTGTCACGGACGCAGGTTCAGGCAAATCATGCGCTCCAGGTTCCGAGCGTACAGCCGGCCGTTGCAGACCGTCGGCACCGTCCAGCAGCGCCCGTCCAGCACCGGAACCTTCGATCGCGGCGTGAACGCTTCAGGCGTCGCCCGGGCGATCATCAGTTCGCCATTCTCGGTCAGCAGGTACAGGTATCCGTCGGCCACCACGACCGTCCCGAACTTGATCCCGCGCTCCCGCCACTTCACCTCGCCGTCGGCCAGCGACACGCATTTCAGACCCACCTCGTCGCTTGTATACAGGTGCCCCTCGTACAGCACCGGCGACTGGAATTTTGCGCGGATCGCCTTGCCCTCCCACAGCGTCGTCGTCGTCAGTTTGTCGCCACTGACGGCCAGCTTCAGGGCGATCGAGCCGTGTCCGTAGCCCGAGCTGAACGTCAGCACGCCATCGTGGAAGATCGGCGTCGCCGCGTTCACGTCGTAGCTCGTCTCCCACGGCATGCTCCAGACCTCGCGCCCGGTGCGCACGTCCGCGATCACCGCCGACTTGCCGAGTAGACCGATAACATATCGCCGGCCCTCGAACGTGAACGGATAGGGCGTCGAGTAGCCCACGGGCGACCGGCCGCACTTCCAGATGACCTTGCCGCTCGTCTTGTCCAGTGCGACCAGCGGGCCACCCTCATCGCCGCCGGCGACAATCGCCAGGTCGCCCTCGATCAGCACCGAACCGCTGTAGCCCCACTGCGGCTTGGCGTTGAACTCATGGCTCCAGAGCCCCTTGCCGTCCACCGCATCGACGCAGATCAGCCGGCCCCAACCGCCCTGCACGTAGACGCGACCCTCGTCCACCGTCGGCGTGCCGCGCGTGCCGTCGCCGCCCTGCCCGTCCGGGTAGTGCTTCTCGAACGGGCGGCACCACATTTCCTTGCCATCGTCGGCGTTCAAGCAGAGCAGCACCTGTTGCCCGTCACGTGCCCCGCACGTGTAGACGCGGTCACCTACGCAGACGACAGCGCTGAACGCTGCGCCGATCTTCGCCTGCCAGACCGTCGGCGGCGCAGCGTCCCAATCGGTGCGCAGCCCCTTGTCCGGGCTGATCCCGTCGTGGTTGGGACCGCGCCAGCAGGGCCAGTCCTCCGCCACGGCCATCAGGCCACCCATCAAACCCAGCACGATACATCCGGTCAATATTGCTCGCCCATTCCATCGCATGTGTACGCTCCTGGTTCGGCTCCGGATCCACAGGATACCCGCCCAACCCGCAGAGAAGAATGCCCCGCCGCGCTAGCATCCGTTGAAAAGTTCACTCCGCCCGCAGCGCCGGCACCAGCGGCCCGCGCAGCACCGGCACGAGTGCTACCAGGCCGGCTCCCAATCCCGCCGCCAGCACCGCCGCAAACGTCCCCGCCAGCGAGCCCCAGGGCACAAGCCCTGCCCGCGCCGCCGCCTGCGGCCAGACCAGCACCACCGCCGACACCAGCCCGATCAACAACCCGCACACCGCGAGGAAACCGTTCTCGCTCAACACGACGCCACCCAACGCCGCCCGCGAGAAGCCGCACGCCTGCATCAGAGCCAGTTCGCTCCGCCGCTCCCACACGTTCCGCAGCAGCACCGCCACCAACCCGACCGTGCCGAGCAACAGCCCCAGCCCGCCCAGCGTCTGAAACGCCGACAGGTACGTGTTCTGAACGGCTTGTAGCTCGGCCAGCCGTCGGCTCGTCTGTGTGATCGCCAGTCCGAACGGTTCGAGATCGTGCGCGAGCGACCGCCCGACCTCTGCGGCACGTTCGCCCGGTACGTCCACCAGATAGAAGCCGAAACCCGCAACCGATGGATACAGCCGCGTGAACGCCGCCTCTGACACCACAAGCTCGCCCTGCAACACGCTGCCCTTCAGCATGCCGACGATGCGCCCACGCACCTCGACGCCGCGCTCGTCGATTAGCGACACATCCTGTCCCAAACCAAGATGCAACTGCCACAGCACGGCGGCCTCGTCGGCGATCACCGGGATGGCCCCGTCGCTGAACTCACGCTTCAGCAGCAGCCACGGATTGGCCCGCTCTTCCGCGGTCGATGCCAGCGTCTGCGAGAACGCGAAACCGCCACGCTGCGCCATCGCCGGCGTCGCCCCCAGCACGCGCGGTCGTAGCGGCCGATACAGGTTCAGACAGCTCGCTTCATCGCCCGCCCGCAGTCGGAACGGCACGAGTTCAGCGCCGGCCAGTGCCTGCCGTGTCGCCGGCGAAACGCCGAGTTCTTCCTGACCCGCGGCGGTCGCCAGATCGTGCGGCAATGGCACCATCGCTTCGGCCAGCAGCGTGAACCCGCCGCTGCCTGAGTCGCGCGCCGATGTCTCCGTCGGCGCCGGCAGACGCATCGCCTGCATCGACGTGATCAGAAACGTCGCCGCGGCGATCAGCCCCACCGTCAGCACGCTACGACCGACGCGCCTTCGAGCGTTTCGCAGTCCGAGCGCCACCAGCGCCCGCCAGCCGCCGCCGTGAATCGTCCCCCGCGGCTCGCCGCGGAGCCAACCCGCCAGGCCGCTGATAAGTCCCACGAGCAACGCCGTTCCACCCACAAAGAACGCCACACTCTGCGAGACGGCGTCGGTCAGTTGCGGCAGCACGCCCGCCCCGACCGCCGTCCCCAACGCCAGCACGGCCACCACGCCGGCGACCGTTCGACCTCGCCGGCCGGCGATCGGCCGCCCGGATTGCACCGCACCCGCGAGCAACCCGCGTACGCTGATCCGCGTCAAGCCGCGCAGCGCCCACGCCGTCGCCAGCGCCGCCACGGCAAGCCCGACGATGTAGCCAATCGCATACGTCTCCACGGACTCGTGCAGCCGCAGAAACGGCGCCTGCGCCGCCGCCGACCACCACGTCCGCAACCCCGCCAGCATCAGCCACGCATACGCCCGCGCTCCCAGTAAGCCGATAGCGCCGCCAACGATGGCCACCGCCAGCCCTTCACCCAGTAGCAGAACGAACACGCGCCACGGCGAGAAACCCACCGCCAGCAGCAATCCCACTTCCCCCGACCGCCGCTCGATGCCGAGCCGAAACAGCAGCGCCACGAGCAGCGCCGCCGCCACAATCAGAAACTGGCTGAGCCCGACGAACAACCCGCCGAAATCCGTCGTCCCCTCGCTCGCCGCCAGCACGCGATCCCGCACATCGTCCCACACAAGTCCGAACGCCGCCGGCGCGCAACACTCGCGCAGATGTTGCTCGTACGCCGCACGCGTCTGCGCCAGTGTCTCGCCGGCGGGCGGCAGGACGCGCAGCGACGTCAGCCGCCCCAGCCGCTCTCCCTCGCGGGCCCACAGCCGCTGCCCATCCGTCAGCGACACGAACGCTTTCGGCGTCGCCCCGTACGTGTCCCAGTACGCTTCGTCCTTGTCGCGAATGCGCCGCAAATCGATCGGGAACGGCGGATCCCAATCGGCCACGCTGTCGGCGTCGGTCACGCTCGCATACGTCGGCGTGAAGCCACGATCCGCCGCCGGTCCCGCCAAGCAAACGATGCCCCGCAGCCGAAACTCCGCCGCGTCCGTGCGCAGTTGCCCGCCCACGTCCAGCACGTAGTACGACAGCCGAATCGAATCACCGACCGCCGCCCCCAAGTCTTCCGCCGTCCATTCGTTGAGCAGGATCTCGCCCGGCGCGAGCGACTCTGGCGATGTGCCATCCGTCAGCACCAACGCCCCCGGCATCTGCTGCACCGACTCGACCGCCGCCACGACCGAGTACGGCACGACCGCATCGCTTCGCCCCACCACCTCGATCGTGTTCGCCAAAGCGGCCAGCACACCGACCGTCTGCAGGCCCATGGCGGCGGCCGCAGCACGGGCCGCCTCTTCCGCCGGCGGTTCGAGCAGGAAGCGCTCACTCTCGACGGCGATGTAACCGTGCTCGTCGTCCTCGCGCAAACGCAAGCCCAGATCCGCCGGCGTCAGGCACAGTTGCAGCGCCGCCTCCAGATCCGGCCGCGCACGTCCCCACGTCGCCAACAGCGCATTGACCCGCCCCTCCTGCTCCAGTCGGCGTTGCAGCGTCGCCAGCGGGATGTACGCGTTGCGCGCCACGGCCTGTTGCGGCGAGAATTCGAGCGCCCCGATCCCCTCGTTCGGAATCACCTGCGAGACCGTGAGACGTAGCGTCCGTGTCACCTGGTCGCGCCGCCCGAGCACCGTCTCGGTCGAAACCGCCGCCGGTCGGCCGATGCGGATCAGCACATCGGTCCCGACGGTGGCGCCGAGATCGTCCGCCAGCGCCGCGTTGAGAACGAGTCCATCTCCGCCACTCGCCGGCTTCGTCTCGCCCCGCGTCCACCTGGTCTCGTCCATCCCCCACACGTTGACCCTGGCGACCGTCGCCCCCGAGTCCGGCTGCGTCGCCGCGCCGCGCAGGAACACGGCCGGCGAAACGCTACAGGCCCTGGCGTGGAACATCTCATCCGCCAACGCCTCACGCACGAAGCGCGGCCCGATCAGCACGCTATCGAACGGCCCCAGTCGGTTGAGCGCCGTCTCGCGCAAGCTGCCCCGCATCGATTCGCCGACGAGCAGCGCCCCCGTCAGTGCCGCCGTCCCGACCGCCACGCCGAGCAACAGCGCAATCTGGGCGCGGGCGTGATACCGGACACTGCGCAGCAGGAGCGTGCACGTAGTCACGGCTGGCTTCCGGCCCGATCGGGCAACAGCCGCCCATCGTCCAGTTCGTAACAGCGGGCGAAACGCTCGGCGAGCGTCGTGCTGTGCGTAACGACCACCAGCACAACCGACCGCTCACGCTGCACTTCAACGAGCAACTCGCCGATGCGCGCCGCGGTCGTGCGATCGAGGTTGCCAGTGGGCTCGTCCGCCAGCAACAGAACCGGCTCATTGATGAGCGCCCGGGCGATGGCCACGCGTTGCCGCTCGCCGCCGGAGAGTTCCGCCGGCCGATGCTCACGTCGGGCGGACAGCCCGACGCGTTCGAGCAGCGCCTCAGCCCGCCGCACGACACCATCGCCCGCACGATGCACCAGCATAGGCAACAGCACGTTTTCCAGTACCGTGCACTGCGGCAACAGGTGATGATCCTGGAAGACCAGCCCCACCCGCCGATTGCGAAACTCGGCCAGCGCCGCCGGCGACAACGCGTACGGATCGCAGCCGTCGAGCCGGACCCGCCCTGCCGTCGGCGGCTCCAGCGCCCCGATGATGTTCAGCAATGTGCTCTTGCCTGATCCGGACGGCCCGAGGATCGCGGCTGCCTCGCCCGCCGCCAGTTCGAGCGACACGTCGCGCAACACAACCAGCTCCCCCGCCCGCGTCGCAAACCGTTTCTGGATCGACTCGACTTGCAGCATATTCCTCGCCCCAGACAGGTTACCGCCCCGACGGCGGCGCGGCTACACAAACCGCTCGAACAGCGCCCACGCCTGCTCGGCCATGTGGGCCGCATCGTACTGCGCCATCGCCGCCTGCTGCCCGCGAGCCGCCATCGCCGTCCGTCGTTCGCCGTCAGCCAGCAACTCACCGAGCGCCGCCGCCAGCGACGCCGCATCGCCCGGCTCATGCAATAATCCGCCGCCCGTCGCCGCGATCAACTCCTGAAACGCCCCGTGCCCCGGCAACACCAGCGGCACGCCCGCCGCCAGCGCCTCCAGCGCATAGAACCCCTTCGCCTCGGCGTACGTGGTCGGCACGGCCAGCACGTCCACCTGCCGCAGAAACTCGATCTTCTCCGCCTGCGTCACTTCGCCCACATACTCGAACGCCACCTCATCGAAACCACCCTCGCGCAGGCGGCCGGTGAGCTGCGCGAGGTAATCGCGGTCGGCACTACCGAGATAACCCGCCGCCCGCACACGACACGCATGCCCCACCGCCCGCAGCATCGGCAACGCCTCCGCCAGCAGATGCAGCCCCTTCTCCGGGCAGACGCGAGCCAAATACCCGATCGTCGGCGGACCTGCCGCCGGCGGTCGCGGGCCGGCGAACTCGGCAACATGAATCCCCAGTGGAATCCGGTGCACACGCTCCGCGGGCAGGCCGAAGTGCTCCACCGCATGCCGGGCGTAGTAGTCGGTCAACGCGACGTAAGCATCGATGTCCTGGCCGCACTCGCGGATCACGGCCAGCACCGCGCTGTGATACGGCTCGGTCAGACGGTCGATGAAGATGTCCTCCCCGGTCAGCCCGCACAACACCGGCACACCCAGCCCCACCTTCAACGAGCGAGCCAGCCCCGCGAACATCAGGTTCGGCAGATAGACCACCGCCGGCCGCAACCGCCGCAACCCGTCGACCAGCTTCGCCAGTTCCTTCCGCTGCATGCCCCGCTCACCTTGCAGGATCGACAGCGTCATCGCCCCCAGCTTCTCCGGCCGCGCTGCCCCGGCCTGCTTTCCCGCTGCCCGCAGCAGCCACGGTGCATCGAACAGCCGATCGACCACCCACGGCGTATGGCGAAACAGCGCCGACTTGTGTTGCAGATACGCGTTGACCCCCCCGTAGAAAACGCGCGACTCGCTGACGTCGATCTCGTCCGTCCGCAGCGGCGTGTACAGCGGCACCAACACGACGTCCCGCCCCCGGGCCCGCAGCGCCGCCGCCAGGCGGTTGTCGTGCATGCAGCTTCCGCAGTACATGCCCCCCGCGCCAGCCGCCAGCAATACGACTCTCAAGGCCGAAACCCCTTGACCACCTCTGGCCCCGGCGCTACACTGCACTAGCCTACTAGTGCACCAGGTCGATTAATCGGAGACCGCCAGTTGAGTGTAGACCCGAACAGCCCCGTGCCCATCTTCCTCCAGATCGCCGACCACATTCGGCGATCGGTCGCCGCCGGGGTTTATCGGCCCGGCGAAATGATCCCCTCGCTCCGGCTGTTGGCCCGCGAACTAGCTGTGAATCCAAACACAGTACAGCGGGCGTACGAGCATCTGGAGCGAGAAGGTCTGATTCAGGCCCGCAAGGGCCTGGGGATGTTCGTAAGCGATAACGGCCAGGCATCAGCCCAAACGAAGTCGGAAGAGTCTGTTTATCAGACGTTCACCACCGGCGTCCAGGCCGCCCGCGCCGCCAACATGCCATCCGCACATATTCGGTCCACCTTCGAACGCGCCATCCGCGACACCGACGAACATCAGAGGAACGACCCATGACCTCCACCCCCTTGCCGGCCATCGAGACGGTCGGCCTGACCAAGCGGTTCGGCGACAAGCTCGCCGTCGACGACCTGAACCTCCAAGTGAAGCCCGGGAGCACATTCGGTTTTATCGGACCAAACGGCGCCGGCAAAACCACCACCATCCGCATGATGATGAACACGCTCCGGCGGACGAACGGCGAGGTGCGCGTGCTGGGCATGGATGTCGCCGCCGATCCGGAGGCGATGAAACAGCGCGTCGGCTACGTACCGGAGCTGCACCGGATCCACGGCTGGATGCGCGTGCACGAGGTCGTCGGCTTCTGCCGCGGCGTGTACCGACACTGGAACGACCTCCGCTGCCGCGAGTTGCTGCGCATCTTCGAGCTCGAGCCGCACCGCAAGGTCAAGCACCTGTCGAAGGGCATGGTGGTCAAGCTCGCCCTGACCCTGGCCATCAGCCACGACCCCGAGGTGCTCATCCTGGACGAGCCGACGTCCGGGCTGGACCCGATCATTCGCGAAGAGTTCCTCGACGGCGTGTTGCAGCAGGTTTGCGAACGCAACGCCACGGTCCTCTTCTCCAGTCACACGCTCGCCGACGTGCAGCGTCTGGCCGACTCGATCGGCATCATCTACGAAGGCCGGCTGCTGGCCTGCTGCCCGACGGACGAACTGCTCACCGGCACGAAGCGCCTGCGCGCCGTCCTGCGCGACGGCGGCGTGCCCGGGGCGCCGCCGGACGGCACCATCTGGCAGCGCGTCAACCACCGCGAGTGGCTGCTCACCGTGCGCGGCTTCACGCCGGCAACGGTCGAATGCCTGCGACGGGAACAACCCATCGACCACGTCGAGGTCATCGACCTGAGCCTCGAAGAGATTTTCAAGGACATGGTCAAAGGACGGAGGGCCGCATCATGAACGTCCTGTTGTGGAAAGACTACCGTCTATGCCGGCCGGTACTGATCGTGGGCGCCGCGTTGTGGGCCGCGCCGTTTCTCGCGCTGATCGCCTTCGGCTTCTACCTGCGCGCTCGCTACGGTGAGGGCGGCCAGTGGCTGTCCGTGCACTGGGAAATGTGCGGCGTGATCAGCCTGGGATTGTCCGTCTTCACGATCGCCATGCTGGCCGGCGAGGCGTTCGCCACCGAGCGCAACGACCGCTCTGCCGACTTCCTGGCCTATCTGCCCATCTCGCTGCGGATGAACCTGATCAGCAAGGGCATCTGGGCCCTGGGACCGAGCCTGCTGATCTGGGGGCTGAACCTCCTGATCATCTTCGTGCTGGTGCCGGCCTTCGCTCCGAGCGCCACGGCGGAAGTCACGGCGCAAGACGGATCGGCGGCGGTCCCGGTGGCCGTGCTGGCCGCCGTAAGCGTGCTCGCCTTTGGCGGGGCGTGGTGCTTCTCGACGTTCATGAGCAACCACGCGCTGGCCATGTTCTGTGGAATCTTGTCGCCTTTCATACTCGGCTTGCTGTTGCAGTCGCTGAGCTTCGGATTGGGGATCACGTGGCTAACGGAGACGGCGCGGCCGTTCGAGGAGCTGGCCTGGGGCCTGGGCATCGTGACCATCGTGGGTGGATCGATCTACTACCTGCGCCGCATCACGCCCTGACGCGTTTGTACAGCGCGCGGGGCAGCCGGTACGCTGTCACCCGCCCCGGCCAGTTGCCGCGCCGGGTGAAGGTGCCGTGTCATGACCAAGCGCAGCCTGCTGTCCGCCCTCGCCACGCTATCGTTTGCCGCTATCGCCTTCGGCCAACCGCCGGCCAGCCAGCCCACGAGCCAGCCGGCCGGCGGTTCGTGGCCGATGTGGGGCGGCTCGCCCGATCGTAACGCCGTCTCGCCCGCGAAGGGCATTCCGCACGACTGGGACCTCAAGTCCGGCCGGAACATCCGCTGGCAGGCAAAGCTCGGCACGTACGCCTACGCCGGCCCCGTCATCGCCGACGGCCGCGTGTACGTCGGCACGAACAACGCCGGCGACTGGCGGCCCGAGATCAAGGGCGACAAGGGCTGCATCCTGTGCTTCGACGCCCGCGACGGCCAGTTCCTCTGGCAGGCGACGCACGACAAGCTGGCCTCCGGCTCCGTCAACGACTGGCCCGAACAGGGTATCGCCTCGACGCCGTACATCGTCGGCGACCGCGTCTATTACGTGAGCAACCGCGGCGAACTCGTCTGCGCCGACGTCGAAGGCTTCCACGACAACGAGAACGACGGTCCCATCACCGACGAAGCGCATCACGACGCCCTCGACGCCGACTTCGTATGGGTGCTCGACATGATCGGCACGCTCGGCGTGTTCCCGCGGAACCTGGCGGCGTGCTCGCCCGTCGGCAGCGACGACCTCATCTTCGTCTGCACCAGCAACGGCGTGGACGATGAGGACGAACTGCCCGCTCCGCAGGTTCCCTCCTTCCTCGCCGTCAATCGCCACACGGGCAAGGTCGCCTGGCAACGCAACGATCCCGGCAAGAACATCCTCCGCGGACAGTGGTCCTCACCCGCCTACGGCGTGATCGCCGGCCGGCCGCAGGTCGTCTTCGGCGGCGGCGACGGCTGGTGCTACGCATTCGACCCGGCCACCGGCGAGCCGCTGTGGAAGTTCAACCTCAACCCGCCGGATTCAGTCTGGAAGCCCGACGGCACCGGCACGAAGACGAGCATCGTCGCCACGCCAGTGATCGACGGCAATCGCGTCTATCTCGCCGTCGGCGACGACCCGGAGCAGGCCGACGGCCCGGGGCACCTGTACGCGATCGACGCCACCAAGACAGGTGACGTGACGACAACCGGGCGCATCTGGCACTTCGGCGACGACGACTTCCACCGCACGCTCTCCAGCGTCGTCATCGCCGACGGCCTGCTATACGCCGCAGATCTAAACGGATTCCTGAACTGCCTCGACGCGGCGACCGGCCAGCGCCTGTGGCAATACGACATGGAAGCCGGCGTGTGGGCTTCGCCGGCGATCATCGACGGTAAGGTGTTCCTGGGCAACACGGACGGCGAGATGATCATCGTGCGACACGGCCGCGAGCTCGAAGAGCTGGCCCGCCAGGATCTGCGCCGCGCCATCTACACCCCCGCGGTCGCCGTCGACGACACACTCTACATCGTCACGCAGCGCACGCTGTACGCCATCAGCGCCGCCGGCGCTGATCCATCGCGCTGGCCGATGTTCCGCGGTGATACGCAACTCACCGGTGTCGCCGTCTCGGAGCTGCCCGACGAGCTCGCGGTCCGCTGGCGGCAGGATCTCGGCGAAGCCATCTCGGCGACGGCGGCCATCGGCGACGACCGCGTCTACATCGGCACGCAGGACGACACGTTCGTCGCCCTCGATCTCACCGACGGGCACGTGCTCTGGCGGTACAAGGCCGACGGTGCGATCGAAGCATCGCCGACGCTCATCCGCGACCTGGTCATCTTCGGCACCGACACCGGCACGATGCACGCCTGCGTGGCGGCGACCGGCGAGTGCCGCTGGAAGTTCGAGACCAAGGGCCGCATCGTCTCATCGGTCAACTGGCAGAACGACCGCCTCGTCTTCGGCTCGTACGACGGGCACCTGTACTGCCTGTCCATCGACACCGGCAAGCCGTTGTGGGAATACGAAACAGGGGACCGGCTGCACGCGACGCCGGCCATCTCCGGCTCGAATGTGTTCATCGGCGGCTGCGACGCGCACCTGCACGTCGTGAACCTCACCGACGGCCAGCTCGTGCGGAAGATAGCCCTCGACTCCGTGACGGGTTGCTCGCCGGCAATTGACGGCCCGCACGTCTACCTCGGCACGTATGGCGAGCAGGTGCTGGCGATCGACTGGCAGGCGGGCAACGTCCTCTGGCGGTTCGAGGACAAGGACAATGCTTATCCGTTCCTCTCGTCCGCAGCCCTGACGCCGAAAGCCGTCCTCATCGGCGGGCGCGACAAGTGTGTGCGTGCCCTCGACCGTGAGACGGGTAAGCAGCTCTGGATGTTCGAGACGCGCGGCGACATCGACGCCTCGCCGGTCGTCGTCGGCCAACGCGTGTTCATCGGTTCGGAGGATAGCATCCTCTACGCGCTGAACCTCGCCGACGGCAGCAAGGCGTGGCAGTTCGAGACCGGCTCGCCGATCACCGCCTCCGCCGCAGTCGCCGCCGGCACCCTCGTCATCGGCACCGACGACGGCATCGTCTACTGCTTCGGCGCGCCGGCGAAACCGTAACCATCGAAGCTCCGTTCCGTCACCCGCGGGGTGCCACTGGTGGCTTGCCCACCAGTGCCGCATTCGTAATCGACGTCGGCCACGGGGGGCGGCCGCTACACTGTGTGGCATGCCGAAGCGCAGCGCCGGCATGTAATCCCCGATCCAGAAGGAAGACATGCCGGCGCCTAAGGCTTCAGCGTGCCACACTCCCGCATAGCAAACGTCGTTCGGAATTCGACGTCGGCCACAGGGGACCGACGCTACAGCATGCTGAGCGCCCCCGTCGGACACGCCTCCGCGCAACGCCGCGCGGCGCGGTGGAGACCTTCCGCGAGCGACGCGTCGAACGGCACGTCCACGCGCACATCGAAACCACGCCCGATGAACGTCAGCCCGAGCGGCTCGCCCTCCCGCTGAGCGATCTGTACGCACAGCCCGCACAGGATGCACTTGCCCGGGTCGTACACGACGTCGCCCTGCTGGCGGCGGACGCCCCCCTGCCGTCGGCGACCACGGTACCGCGCAGCATCTGCGCTGTACCGCTCCGCGTATCGCCGAAGGCGGCACGATTCGAGCTTCGCGCAATCGCAGTGCAGGCACCGGCCGGCCTCTTCGCGAGCCTCGTCATCGGAATAGCCCGCCACCGCACCGGCCGAAGGCACAACCTGCGCTGATCCCTGCCCCGGCGAATCGTCTTCTGCACGAGCCAATCGCAGAGCGGCGAGCTTGCGCGCTCCGGTGACGGCCTCACCACGAAGATGCTGATCAACACAGACAGCGACGGCCTTACCATCGACGGCGGCACGCACCGCATCAGCGCAAGCGCGAGCCGCATCGCCCGCAGCAAACACACCCGGCAGCGACGTCTCGTGTGTGGTCCGATCCGCCGCGATACGTTCGTCGGTGACGCGCAACACCGCCGACCACGCCGCAGTTCCCGCCGACCCGACGGCGAGTACGACGGCATCATGCGTGCCACGGAGCCCGGCAAGACCGGCTTCACCGTCGATTGTCGCATTCTGCTTGATATTCACGCCCAAACGCGTGAGTAGCGCGATTTCCGCCGCCAGCACCTCCGGCGGTAGCACCGACTCCGGCAGCTCGCGCAACCGACCACCCACCTCAGCCTGCATCTCGAACATCGTGCAGGCATGTCCGCAACGAACGACCGAGTACGCCGCCGCCAGCCCCGCGGGCCCCGCCCCGACAATCGCGACGCGCTTGCCACTCGCCGGCATGAACGGTGGCACGTGCGGATCAGCAGCGGCAAGATCCTTGTCCGCGACCTGCCGCATCAGCAACCCGATCGCCAGCGCCTCACCACCCGCACAGCGCCCCAGCCGACAGCCACGTTCGCCTCCGTGTGGCGTCACTCGCGCCAGAACCGCCGCCAGTGGCATGGATTCGCGCAGCGTGGCGGCCGCCGCGGCCCAATCCCCCGCACCGACCTGGCGCAGCATCCGCGGCACATCCGTCCCGAACGGACATGCGTACTGGCACGGCGCCCGGCACTGCCCCGCATGATCGCTGAGCAGGAGCTCCAGCGCCGTCCGCCGCTGCTCGTGCACCTCGGGCGTCTCACTCTCGACCCGCATGCCGTCGGTGACGACCGTGGCGCACGCCGGCACGAAACGGCCCACGGACTCACCGTCGCGCACCATCTTCACGAGGCAAACGAGGCACGTCGTGTTCGGCGCGCAGTCGTCGCGATGGCACAGGGTCGGAATGTCGATCCCCAACTGCCGAGCCGCGGTCAGCACCGTGCTGCCGGCGGGCACGTCCACTTCGCGGTTGTCGATGTGCACTCGCGGCACGCTCGTCACACTCCGGTTCAAACCACGCGAATCGCCTCTTCCGGGCAGCGCACGCGGCACGTGTCGCAGCGCGTGCACTTGTCGTCGTCGATGGCGTGCCGCTCGTAGGGCGTCATGGCGATGGCCTCCACGGGACAGGCCTGGGCACAGAGCGTGCAGCCGGTGCACGCCTCGGTGACTTCGTAGCGAATCAGCTCTTTGCAGCGTCCCGCGGGACAGCGGCCAGCGACGTGCGCCTCGTACTCATCGCGGAAGTAGCGCAGCGTCGTCAGCACGGGGTTCGGGGCGGTGCGACCGAGACCGCAGAGGCTTCCGGCGCTGACGGTGCGCGCCAAGTGTTCGAGCTCGTCGAGATCGGCCGGCCGGCCTTGCCCGCTGCACAGCCGTTCGAGGATATCGAGCAGGCGGCGCGTGCCGATGCGGCAATGCGTGCACTTGCCGCACGACTGCTCCTGCGTAAACGCCAGGAAGTAGCGGGCCATGTCCACCATGCAGTCGGTCTCATCGAGCACGACGAGCCCGCCCGAGCCCATCATCGCCCCGACGCCGGCCAGCGCCTCGTAATCGACCGGCGTATCGGCGAGTTCGGCAGGCACGCAACCACCCGAGGGTCCGCCGATCTGCACGGCTTTGAAGCGATGACCGGCGCGAACCCCGCCGCCGATCTCCTCGACGATCTGCCGGATGGTCACGCCCATGGGGACTTCGATGAGCCCGCCGCGAGCGACCTTGCCGGCGAGGGCAAAGACCTTCGTGCCCTTGCTCGTAGCGGTGCCGAAGGCAGCGAACGCCGCCGGCCCATTCCGCAGAATCCACGGCACGACCGCATACGTCTCGACGTTGCCCACCAGCGTTGGCCGGCCCCACAGGCCCTTTTCCGCGGGGAACGGCGGGCGCAGACGCGGCATGCCCCGGCGACCTTCGAGCGACTCGATCAGCGCGGACTCCTCGCCGCAGACGAACGCCCCGGCTCCTTCAACGACACGCAAGTGCAAGCCGTCGAGCAGTCCGCGTTCGGTGCAGATGCGCACCGCCTCGCGGATTCGCTCGGCGGCGAGCGGGTATTCGCGCCGAATGTAGAAGATGCCCTCCGCCGCCCCGACCGCGTGGGCGGCGATGGCCACGCCCTCGATGATGCGGTACGGATACGACTCCATCAACATGCGATCCATGAACGCGCCGGGGTCGCCTTCGTCGCCGTTGCAGATGATGTACTTCGTATCGCCGGCGGCGGCGTGCACGCGTGCCCACTTCTCGGCGGTAGGGAAGCCAGCCCCGCCACGCCCGCGCAGGCCGGCTTCGCGGATCTCGGCGATGAGCGCATCGGGGTCGAGCTGCTCGCGACAACGCCGGAGAGCGCGGAAGCCGTCGTGTCGCACGTACTCGTCCAAGTCGATCGGATCGAGGCAGCCACAATGCTCGGTGGCGATGTGCTGCTGCGGGCCGAGGAACGCCGCCACCGGCGGATCGCGCGGTTCGAGCGTGTGCTGGCGGACTTCGTGTGTCTGCTGGCGTCCGTTGAAAGCGGCGGCGAGATCGCCCAGCCGCGTCCGCAAACCGCCGCCAGGGAAGTGCTGGCGGACAATCGCCGGCACATGCTCAGCGTGAACGCGGGCATAGCGAGCCGGCGGGCGGCCGGGGAGGTCCACCTCGACGAGCGGCGTCTGGTGGCACATGCCCACGCAGCCGACGCGTTTGACCGTGACCGACGCACCGCGTTCGGCGAGTCTGCTCTGCAACGCGGTGAAGACGTGCCCGCTGCCGTTGGCCACGCAGCATGAGCCGAGGCCGACGCGGATCTCGCCGACCGGAGTACCTGCGAGGGCGAGCGCATGCGATGCGGACTCCTCGCCGTCGGTGGTGGCTTCGTCCGCAGCGGCAACCGCGGCGATAGCGGTATCCGTCTGCAGATGGCCGTGCGTGACGCCGTCGATTTGCATGACCGGGGCGAGCGTGCAGCAACCCATGCACGCCACCGGTTCGATCGTGAACCGCCGGGCGGCGTCGGTGTCCTCGCCCGATGCAATGCCCAGCAACCGGCGGAGTTCGTCGGTGATGCGCGGTGCGCCGGCGACGTGGCACGCCGTCCCGTGGCAGACCTTGACGAGGTGCTCGCCGACGGGCGTTTGCCGGAACTGCGTATAGAACGAAGCGACGCCGGTCAGTTGCGCCGGCGTGATCTCGGTTAGTTCGCAGATGCGCTCCAGCGCGGGCCGCGGCAGGTAGCGAAAGCGCGCCTGCAATGCTTGAAGGATCGGGATGGCGGCCTCGGGCTTGCGCCCTTCGACGGCGACGATCTCATCCACGGCGGACAGGTCGAGCGTTCCGTCGGCGGGCGTGATCACTGGGAGCGAAATCACCGGGCCGGACGATGCGACAGGAGCGGGTTCGCCGCGCAACGCAGCCGCGCGTGGCGGCAGGTAGACACGCGATCCACGCAGGGCGATCAGCCACTTGCCGCCGAGCACGAAGGCAACCGCAGCAGCGATGACGATGTACGCCAACGTCTCCTGCTGCGTCGTACGCTGCACTGAGGCGTCGGTCTGGCGCTCGCGTTCGGCGTGCAGATCGGCGGCGATGGACGCGTCGGTGAGCACCTGCTGCTCGAGTGCGGCGACGCGGGCTTTCTCCGCGTCCTCCTGCAAGTGGGCGCGAGCGTCGCTCGCCGTGAGCGCGCCGGCGGAGACCAACAGGGTCAGGCCGGCCAGCCAGACCCAGATGCGAGCGATCTTCGTGGCGAGTTCTCTGCTCATGACGCCGACTTCGGTTCGCCTCCGGTCGTATCGCTCTGTCGGCCGCGGACGCGGTGGCGCGGACAACTCTGGAAGCAGCGGGCGCAGGACAGGCACGAGTGCCGCACCGCCCGCAGGTTCTCAATCGCCCCGTACGGACACGACTCCGCACACAGGCCGCAGTCCAGCTCCTTGTCGGGCGTGACCGTCACACCTCGCCAGGAGATGCGCGACAGCACCGACAGCAGCGCTCCGTACGGGCACAGGTACCGGCAATACGGCCGTCCGATGAACAGCCCGAGCACCAGCAGCAGCCCACCGATGAGCAGCATGTGCATCGGCCCGGCCAACCGAAAGAGCCCGACGAACGGGTCGAACCGGCAAATGATGAAGTCGCGCTCGCCCGCCGGCTGCGCCGCCAGCCAGACTGCCAGCACCAGGTACACCCACTTCAGCCAGCCCAGCGCCCAGTCGAGCCGCCGCGGTACTTTCACCGGCCACAGCAGCACGAGTTCCTGAATCGCTCCCAGCGGGCAGACGCCGCCGCAGAAGACACGACCGACGAGCACCGCGGCCACGAGTGGCAGGAGGAAGATCGCGACGACGACGAAGGGGATGATGGCGGCGCGATCGGTCAGGGCAACGACGACGTTTTGAATGGCGCCAATCGGGCAGACGCACCCCTGCCGGTACCAGCCGAAGTAAACGACGCAGGCAACGGTGAACGCCAACAGCCCGGCACGGCTGCGACGCCAGAGCACCAGCCACGCCCCAATGGCCATGCCGGCGGCGAGCAGGCCGAGATCGAGCCATTCCTGCCACGCCGCACGCGGCGGCGCATGTTGCACCTGTGGCAACTGGTAGTCGCCGCCGATGTCCTCGACGCGTGGGGCAGCGCTGACGGGACGAACATAGTCGATCTGCGCGCGAGCGGCCGGCACGAGCAACAGCAACAAGACCGGCACGAGCAAACGTTGTGCAACCAAGCGGGGCCGCCCCATGTTGTTCAGCGAATTCGATGCGCTCACCCGGCCGACTCTCCACTCGCGGCCGGCTGGCGCACGTAGGCGTCTTCCGGGCAGGCCATGGCGATCGAGCAGCGGTTGCAGTCGGTGCACAAGTCGTAGCGCACGACGAGCCGGATCGAGCTCAGCCCCGCCGGCTCCTTGCAGGCCAGCACACACCGCCCGCAACCGTTGCACAGGTTTTCGTCGATCGTGTACTCGTAGAAGTTGTTGGCCGGATCGTCGGGGTCGACCCAGCCGATCGGCTCGCGGCGGATGGCGTCACGCGGGCAGAGCTTCTCGCTGGGCAGGCCCTTCTCGTCGATCGCGCTTTTCACGTCGAAGTAGGCCGGACAGATGTAGCAGCGTCCGCATTTGGCGTAGTCGTTGACGGCCCGCACGGCGGAAAGCGAAAGCACGCACTCGGTAGCGCAGCGCTCGCAGACGTCCACGCCGACCGCGCCGAGCCGGCTGTTGATGCACTTCTCGACGTCGATGCACCAGGCGTCGTTCGGCCCGCCCCGGCGGACGAGGTACACGGCCAGCCCGCCGAGGCCCAGCAGCGCCCCACCGCGAACCGCGTGCCCCAGCACTTCGCGCCGCGTCGGCTTGTCACTCATGGTCTCACCGCCTCACCGGTCGCCGGCTGCGTCGTCGTAGCACGCTCGGGCGCGAACACAACAACACACCGGCGGACCGTATCCACGACGTACAGGCGGCCCTCGCCATCCACCGCCACGTCCATGTTCTTGCAGCAGGCGTCGAAGGCCCCCTCCCCGACGACGGCCCGCAGCTTGCCATCGGCATCGTACACCTTCGCCCGGGGCGGTGCCTTCTCGGTCACGACGATCTCGCCGCCGGGCGCCAGGGCCAGGTTCGTCGGATTGCAGCAACCACCGAAGCCCTCCGGATCGCGCCCGTCGAAACGCCCCCACTGGCCGAGCAGCTTACCATCGAGCGAGTAGCGCTCGACGCGGTGCTTCGCCGGATTGCACGCGTGAATCACGCTGTCGGCATCAACGGCGAAGTCCAACCAGCCGTTGGGCACGAGGAAGCCGCGCATGCGGTTGTCCTTGCCGATGTCGTTGCGAAACTCGCCGGTCGCGCTCAGCCGTCGCAGGCAACGATCCGCCACATCGGCGACGATCACCCCGTCGTCAGCGAAACCGATCGCCGTCACCCGACCGAAGCGGGCCGCATCGGTCCAAACGGCCACCCGTTCACCGCCGCGATTGAAGATCTCGATCTGCCCCGCTTCACCCACGAAGACCCGGCCGTCGGCAGCGACGGCGACGGAAAAACCCGGCCGCGCGGTCCGTGCCCCCCAGCAAAGCTTCCCTTCCGGCGAGAAGACGCGCAGCTTCTCGTCACCCACCAGGCACACTTCACCCATCGGGCCCACGGCTACGCCGCGAAGCGCATCGCTGAACTGCTGCGGGTCGGTGCCGGCGCCGCTGATGACGCGCACCTGGTGGTATGGCATGTGCTTTCCGCCGGTCGCCTGCGCTATTCTAGTCTGTTTTCTCACGCCGCTCGCATCTTATCTTGGGTGGGGCAGGCGTCTCGCCTGTCATTCGGAAGGCACTTGGCGGGCGAGAGAGCTTGTGAAAGAATTGCCCGCGGCGATCAAGGTCATTTGCCGGCGATCGTGGCGAAGGACACCAGGCTGCGAAGCTGTTCCCGACTCGGCGGAATCGGCTCGGACCGTCGACTT
>JASFQK010000026.1:0-94233 GCA_050115495.1 Phycisphaerae bacterium | reverse complement strand
TTCAACGTGGTCCGTTCATCCTTGGTCAGCTTGATCGCAACCGCTCGACGCATGGCTGTATCCTCCTGCAAAGAAGAAGACACGCCAAGCTATCATACGTTAGCGTATTTGTGAGGCACTACACTAGTATCCTGTGAGACTGTGCAGACCCCGCATGTCGGAGTACGCGTCTGTGGGGGCCCGGATTGACTGAACAACCGCGCTGACCGTTCGCCGAGAGGGACTACTTTGCCCCGCACGCTGTATCTGCGCGCCGGGCGGGCGGACTCCGCAGCGCAAACACGCGTCAGGCACGCGACAAACGGAGGAAACCATGAAGCACGCCTGGATTCTCGCCTCGCTCGGTCTGGCGGCATTAACACTCACCGCCGCCGCTCCGGCCGATCTCATCCACGACAACGGCCCCTTCATCACCGATACCGGTAACGGCGCCGGCGGCGCCGACACCAGCGTCGTCGAAGACGGCTACACCACCACCGGCATCATCTGCAACAACGCCACCGGCGGAAACGGCCCCTACCGCGTCGCCGACGACATCACCATCACCGCCGACGCCTGGGACCTCACCAGCATGACCTTCTTCTCCTACCAGACCTACAGCGACACCACCCCCACCTTCACCGGTGCCTATGTAACGGTCTACGACGAGAACATGCAGGTCCTCTACGGCGACTGGACGACCAACCACCTCAACGCCGGCGACTCGAGCTGGACCGGCGCCTACCGCGTCGAGAACTCCGACCTGCTCAACAGCACCCGCCCGATCATGGCGGTCGATATCGACCTCTCCTGGCTCCCGGATCTGACGACGGGTACGTACTGGATCGGCGTCGGCCTCACCGGCTCGCTATCCTCCGGGCCCTGGGCCGTGCCCAAGACCCCGCACGACGACACCGACAACGCCATCCGCTGGGTCACGAATCCCCCCGCCTGGAGCCAGATCGACGGCAACAGCAGCGCCCAGGGCATTCAGCCACACGACCTGCCCTTCCAGCTCTACGGCACGATTATCCCGGAGCCGGCCTCGATCGCCGCGCTCGGCCTGGCGGCGCTGCTGCTCCGCCGCCGTTCAGGCGTCAACTAGAGAGAGAACCGTCTCGGCCGTGAGGTCGCGCATCGCGGAGACAACGCGGTGCGCGGCCCCCACGCGCTGCACCGGTCCCACGCCGACCACTTTCATCCCCGCCGCCAGCGCCCCCGCCACGCCGCTCTCGGCATCCTCGACGACCACGCACTTTGCCGGCGGCACACCGACCCGCTCCGCCGCCAGCAGGAACACCAGCGGATCGGGCTTCGACGCCGGCGCATCGTGCCCATCGACCACGGCATCCAGCAACGCGCCCATGTCCAGCTTGTCCAGCACCGGCCGGGCGTTCTTGCTCGACGAGGCCACCGCCGTCCGCACGCCCCGCTCCCGCAGCGCCACGAGCAACTCGCGCGCCCCCGGCAACGCATCGGCCGGCGTCATCCGGCGAACGCGCTCGACGTAGAGCTTGTTCTTGGCGTCCATGATGGCCGTCTGCTGCTCGGGTGTGAACCGCGACGCATGCGTGCCGAGGAACAGCCGCAGGCTCTCCGGCCTGCTCAGCCCGCGCAACTGCTCGTTCGCCTGCCGATCGAACGGTATGTCGAACTCGCGGGCCAGGTCCATCCAGCTCTGAAAGTGCAACTCGGCCGTGTCGGTCAGCACACCGTCCAGGTCGAATACCACAGCGATCGGGCGGTTTGCATCACTCACCCTACTGCTCCTTCCCGGGTGCGAAGCGCGACGGCAGCGACCCGAACGTCGACCGGTTGCCGAAGCGGTCCGTCTGCACGCCGAAAAGTTGAATCTCGCCGATACCCCGTGGCAGCCGCCGAACCGGCAGGTCGTACGTCAGCACGCCGTCCGGCCCAGCCGCCCGCAGCCGAATGCCCGCCCAGCCGTCCAGCTCGTAATAGTCGATATGCACGCGGTGCAGCCCGGCGTCGAGCTTCACCGTCGCCGTCCGCGGCTCCAGCCCGTGATGTCCCCAGTGATCCACGACGAGTTCGTCATCGATATACAGCCGCGAGCCGTCGTCGCTGGTCAGCTCGAACGTGTACGGCCCCGCCACCTCCACCGGCAGTAGCCCGTCGAACCGATACGAGAACTCGTCCGGCGGCAGACGCGGATCAGCCGGCCCGCCCTCGAACTGCCGGTCGATCTTCTCCCACGACTCGATGAACAGCGGCTCCTCGAACGCGCTGCCGCGATACCCGGTCACCACCCAGCCGCCGGTCAGCGCCCCGCGCAGCGGCAGCGATACCTGCCCCTGCTCGTCCGCCTGACCGCCGCCGATCGGTGCCACCGGCGTTCCCTCGAACCCCCACCACAATTCGAACTCGGCCCGCGGCTCGCACTCGGCGTCGAGCGCCTCGCCGGCCACCGCCAACTTCGGCGGCTGCGCCGTGCGATCGACCAGCAGCGTATGCGGCGTACTCTCCGCCGCCTCCGTGCGGGCCGTCAGCGTGTACGCCCCGTCCTGGTCGAGCCCGACAAGCTGCACCGACCCCGGCCCAATACGCCGGCCGACCACGCGCCCGTCGTCTGTCACGACGTCGACACGGCTGTCGTTCTTCACCGCGAGGATATCGAGCACGGGAATCGCCGCCTTCGTCTCCGTCACCCCGCGGAGCAGCACGGCCTCGGGCGCATCCGCCGGCTTGACCAGCTTCGTGGCGAACATCGTGTGGTGCGGCGTCAGGCAAGCCCGCGTCCCGTCCTCGAACTCGCAGATGATGTTGAACGAAACCTCGCGCCCGGCCACCAGCGTCAGCCCATTGGCGACGTTCGTCGGCGCCCGCGGACCACCGTGATTGATCTCGCCACTGACGCCCTGCCCCAGCGCAGCCGGCAGCGCGACTTCGAAGGAATACGGCGGGATGCCCGCCTCTTCAGCATGATCGCGCACCCGGCGAGCGACCTCCGCCACCTTATCCTCGTCGGCCTCGATCTTGATGTTCCACTTCGACTTGAACGGGACCGTCGCCCCCTCTACCGGCCCGCTCAACCCCAACCCGTTGAACTGCACGCCTTCGTCCGACATCGCCAGCAGGTACGTGTCCCCACCCTCCCAGAAACCGTTGCCCGCACTGCCGTCGATCTTGGCCAGCACCTTGAACGGCCGCGGCCCGTCAAACCGCAGGCGCAGACCGTTCTCCGTCCACGACGCGTACACCGCCACGTCGCCGCCCGCATCGTTCCGCACGTACGCACCTTGCAGCAGCGGCGCGGCGTCGTCCGCAATCTCCTCGCCGTACGCCATCGTCGGCGCGATCGCCACCGTCGGCGCCGGATCGTCGCCGTCGCGCACGCCGTCACCATCCGTATCGGGGTTGTCCGGATCGCTACCGCGGTACCGGTCGGCGAGGAACTCGTCCAGATCGCTTAGCCCATCGCCGTCCGTATCCACCTTCGTCGGGTCCGACCCGAACCGCTTCTCATCCATCGGCAGGCGCGGATCGTCGTCGGGCATGCCGTCGCCGTCGGCGTCGACGCATTCGAGGAAGCTGTTCGTCGCCCCCTTGATGTCCATGTAGCCCTCGAACTCGCGCAGCGTCAGCGCACACCAGTCGAAATGCTCACCAGCGTGATACCCGCCCTTGAAAAACGGCTCGTTGCGGTCGACGTACGGATGCGCATGCAGCATGTCTTTCCGACCGCTGCGCTCGCAAATAGACAAGTCGAGCGCGTGCTGAAACTCGTGCACCCAGATCCACGCCGTCCCGTACGCCACGTCCGGGTCATCTTCGGGATACCACGTCAGGCCACCGCGCACGCCGTGAATGCCAAAGCACGCCCCCGCCCCGCCAAGCTCAGTGAACCCGCCGAAGTTGCCCTTCAGCCCCACGCCCGTCGTGATCAACCCGTCCCACCCGCCGTCCGTCACGCCGTGGGCGTGCAGGTGCGCGACGATGTGGTCGTAGGTCGGCCCGGCTGTCTCCGGCACCGCCTCATCGAAAACCACGAATTCCTGCTCGCAATTGAGCTGCGCCCGGCTGTTGCGGAAGTAGAACATCCGCCCGAACTTCAGCCCGTTGATCGCCTGCTGCACCGCCTGATCGTCCATGTGCTCCGCCCCCGCCGGATCGCCCCGGTAGATGACGCACAGGACCTTGAGGTTCTTGATCCGCAACGTGTCGGCGACGGCGGGCCACGACAGCAGCCCAATGATCAACGCACAAAGCAGGCGCGACATCTCACATCCTCCATGGGCTCGCCGCGGTCGGCACTGCACCGGCACGGGGTGCGCCGGCAGCCGACACGGACGCCGCATCTTAACCGCTCCCGCCGCGTGCGGCGAAGCCGGGCGGCCGGCCCCGCGTCGCGTTATGATGGCCCACCGCAACGATGCGGCCCGCGCGGCGCTGCGGAATGTTGCCGCGACCGGCCGCCCATGAGGACCCACCATGAGTGCTGCCCTGCGCGTCGGCGACTTCGACCTCCACCTGGCCGTCTACACCTGCGAGCGCACGTTCTACGCGCCCACCGGCTGGCAGACCGATAACGGCCGACACCGCGCCACCGGCCTCGTCAACGGCGACGGCCCGGAAGCCCGCCCGGCCCCAAATGCCGAGTTGCGTGTCGAAGTCCTGCCGGCAGCGGACAAGCTGATCCGCCTGCGCGTGCACACGCGGCACGAAGCTGCGCTCAAAGCGATCAAGATCGCGCTCGACCTGCCCTGCATGAAGATGCTCGCTCCGGAGGACGTCGAGCTCGAAGACGCGACGTGGCGCGACTGGCATTTCCCGCGCGACTGGCGCACCGGCTTCGCCGTCTGGGCCGCCGGCCAGCGCTACTTCACCGTCGTCACGCACGAGGCCCCCTGGCGGTTCAAGCGCCTGCGGGCCCTGCGCACCGGCGACAGCATGCGCCTGGAGATCATCCAGGACGCCAATCTGCGCGACCGCACGCGCAGCTTCACGTCCAGCGTCTGGGAGATCGGCTATCGCGACGCGATCGGCCCCATGCTCGCCGACTACGCCCGCTTCGTGCAGCAGGGCCACGGCGCTCTTGCCTTCGACCGCCGACAGGACATGCCCGACTGGGTCCGTCGACTCGGCCTCGTCGTCAACCTGCACAACACCGACTGGAACGGCTACTGCCACCTCGACTTCGCGGCGATGAGCCGGGCGTGTACGGCTCTGGCCGAACGCTTTCCTCCCGAGCAGACGCTGCTCTACCCGATCGGCTGGGATGGCCGGTACATGCGCGACTATCCGGACTATCGCCCCTCAACCGCGCTCGGCGGCCACGACGGCTTCAAGCGTTTCTGCGAACAGGCCCGCGGCCAGGGCTTCCACATCATGCCGCACCTGAACGCCATGGCCATCAACATGCGCCACCCGCTCTACCTGCAACACCTCAAGGACTACGTCCTCCGCGACCACAACGGCGTGCCGCAACACAGCTTCAAGATCGACTGGGACCACGACGGCCTCGGCGATCCCGCGCACGCCTATATCGCTCTCCAGCCGCCGGCTTTGCGCGAGATTCTCGTCGACGCCATCGAGCGCCTCGTGCGCGATTACGGCATCGACGCCGTCTTCCTCGATGAGACCTGCAACGTCTTCTACAACGACCCGGCGTGGGACCAGGTCGAGGGCGTGCGCCTGCTCGTGCGCGATCTGCACCAGGCGCTGCCGGGCCTGCTCATCGCCGGCGAGGAATGGAACGAGATGTTGCTCGGCCTCACGCCGGTGGTGCAGATCTGGGAAGAGACCGCCGACGGCCGGGTCGGTTTCGGACGTGGCAGGTCGCCACTGCTCCGCGCCTGGGCGGCCCAGTTCGTCCGCGCCTGCGGCTACCTCGCCCTCGCCTCACCCGACGGTCAGACCGGCGTACACGAATGGCCCGATAAGCCGTGGATCGACGAGCGTGATAACGAGGCGTTCTATCTGCCCACGCTGTCGATTACCGGCCGCACGCTCGAACGTGGCCTAGCCGGCATCGACGCCACCGTCACCCGCGCCCGCGATTACGTTTCGCGCTTCGTGTCGCCATAACACGCCAGAACGCACGCGACGCGCACATTACTGCAATCGCCTGTCGGATTAGCCGATCCGCAGGACATGAAACGCTGGACTACGGCGGTTACCGGTCCGCTCGCTCCAGATTCCCCAGCGCCCCTGGGGAACCTGCAAGCACCCCCCGCGCCGGCGCCCGAGGTCCGAGAAGCACCGCCGCGCGACCTGTCCTGGCACAGCGCCTTCCGTCCCGACCAAATCCAGATCCCGACAACAACCCGGCGGCCCGGTCGCCTGAGCCGAGCGCAGCGCGTTCTGCTCGTGCTCCTGGCGGTGTGGATCCTGAACGTGTTCGACCTGGGCTTCACGCTGCACCAGGCGCGAACGCTGCACTTCATCGAGCTCAACCCGCTGGCGGCGAAGCTCTTGAATCATCCGCCGCTGGTGCTGTTCGCGTACAAGTTCTCGCTGCTCGGGCTGGGGACGGCGATTCTGGCCTGGCTCCGCCGACACGCCATCGCCGAGCTCGGCTGCTGGCTGCTGCTGGCGTCGTACCTCTACGTCGCCGTGCGCTGGCATGTGTACTACGAGCACGTGTTCCTCCTCCCCATCGAAGAACTGCCCACCTGACACGGCGGGACGTTCCGTCGTTCCTTACGTATCGCGGCGCGAGCCTCGGCCCGCCACGAGCGACGCGCTGCGACCGGGCCCGCAGTCCCGGAGGGACGAATGATTGTAGTCCAGCAGGAACTGCTGGGATGACGCGCCCTCCCCGACACTCGAGTCCCGGAGGGACGGCTGAGCGCTGGTGCGCGCAGCACCGCCTTCAGTCGTCCCTCCGGGACTAGAGGGTGAGGGGCGTCCCGCCGAAACCCAGCACTGCGTGCTGGGCTACAATCATTCGTCCCTCCGGGACTAAGAGGGCTCCGCTGGCGCTACGCGACACCGCCGCCATTTCCTTCGCTGCCGTCAACGGCGTGCTACGCCATCACCGCCGCGTCTTCCACTGCCCTCAACGGTGCCGGCTACGCCATCGCCGCGACCTCTTCGACCGTCGGGCAGGCGCAGAACAGGTGGCGGTCGCCCCAGACGTTGTCGATGCGGGCGACCGGCGGCCAGAACTTGTGCGCTCGCGTCCACGGGGCCGGGAAGGCCGCCTGCTCACGCGAATAGGGCCGGTTCCACTCGTCCGAACACACCACCGCCGCCGTGTGCGGGGCGTTGTGCAGCGGGCTATCCTCGTGGGGCACACGGCCCTGCTCGATGTCGCGGATCTCCTGCCGAATCGCGATGAGCGCATCGCACAGCCGATCGCACTCGGCCTTCGATTCGCTCTCCGTCGGCTCGATCATCAGCGTGCCGGCGACCGGCCAGCTCATCGTCGGCGCGTGGAAGCCGTAGTCCATCAGCCGCTTGGCGATGTCGTCCACCGTCACGTGCGACGTCTTCTGGAAGTCGCGGCAGTCGAGAATGAACTCGTGCGCCACGCGGCCGTTCGCGCCGGCGTACAGCACCGAGTAGTGCTCGCGCAGGCGACCCGCCATGTAGTTCGCATTCAGGATCGCGACCTGCGACGCCTTCCGCAGCCCCACCGCGCCCATCAGCCCGATGTACATCCACGAAATCGGCAGGATGCTGGCACTGCCGCACGCAGCGGCGGAAATCGGCAGCATGGCCTGCTCGCCACCACAGGACACCACCGGATGCCCGGGCAGGAACGGCGCCAGGTGCGCGGCACAGGCGATCGGGCCGACGCCCGGCCCGCCGCCGCCGTGCGGAATGGCGAACGTCTTGTGCAGGTTGAGGTGCACGACGTCGGCGCCGATGTCACCGGGCCGGCAGAGGCCGACCTGGGCGTTCATGTTGGCCCCATCCATGTACACCTGGCCGCCGTGAGCGTGAACGATCTCGCACAGCCGGCGGATGCCCTCCTCGAACACGCCGTGCGTCGAGGGGTACGTGACCATGATCGCCGCCAGGCGATCGTGATGCTCGGTCGCCTTGGCTTCGAGGTCGGCGAGGTCGATGTTGCCGTGCTCGTCGCAGGCCACGGGCACGACCGTGCAGCCGGCCATGACCGAACTCGCCGGATTGGTGCCGTGTGCCGAGACGGGCACGATGCTGACGTCACGGTGCCCCTCGCCGCGAGCCTCGTGATAGGCCCGAATCGTCATCAGGCCGGTGTATTCGCCGGCAGCACCGGAGTTCGGCTGGAGCGAAACGGCCGGCAGGCCGGTGATCTCGCCCAGCCAGCGCTTCAGTATCGCGCACATCTCCGCATAGCCGGCGGTCTGCTCCGCGGGAGCGAAGGGGTGCAGGTTGGCGAACTCGGGCCACGTGATCGGCACCATCTCCGCCGTGCCGTTTAGCTTCATCGTGCACGAGCCGAGCGGGATCATCGACGTGCACAGCGACAGGTCGCGAGCCTGGAGGCGGTGCAGGTAGCGGAGCATCTCATGCTCGGCGTGGAAGCTGTTGAACACCGGGTGCGTGAGGTACTCGCTCGTGCGGGCCAGCGGCGCGTCGTACGTGATCTTCGCCGCCCCGGCTAGATCCTCGAACGTGAACGGCACCGGGTTCTTGCCGGCGAAGACCTCCCACAGGGCGATGACCTCTTCACGCGTGCTGCGCTCGTCGAGCGAAATACCCAGCGCGCCGTCGCCGTAGTCGCGCAGGTTGATCCGGTGCTTCTCAGCGCGGCGCAGCGCACTAAGCGACGCCCGCTTGCCGAGATCGATGCGCAGCGTGTCGAAGAACGGCCCGTTGCCGACCTGGATACCCAACCGTCGCAAACCGGCGGCCAGCACCAGTGTCAGCCCGTGCACGCGCGAAGCGATTCGCCGCAGACCCTGCGGCCCGTGATAGACCGCGTACATCGCCGCCATGATCGCCAGCAGCACCTGCGCCGTGCAGATGTTGCTCGTGGCTCGCTCGCGGCGGATGTGCTGCTCGCGGGTCTGCACCGCCAAGCGATAGGCCGGCCGGCCCTCGGCGTCACGCGACACGCCGATCAGCCGCCCGGGCATCTGCCGGGCGTACACCTCGCGCGTGGCCATAAACGCCGCGTGCGGCCCACCAAAACCGAGCGGCACGCCGAAACGCTGCGACGAACCGACCGCGATGTCGGCGTCGAACGCCCCCGGCGGCTTCAGCAGCGTCAGGGCCAGCAGATCGGTAGCCATGACCACCAGGGCCCCGGCGGCGTGCACAGCCTGGATCAGCTCGGTGTAGTCGTGCAGCGCCCCGTCGGTCGTCGGGTACGACAGCAGCACGCCGAACAGATCGCCGGCGCCGGCGTCGAGCTCACTGACCGGCCCAACGCGGACCTCGATCCCCAGCGGCCGGGCCCGACCCTGCACGACGGCGATCGTCTGTGGATGGCAGTCGGCCGCCACGAAGAACACGTTCTGCTTGCCGCGACACAGTCGCTGACACATGGTCATCGCCTCGGCGGCGGCGGTGGCCTCATCCAGCAGCGAAGCATTCGCCAGCGGCAGGCCGGTCAGGTCGCTGATCATCGTCTGGAAGTTGACCAGTGCCTCTAGCCGCCCCTGCGAAATCTCCGCCTGGTACGGCGTGTACTGCGTGTACCAGCCGGGGTTTTCGAGGATGTTCCGCTGGATGATCGGCGGGACGATGCAGTCGTAATACCCCATGCCGATCAGCGAACGGCGGACGTCGTTGCGGCCGGCGATGGCGCGCAGCTCCGTCAGCAACTCGTGCTCGCCGCGCGGCGGACCGAGATCGAGCGGCTCCTGCCGGCGAATGCCCGCCGGCACGGTCTGCTCGATCAGGGCGTCGAGCGAGTCGAGGCCGAGCGTGGCAAGCATCTGCTGCACGTCGTCGTCGCTCGGGCCGATGTGGCGGTGAACGAACGTGTCCGAAGGATCCAGAAGCTGCTGAGCGGCGAACTTGTGCGACATGAGGGGTACAACTCCTCGCCGGCGGGGCCCGTCCCGAACGGGTCGCCGCCAGCCACATAAGGCTTCATCATGCGCAACGGCTGGGCCTGTCGGATCAGGCCTCGCTGATCATCTTGTCGTAGGCGGGCCCGTCCATCAGGTTGTCGAGCGGGCTGGTGTCGGTGCAGGCGATCTTCAGCATCCAGCCTTCGTTGAACGGGTCGTTGTTCACCAGTTCCGGCTCGTCGGCCAGGCGGGGGTTGACCTGTTTGACGGTGCCGGAGACGGCGGTGTAGAGCTCGCTGGTCGCCTTGACCGACTCGACCTCGCCGAAGTGGCTGCCACCCTCGACGGTGCTGCCGGCCTCGGGCAGATCGACGTAGGTGATGTCGGTCAGCTCGTTCGCGGCGAACTGGGTGATCCCGATGGTGACGACGCCGCCGTCCACCTTGAACCATTCATGCGTCTGGGAGTACTTCCGATCGTTGGGAACGGGCATGCCTCGCATCTCCTGCTGGTTCGTGAATATCCCTGCCCACCGCCGGTGGCTCCGGCGGTGAACGGGGCATTCTACGCCATTTGCGCGGGTGGAAACAGGGGCGGGGGGAGGTCGGGTGCCCAAGCGAGGGGTGCCACTGGTGGCTTGCCCACCAGTGCCGGCTCAGGGCTCAAGGCTCGTAGCTGAAGGCTGACGGCTGACGGCTCCCCGCTACGGCTCCCCGCCACCGCGTGCCCTCTTCACAGATTCCCCCGCCGCGCCTGCTCGTGTTCGAGGGCGACGAAAAGGGCCCGGAAATTGCCAACGCCGAAGCCGCGTGACCCGTGCCGCTCGATCACCTCGAAGAACAGCGTCGGCCGGTCCTGCAACGGCTGGCTGAACACCTGGAGCAGGTACCCGTCCTCGTCGCGGTCCACCAGGATGCCCAGCTCGCGCAGCTCGGCCAGGTCCTCGTCGATCTTGCCCACCCGGCCGGCGACCTCCTCGTAGTACGTGTCCGGCACGCGCAGGAAGTCGATCCCCCGCTCGCGCAGCGTCCGCACCGTCGCACAGATATCCGCCGTGCTCATCGCCACGTGCTGCACGCCCGGCCCACCATACCATTCGAGGTACTCGTCGATCTGCGACTTCCTGCGGCCCTCGGCGGGCTCGTTGATGGGCAGCTTGATCTTGCGGCCGTCCTCCATGACCTTGCTCATGAGAGCGCTGTACTCGGTGCTGATGTCGTCGTCGGTGAAGTGGGCCAACTGGCTGAAGCCCAGGACCCGCTCGAACCAGCCGACCCAGTAGTTCATCTCGCCGAGATGCACGTTGGTCACGATGTGATCAATCGCCGCCAGGCCGCTCGACTGCACGGCCCGATCCGGCAACGTCCGGTAACCCGGAGCAAACGCACCGTGATATCCGCCGCGCTCGACGAACCGCAGCACCGTGTCGCCGGCGTAGCGGATCACGCCGCTGCGCAGCGTCCCCTGTCCGTCTTCCTGTGTCGTCAGCGGCTGCACGATGCTGGCCCCGCGCTGGCGCACCTCCTGCATCGCCCGCTCGGCGTCGGGAACCTCGAACGCGACCAGCTTCACGCCGTCGCCGTGAAGCTGGCAATGGCGGGCAATCTCGTGGTCCGGCGACAGGGCGCTGGTGACGACGAAGCACACCTTGCCCTGTTGAAGCACATAGCTGGCCCGGTCACGCACGCCGGTATCGAGACCTTGATAGGCGGTGACGCGGAACCCGAAGACTTTCTCGTAGAAGTGGGCGGCCTGGCGGGCATTGCCGACGTAGAACTCGACATGGTCCCAGCCGCGGATGGGCAGGAAATCCTCGCCGGTCATGATGTGGATCGCTTCCGGATCTTCCTCGACGGCTACGAACGGGCGCACCCGCAGGCCCGATCCGCGGGCGGACCACAGCCCCCGGAGGAGGCGGGGCGCTGCACCTCGATTATTGCGCGCTCCCGCCGCCCGACCACCCGAACTGCGATTTGGCGATCTTCACAGAAGACCGGCGCCCCGGCGTAGGGCGGGCTCGGCCCGCCGCATGATCCGCCGCGCAACGAACACCTTTCCGCCGAGAAGCGACTCTCCGCCGACGGAGCAATCGGCGGGCAGAGCCCGCCCTACTGCTCCACGCATGATTTCCGGCGATGGGCCGCTCAGCGACCGGCCTGCGACTCAGGGCCGCCGGGCACCACGCGCACCAGCCGCCGCCCGTCGTACCGCTGCCCGAACACGTCGGTCGTCCGCACGTGAATGACGTGCACGCCCGGCCCCAGCGTCGGCGGCAACACACCGCGCCACATGTGCGGGCAGACGATCGTCTTTGGCAGCTTCCTGCCCGGCGGCGGGCACTCGGCCTCTTCCATCTTCTTCATCGCGACGTAGCTCGGGTCCTCGCTCGGCACGGGCGACAGCGGCAGCCACTCGCCGTCATCGACCTGCATCTCCACGACCGACCGCGACGAGCCGAAGAAGACGTTGACCAGCACTTCCGTATCGCCGTTGGGCACGGCCGGGACCTGCTCCGGCGCGTAGATGTTCATCTGGTAGTTCGCCGGCCGGCGGGCCGGAACGAAGCGCACGGCGCAGCGATTGCCCTCACACGTCGCCACCAGCCAGCCGTTGGGCGCACCGTCTCGCATCGTCGTGTGCGGCAAGCCCACCTCGTCCGGCACCCCGGTCCACCAGCTCCCGCAGGTCGTTGGGGCAATGATCTCGTGGATGGCGTCAGATCCGTTGCCGCCGTGGAAATCGTGACGGCCGAAGTGATAGTGCGCGCTGAGCAGCAGCCGGTTGGGGCGATCCCCCAGCAGCGCGAAGAGCCGGTCGCGCTCCTCGACCGGCAACTCCCCGAAGGGGATATGGGCCATGGCCACCACGAGGGCTTCGCGCGGCACCTCGCGCAGGTAGTTCTCGACGAAATCGAGCTGCCGCTCGCCCAGACCCGCCCGGTACTTGGTCTCCTCGAGCGAGAAGGGATCATCGAGCACCAGGAAATGAACGTCCGAGTAGACGAAAGCGTAGCACGACGGGCCGAAGACCCGCTCGAACGACTCGTTGGAGTACTCGTCCGCGCTGGCGTGGTAGTTCATGTCGTGGTTGCCGAGCACGTTGTACCACGGGATGCCCACGCGGCCGACGACCTCGCAGATCGGCTCGTGCAGGTCCAGGTTATCGCCGACCAAGTCGCCCAGGCTCACGCCGAACGCGGCCGTCGTGCCGATCAGCTGCTCGACGATGTCGTGGGCGAGGTACTCGATGTCGCCCATGGAGCTCGGCTGCGTATCGCCGAAGATCAGCAACTCGAAGCGGGCCGGCTCTTCCTGCTGCCGCAGCGCGAAGTCGATCGACTCGGGCAGCGGGCCCGTCGGGGCGACGCCGGCAAACGGCGACTTCGACTCCGGCGAGCCGTTGGGCTTGTGTATGTAGTAGAAGCGCGGTAGGTGGTTGGCGTCGACCGGCGTCATCCAGCCCGTCGGCTTGATGACGAAGATGATCGTGTCGTCACTCACCGGCAACCGGTAGCGACCATCGGCGTCGGTGGGGACGATCTCCCGCCCGTTCGACACGCGCACGTCGGGAATACCCGCCTCGCCGGCGTCACGCACGCCGTTGCCGTTCGCGTCGGCGAATACGACACCCGCCGCCATAACCTCATCAGCCGTCGCCGCCGGTACGAGCCACGCCAACACCACCACGCCGGCGACGGCAGCCAGCCGCCACGCACCACGCACCACCTGCATTTCCATCTCCTTCTGCTTACCTATGTCCGGCGGTCGCGTGCAGCAGCCCTCAGGGCTTGCCCCGCGGCACGCGTACCTTCAGATTGTCGAACGAGGTCACAGCGTCGGCCTTCGTCCACAGCCCGACCATGCCCGGGCCGGCGAACGTGTCGTCCGTCGCCGACAGCAGCTTCTCGCCGTCGAGCAGGCACTCGATCTGGTTGCCGACCATGCGGACGCCCACCGTGTACCAGCGTCCCGCCTCGGTCTCAATCTTCACCGATTCGAGCTGCTTCCGCTCGCCGGCGACCACCTTGTAGACACGGAAATTGGCCTCCAGTGGGTTGAACCGGCAGATGTAGTAGTTGTTCTCGTCCTGGCACCGCCAGATCGGCCCGCCGCCCTGATCCTCCTTGCCGGAGACCGCCTTCACGCTCACGGTCAGGTCGACGTCGGTGTACCAGCTATCGTCCGCCACGGCCAGGTTGAACGCCCGCCCCTCGTTCACCGTCCGCGTCAGGGCCAGCACGTTCGGCGGTGTGGCTGCCTTCGCGTCGGCCGCCACCTCCCACGTGGCCAACTGCTTCGCCGGCTGCGTCTGGCGGATGCTCCAGCCCTCGGGAACCTTGCCGACGGGCGCCTCGTCGAACCGCCACTCAGAGATGAGGTACTTCACGCCGGTGAGCTCGACGTCGCGCACGTCCCCGGTCACCGCACTGACCACGCCCCTGCCGAGCTTCAGATCGCCCAGCCAGCGCACGAGGTACAGCGGCTCACCCTTCTCTTGGGCGAACTCGATGGCCACGATACGGCCGCCGTCCGCCGCCTTCGCCACGTGTTCGAGGGCCTGCTGTGGCGTGATCCGGACCGCACCGGTAGCCTTGGCCAGGGCATCCAGATCGCGGGCCTCGCGCGTGACGCGAAGCGGCTCACGCGACACCTCGCGGCCGTCGGTCGCCGAGATGGTGAACGCCGTGATCTCCTGCCCGACCGCCTGCTCGACGCGGTAGACGATGGCCGAACCCTGCATCGTCAGTTCGGCTTTGAGGAACACGCAGAACGGGACCGACCCGCGGGCGGTGCCGATCGCGTCGCCCAGCGCCGCCTTCGCCTTCGCCGACTGGGCCTGCAACTTGATGAACTCCGGCACGCCCTCCGCCTGCGCCAGCCCCACCACGGTCAACCAGGCCAACAAAACGACCACCACCAACTTCCTGCTTTGCATCATCGCCATCACCTCCCGGGAGCGCCCGCGCCCACCGCTGTTCGGTGGCCCGCCGCCGCCGAACCCGGCGCACAGTAGCACACCAGCCGCCCGCCGCCCACCCGTCCGGGCAGTTTCCGACCGGCATCTTCACCGCCGCTTCACCCACGGCGCCGGGCCACCGTCACACCGACGCTTGGACAGTCGCCCCGCCCGCGGTACGCTACAGGCGGGCCGGCCGGACCGGCCTGTTTCATCGGTCGACCATCCGGTTTTACGAGGTGCACCCTTGGCCCACCGTCCCACCCACGGCGTCACCGCCCGGCTCGATCTCAACTGCCCGGCCGACGACGGCATCAAGCTTTCCACCGACGTATACATCCCCACCGGCGAAGGCCCCTGGCCGACGATCCTCATCCGCACGCCCTACTCCAACAACGATCCGGTGAAGAAGATCCCCCTCGCCCGCGAGTTCGCCCGCAACGGCTACGCCGTCGCCATCCAGGACGTCCGCGGCCGCTACGACAGCGACGGCGAGTGGGAGCCCTTCTTCAACGAGGCCCGCGACGGCCTCGCCGCTCAGCGCTGGCTCGCCGAGCAGGGATTCTGCAACGGCCGCATCGCCCTCTACGGCCGCTCCTACGAGGGCTTTTGCGTGTGGATGGGCGCTTTCGGCCACCATCCGGCGGTGAAGGCCCTCGTGCCCATCGTCGCCCTGCCCGACCCCGTCATCAACGTGCCCTGGTGGAACGGCTCCGCCTGCTGGCAGATGATCATCTGGGCCATGCTCGTGCACGGGCGGACGAACCAGGACGTCGGCCAGTACGACTGGGAGGCGTTCTACCGCTTCCGCCCGCTCGACCGCCTCGATGAGCAGTTCGGCCTGCACAGCAAAACCTGGCGCGAGTGGATGGCCCACCCGACGCGCGACGACTACTGGCAGCGGGCCTGCTACATGCACCGCATGGACGAGCTCGACCTGCCCGCCCTACACATCTGCGGCTGGTACGACGACGACGGCGCCAGCACGTACATTAACTACCCCACCGCCCGCCAGATCGCCCCCGCCCGCGAGGACCAGAACATCCTCATCGGCCCCTGGCCACACGCCACCAACACAAAGTCGGTCATCCCCGGCGTGGATTTCGGCCCGCACGAAATCATCGACATCAACAGCTTCATCCTGGACTGGCTCGACAAGTACATCGGCGACCGCCCGGAGAGTTGGGGCGACCGCCCGCGAGCCCGTATCTTCCTCATGGGTTCGAACGACTGGCACGACTTCGCCGACTGGCCCCCGCCGCAGGCCCGCGAGCAGGCCCTCTACCTGCAATCGGACGGCAAGGCCAACTCGCTCTTCGGCGATGGCCAACTGACCGAGCGTCCGCCCGCCGAGGACCAGCCGCCGGACGCTTACGAATACGACCCCGACGACCCGACGCCGTACCTGTACGACGCCGGAACGCTTCAGATCGGCGGTCCCTTCGACGCCCGCCCCGTGCAGCGCCGCGACGACGTGCTGTGCTACACGACCGAGCCCCTGCCGGCGGATATCGTGCTCTGCGGCCGCGTCTTCGCTGAGCTGCACGTCTCGACGTCGGCGGCGGACACCGAGTTCTGTGCGATGCTCTGCGACGTGCACGCCAACGGGCTGGCCCGCCAGCTCTGCGACGGCAACGTCCGGCTGGCCCTGCGCGAGTCGTTGGACAAGCAGCACCCGGTCCCGCCGAACAGCATCGTCCAGGTGAAGATCGACATGTGGGCGACGGGCATCCGCATCCCCCGCGGTCACCGCCTGCGTTTGCAGGTCGCCTCGGCGGCGGTGCCCAAGCTCGCGGCGCACACGAACACGCTCGAACCGCCCGGATCAGCCGAGCGCTGCGTCACCGCCCACAACCGCCTATACCACGACCCGCAGCACCCCTCGCGGCTGCTGCTCCCGGTAATGTAGCGGCCGGTCTCCGTGCCGGCCGTGTAGCGTCGGCCCCCCGTGGCCGACGTCGAACGCCGAAAACGCCGCCTACGGGCCGTAGCGGCCGACCTTCGTGTCGGCCGTCGATCGCCAACGGACGCCCACACGACCGCCAACCGAGGCCCCACATGAAACTCACCGACCACGAAAAGGCCACCCTCGCCGGCGACCACGGCGCCCCGGCCGCCCGTGCCCTCGATTACCTCGTCCAATTCGGCGACGCCTTCGGCGCCGAGCGCTTCGCCGACATCATCTACGCCCACTACCCCGCGGAAATGTCCATCTACCGCGGCAGCGTCGAGGACGCCGTCGAATACGCCGCCACCGGCGCCCGCGTCTGCATCCCCACCACCAGCTCCACCCTCGCCTGCGACGTCGAACACTGGCAACAATGCGGCTGTCCGGCGAAGGTCCACGAACTGCAAGCCGAGGTCGTGCCCGCCCACCGCCAGCTCGGCATCCTCGGCACGTACACCTGCACGCCGCAATGGCTCGGCTTCGTCCCGCCGAAGGGCTCGCTCATCGCTTCCGTCGAATCGTCGGCGATCATCTACTACAACTCGGTGCTGGGTGCGCGGACAAACCGCGGCGGCCTGTTCACGCGCTACGCCGCCGTCACCGGCAAGTACCCGCTGATGGGCTACCTGCTCGACGAGAACCGCCGGGGCACGCACCTGTTCCGCCTGCGGCTCGACCGTGACGACCTGCAAACCGAGGCCGACTACTCGGCCCTGGGCTTCCACGTCGGCGGGATCGTCGGCTCGGAGGTGCCGGTCTTCGACACGCTGCCCGCCGGCACGACGCAGGATCAACTGCTTTCTCTCGGCGCCGCCCTGGCCACAAGCGGCTCGGTGACGCTCTTCCACGCTCCGCCGCACACGGCCGAAGCCGCCGACGTCGCCGCCGCTTTCCAGGGTACGACGCCGCGCGAAACGCACGACGTCACCCGCCGCGACCTCGACGCCGTCCGCGAGCGCCTGACGACCATCGCCGCCGGCGGCGAGGTCGATTTCGTCACGCTCGGCTGCCCGCACTACACGCTGGCCCAGTTGCGGCGGGCCGCCGACTGGTTCACGGCCCACGCGGCGAAGGTCCACACCGGCGTCCGGCTTTGGATCTGCACGAACCGCATGACCAAGCAGGCGGCGGCGTGGGAGGGCTTGGTGGACGTGCTGGAGCAAGCCGGCGCCCGCATCGTCTGCGACACCTGCCCGGTCGAGTGCCACATGCGGACCAGCACGTGCAAGGAGCACGGCCTGCCGACGCCGCAGGTCCGGGCGATGGTCGCCGATTCGAGCAAAATGCTCCGCTACGTCGGCGACCTGATCGGCTGCCGCACAGCCCTCCGCCCGTTCACCGACTGCCTCCGCGCCGCCGTCACCGGCCGACTGACGTGACCGGTGCCACCGGGTGCCTCTGGTAGCTTGCCCACCAGTGTCTTTGCTCGTACGTGTGAGTCATGCAGATCGAACCGGGACATCGAAAGCCGGTCAAGCATGATCACGAGCGAGACTGCGCTCACGAGCTAACGTTCTCGACGTATCACCAGCTCCCCCTGCTGGACGATGACGACCGGAAACGGCTCCTGTCTGAGAGCATGGGCTGAGCCGTCGAGCGGTACCGCTTCGACCTGCTGGCCTTCGTCTACATGCCGGAGCA
Organism: Phycisphaerae bacterium; assembly: GCA_050115495.1. Lineage (GTDB taxonomy): Bacteria > Planctomycetota > Phycisphaerae > UBA1845 > Fen-1342 > JAAYXS01. The sequence continues at coordinate 75,792 of JASFQK010000026.1, read as the reverse complement.
CGTTCACCGGATCGTACTCCCGCAGGGCAGCGATGCCCCGATTGACAAGTTGCTGTTGGCCGTCAAGCGACCCTGTTCGTTTCGGATTAAGCAGAGGATGGAGCAGCAGCAGAGCCCGTGGCTGCCCCCTCTCATGGGCGGCGAACAGCCCGGCACGACGGTCTTCCGATTTTGGCGGGAGGGCCCGGGCTGCGGGATGGCAAATGCTGGCGGACAGGTCGCCAGTGCCACCCGACGCCTCCCCAGAAGTGCGGGAGGCGAATCAGAGCCGAATTCGTGTCCCCCATATAACGCGATCCCGCCACCCACTCGCCAACCTGCTGCCGGTCACGGTGCCGCGGGTCAACACGAATCGCGGCGGCGTGTTCAGCGGCGACACGGAAAGAAAAAATTTGCACGCACATGATTGATGTGCCTCTCTTTTGATTTATACTTCAACCACTTTTCTGTGGGTGTCAGGATCCAGTAGCCCACGGGCTCGCCTGGGGATTGGATGTCTCAGACATCGCCTCCGTGACGGTCCAACGCGCAGGGGCTGAAGCGAAGAGGAGTTCGAGAGTGCACGAAAACGCAAGCCAACCGCAATCATCTGTCCGCCTCTGGCGCTGCAAGCATGGGACTTTTCACCTGAACGTGGGGGCGACGACGTTGCATTTGAGCGCCTACGACTTGGCGCTAATCGATCACGCGATCAGCGCCTGGGTCCGTCAGAGTGGGTGCCAAACTGGCCCAGCCAGGTTTGATCCGCCGGCGTCCGGATGGTCTGAATCACCCTTGCCGAACTGACATGGCGCCGCACCGGTCAGGAGATCCCAGATGGATGTGAAGCCCATGGCAGTCACACGTTGCCGCTGGCGGGGCACTGTGACTGTGCTTGCAGCCCTGGAGTCGGCGCTCTTGCCCTGCGCTGTTGAGCGGGCCGTGGGGCTGTGCGCTGTCGCACACGGCGCTTCGGCCGAAGGCTGGAATGCTCCGGTCCGTGAGCTGGGCCGGATGGTGACGGAAAAACAGCGCACGCATTGACGATGTTGTAGGACATTGTCAAGAGAAGGCGGGCGGCCAGAGTCCTCGCGAAAGTCCCCTGACCGCCCGGAACTAACGACAACCGGTTCAGGCTGCCGCACAGGTAATTATCCCACCCGTAGCGGCCAGTTGCAAGACCTTCTGCCACCGGTTGGATTCGACTCGGACGTCGGGCGGCGATCTGCCGGAGTCCTTGCCTGATGAGGCTTCTCCGGCGCCGGCCGCGTGAGTGGAAGGAGGTGCTTGGCGTAACTTGACTGTAGCTCAATGCATACTGTTCTTTTCTGGCGTTCAGCAAAGCAGAGAATCTGATCTGGTTATTGCAGGAGGAGTATCAATGCAACTCAAGACCAATGCCACGATGAACGTGGTGCTTACCGTATCTCTCCTGGCCGCTGTCGGCCGTTCGGCACTGGCCGGTGTGACGTTGCAGCCTGGAACGGCACTCGATGACACGCATGTCAGCGCAAACATAATGTGGAGTAGTAGCTATGCCGACGGCAACTACGCTGAAGACTGGCTCGGGGCGTTTACCTACGATGCCTCTGCCGGTGAGATGTTCGGCTCGCCCAGCCGCCTGGGATGGGTTCAGGAGTCCTTGATCCGCTTTGACCTGAGCAGCCTGAGCTGGGAGGGCGATATCGAGATCACTTCCGCCGTGTTGACCGTTAATCATGTGGCCAATCCGTTCGGCGGGTTCGACGACAACTACCTTCCGCGCGAGACCAACACGCTCGGACTGTACGCGGTCGAGGATGACTGGAATGAGTACGATGTTACGTACAACACCAGGCCGGGACCATTTGCGCCGTACGCCAGCCAGACGGCGCCTTGGGTGCCGGGCGTCGCGAACCCTCCCGAGTACGACTACAGCGAGGCGGGAGAGATGGTCGACACGTGGTCCTTCCCGGATGACGGCGATGCGAATCCGATGGAGCCGATCGCGGAGCCCGTTGGCGCGATCGACCTGGATGTTACCGACTACATCACCGAGGCGCTGTTGGGGACGCGCGCGAACCACGGCTGGTATCTGACGATGCTTCTGAATCAGGACCAGATCTGGAACGAGGGGTTCCCCGTATTCGCTTCAGGCGACTGGCAGCCCGGCGATGACCTCAGCCTGTCGCCGAAGCTGACCATTATTGGCAACGTGGTTCCCGAGCCCACGTCGCTCGCGTTGCTGTCGCTGGGAGCGCTGCTGACACTGCGGCGTCGGTAGCCTCTGGCAACGGCTCGTCAGGTGGCGTCGGGGTTCAACCCCCGGCGCCGCCCGTTTTAGCGAAAACCGAGAGGGATATGAACATGATCGGACAGAACAGAATTGCAATTGCGACGGCAGGGCTTCTCTCGCTCAGCACGGGCTTGGCGTGGGCTCAGCCTGATGCGCAGTATGAGGTGGCGCAGTTCCCCCCACCGATCGTTGTGACATTGAAGGCCAACGACGAGCCGGACGATTGGGATCATCCCGGGCCGGATTACAATATCTTCGACCCGAATCAAACCGACGATCATGCGATCTACCATAGTGCGGCCGACTGGATGCGTGACCCGGACAGTGGCCTATATCTCAATGGCTTGGTTGATGAGGTCGGTAGCTTCGGGATGAACTTCGGGAATTGCTACTATGATTACCCCGAAGGCTACGACCGTCAGGTCAAGCACATCCAGGAATACATGCTGGCGCCGGCCTACGATGCCGGCATGACCGCCGAGTCACTCATCTCGGCCACGCTGACGTTCGTCGTCGACCGCGTGATTGACATGAGCCTGAACGGCCTCACCGACGCGATGGCACCTGAGTGGATGTACGTGCATGTGTTTGCCGGTGATGGACAACTGACCACCATCCAGGACGCGCAACTGGACTTCGATCGCTGCGACCGGAAGCACGCCGAAACGTGGGACCTCGTCGTTCACCTGGTCAGCGAGCAAGGATACCGGCTGAGCCAGGACGAGATCGATTACTACGGCGGGGCGATCACGTTTGACATCGACGTGACGGAAGGGGTTCGGGATCTGCTGGCCGACCAGGAAGCCTTCGCTGGCTTTGCCATGGCCGGTTCGCACGACGGGGACTTCACGTTGATGTCGATGGACGGTGGCAATTATCCTGCTGCGCTCCTGCCAACGTTAACGCTTGTGGGTTCTCCGCTGAAGAAGCAGGATCGCCCGGTTCGTGCGTGTTCCGCGTCCAGGCGCCCTGTTCGCGGACAGCAGTCCGTGCCGGCGCCCGAACACGACGTCGGCGATTTCAATCGAGATGGTGCGGTCGATGCGGCGGACCTGGCCCACTTTGCGAGATGCCTGGCCAGCTCCGCGGACGGTGTTGCGGCACCGTGTAACAGCGCGGATCTCGACAAAGACGGTGACGTGGACAAATGGGACCTCGTGACCTTCCGACGCCTCTTCTGCGAGTAACACGTCTCGCGAAGGCCTGCCGTCCGCGCCAAGCGCAGGCGGCGAACTCCCCTGAAGCGGAGGATTATCGATGAAACGCCATCATCCGCCAGGCGGCTTCACGCTCGTCGAGTTACTGGTCGTGGTGGCCGTCATCGCGCTGCTGCTGGCAATCCTCATGCCCAGTCTTCGCAATGCCCGCTGGCAGGCGAAGCGCATCGCCTGCGCAACACAGCTCAGCCAGTTGAGCATCGCCCATCATCTGTATGGCAACGACAACGGTACACTGGTTCCCAAGGGGTTATCGGCATCGGGCGGCGCCCCTTGGTGGAACTGGACGCGTGAAGACAGCGGTATGCCGACCGCACCGAACTTCGTCAACTATGTCGCCAACTACAAGACGATCGGGTCGGCGTTCCTGTTCTGCCCGTGCGACGACCATCCGTATCCCGCGGAGAAGATGGGCGTTCCCGATGATGATCCGCACTGGGGTGCGGAGACCAGTTACTCGCTGAACGGCTGGCACAAGCGGGCCGAGCCGGGCTCTGATAAATACATTCTCTGGGGACCGGCCGGCCACGCCTTGAGCCGCATCGAAAATCCTGGCGACACGATGCTAATGGCGGAAACCTGGCGCTGGGCTGCCATCATGGATCGTGTCGCGCTCGAGACGGGAACCTGGGACGCCCACTATGAGGCCCATCCGACGCTCCCGAACCACTACCCCGGCAACCTCGAATGGGACGACAACGAGCGCCACGGCGGAACGCTCAATTTCCTGTTCGTCGACGGCCACGTGCGGGCGCGGACGCGTTCAGTGGGCGTACCGTCAGCCGAGGAAAGCCCACGGTTCTGGGGGCCCGAGTACGACTCAATCCACGAGTGAGGGGAGGCCAACCGCAAGCACGCTCACCGAGGCCGCGTGGCCCGCCTCTCTCTACGCATACGGCGCGCGACACGGACCTCCCCGACACGGAGCGGCTGGGAGAAGTCGAGTCTCAGGCAAACGAACGACGTGCCCCCCTGGCCGACCTCTCTGGGAACGGGAAACGGGCACACGTGGAAGGCGCGAACGCCAGCACCGGCCCTCACGGTGGACGCATCCGAGCCAACGGCGGTATCATGAGCCTACGCGTCCTGATCCAACGCGGATCTGGCGGTAACGGGACTCACGAATGCGAACTACCCCCGACCAAGCCGCCGACGCTTCCTGAGACCGACCATTCGGCGGCGTCCGGCGGCAACAAGCGAATCGCGATCCATGTGACGGACGGACGGTGCAAGCGGTACTGGGAATCCAAGACGAGCATGGGCTGTGCAAGCTGAACGCGCTTCTGCACGATCAGGCGTTCTGTGCCACGGCTTCGACGTTCGACCAGCAAACTGGGTTGCTGCGCCTGCCGTCAGGCAGGAGGGACCGGTCCGGCCGGCACGCCGCGTGGTTCCAGTTCGTCTGGTCGAAGTGGACGGTGCCGCTGCGGGAGCACGTTCTGGAGACGCACGGCGTCGCATCCTACGAGATCGACGATCGCTCCAGGACCGCGTACTACAACCTTCAACGAAGTGATCCACGACCGCGCGTTCGTTCACCGAGGCATCTGCGTGCGAGGACTGCGACTTGCACGTGTCGGTCCGCGGATTGTCGATGGGCGTCCTCAAAACCAATCGTTCCTCTGGCGAGCGCAGGATGTGCATCATCCCTGGCCGCGCATGCTGCACGGACTGCTGCGCGGGGCAACCGGAGTAAGTAGATGAACCGCAAGACCGTTGCAGCCCGCCCGCTCGTCCGCGGCGTCGTCACCGGCCCGGCCCTCGTCTGCCACAAGGCCTTCTCCTTCCTCGGCGACGTGGACATGGACACCGGCGAGATCATCGCCCACGGCCACGAGCACCACGGCGAAACCATCGCCGGCAAGGTCATGATCTACCCCGAAACCAAGGGCTCTTCCGGCGGCTGCGTCGTCCTCACCGTCCTCGCCAAACAAGGCCGTCAGCCGGCGGCGATCGTCCTCAGCAAACCCGCCGACACCAACATCGTCGAAGGTGCCATCGTCACCGGCGTCACCCTCGTCTGCGAACCCGAAACCGACCTCCTGTCGGCGGTCCCCACCGGCGCGCAAGTCACCGTCGACGGCTCCACCGGCCAAGTCTCCTGGACCGACTGACGCGTCGCCCGGCCTCCGCACCGGCCGCGTAGCGTCGGCCCCCCGTGGCCGACGTCGATTGTCGACGACCGCCCCCACCGCCGGCAGACCTTCGAACGCAACGCCTCGTTGCCTCGTTGCCTCCGCACCCTGAGCGCAGTCGAAGGGGTTGCCTTCCCCCCCCACCTTTGCCTCCGCCGCCCGCATTCTCTATCATGCGCCGCTCGTGCCTTCAGGAGACTCACAATGGCCGGCGACACCGCGTTCATGGACAAGCTCACCGCCCTCTGCAAGCGGCGGGGGTTCATCTACCAATCCAGCGAGATCTACGGCGGCATCGGCGGCTTCTGGGACTACGGCCCCCTCGGCGTCGAGCTGAAGCGGAACATCAAGAATCTCTGGTGGCACGACATGGTCACCAACCCGCCCACCGGCCCCGACGGCAAGGAAATCGAGATGGTCGGCGTCGACTGCTCGATCATCATGAACCCCAAGGTCTGGGTAGCCAGCGGCCACGTCGGCACGTTTGCCGACCTGACGCGCAAGTGCCAGCGCTGCGGCCATTTCGTTCGGGCGGACCAGCTCTGGGACATCCTGAGCCAGTCGCCGTGGGTGGATTCTCTGCTCCAGGTGTTTACGCCAATAACCGGTGAGATCGACACACCAAGGTTGATGAAGTGGGCACGTGGCAAGGGCAAACGTCTCGCGCCGAACCTCGCACTCGTGCGCAACCCGGAGGTCACCCTCTCATGGATCGCCACACGCGTGGCCGGACAGCCTGAAGCCCCCCCGAACATCAATGAAATGTTGAGCTACCTGGCAACGGAGCAGTTGCATGCGACCGGCATGCAGGATCCGTGCCCCCTTTGTGGCGGTGAACTCGGCGAGCCCAAGGCAATCACGTTGATGTTCGAGACACACACGGGCGTCGAACAGGACGAAACCAGCAAGGTCTACCTCCGCCCCGAGACCGCCCAGGGCATCTTCGCCAACTACCAGAACGTCCTCGACACGACGCGTGTGAAGGTCCCCTTCGGCATCGGCCAGGTCGGCAAGTCGTTCCGCAACGAGATCAACCCGCGGAACTACACCTTCCGCTCGCGCGAGTTCGAGCAGATGGAGATCGAGTTCTTCTGCCGCGAAGAGGACTCGATGAACTGGTACGAGTTCTGGCGAAAGGTCCGCTTCGACTGGTACGTCAACCTCGGCCTCAAGAGCGAGAAGCTGCGGCTGCGCGATCAGGCCGCCGACGAGCTCGCCCACTACTCGAAGGCCTGCGCCGACATCGAGTACCTGTTTCCGTTCTCCGACGAGCACCAGGAGCTCGAAGGCGTCGCCCATCGCGGCTGCTACGACCTCACGCAGCACGCCCAGCACAGCGGCAAGGACCTCAGCTACTTCGACGATGAGGCCTGGGAGCGGGACAAGGAGCAGTTCCCCAAGGAGCAGCACAAGGAGGTCAAGAACAAGGCCCCCTACCGCTTCCTGCCGACGGTCATCGAGCCGTCCGCCGGCGCCGACCGCGCCACGCTGGCCTTCCTCTGCGAGGCCTACACCGAGGACCAGGCCCCCGACGACAAGGGCCAGATGCAGACCCGCGTGCTCATGAAGTTCCACCCCAAGCTGGCCCCCATCAAGGTTGCCGTCTTCCCGTTGGTGAAGAAGGAGGGCATGCCCGAGATCGCCGAGGCGATTTACCGGGACGCCAAGCAGCACATGACCGCCTTCTACGACGACAAGGGTGCCGTCGGCCGCCGCTATCGCCGGCAGGACGAGGTCGGCACGCCCTTCTGCGTGACGGTGGACGGCCAGACGCTGCAGGACGGCACGGTCACGATCCGCGACCGCGACACGCTGGAGCAATGCCGCGTCCCCAAGGACGGCGTCGTCGCCTGGCTCCGCGCCAAGCTCGGCCCCAGCTTCTGATCGCAACGAACCACGTCCGGTCCGGCGCCCGGCCGCCACGTGAGCCACGCCACAGTGTGCCACTGCTCTTGAGCAGTGTCTGACGGAGCGCGGTGACGGCTGAGCGTGTCGGTCGACAACCGAGGCGCTCGGAACCAGCAACGTCCGACATCCCAGCGCGCCGGGATCGCCCCCCTCCGGCTCAGGGCTGAGGCTGATAGCTGACGGCTGACGGCTGACGGCTCGCCGCGTGCCACTGGTGGCTTGCCCACCAGTGCCTCCGAACCGGCTACAATCCCCGCATGACCCCATCCACCCCCACCACGCACGTCGGCCGCTTCGGTCCCTTCGGCGGCCAGTACGTCCCCGAGGTCCTCATGGGCGCCGTCCGCCACCTCGAGGCCGCCTACGAGCAGGCCCGTGGCGACACCGCCTTCTGGACCGAGCTCGACGACTATCTCCGCGACTACGTCGGACGGCCGAGCCCCCTCTACTTCGCCCGCCGGCTCACCGAGCACGTCGGCGGCGCGCAGATCTACCTCAAGCGTGAAGACCTCAACCACACCGGCGCCCACAAGATCAACAACACACTCGGCCAGGCCCTGCTCACCCGCCGGATGGGCAAGCGCCGCGTCATCGCCGAGACCGGCGCCGGTCAGCACGGCGTAGCGACGGCGACGGCCGCCGCCGTATTCGGGCTCGATTGCGTCGTATACATGGGTGCCGAGGACGTGCGGCGGCAGGCGCTCAACGTCTACCGCATGCGTCTGCTCGGCGCCGAGTGCATCCCCGTCACCAGCGGCCAGCAGACGCTGAAGGACGCCATCAACGAAGCCATGCGCGACTGGATGGGCAGCGTCGCCGACACGCACTACATCATCGGCAGCGTCATGGGCCCGCACCCCTTCCCGGCGATCGTCCGCGACTTCCAGTGCGTTATCGGCCGCGAAACCCGCGAGCAGATTCTCGCCCGCGCCGGCCGCCTGCCCGACGCGATCGTCGCCTGCGTCGGCGGCGGCAGCAACGCAGCGGGCATCTTCCACCCCTTCATCGCCGACGAAAGCGTGCGTCTGGTCGGCGTCGAAGCCGCCGGCGAGGGCCTCAACGCCCGCCATGCGGCGACGCTGGCCAAGGGCCGCCCCGGCGTGCTGCACGGCATGCACACCATCGTCCTCCAGGACAACGACGGCCAGACGCTGCCCGTGCATTCCGTCTCGGCGGGTCTGGATTACCCCGGCGTCGGCCCCGAGCACGCCCACTGGCACGAGACCGGCCGCGTGAGCTACACCTCGGCGACCGACACCGAAGCCCTCGAAGCCTTCGCCCTGCTCAGCCGGCTGGAGGGCATCATCCCGGCGTTGGAGCCCGCCCACGCCGTCGCCCACGCCGTCCGCCTAGCCGCCACCCTGCCCCGCGACCAGATCGTCGTCATCAACCTCAGCGGCCGCGGCGACAAAGACTGCGTCGAAGTCGCCCGCCTGACCGGCCAGAAGATCACCTGAACAGCGGGCTGGCCGGTTAGCTCTTCGCGCCCAGCATTCCCCGCAACACCATCGGCAGCACGCCACCGTGGCGGTAGTACTCCACCTCGATCGGCGTATCGATCCGGCAGATGGCCGAGAACTCGGTCTTCTTGCCCGTCTCGGGGTTGGTGGCGACGACACGCAGCTCCTGCCGCGGCCGGAGCGACGGGCCGAGGTCGGGAGTGTCGAACAACCCACGCCCATCGAGACCGAGCGACTCGCGGTCCTGACCCGGCATAAACTCCAGCGGCAGCACGCCCATGCACACCAGGTTCGTCCGGTGGATGCGCTCGAAGCTGACCGCGATCGCCGCCCGCACGCCCAGCAGCAGCGTCCCCTTCGCCGCCCAGTCGCGCGAGCTGCCCATGCCGTAATCCCGGCCAGCGACGATCACCAGCGGCGTGTTCGTCTCCTTGTACTTCATCGCCGCTTCGTGAATCGACATCAGGTTGCCGGTGGGCAGATGGACGGTCACGCCACCCTCGGTCCCCGGCGCCAGCAGGTTGCGCAGCCGCACGTTGGCGAACGTGCCGCGCACCATCACCCGATCGTTCCCCCGCCGCGAACCGTAGCTGTTGAACTCCGCGACCTCCACGCCGTGCTGCTGAAGGTACTGTCCCGCCGGCGACTTGGGGTTGATCGAGCCCGCGGGGCTGATGTGGTCCGTCGTCACGCTGTCGCCGACCATCACCAGGCACCGCGCCCCTTTCAGCGGCGTCACCGGCGACGGCTCCGGCGCCAGCCCCACGAAGAACGGCGGCTCCTGAATGTACGTGCTGTCCTCTCGCCACGCGTACACCGGCTCATCGCCGGCGGATAGCTTCTGCCACTCCGGCGGCCCGGTGAAGACCTCCGCATATTGTCGCCGAAACGCGTCGGGTGTTACCGTCTGGCGGATAACGGCGTCAATCTCCGCCGGCGTCGGCCAGATGTCACGCAGGTACACCGGCTCGCCGTCGGCCCCCACGCCCACCGGCTCGTTCACCAGATCGATGTCCGTCGTCCCGGCCAGGGCATACGCCACCACCAGCGGCGGCGACGCCAGATAGTTCGCCCGTACGTGCGGATTGACGCGGCCCTCGAAGTTGCGGTTGCCGCTGAGCACGGCACTGGCGACGAGGTTGCCCTCCTCGATCGCCGTCCGCACGGCTTCGGGCAGCGGGCCGCTGTTCCCGATGCACGTCGTGCAACCGTAGCCGACCGTCTGGAAGCCCAGATCCGACAGCGCGTCGGACAAGCCCGCCTTGTCCAGGTAATCGGTGACCACGCGCGAACCCGGCGCCAGCGACGTCTTCACCCACGGCTGGACCTTCAATCCCTTCTCGACCGCCTTCTTCGCCAGCAACCCGGCTCCGATCATCACCGCCGGATTGCTGGTGTTCGTGCAGCTCGTGATGGCGGCGATGACCACGGCCCCGTGTTGCAGCGTGTACTGGCACGCCTCGTCGTCGACGTCGACTTGCACGCCAAGCGCGGCGTCGTCCAGCTCGAACCCGCGCTGCCGCACCGGCGTCCGCAACGCCGCCCGAAACGCCTCCTTCATCCCCGACAACGCCACGCGGTCCTGCGGGCGCTTCGGACCGGCGAGCGACGGCTCCACCGTGCCCAAGTCGAGCTCCAGCAGGGCGCTGTACCGCGGTTCCGGACTGTCCGCCGTCCGGAACAGGTGCTGCGCCCGGCAATAGCGTTCGACCAGATCGACGACATCGTCGCTGCGGTTCGTCAGCCGTAGGTATTCGAGCGTCCGCTCATCGACGGGGAAGAACCCGGTCGTCGCCCCGTACTCCGGGGCCATGTTGGCGATGGTCGCCCGGTCAGGCAGGCTCATGTGCGCCAGCCCCTCGCCGAAGAACTCGACGAACTTGCTGACGACGCCGTGCGCGCGGAGCATCTCGGTCACGCGCAGCACGAGGTCGGTGGCGGTCGTCCCCGCCGGCAGCGACCCGCGCAGCCGGAACCCGACCACCTCCGGAATGAGCATGTACAGCGGCTGGCCGAGCATGGCCGCCTCGGCCTCGATGCCGCCCACGCCCCAGCCGAGCACGCCGAGCCCGTTGATCATCGTCGTATGGCTATCCGTGCCGACGAGCGAATCCGGGAACGCCACCGTCTGACCGTCGACGTCGCGCGTAAGCACGGTGCGGGCGAGATACTCGAGGTTCACCTGGTGCACGATGCCCGTCGCCGGCGGCACGACGCGCACATTCTCAAACGCGTTCTGCCCCCAGCGCAGAAACTCGTAGCGCTCGCGGTTGCGGTGGAATTCGAGCCGGGCGTTGAGGTCGAGCGCATCGGTCCGCCCGAAGTGGTCCACCTGCACCGAGTGGTCGATGACCAGGTCCGCGGGAATGCACGGGTTGATGCGTTGCGGGTCACCGCCGAGCCGAGCCACGGCCGAGCGCATCGCCGCCAGGTCCACCATCGCCGGCACGCCCGTGAAATCCTGAAGCACGACGCGGGCGGGCATGAACGGGATCTCGCGGCTGTCGTCGGCGTCGGGCCGCCAGCCGGCCAGCGCCCGCACGTGGTCTTCGAGCACCACCGAGCCGTCCACGTGCCGCAGCACGGCCTCCAGCAGCACGCGGATCGAATAGGGCAACTGCCCGATCGTCCCCAGTCCGGCCTTCTCCAGGGCGTCCAGCCGGTAGATGACGACGTCGCCGCCGGTGGTGGTGAGGGTGTCGCGCGCGCCGAGAGGGTTGCTGGTCTTCGCGGCCATGCTGAAATGCCTCCTGTGTTCGGCGGTCCCACCCGGACCGCCCGCTACCCGAACTTCCCGCGGGTGAGTCTGTCCCAGACGCCTCGGGAAAGGGGCAAAGGAACAAAGGGGCGAAGGAACAGAGGCACTTCCCGCGGGTACGTCTATCGTAGGCGCCCCGGGGGCGGAATTCCGCCCACCGGCCTACGGGTATCCGGATTTCCCAGCGCGTTGACGCCCGCCGACCGGGGCCCGTATCGTGCCCACGTGCTGGCGGCACGGCGTCACCCCGGCGGACCGGGGTGCCGCAGCGGTGACCGCCGCACGTCCGCCGGGCCGACTCGCGTCGGCTCCCGCGGCCCAGGTCGAGGCAGGAAGCGATGTTCGAAGTTGCGGTTACCGGCTGGTTCTCGGCGGCGCACCGGCTGCGGCTGCCGGATGGCACATGGGAGCCGCGGCACGGGCACAACTGGCGACTGAAGGTCACCTACGCCGGCCCGCACCTGAATGAGATGGGTCTGTTGGTCGACTTCGCCGCCGTGCGCTCCCGGTTGCAGGAAATCGTCGCCACGCTGCACGAGCGTGACCTGAACGACCTGCCGCCGTTCCGCGAGCGCGACCCCTCCGCCGAGCTCGTCGCCGTGTACGTAGCCGAGCAGATGGCCGCCGCCCACGAGATGATCGGCCTCACGCCGGCGTGCGTCGAGGTCGAGGAAGAGCCCGGCTGCTTCGCCAGCTACCGTCCCGACCCGCCGACAACCGCCTGACCGGCCGTCATCTCCCGCAGCGTTACGCGCCTTCGTGCTTCGTCTTGAAGTCCTTGCCGACCCAGCCCTTGGCCAGGATCAGCAGCACGCACGACACCATCGCGATACAGCCGAAGATGAACCACATCGCCTCGGTGTTCTTCGGCCCCTCGGCCGGGCAGAAGCGGTCCATCATCTTGCCCGAGTAGAGCAGCGGCACCAGCACCTTGGTCAGGAACCATGGGAACTGAGCCACACCCATGTACTCGCCGGTGCGGCCCTCGGGGGCGATCTCGGCGGCGTATTGCAGGAAGCGCGGCTGCCACATGGCCTCGCCGACGGTCATGATCGTGATGTATGCGGCCAGCGTCCACCAGTACGGGCCGATCACCAGCAGGAACGCCGGCGCCGCCATGACGAACGTACCGATGATCATCATGTTGTACACGCGCCGCTTCTGCGTCATCGCCGTGATGATCGGGACGGCGATGAAAATCAGAATCGGGTTGGCGTTCGCCGCGATCTCGAAGTAGTCGCCGATCCAGCCTTCGTACGCCCGCTTGATGTACGGCGGCAGCACGAGCCAGTTGTACGTGAAGAGCGTCTGGACAGGGATCAGGGCGAAGATGAAGAACGCGAACTTGCTGTTCTCCAGCGGATGTCGCGCCACCCAGCGCCGCGCCGCCGGTATGGCCCCGATGAACACCGGCGAAATGAAGACCAGCCCGGCCAGGATATAGCGCCACACGACCATGGACGCCAGGCCCGCCGTCGCCCATTCCTTGGCGAGCTCCGCCGGGCTGTAGCACCAGGGCGATTCGCCCTTGAACAGGAACAACAGCATCGCGCCCACCCAGAACAGCCACATGTGCGGCTTGATGTAGCCGTCGCCGTTGCCGTTGGCGCTGTTCGTCGGGGCGGTGGCGTTCGACTCCTCCGCGCCACCCTTCTCGTCAGCCGGTTCCTTGGCCTTCTCCTCAGCTTTGATGCGGGCCGTTTCCTCCTTGGCCGTCTTCTCGGCCTCGGCCACGGTGCGCGGGCTGAGGATGAAGAACGTGCACAGCAGGGCGATGACCGTGAAGCCGGCGTACACCCAGTACACGCCCGGAATCCCCAGGCCCGCATAGTCCTCATCGCGCAGCAGGAAGGCGAACGACGGTAGCCAACCGCCGAGGTTCATCAGGGCGTAGAGCATGGCGAAACCCATCGCTGCCGTCTTCGGTGTCGTGAACTTCCGCACGCCGGCATACGCGGCCGGCTGGTACATGCCGTAGCCAATGACGACCAGCAACATGCCCAGGAGAGTGACGATCTGGAGCGGCGAGCCGGTGGGGTTCACCAGCACGGCGACGGCCGGCCCTTCCCTATCCTCCTGGAGCATGTAGCCGCCGTTACGCACGTAGGTCACGTCCACGTCCCTGAGAACGACGTTGACCCGGCCGTCCGGCAGCTCGCGTAGCTCGGCAATCGTGACAGTCTTGGCGTCGCTCGGCGCCTGCCCGTCCGGCGGAGCCGCGGGTCGCGTCGTGACCTTCAGGTCACGCTCGTCGCGTGTAACGATTCCCCGCGTCGGGGGCTCGGCACAGCCGAACGTATCGAGGTTGCTGAAGTTCTCCGGCCAAGTCACGTTCAGAACGAAATCATCCTCACCACTACCCCGGACGACCTTCGCCCGGCGCAGCGCAATGGCGGCGCCCGGGCCGAGCGGGGCGTGCTTGGCAGAGCGAATGTGCAAGCGTGCCTTGACCTGCTCCACACCGTACGTGATCAGCCAGTCCTCACCAGTGCGTTCGGTCAACGTAGCCTTGCTGACCTGAACCGATTTCCCGAGGTGCTCCTCCTGCAATGGCACCCCGTCGTCGGTGGCAAGGTCTGGCAATAGCCGGTCGTCGACCGTTCCGGCCTTATCGCCGCCGATCGACAGATCCGCCGTAATCCGCTTTCCGCCGTACTCGATCACCCACTCACCGCCCTTGCCCTTGGTGAGCGTGGCCTCGCTCAGCGACACCTCCTTGGACTCCAGGTCAGCGCTGAGCTCGGTTCCGTCGCCGGCGGCGAGGTCGGGCAGGAATGTGTTGACCGCGGCGATGTCGCTCACCCAGTGCGTGCGGATAACGTAGTCCGCCGTGGGCTTGGCGTTGGACAGGTCAACCTGGACGACGTCGTCGGGCCACTGGATCTTGATGGCGTACTCGTCCTTGCCTTCCTTCTTGACGACTGTGCCGCGCTGGATGGCGACCCTCGCCCCAGGAGCCAATGTCGGCTTCTTGTTCGGATCCGGCTTCCTCTCCTCGTCGTGCCGGGCCACGTACGCGTGGTCGATGGAGATCCGCGCGCCCGGCCGGAGCAGCAGCTTGTCGGCCCCGCGAATCCGGGCCATGGCCGTGACCGGCGGCGTGCCATAGCGGATCTTCCAGTCTTCGTCGCTGCCGCTGATGATCTCGGCCTGCCCAATCCGTACGACCTTCGACTCAAGCGCCTCGCCGGGCTCGACGCCGGCACCCTCCGAGAGGTCTATGGTCAGATCGTGTATGACATCCACCGCGTCAGGCTGATTCCCCAGGACGGTGGCCGCGGTGATGGTTTTGTTGCCATACCGGGTGTCGACCTGCGTCACGTGCAGCGTGACCTTATCCCCGGCCATCACGCTGGGCCGCGTTGGCTCCAACCCGAACAGATTCGGCCCGCCCGCCCAGATAACGCGGCCAATCAACATCAATATAAATGCCGCAATCAGGGCGAAGCGCACGCCCCGCTTATCCGCCACCACGCCCAGGAAGAACATGGCGATCGTGATGCCCGCGGTGAGCACCATGACCATGTAGTGGGCCGCCTCGTCGGCCCCGTCGATGGCCTGGAAGATGTACTCCGAGCAATAGATCGTCAGGTAGCCGAGCATCCCGAAGTAGGCCATGCCCTCGATGACGTAGGCGAGGTTGATCCCCCACAGCGCCCGCGGGGCATGAATCAGGTCGATGAACGGCTGCACGATCTCGCTGAGCGGGCTCTTCGGGCTCGCCGACTGGTTGTCCTTCTTCTCGCTCATGGGCTTGTGGTTCCTTCTGCCTCGACTGCGGCCGCCGCGCCGCCGCGGCCGCGGAAACACCCCCCACGATCAACGCGGCTCTCCCAAGTGGAGATCGTGTAAAGCTAGCCGCGCAGCCCCCCCAACACAAGCCCGCCCTGCCCAACCGCCCCCCGGCGACGCCCAACCCGTCGGCCCCATTTGCCTCAACCGCCCCGCCCCGCTACCCTGTCTCTGGCGACGCCCCGGGCCCTGCCGGCACGGCCGCGCCCGCCGACCCGCAAGGCGGCCCTGTGCCGACCCGGAAAGAACCAAGGTCCTGCCACCTGGAGGTTTGTCGTGGACACGTTGCTCGATCGTTTCTGCCGTTACGTCAAGGTCGACACCACCGCCGTCGAGGAGCCCGTCAAGTATCCGAGCTGCCCCGGCCAATTCGAGCTCGGCAAGATCCTCGCCGAAGAGATGAAGGCCCTCGGCCTCCAGGACGTGAACACCTCCGAGTTCGGCATCGTCATGGGCACGATCCCCGGCAACGTCGAGGGCGCCCCGACCATCGCCTGGCTCGCCCACATGGACACCTCGCCGGAGGCCAGCGGCAAGGACGTCAAGCCCAATATCATTAAGAACTACGACGGCGGCGACATCACCCTCCCCGCCGACAAGTCCAAGGTCATCAAGGTCGCCGAGACCAAGGGCCTGGCCGAGCTCAAGGGCAAAACCGTCATCACCGCCGACGGCACCACGCTGCTCGGCGCCGACGACAAGGCCGGTGTGGCGGTCATCATGACGACCGCCGCCCACCTGATGGCCAACCCGAACATCAAGCACGGCCCCATCCGCGTCGTCTTCACCACCGACGAGGAAGTCGGCCGCGGCACCGACAAGGTCGACATCAAGGCCATCAACGCCCAGTGCGCCTACACGCTCGACGGCGAAGGTGCCGGCGAGCTCGAAAACGAGACCTTCTCCGCCGACCTGGCCACCGTCACGATCACCGGCGTCAACATCCACCCCGGCCTGGCCTTCGGCAAGATGGTCAACGCCATCCGTGTCACCGGCGACTTCCTCTCCCGCCTGCCGCGTGAGATGTCGCCCGAGGCCACCAAGGACCGCGACGGCTTCCTGCATCCGTACGTGCTCGAAGGCGGCGTCCCCGAGGCCCGCATCAAGATCCTCCTCCGCAGCTTCGACAGCAACGAGCTGCCCAAGCAGGCCGCGATCCTCAAGGAGCTCGCCGCCGCCACCGAGAAGGACTGGCCGCGGGTCAAGATCAACGTCGAGGTCACCAAGCAGTACCGCAACATGGTCGAGGCCCTCAACCAGGAGCCCCGCGCCGTCAAGCTCGCCGAGCAGGCCTTCAAGAACATCGGCGTCCCGCCGAAATTCGCCTCCATTCGTGGCGGCACCGACGGCTCGCGGCTCAGTGAGATGGGCCTGCCCACACCGAACCTCTCGACCGGCATGCACAACTTCCACTCCCCGCTCGAATTC
Source organism: Phycisphaerae bacterium (assembly GCA_050115495.1). Lineage (GTDB taxonomy): Bacteria > Planctomycetota > Phycisphaerae > UBA1845 > Fen-1342 > JAAYXS01. The sequence goes on along the minus strand of JASFQK010000026.1, from coordinate 58,840 downwards.
GCCTGCCTCGAGCAGATGGAGTCGGCGGTGAAGATGCTGACCGAGCTGGCCCAGCTTTGGGGCAAGGAGAAAGCCTAGCCGTAGCGGCCGGGCTCTGCACCGGACGTAGCGTCGGCCCCCCGTGGCCGACGTCTTGGGCGCGGCAGGGTCAAAGGATCAAAGGAACATAGGGGCAGATGGGGGAGCGCTCTCCCCCTTTGATCCTTTGCCCCTTTGATCCTCTGATCCTCCGCCCCCCTCACCCGCGCAACAACCACAGATACTCAACATTCCCCCCATGCCCCCGCAACGGGCTCTCCATCTCACCCGCGATCGTCCAGCCCAACTGCTGCACGTCCGCCCGACACGTCGCCAGCACTTCCGGGCACCGTTCGGCGGGTAGCACCCCGTGACTGAGCCACTCCCGCGGAGCCTCATACTGCGGCTTGACCAGCGTGATGATTCGACCGCCGTCCGGCTTCAGGCATCGCCGAGCCGCCGGCAGAACGAGCCGCTGCGCCGTCCAGCCGACATCGATCGTAACCAGGTCGCCGGGCTCGGGGCAGACGAAGCTCAGCGCGTTCGTGCGCTCGAACAACACGACCCGCGCATCGCGCCGCAGCCGGTAATCGAGCACGCCATAGCCCGGCTCCACCGCGTACACGCGCGCCGCCCCATGCTGCAGCAGGCAATCGACGAACCCCCCGACGTGGCTGCCCAGGTCGCAGCAGACCAGTCTGGTCACCTCGATCCCGAACTCACGCAGCGCCGCCTCGAGCTTCAACCCGCCGCGCGAGACGTACGGGCACTCCTGCTCCGCCATCGCCACCTACTCGTGCACGCCCACCCACACGCCGTTCGCCGACCGCTCGAACTCGACCACGGTCGAATCCGCCGTCCACTCGATGACCTGCCCATCCAGCCGCAGCGCCAGACTGCCGCTCGTCGCCATCGGCAGCCCTCGCCGTTCGATGCGCAGCCGCCGCACGTTGAACGTCTCCAAAGCCAGCCGGTGCGGCGATGTGATCTCGTAGTGCACCCGGGCCGGCTCGCTCGCGTCGTAGCGTTCGAGGACGCGAATATAGTCCGGCAACGGTTCCGGCGGCTCCGCGGCCTCTCCCGGCGTCAGCTCCGTCGCCGGCTGAGTCGTCGCCGGCTCGGCGGTCGCCGCTTCATCAGGCTTTTCGGCGGGCTGCGTTGCTGGCGGCGGCTCACCGGCCGGAACATCCCGCCGGCCCGAACCGTCACATCCCACCAACAACAGCGCCACCCCTAACAGACCGAACGCAACAGCGATGTGCGCACGTTTCATGGCGACTCTCCGGCGACGGGCATGCCGCACCGCCCGTAGCGGCCGATCTCCGTGTCGGCCGTCATCTGCCAACACGCCCCGTCCTGTTATACACGCTCGCCGCCCCGGCGCCGCCGGCGGCGCGCCGGCTTTACCGCATCGACGGGCCTGCGTACAGTCTGGCCGGTGATAACGGCACGGTTGCCGGGAGAGGACACCATGGCCGATTCGAGTCGCCCTGAGCCCGCCCTGCCCGACTGGCTGGTCGGCAACCGCAATTTTGTACTGCTCTGGGCGGCCTACGGCATCAGCGCCGTCGGCGACCACCTCAGCGAAATGGCCCTCCTCGTCGAGCGTAACGCCCTCGAAGGCGAGCACGCCACCCGCATTCAGGCCCTTATCACCTTCGGCTTCTTCCTGCCGTTCGTCATTCTCGGCCCCCTCGGCGGCTGGTGGGCCGACCGCTTCAGCCGCAAATGGACCATGATCGGCACGGATATCCTCCGCGCCGGCGTGATGCTCAGCCTGATCTGGACCGTCCGCCCGCTCGTCGCCTGGTTCGAGCCGCTCGGCATGGGCGACTACGCCATCGTCCTGCCGCTGCTGGTCACCGGAGCCCTGGCCGCATTCTTCTCGCCGAGCCGGCAGGCGCTCCTGCCCACCCTCATCCGCCAGGACCAGCTCGTCCGCGCCAACGCCATGATCAGCGCCCTGGGCACGATCGGTGCGATCCTCAGCGCCGTCCTCGGCGGCTACATCGTCCACCACCTGGGCAAAAACTGGAACTACTCGCTCGACACCGTGACGTTCCTACTCAGCGCCGTCCTGCTAACCTTCATCCTGATGTCGCGGACGCGGGCCGTGCCGCACCCGAAGCTGACCGGCGTCTGGCAACCGACACTCGACGGCTTCCGTTACGTCGCCCACCACCGCCGCGTCCTCCAGCTCATCATCTTCGGCACCGTCTTCTGGGGCGCGGCCGGCGTGGTCATCTCGGTCGTGCCCGGGCTGGTCCGCGACGTCTTCGGCGGCGACATCACCGACGCCGGCATGTACCGCGGCCTGATCGGCGTCGGCCTGGCCGCCGGCGCCGCCGTGATGACCGTCATCGGACCGGCCATGCCCATCCCCCTGGCCATGCTCGCCTCGCTGGCCGCGGGCACCTTCTGGCTCTTCCTGCTCGCCGGCACCTGTGCCCTGCACCTCGGAGCCGGGTTGGCGGGAACCTGCCTGCTCGGCATCGGTGCTTCCGGCTCCGGCCTGCTCGTCACCATCATGGCCACCCTCCAGCGCTTCGTCCCCGACTCCCGCCGCGGCCGCGTCTTCGGCGTCTCCGACACCTGCACCATGGCCGCGATCGTCGCCACCACGGGCATCCTCGGCGTGCCGAAGATCCCGCACATCGACAAGTACATCCCGCTGCTCCTCGCCGGCGCCGGACTCGGCCTCGGCGTCGCCACCTGGTGGGCCTGGCGCGGCTATCGTCGCGACGACCCGTTCCCTCCGCTAACCAGCCTGCTCCGCAAGGTGGCCGTCTTCTACGCCCGTCTGCTCGACGGCGTTCGGCGAACGGGCCCCTGCACAGTCCCACGTGAAGGACCGGTGCTCGTCGCCCTCGGTGGCGACCGGATGCGCGGCGCCCTCGGCCTCGTGACGACGTGCCCGCACCGCTTGCCCCGCTTCCTCGATCCACCGCCCGGTGCCACGTGGTGGCTCACGCGCCTGGGAGCCACCTCGCCGGCGGCGAAAGACCTCGACAGCCGTTGCGCCGGACTGCTCGACGCTGGCGAATGCGTTGCGGTTAACGTTGCCCGCGAGCCCAACGAGCCCGCACGCGTGCACGTCGGCCGCCTCGCCCTGCGCGATCGCGCCGTCGTCGTTCCCTGCTACGTGGGCCACGCTTCCGCCGACGGCGACAAGCGGCATCTGCGCGTCCGCTATGGCCGCCCGGTCGATCTCAGCGCAACCACCGCCGAAGATGACGCCCAGCGGCTGATTCTGGCGCAGGTAGACGCCCTCGCCGCGGAGGTCCAGCCCGATGGCGCGTAGGCCGCCGGACCAGGAGCCACCCGCCCCCGCGCCGAGCACGGCGCCGGCGGGCACGCTCTACGTCCGACTGGCGGTGGCAGCCGCCGTACCCGCCCTCATCACCATCATCCTCCACTGCTTGCGCGTCCCGCTCGGCCTGCCGAGACGATTCGTCTACCGCTACACGCCCGTCTTCAACTGGCGATTGGCGGAGACGCCCTGGGCCCTGCTCTGGACCGCAGCCATCACGCTCGGCGTGTGGCTCGCCCTCGGCAGCACCGCCCGCCGACAACGCGCGGGACTGCTCCTCGCCTTCGGCGGCGTTATCGGATTCGGCACCTGGTCCTACGTCGCCCCGCCCGATCACGTCGTCCAACACGTGTTCAACATGCTCTCCCCATCCCAGGACGGCGCCTTCCTCCGCGAGGCCCTCGCCGTCCAGGACGTCCGGACGTACCTCCGCGACTACCCCCAGCGCGCCCAGACGCCGCCCGCGGAAATGCGCGGCACCCGCGTCATCAGCAACCCACCCGGCACGACACTCCTCGCCGCCGCCGTCCGCCACTCGACCGCCACCCACCCGTCGATCCGCTCCGCCTTCCAGCCGGAGTTCGAGAGCGACAATCCGGCGTTGGCCGGCTTCGCCGAAGAAGCCGCCGACGCCCTGGCGTTCGCCTGGCTGTTGACGGCGCTGTGGATCACGGCGGCACCGGTGCTCTACGCGCTCGGCCGGCTTTACTTCCCGCCGGGGCCGTCGCTCGTCTTCGCCGTCTGCGCCCTGGTGTCGCCGATGACGCTGCTGTTCACACCCGGGAAGGACACGGCCCAGCTCCTGACGGTGGCCGTGCCGCTATGGCTCTGGCTGCTCGCCGAGCGCAGAGGGTGGTGGGCCGCCGCAGCCGGCGCCGGCGTAGCGTCGATCGTCGCCGTGATGGTGAGCCTCGTGCACGTCTGGGTGGCCGCGGTGATCGTCGTCGCCACCATCCTCCACGCCTGGCGGGATCCGCAACGCCGCACGCGCGTGCTGCGAGTCTGCATCCTGCCGGCGGCGGCCGGCGCCATCCTGGCACTACTGGTGCTCTACATCGCTTGTGACGCGAACGTGCCGGCGACCGTCTGGGCCGTCGCCCAAGCCCAATCCCGTGTCACCCGCGGCCCCGACGCCATGCCGCTTCTCTGGCAGTGCCTCGGCGGCCCGTTCTTCCTGCTCTTCGCCGGCACCGCCCTCTGGGCCACCGCCCTCTGGCCCCGAGCCGCCCGCATCAGCGACGAGCCGGCCCGGCTGGGCGGCTGGCTCATCGTCGGCTGCCTACTGGTGATGGTGGCCACGGTCGGCTTCACCAACATCGAGACCCCGCGACTCTGGATCCCCTTCACCCCCGTCCTGCTGCTCGGCCTGGCCCTCCGGCTGCGCGATTTCCGCCTCTCATCATCGCAAACCAACTGGCCCCTCACCGCCCTCGTCGCCCTGCATCTGCTCATGAGCGTCCTGCAATGGACGCTGATGGACGTTCGCGAGTCCGAGTACCGCCTCATCTCCCGCGCGTTCTTCGGATAAGCCGGATCTGGCAGACCCTTATAATCGCCAACATCCGTAAGCGCCTTTCCAATAGATAATTATGCGAGATTCGCCATCGCAAACCTGGCCCGCCGGAAAGTGTTTCGTACCATAGAAATAGAGGCCGGAACGTCCGGCCGCCGGTCCAGTCGCCCGGCAGAGAGGTTGACCATGCGCATCGTCAACCCCGAGGACGAGCTCCGCCGGCTCTTCGCCGCCCTCGTCGAGCAGGCGTTCTACGAGGAGCTTGGACTCTGCGCGCCGGGCGTGACCGAGTACCTCGGCCGGCTGCTGGCGGACTTCATCCACGTCGACCGCATCTACCGCATGCGCGACGTGGACGGCGAGGCGATCCGCGACATCTCACGCCTCCAGGCGGAGGCCTCCCTCGACCCCGACGCCGACGCGACCTGTCGCGAGCGCATCATCCACCGCTACATCGGCGACTTCTCGCTCTTCTGGACCGGCCTCTACCCGGAGGCGTTACGGCCGCGGGCGGGCTCCGGAATCGACCGCGTCCGGGCGTATATGCTCCAGGGAAAACTGGGGTACGGAATCGCCGGTGAGTTATCGGGCGAGGAAGACGCTCCGCCCGCCCATCTGCTGCTTGAGCTAAGCGACCAATTCGAATTTTGTGTGCGCGGATTGCACCTTGTCCGGCAGGGTTGGGAGCACCTGGGCCGGACCGAACACGACAATTAGTGTTCGTCGGATAACACCACAACCATTCCTGGTATTCAGCCCCTCCCCATCATCGCCACCGGCTCTTTCCCTGTCTTGACATTCACAGCCGAATCTCGCGGGAATTTGGGTGGAAAGGCTTGCGTTGCAATTGATCTGTGGTACATTATCCCTGTACAGAGTAGCCGAGTGGTGCCCAGTGGGACCAAGTGGCGGGTGGCAGATGCTGCTGGCGGGCAGGTTCGAGCAAACGATCGACGCGAAGAATCGGCTGTCGATCCCATTTGCGATCCGCCGAAAGCTGAACCCAGATCAGGACGGCCACTCCTTCTACGTTCTCCCCGGTCAACGGCGCGGCACGGTGGCCTTGTACGCCGAGAAGTACTTCGAGCGCATGCGACCGCTGCTGCCGGAAGAGTCGGTGTCCGAGGAGACGCACGAGTGGCGGAAGTTCGAGTACAGCCAGTGTGCGTTGCTGGACCCGGACAGTCAGGGTCGGATCCTGATCCCCGAGCATCTGCTGAAGCGGGAAGGGATCGGCAAGGAAGTGATGCTGACGGGTGCCGAAGACCATCTCGTGCTCTGGGATCGGAAAGACTTCGAAGAGTTTGAAAACAACCAGTGGGAGCGGTTCTCGGAAAACCGCTCGAAGGCGATGCGGGAGCTGCGGACGTTGGCCGCACGACAAGTGACTGAGCCCACTGGTTAGACGGATATTGGGTTGGGTTTCGCGAGGGCGGGTGGCAGCGGCCGGCGACGAGCGACGCCGCCGCTGCGACCCGACCAGAACTGGGAGTACTGGTCAGGACCTTCACGCCGAGGGGTCCTGCCGGGAGACACGGAAGTCTCCGGATGCTCCGGTGGGCGGCTGAGACAGCCGGCCTAAACTGGGCCGCGTGCCCTTCACGGAGGAATGGCCGCGGCCGAGTTTTCCCGACCCGCGTGCCGTATTCAACGGGTGATATTAACCGGCCCCCTGCCGGTGTGTCCAGAGCGGTTGTCGACACGGCCCGCGAAGGGAGACGGTGTGGACGGCCCGGGTGGCTGAGGCGTGGATGACCTGCGACGAGAACATCAACCCGTCCTGCTGGGCCCGGTCCTCGAACTGCTCGACCCGCGTCCGGGCATGGTCATCCTGGACGGAACGGTGGGTCTGGGCGGACACGCGGCGGCGCTAGCGCCGCGGATCATGCCGGACGGCCGGTACATCGGCCTGGATCTCGATCCGGAGATGCTGGCGGAAGCGCGACCCCGCCTGGAAGAGTCGGGCGTCAAAGAAGTCGAATTAGTACACGCGAGCTATGCGGAGTTCCCCGAGGTCCTAAAAGCGCTACGGCTGCAGCGAGTGGATGAGCTGTTCCTTGACCTCGGGGTCAACTCCGCCCAATTGGCGGACCCGGCACGCGGGTTCTCCTTCGAGCACGACGGCCCGCTGGATATGCGGTTCGACCGGCAGCAGTCCGGCGAGGCCCTCGAACTCGTCAACGGCTTGAGCGAGCGCGAGCTGGCGGACTTGTTCTACCGGTTCGGTCAGGAGGGGCTCAGTCGCCGAATAGCCCGGCGTATCTGCCAGGTCCGCCACGAAGGCCGTATCCGCACCACACGTGTCCTGGCCCGTGCCGTCGAGTCGGCCCTGGCGAAGACGGGCGAGGTTGGTGGGCGGATTCACCCGGCGACGCGCGTGTTTCAGGCACTGCGCGTCGCCGTCAATCATGAGCTGGAGAACCTGGAGTTGTTCCTGGGACACGCCCGCGACTTTCTGGCCCCCGGTGGCAAACTGGCGATCATCGCGTTCCACAGTCTCGAGGACGCCATCGTCAAGCGCTTCCTGCGTGAGGCCAAGGACGAGTTTCAGGAGCTCACGTCCCGACCGGTGGTCGCGGATAGCCGGGAACGGAAATCGAACCCGCGGAGTCGCAGCGCGAAACTGCGGGTGGCTCAGCGACGTCTGTCGCCATAAGGCAAGGAGGCGCAAGTGGTGCTGAACGTCAAAGCGGCTATGCTCGTCTGCTTCGGTTTCATCAGCGGCCTGTGCTGGCTGGTCGGCCAGGTGGCTCTGCCCGTGACGCACGCCGCGGCGCACCCGAGCGAGGCCATCAACACCCTCACCGGTCAGCCCGCCGAGGCCTTGCCGGCCATGACCGGCGCGCCCCATCCGGCGAGCGACACGCCCGCCTTCTCCCACCCCAACGCCTTCGCTGTTCAGGAGGACGCGAACAGCGTGAACGAACGGCGACTGGCAGCGGCGACCGTGCCGCAGATGGCGGCGACCACGCCACCGATCGCCCTACCGCCGCTCGTCCAGGAGCGAGCCGCCCCCGAGCCCGTGGTGGCCACCGCGGTGGAGCCCGAGCCGAGCCATGCGCCGGCCCCCTCGCCCACCGACGCCGGTCCGACGATCATCACCGCGGCGGCGCTCGCTTCCGCAGTTCAGCCCCCGCCGGCCGAGGCACAGCCCGCACCCGCCAAGGCGCAGCCCACGCCGGCCAAGGTGCAGGATGCCCCGCGGACGTACGCCGTGCGGCGCGGCGACAACCTCACGAAGATCGCGCAGCGCGAATTGAAGTCCAATGACCGGCGGGTGGTGAACCTGCTGGTCGCGGCGAACCCGCGGCTGAAGAAGAACCCCGACAAGCTGATCGCGGGCGAGGAACTGGCCCTCCCGAACGCCGACACCGTGCAGCGCGTGCTCGCTGGCCGGGCGGCGACCGCGGCCGTGGCAGTGGTGGCGATGCCGTCGCCGGCCCCGATCCCGGCCAACAAGCCGGTGGCCCTGGTCAAGGTCGACCTCAAGCCGGCCGCCGGCGCAAAGGCCAAGACGAAGAACGACACCGGGCCCGCCAGGAAGGCCGAGCCGCGGTACTATACGGTGAAGAAACGTGACTCGCTGGCCAGCATCGCTCAGCGGTTCCTGAACGACGCCGGGCGCTGGCCGGAGATTGCCCGTCTCAACGGTCTGCGCGACCCGCACCGGATCCTCCCGGGCCGTCGGATCCGGCTCCCGAAAGGAACCGTCCTGGCCAAGGGCTAGCCGGCCTCGCGGCCGCCCGGCCGCTGAGCGGGGGTGCTGAGCATGACCGTACGGCGCATGATGATTCTGTTCGCAGGAGCCCTGGCCGTGATGGCCACCATCGTGATCCTGCGGGCGGAGACAACGCGCGTCCACTACGAGATTTCGGAACTCGAACGGCGGGGAGACGTGCTGGCCCGCAAGGTCAAGCACGAGCAATTGGCGCTGCAACGCGCCCTGGCGCCGGCGGCGCTGATGGAGCGGGTAAAGGAGATTCGGTTGGCCGAGCCGCCGGGGGAAGCGGACCGACCGCGCGGCAGAACGAACTGGCCCTAGCGGACAGCAGGACGCGGACCATGCGGGCGACGACGCTTCCCTTCATCTGTGTGCTGATCCTGCTGGCAGCCGGCGCTGGACGGCTGGTCTACCTCGAGCACTACGAGGGCCCGGCGCTGGCGGAGCGAGCCCGCGCCCAACAGACGGCCCGCCTGGCGATTCCCGCCCTCCGCGGCGACATTCTGGATACGAAAGGCCGACTGCTGGCCGGCGGCCTGCGCTATCCCTCCGTCTACGCCGACCCGGCCCTGCTCAAGGATCCGCGCGACCGGCACTACGCCGCCTGTTCGATCGCCCCCGTGCTGGGCATGCCGGCGGGCGAACTCGAAGCCATGCTCCAGGAGCGAGTGGACGACCGCTTCATCTGGATCCGCCGCGGCATCAGCGAGGAGGAGGCCGCCGCGTTCACTGCCGTGCGCGACGCCCGCCGGCTGTACGCCTTCGGCACGCAATACGAGCAGGAACGCACGCATCCCTACGGCACACTCGCCGCCCACGTCCTGGGCTTCGTCGGCGATCCAGTAGCCGGCGTGGCCCGCGGCCTGGCCGGCAGCGAGCTGCAATACGACCAGGCGCTCGGCGGCAGCGAGGGCTACCGCGTCTCGACGGTCGACGCCCAGCGGCGGCGTCTGCGAACCCGCGTCGAGGAATACGTCCCGCCGCAGGACGGGGCCAGCATCGTGCTGACCATCGACGTGCACGTCCAGCAGCAGACCGAGCTGCACCTGCGCAACGCGGTCGAGACGTTCAAGGCCCGGTGGGGCGCCGCCGTCGTAATGGACCCGCAGTCCGGCGAGATTCTGGCCATGGCCACCATGCCGGACTATGACCCCGCCGCACCGATTCCACCGGGGTTGAGTGGCGCCGCGCTCGAGCGTGCCCAGGAGACGCTGCAAAACCGGGCGATTGCCCACGCCTACGAACCGGGCAGCGTCTTCAAGCCGTTCATCGCCGCCATGGCCCTCGAAGACGGCGTGACCCGCCTCGACGAGGTCTTCCAGATCAACGGACCCACACGGCAGTTCGGCCGGCGCACGATCCACGACACGCACGCCTACAGCTCGCTGCCGCTGCACGAGGTCATCAGCCGTTCCAGCAACATCGGCATGTCCATCCTGGGCGGCCGCTGCGGCAATGACCGGCTCTATCGCTACGTGCGCTCGTACGGCTTCGGCGACCTGACCGGCATCACGCTCCCCGGCGAGCACACCGGCCTCGTGCAGGACTTCTCCCGCTGGTCGGGCTACTCGTCGCAGTCGATCCCCATCGGGCAGGAGATTGCGGTCACCGGCGTGCAGATCGCCGCGGCCTTCAGCGTCTTCGCCAACGGCGGCGTGCTGTACCGGCCGCGCATTGTGCGCGGCGTGGTCGACGCGGAGGGCAACACGATCCTGGATTGTTCGCGACCGGTGGCCCTGCGACGCCTGCTCAGCCGCGAGACGGCCGATCGCTTCCGCGAAGAGGCCCTCGTCGAGACCTGCATGTCGTCGATCGGGACTGGCAAAAACGCCCAGATCGAGGGCTATCGCACGTTCGGCAAAACGGGCACGGCCCAGGTGGCGATCCCCGGGGAGAGGGGTTACCGATCCGGCCAGTACGTCGGCTCCTTCGTCGGCGGCGCCCCGGCCGATAACCCGCGCGTCGTCTGCCTCGTGTCGATCTACCGGCCGTCATCCGGCAAGTATTACGGCGGAACCGTGGCGGCGCCGGCCGTCGGTTCGATTCTGGCGGATACCCTCGCTTATATGCAGGTCCCGCCGGAGGTGACTTCCCCGAACACCGGGCGGATAATGCCCGGCGGCGCGCCATGAACGCGCCGGCCGGCAGCGTGGCCGAGGCTCTCGTGGATGCGGACGGGCAAGGAATGAGTGCGCGCAAACTGGGCGAGTTATTGAGTGGCCTGGTCGAACCGGGGTCCATCGCGGCGCGGGCCAACCAACCCGTCGCCGACGTCTGCGACGATTCACGCCGGGTCGTGCCCGGCAGCTTGTTCGTCGCCATACGCGGCTCGGCGGCCGACGGCAGCCGCTTCGTCGATGATGCGGTCCGCCGCGGGGCCACCGTGCTGATCGGCGAGGAACTGCCGCCACGCGACGATGCTCTCGTGGTGAACGTGGCCGACGCCCGCGCCGTCCTGGCCCAACTGGCTGTACGCTGGCATGGGCTCGACGCTGGGCCCGGTGCGGCGATGCAGCTCGTCGGCGTCACCGGCACCAACGGCAAGACCACCACGGCCATCATGACACGTTCGATTCTCCAGGCCGCCGGCCACACCGTCGGCCTGCTGGGCACGGTGCGGTACGACCTGTGCGGACGGAGCGTCACGGCGCGGATGACCACGCCGGGCGCCCTCGAGCTGGCCAGCCATCTGCGTGAGTGTGCCGCCGCCGGCGCGACAGCCAGCGTGCTGGAGATTTCGAGCCACGCCCTGGACCAGCAGCGCACGGCGGGACTGCGCATCGCCGCCGCCGCCTTCACCAACCTCACCGGCGATCACCTCGACTATCACGGCACGCTGGAGCAATACCGCGACGTCAAAGCCCGCCTCTTCACCGGCCTCGACGCCGACGCCGTCGCCGTCATCAACCGCGACGATCCGCACGGGGCGGAGATGGTGCGCGACTGCCGGGCCCGCATCGTCTGGTACTCGCTCCGCGGCGACGCGGACATCACCGGCTCGATCTCGCGCGACACGATCGGCGGCACGTACTACCGCATGCGTCTCGGCCGCGATGACCTCGTGCTCGAAAACGCCATCGTCGGCCGGCACAACGTGTACAACGCTCTCGCCGCGGCGGGATTGGTCACGGCATTGGGCGCTTCGCCCGAGGCGGTGCAGGCCGGACTGACGGCGGTGCGAAACATCCCGGGCCGCTTGCAGCGCGTCCCCTGCGCCAGCGGTTCCGACGTCTTCGTCGACTATGCCCACACGGACGACGCTCTGCGAAACGTGCTGTCCGTGCTGCGGCCACTGACCCGCGGGCGGATGATTGTCGTCTTCGGCTGCGGCGGCGACCGCGATCGCAGTAAGCGGCCGCGCATGGCCGCGGCGGTGGCCGAATGGGCCCACACGATCGTCGTCACCAGCGACAACCCCCGAACCGAGGATCCGCAGCAGATTATCGACGAGATCCTCACCGGCTTCACGCCCGAGGTCCGCCAGCACGTCACCGTCGAGGTGGACCGAGCGCGGGCCATTCGGACAGCCCTGGCCGACGCCGGCGCAGGCGATGTCGTCCTCATCGCCGGCAAGGGCCACGAGAATTACCAGATACTGGGCGAGCGGCGCGTGCACTTCGACGACGTCGAGGTGGCCTTGCAGGCGACCGCCGATCTCGCCCGTGGTCGCGGCGGAGTCTTCACCCCTTGATCAAGCTGACCCTGACGGAAACGGTGGAAGCGATCGGCGGCCGGTCACGCGATGGCGTGCCCGTGGCTGCCATCGGCGGTGTGTCCACCGACTCGCGCTCGCTGCGTCCCGGCGAGCTCTTCTTCGCGATTCCCGGCCCGCATTTCGACGGACACGACTTCGTGCCCGCCGCCGCCAAGGCCGGCGCGGTGGCAGCCGTCATCGCCAGCGGGCGCGGCTCCGCCGTCACCGAGGCCCTGCGAAAGGCAGCCGCCCCGGACATCGTGCTCATCGAGGTCGACGACGTGGTGCGGGCCCTCGGCCGGCTGGCGGCCTATCATCGCCAACTGGTCTCGGCGACGCTCATCGCCGTCGTCGGCAGCAACGGCAAGACGACGACCAAGTCGATGATCACGCACGTCCTGGCTGGACGGATGAGCGGCCGCTGCTCGCCGAAGAGCTTCAACAATGCCATCGGCGTGCCGCTGACACTGCTGTCGGCCGAGGCCGCCGACGAGTTCATAGTGGTCGAGATCGGCACGAGTGCACCGGGCGAGGTCGCTGCCCTGGCGACACTGGCACGGCCGGACATGGCCGTGCTGACCTGCCTGGCCGAGGAACACCTCGAAGGCCTGGGCAGCCTGGGCGGCGTCGCCGCTGAGGAATGCTCGGTCTTCGACCAGCTCTCTCCGGGCGGTTTCGCAGCGGTGAACGTGGACAACGCGCTCGTGCGGCAGTATCTGCCCACACAAGGCTTGACGCTGGCCACGTTCGGCTGGACGGCCGAGGCCGACATCCGCCTGACGGCCGCGCAATACGAATCGCCCTGGCTGCGCTTCACCGTCAACGGGCGGTTCGACTACAGGCTACGGCTGGCGGGCAAGCACAACGCGGTGAACGCCTGCGGAGCGATCACGGTTGCCCGCCGGATGGGCCTGGATCACGCGGAGATCGCCGGCCGGCTGGAGACGTTCGCGCTGCCGCCGATGCGAAACGAAGTGATTACGATGGGCGGCATCACGCTGCTGAACGACGCGTACAACGCAAACCCCGGCAGCGCCCTGGCCGCCCTGGACGTGTTGGAATCGCTCCCGGCTCCCGGCCGACGGCTCGTCGTCTTCGGCGAGATGTGCGAACTGGGCGACCAGTCGGCGGAACTGCATCGCCGGCTGGCCCGTCAGCTCGCCGGTCGGCGGGTCGATCGGGTGTGCCTCGTGGGGGCAGCCGGAGCGATGATGGCCGAGGAGTTGAAGGACGCGCAGCTTTCCGGGCCGCGGGTCGTACACTGTGCGGACGTGGACGCGTGCCTGTCGCATTTGCGGGAGGAGCTGCGCGACGGAGACGTGCTGCTGTTGAAGGCGTCGCGGGCCGTGGGGCTGGATCGGCTGGTCGAGCCGCTCCGCCAGCACTTCGGTCCGGCGCCGAGCAAGTAGGCCGATGCTATATCTGCTGTTTCATTGGTGGAAACCGGGTCCGAACTACGCCCACAACGACCCGCTCTTCCGCGGCGCAATGGCCGTGCTCCTGGCTTTCATCGTCGTGTGGGCCCTGGGACCGCGCGTCATCCGCACGCTGACCCGCCTCAAGATCGGCGACCGCCCGGAATTCGACCACGCCGCGCTGAATCGCCTCATGGCCGAGAAGCGCAACACGCCCACGATGGGCGGCGTGATGATCGTGGCGGCTATCTTTGTCGCCGGCCTGCTGCTGGCCGACCTCGGCAACTTCTACGTGCGCATGGGCCTGTTCTGTGTGCTCTGGCTGGGCCTCGTCGGCGGCGTGGATGACGGGCTGAAGCTCACTTCGGCCCGGCGCGGCGGCACACGCGACGGACTGCACCTCTGGGAAAAGCTCGTCTTCCAGGCGGCCCTCGGCGCCCTGCTGGCCATGTTCATCCTGCGCGCCGGCGAGACAAACGCTATCCAGGCCGGGCTCTTCCAGGGTGTCGATGCCGGCCGCTTCTACAACGTCCTGAGCGTCCCCTTCTACAAGCCCGGCATCGCCCTGCCGACCGCCGTTTTCGCCATCCTCGCCGTGATCGTCATCGCCGGCACGTCCAACGCCGTCAATCTCACCGACGGCATGGACGGTCTGGCCAGCGGCTGCATGGTGATGACCGCGTTCGCCTTCATGATCCTGGCGTACGTCGTGGGCGATTTCGACCGGGCGCATTCCCTGCTCTTCGCGCCGATACCACAGGCCGCCGAGCTCGCCGTCCTTTGCGGGGCGGCGATGGGTGCCTGCCTCGGCTTCCTCTGGTACAACGCGTATCCGGCGCAGGTCTTCATGGGCGACACCGGGGCCCTGCCGCTCGGCGGCCTGATGGGTTACGTCGCCATCGTCACCCGGCTCGAGCTGATGCTGCTCATCGTCGGCGGCGTCTTCGTGATCGAGGGCGTCTCCGTGCTCATCCAGATCTTCTACTACAAGGGTACCGGCAAGCGCTTCTTCCGCTGTGCCCCGCTGCATCACCATTTCCACCTGGGCGGCTGGTCGGAGACGCAGGTCGTCATGCGCTTCTGGCTGCTGGCGGCCCTCTTCGCCGCCTTCGCCCTGGCCACGATCAAGATGAGGTGAGGCGATGGCCGACACGCGCGCAGCTTCGCCCACTCTGCCCGATCAGCCGGCGGCACTGCCCTTCGACCCCGTCATCCTCCTCGTGGCCGGAGCCCTGATGACGCTCGGCTGCGTGATGGTGTACTCGGCATCGGTCACCGTCGCCGGCGCCGAGCTCGACTGGCGGCGCTGGTGGAACACGCCCTGGCGGCAGTCGGTCTTCGCTCTGCTCGGCTTCGGCGCGATGCTCTTCGCGGCGCACTGCGACTATCGCTGGCTGTCCTGGACGCGACGCCGCGACGGCTGGCGCGCCGCGGTCCTCTACGTCTTGGCCGCCCTGCTCCTGGTGGCCATGCTTGTCGTCGGGACCGAGACGCTCGGCGCACAACGCTCCATCGTCGTCTTCCGCCACCCGTTTCCGCTCAGCTTCCAGCCCGCCGAGCCGGCGAAGGTCATCCTGGTCATCTGGTTGGCCGCCTTGCTCGCCCGCCTGCAAACGCCCCAGGGCGATCGGCTCAACGCCCCGCCCCGCCTGCACAACCTGCGACGCGGCTTCCTGCCGGCGGTGCTCAGCGCCGGTCTGCTCATCGGCCTGACCGGCGTCGAGGATTTCGGCACCGCCGCCCTGATGGGCACCGTTACGCTCGCCCTGCTCTTTCTGGCCGGGGCCCGCTGGTGGCACATGCTGAGCATGGGTCTGCTCGGGCTGGCCGGCGGCGTCATCCTGCTCGTCAAAGACTCGTACCGCCTCCAACGCCTGATGACCTTCTTCTCGGAAGCGCCGGATCCCCGCGGCGAAGGCTACCAGGTCGATCAGTCCATGCTGGCCATCGGCTCCGGCGGCTGGTTCGGCCGCGGGTTGGGAGCCGGCGTCCAGAAGTATGGCTATCTGCCGCAGCAGAACAACGACTTCATCCTCGCCACCGTCTGCGAGGAACTGGGCGCCATCGGCGGGCTGGTCGTGATCGCCCTGTTCCTCGTGCTGCTCTGGCGCGGCTGGCGGTTGGCCCGCCGGGCCCCGGACACGTTCGGCCGCCTGCTGGCCGGTGGCCTGACGCTGCTGCTCTGCCTGCAAGCCGCGTTCAACGTCGGCGTCGTAACCAACAGCGTGCCGACCAAGGGCATTTCGCTGCCGTTCGTGTCGGCGGGAGGTTCCGGCGTGCTGTTCCTCGGACTGGCCGCGGGGCTGCTCGCCGCGGTGGGCCGCCCGCGGGCAGAACCCAAACAAAACCCGACCGCGCGACGCCGAACTCATGTTGTTTCTCAGCAAACCTAACGATACATTCACACGCACGCGGAATACTGTCTCCCGGGCGAGAGCGAGGAGATAGGCTCGTGCGCATCAGCTATGGCATTTTCGGCTACGGACGGGGGCATGCGACGCGCAGCGGAGCAGTCCTCCCCGAACTCTGTCGCCGCCACGAAGTGCAGATCTTCGCCGGCGGAGACGCCTACGACGCCCTGTTCACGCGGTATCCGCTGATCCGCATCCCCACGCTGGGCTACGCCTACGCGACGGGGGCCAAGCGCTCGAACTACCTGACCCTCCGCAAAAACATCTGGAACGCGCTGGACATCCTCTTCGGTGGTCCGGTGTCCCAGAGCATCATGAAGGAGATGCAGGACTTTCGCCCGGACGTCGTCATTTCCGACGCCGAGCCCTGGACCCACGGTGTCGCCCGCCGCCTCGGCGTGCCGCGCATCGGCTTCGACCACTTCGGCATCATGGTCTACTGCCGGCCGGATATCCCCTGGGGCGACCGTGTGAGCAGCCGCCGCGACGTTTTCGTCTACCGCACGCTGATGGGTCAGCCGGAGCGGGTCATCGTCTCCAGCTTCTACGACGCTCCGACGCGACATAGCGGCGTACGGGTCATCGGGCCCATCCTCCGCGACGAAGTGCTCCGCATGCGCCCGCGGCGCGGCTCGCACCTGCTCGCCTACTTCAACAAGGGCGAGCACCAGTACACGCCCCACGTCGAGTACGCCCTCCGCAAGATCGGCCTGCCCATCCTCGTCTACGGCGTACCCCGTTGCGGCGTCGACGGGCAGCTCACCTACCGGCCGCCGAGCGACCTGCCCTTCCTCGAAGACATGGCCAGTTGCCGCGCCATCATCAGCACCGCCGGCAACCAGTTGGTCGGCGAAGCGATGCACCTGGGCAAGCCGCTGCTGGTCACACCCGAGGACTGCGTCGAGCAGCGGCTGAACGCGGCCGCCCTCGCCCGCCTGGGCATCGGCCAGCAGGTGCGCCACGCCGACTTCTCCGCGGCGGTGATCGAGGAGTTCCTCGCCCGCGAAGAGGAGTGGCGCGAGAACATCCGCCGACACGCCCGCGACGGCCGGAGCGAGGCCCTGGCCACCATCGAGCAGTTCATCACCGAGCTCGCCGGCGGCGACAGCCCAACGCCCGCCCCCACCGAAAAAGCACGCTCATGAGAATCCTCCAGCTCGCCGCCAGCATTCTGCGCAACCGTCGGGGGGCTGTACCGCGTCCGTCGTGGTGCACGTATATCGTCACCTACCGCTGCAACGCCCGCTGCGGCATGTGCGATTCGTGGCAGGTCCCCGCCGGCGACGAGCTCACCCCCGCCCAAGTCGCCGACGTCTTCGGCAAGCTCGGCCGGCTGGACATCGTCCGCCTCACCGGCGGCGAGCCGTTCCTGCGCAAGGACCTGCCGGAGATCGCCGAGACCATCCTCGCCCGCTCGCGGCCGACGGTGCTGCACATCACGACCAACGGCTCGTTTCCCGACCGGGCCGTCGAGCTGGTCGAGCGCTGTTCCGCTTCGCGCCGGCTGCGCTTCATGGTCTCGCTCGACGGCCTCGCCGAGACGCACGACGCCAATCGCGGCAAACACGCCACGTTCGCCCAGGCCATCGACACCGTCCGGCGGTTGGTCACCCTGCGGCCGGCCCGCGGCATCGAGGTGAGCATCAACCACACGGTGATCTCGCCGCAGTCGATGGCCGACAATGACAAGCTACGCACCCTCGCCGACGAGCTCGGCGTCGAGGTGCACTCGGTGCTGGCCTATTCCGACTCGGCGATGTACAGCGCCGATCTCCAGGGCCAGAAGGCCTCGCACCTGATCGTCCCCACCGGCTATCCGCTGCACCCGGACCTCGCCGGAGCCGACGCGGTCGGCTTCGTTCAGGCCGAATTGGCCCGCGCCGGCACGTATCGCAGCGCCCTGCTCCGCTGGGGCAAGCGCTATTACCTCCGCGGCCTGCTAAGCCGGCTGTCCGCCAACGGCCAGCGCGGCGCGGGCCCGCAGCCGCGCTGCGTCGCCCTGCGCAGCCACATCCGCATCCTCCCCGACGGCGGCGTTCCCGTCTGCCAGTTCAACACCGAGCAGGTCGGCAACCTCGCCCGCCAATCGCTCGCCGACGTCTGGCACGGCCTTCCATCGACGACCGCCCGTCGCTGGGTCGACGCCTGCCCCGGCTGCTGGGCCGAATGCGAAGTCATGCCCAACGCCATCTACTCCGGCGACATCCTCCGCCCGCGCTGAACGAACCCGTAGCGTCCGGGCTCCGTACCGGACGTCTTGCGTGAGCCGTCAGCCATCAGTCCTTGAGCTATGAGCCGGAGCGGACGTTCTCCGGCACGTCGGCATGCCGCCGACACCGATGCACTGTCGCTCGTGTGCAGAATGACCGGTACACCGGTGACTTGAATCTGTCTGAGTAACGGCGGCTACCAGCGATTCGCTTGCAGTGCCTTCGCCACTGCAGGATGCATCTCGAAATACGTTGTTTTGTTGTATGGGCCCGCGTGTGCCGGCTCATGAATGAAATACCGAGCTTCACCGCCTGGCTTCCCCTTCATCCCCACCAAGCCCGTGTTCAGCAGGCCCTCGATCACCGCATCCGGAGGCTCGTCGGTAACCTTGCACACGTGCCGCACCAACTCGTCATACTTCATTATATGAACGCCCTTGGCTATCGAGTGAAGCGTGGCGTCAAGCCACGGGTACGTCGGCTTCCATTCATCCCGTACCCAACGTACCCGGTTGCCGCTCATTTCGCCAGATACGTGTGCCAGAATATCCTCATTGACCTTGGTCGCATGGCGGACTTCTGCCTCATCAAGAAGCAACTGAAACATCGCGATGACATCTCTCGGATGAGGCAGACATGTCGACACGATCTTCCGAACTGCGTCCCCCTCGTGTGGTAGGTCGAAGCGCTTGGCGACCCGCCCCTTAGCTTCGTTCAGCGCCTTTCGCATGCGGCTCATCACGATCGTCTTCAACTCATCAAGCCCCCACGTGATTCTGTGGACGTGCTGAGACACCTTGTCGGCGTTGGCCAAGTCGAGCTTGCGGAAGATGTCGAATCGGAGGGCTACGACGAACTTGATTAGCGGTACTTGGCTGAAATACTCTATCGCCTCAAATAACGATGCGAGACACCTACACTGCAGCGCATCGTTAGACCACGCTTGGTCAAGATCATCGATCAGTACGAATGTCTCCCTGCCAGACACAAGCTCCTCGAAGCTCCGTTTCGCCTGATGGACCAATGACACGAATTCCGTCTCAGCCAGCATCTGCGTGAAGTCCGGGTGCCGGACATCGATTTCGTGATAAGCGCGACGGCTGCGAAACGCCTCGGTTACCTCGGTCAGGACAAGCCGCAACACGGTTGCGCAATCTGGGTGAACACGTCTTTCCAGTATACGTTTCGACAGTGTCTGAAAAGCGGGATAAGACGTGCTGCGTTTGGCATGTCTTCCGGACCTCTTGAGACGCTCATAAACCTCTAGCATCAGGACTGCATCCCATGTAGTCCGAAGCAGCAGACTCTGGCTATGCGACGTTAGGTTCCTGAGTTCTCCATACTCGGGAATAATGTCAAGCCCCAAATCATCGCGTGACAGGTCGATGACTCGATCCCTGGGTTGGTTCAACCGGATCATCTGCAGGATCGCGCTCTTCCCCGACCCCTTCTTGCCAATGAAATAGAGCTTCCGGCTCTGGAAGTCGGAGGCGATTTCCAGGTGCTTGTTTCGGACGTACCACTCCTTGAGAGTCCGGTCTCTCTCGGCAACCAAATCTCCCAGGTCTACGCGCGGAATGGGCGTCAGATCTGCCGTTGTCATCCAGCACCTCGATGCTGCACCGATGGCAGTAGTGTAACGGCATGCCCCCAACATCGCAAACTGTGTGCCGCACACCCTGGAAGACAAGAGGGGATGCGGCCCCCGCTGACCGCACTACCCACACCATCCGCAACCCGAACGGCAGGAGGCGAAGCCGGAGCGGGCGCCCGCCGCTGGGTCGACGCCTGCCCCGGCTGTTGGGCCGAATGCGAAGTCATGCCCAACGCCATCTACTCCGGCGACATCCTCCGCCCGCGCTAACCGCCACCAAACGCACGCCCTCCGGGCGAAGACACAACGTGCGCCCTCCGGACGGAGAAGCGGACGTTCGGGGCCTCTTCGCCCGGAGGGCGCACGACCGTAGCCAGGGACTTCAGTCCCTGGTGGTCGCAAAGGTGTATTCTCTGATGTCTCCGCCCGGAGGGCGCACGAAATCGGGGTCTGACCATGCCGAGCGCATACACGCAGAACTTCTATCACGCCGTCTTCAGCACTACACAGCGTGCCAACCTGCTGACGCCGGATCTGGAAGCTCGACTCTACCCCTTCATCGGCGGCATCGTGCGCGAGCTGCGCTGCACGCTCCTGGCGATCAACGGCATGCCGGATCACGTTCACCTCCTGGTCCGCTATCGCCCGGACCTGTCGCATTCGGATCTGCTCCGGCAGGTCAAGGGCAGGTCATCCAAGTGGATCAACGAAACGTTCCCGCAATCCGGGCGCTTCGCCTGGCAGGAGGGCTACGGCGGGTTCACGGTTAGCAAGTCCGTCGTGCCCGAGGTCGAAGCTTACATCGCGCGGCAGAAGGAACACCACAAGCGCCAGGACTTCCGGACGGAGTTCCTCGAACTGCTTCGCCGGCACGGCATCGCGTTTGATGAGCGCGACGTGTTCGCGTGAGCGGCAGTCCGTGCGCCCTCCGGGCGAAGAGAAATGGGGGGGGCGGCATTCCAGGGACTGAAGTCCCTGACAACGATCGTGCGCCCTCCGGGCGAGGAGAGAGAGGATAAGCGAAAGGGGAAGGACCGGGGGGGCTTGGGCCTCGACGCTTTCCAGGGACTGAAGTCCCTGGCTACGATCGTGCGCCCTCCGGGCGGAGAGGAAGAGGGGGACGGGGGCTCGACGCTCCCCAGGGACTGAAGTCCCTGGGTGAGGACACCAGCCTTCTCTCTCTGCTCTTCGCCCGGAGGGCGCACGAACGTAGCCCGGGCTACTGACTAACACCTCGTTGGGGCTGGGTTCATTGCGTCGCGACGTACTCCTGGCGCCCCGTTGTGGTTGCGGCACGCGCCAAACGCCGCCAGATTGAGAGAACCGTGTGCGATGCAGGGGGGGATTCGCCGGCTGGAAACCCGGGCCCCCGCCCGAACCGGCCTCTCCCCCCCACCGCGTGGGCGAGCACCGCTCCGGCGGCTATAATGTCGCCTCCTATCGGGGCTCGCGTCGAGGGCGGGCTGCGGAGCGGCGCGTGCCGACCCGCCCGCGGACGAGTCGCCGGCGGTATACGATGAGCACACCGGAACCCACCAGCCCGTTCGTCGTGATCCCGACCGACTTCGGCGGCCTATTGCGCCTACTCGGCCCGCCGCCGGCGGAGGCCGCCGTCGCCGTCGATCCGCTCGTACACCTGGACACGCCGCTCGACGTCGTGCAATCGCTGATCGGCGGCCTGTGCGGCGCGGACGGCCAGCTCAACCAGCCGGCCGAGATCCTGCTCCTGCTCGACCCGGAGAGCGGCCCACCGGAGGATCTCATCCCCTACGCCGCATTGCTGGCCCGCTACGAGACGATGCCCGACGTCGACGTCCAGCTACCGGTGCAACCCGCCGCAAATCTGCTGCACGCGGCGTTCGGCACGATGCCGGCGATCGGCCCGCTGCTCTACTGCCGCAAGCGCCACCGCATCTTCGCCGCCCGCTCACCCAACACCGGCGCCCCGCTGAGCCGCGTCCCGGCCGACGCCGGCGACGACGCCTCGGCAACCGGCAAAGACGGCATCCCGCGCGAGTGGCTCGTCTGGGACGGCCCCGACCAGGCCGAACCGGCCATCTACAGCGGTCGCGCCGGCAGCACCGCCGCCGGCCGCGCCGCTTCCCACGAACAGCTCATCCTTGACCAGGGCAAGGTCGTGCGTCTGGCCACGGACCTGGCCACGCGCGAACCCGCCGCGGCCCAGGAGTTGACCGCCGCCCACGTCTGCACCACCTGCGCCGAGCGCGAGCGCTGCTTCCCCGAAGGCGGCGGCTACGCCTACGCCGCCGACCGCCTGCTCGTCGTCCACGCCCTGCCCGTCCGCCCCGTCGTTCGCCCGCTGGGCGCCTGGCGGCTGGACGAAACCGCCCGCATCATCGGCGGCGTCGACCCGCGCAGCATCTGCGCCGCCGAGGGCGACCCCGAAAACGCGTTCACCGCTTGGCGACAGCAGCAGGCCGAGCAGATCGAAACCGCCGGCCCGCGCTACCTGCTCGCAGGCGAAGCCGGCGGCCGCCAACTCGCCGAAGTCGCCCGCCTGAAAATGGCACTATTCGTCGACGTTCTGGCGCAGCTTGACGCCGCCTGGCGGATAACGACGCGCCCGCATCTGTACTGGCGAAACGAGACCATCCGTGTCGCCTGGAACTCGCCGGCACAAACGCCCGCCACGCTCTGGGGCTTGCAGCCGATCTTGCGGCACATCGGACGACAGCCGGACGTGGCCGTCGACGGCGCGGATCAACTGCTGCCCTACCCGCCGGCGTTATCCGACCGCACATTGCTCCCGCCCGACGTCGCCGAGGCCCTGCGCTATTTCGGCACGCCGCGGCCGGTCAACGTATTCGTGAAGACCATCAGCAAGACCGGCGACGCGCACGTTCTGCTCGAAGAGCTGGGCATCCCCCGCGAGCTCTTCTGCCCCGCCGACGTCATCCAGGTCGCCGGCCCCGGCTGGCGGGCGACACTCGCCCCCACGCCCGAGCAGAATCCCGACGATGGCGAGGGTCTCGGCGTGCGCGGCCCGGTGCAGGGCGACACCAAGCGCCTGTCGGCCAATACCGCCGTCGAAGGCTGCGAGTGCCGCTGGTACCCGCGTTTCGGCGAGGCGATCGATCTCTACGCCGTCGGCATGCTGCTGCTCGAAACGCTCTTGACCAACGACGAACGCGAGGGTCAGCGGCTGCGCGAGGCCGTCCTCGCCGAACGCGAAGAGCTGCTGACGGCGTGCCGCGGGCTGCCGGTCGAACAGCGTGAATCGCGGGCCGCGACGTGGATCGCCGGCCGCGCCGAGAGTGACGCCCCCGGCTCGTTGTGGTCACGCCGCAACCTGCTGTACGCCCGCGCCGACCGGGCCTCGGTGCCACTGGACGGCCTGCCGATGAACCTGTGGCAAGCGGTGCTGTCACTGACGCTGCGGTTGATCACGCCGCTGGAGGGCTTCGGCTTCTGCCCCGACCGGGCGGCGCCGGCCCCGCGCACCGCCGACGGCCACCTGCTGCCGCTGCTCGAATTGCGCGGTTGGGTGGCCCTGTGGGATGATCTGATCCTCGGGCGCCGCGCGCCCGGCGAAAGCCTGCGGCAGGCACTGCACGAAGCGGACGACTAGCCGCGACGCTGCGCTCGCCGCCGCGCGACCCGAAGCTCCTGGAGGTGATGCAACATGTCGCAAACGGCCGTGCCCCTGACCGCCGAGCGACTGGCCAG
The DNA here is from genome assembly GCA_050115495.1 of Phycisphaerae bacterium. Classification (GTDB taxonomy): domain Bacteria; phylum Planctomycetota; class Phycisphaerae; order UBA1845; family Fen-1342; genus JAAYXS01. Next base: position 35,267 of record JASFQK010000026.1, on the reverse strand, counting down.
CCTGGGCCGGGCGGTCGTCGAGGCCCGCCGGGGCGCCGCGACCGCCCTCGATCAGGACTGGCGGTCGTCGCTCGAAGCTGTCCCGCGCGACAACCAGAAGACCATCGGCGAACAGGTCGCCACCCTTCTGGCCACTGTTCCCGGCGGAGCGGCCGGCGGCACCGGCGCTACCCGCCAGGTCGCCCGCGACGACAGCCCGGACGCCCGCAAACGCGCCGCCAGCCTCGAACTCAAGCTCCAGACCGAGCAGCATCGCTACGCCGAGCTCGAAAAGGCCCTCCGCACCGAGCAGGCCAACCACCAGGAAGCCATCCAATCCCTCTCGCTCCAGCAGCAGCAGATCAAGAAACTGCAGGAAACGCGGGCCGCGCTGCTCGAAGATGTCCAGCGCGTCGAAGCCCAGCTCCGCCGACAGGTCAACGAAACCGAGCAGGTCCAGCTCCGCTACGACAAGCTGAAGAGTTCGCGCTCATCCATCGGCGAGCAGGCCACCGCCCAGACCGAGCAGATCAACGCGCTCAAGGCCGAGAACAAAGACCTGCGGACCCAGTTGCAGGCCGCTCTCCGCGACAGCACGCGGCAGTCGGTCGAGGCCGAGGCCAAGGTGGAGCACGCCGAAAGCCGCACGGCCGAGTCAGCCTTCCAGGCGTTGTGGACGCGCATGCACGAGGAACTGCCCGACATCTTCCTCGAAACGCACGTCCCCAACGGGCAGACGTTCGAGCGCCTGACCGAGACGCTCGTCGCCCTGGTCCGCGCCTTCGCCACGCTCGAAGCGCACGTGCACCACATGCTCCGCGAGCTGCGCCAGGTCAGCGAGGAGGACGACAAGCTCACGCGCTTCTACATCATCCTCACCAAGAACCCCGGCCTCGTGGACACGCTCCGCGACTTCCTCGCCAGCGGGCGCGGCCGCGGCAACTTCGTCAACCTGCTGCGGGCGGTGCAGGCCTGGGCCCGCGCCTTCGGTACCGGCCTCTACAAAGTCGTCGTCAAATCGCCCGAGCTCATCGGCGAAGAGCTCAACTACCGCAACTGGTCGCTCACCCGCGGCCGCTTCGAGACCGAGGAAGCCGCCGTCGGCAAGTACTTCAAGGAAACCGCCCAGGGCTCCATCCCCGGCAAGCTCGGCACGCGCTTCCGCAAGCAGGCCGGCGACATGGCCTACGAGGACTACAATACGCTGATGAGACAGCAGCGCTGACCGCTCGTCGAAAAAGGGGACTGGCTCCGAGCCGCAAGACTCTGCCCGGCCTCGGAAACCGCGCGGAGTTCGGTGCCTGTCCCCTTTTTCGACGGACCCGCTCCCGCTGGCAAACGCCCCGGAGACCCGCCGTGCGACGCATCGCCCTGCTACTGCTCCTCGTGGCTCACACCACACTGAGCACCGCCCAGACGACGCGTCCCGCCGCCGGCCAGGGCATCCCCGAATCACTCGGCGAAGTCCGCGACGACCGCCTCACCGAGGTCTCCGGCATCGCCGCCAGCCGCCGGAACCCGGGCTGTTACTACGTGCACAACGATTCCGGCGACCAGCCGCGCGTCTTTCTCATCGGCCGCGACGGCGCCACCCGGCTCGTCATCAACCTCACCGGAGCCGCCGCCGTCGATTACGAGGACATCGCCCTCGTGCCGGCGGCGGACGTACCCGGCCGTTTCGACGTCTGTGTGGCGGACATTGGCGACAACCGCGCTCGCCGGCCGGACCTGACCATCTACCGCTTCCCGGAGCCCGCGCTCGCCGACACGAAGGAACCGGCGATCAGCGTCAAGCCGACCGCGTACCGCTTCCGCTACGCCGACGGGCCCGCCAACGCCGAAGCCTGGTTCGTGGATCCCCGCACCGGCGACGGTTACATCGTGACCAAGGCCGAGGACGGCGTTTGCGGCGTCTACAAGCTGCCCGCGCCCTGGCCGACCGAGGGCGTCACCACGCTGCCGCGGCTGCTCACCTTGACGCTGCCGCCGGGTGCGGTCACCGCCCGCGTCGTGACGGCGGCGGATATGTCCCCCGACGGCCGCCGACTCGCGCTCCGTTGTTACGTCAACGGCTGGGAGTGGCGTCTGCCGGCGAAGGCGGACGGGGCGCAGCTTGTGCGCGTGCTGGCCACGCCGCCGACCCGGCTGCTGCTGGCGCCCGAATCACAGGGCGAGGCCATCTGCTACGCGGCGGACGGGTCAGCGTTACTGACGGTCAGCGAGGGCCGCCACCCCCTGCTCTACGAACTGCAGCTGGCCCCGACGGACAGCGCTCCGTAAGCCAAGGTTACGGAAGCGCTTGCGGGGCGACGGGGGGAAGGCCTATCCTAGACACAGAGGCGTGCGCTGTCCGCCACAATTCTGACATGAGGTGCCGCATGTCGCGTGATCCGCTTCCCGATACGATCGTCCCTCTGCTCGAGGCCATGGCCGACCTGCAGGCCAGCGACCTGCACCTGAAGGCCGGCATCCCGCCGGTCTATCGCGTCGCCGGCGACCTGCGCCGCACGTCGCTCCAGCCCTGCGACGAGCAGAAACGCGACATCGAACGCCTCATGGATCCCATCCTGCCCAAGCGGCGCATGAACGACTACGAGGAGCGCGGCGGCCTCGACTTCGCCTATCACCTGCCCAACGGCGACCGCTTCCGCATCAACATCATGCGGGCCTGCGACCACATGCATGCGGCCATCCGCCGCGTCAAGGCCCTCATCCCCAGTTTTGAAGAGCTGCACCTGCCCAACATGTATCGCAAGCTGTCCGAGGAAGCCAACGAGGGGCTGGTCATCGTCTGCGGCGTCACCGGCTGCGGCAAGAGCACGACCCAGGCGGCAATGATCGACCACATCAACGAAACGCAGTCGGTCAACATCATCAGCATCGAGGACCCCATCGAGTACTCGTTCAAGCCCAAGACCGGCATCGTCAGCCAGCGTGAGCTCGGCCTCGACGTCTTCTCGTTCTCCGACGCCCTGCGCTCCGCCGTCCGCCAGGACCCCGACGTCATCTTCGTCGGCGAGATGCGCGACAAGGAGACGATGCTCGCCGCCCTCCAGGCCGCGGAGACCGGCCACCTGGTTTTCTGCACGCTGCACACCGCCGACTCGATGCAGGCTCTCGGTCGCATCCTCGAGTTCTTCCCGCCCGAGCAGCATGCGTTCATCCGCAGCGCGTTGGCCAACAGCATCCGGGCCATCTGCGCTCAGCGGCTGCTGCCGGCCATCGACCCGAAGATCAGCCGCGTGCCCGCCTGCGAGATTCTCGTGGGCGAAGGCATCGTCAAGGAGAAGATCCGCGAGGGCGAGGACTCCGACCTGCCGGAGATCATCAGCGGCAGCTTCGAGTCCGGCATGCGCAACTTCACGTACTCCCTGGCCGAGCTCGTCGAGCAGGGCCTGGTCTACACGGACATCGCCATGGAGTACGCCCCCAACCGCGAGCAGCTCGTCGGCTCCCTGCGCGGCATCAAGTCCACCGCCCAGGGCCTCGTCCACCGCGTCAAACGCACGGTAACGAGCTAGCCGACCGCGCTGCTCGTAGCGGCCGGTCTCCGTGCCGGCCGTCTTCGTAGCGTCGGCCCCCCGTGGCCGACGTCGAACGCCAAACAACGTGCGCCGTGTGATCTTCCGCTCTACTCTCTCCCATTCTCCCCTCTCGCGCAGCGTCTCCTCACGGCGACGATTCCGGCAGCGGCAGGAGTTCGCGAAACAGTGCCCCAAGATCCGCATCCTGCTCCACGCAAACCGGCGCTCCGCCCGGCGGGTCCCACGACGTGATGCCGCAATCGGCGGGCATCGACGCGGGCCACATCATCCCGCCCGGATGATCGAGCTTGAACGAAGCCACGATCTGCGGTGGCTGAAACGCGATGCCGCCCGTGGCGCTGCGTGTAATCACAACCGTGATGAAGACGAGCTCCTGCACGTCGTCGCCGTCCGTATCCTGCCACCTCGGATAGACGCGGATCTTGCGCGCGCGCCAGGCGCTGTCGTCATAGAGCCCCAGCCAGATGATCTCGTTCGCGCTGGCTCCCAGGCGAAGCACGGCGTAATACCCCACGAACGCGTCGGACGCTGGTTCGCTGACCAGCGCCCCCACGCGCACTTCCCACCGTCCATCGCCATCGAGATCCATCGGCGGCTCGTCGATCCCGGTCGACAGCTTGCCCAGCAGCCGCAACCGGCCATCGACGATGGTCGTCTGCCAGCGCGTCGGGTGCCGCGAGCCGTCGGAGAGTATCTCAATTTCCACCGCTTTCGACCAAGCGGCCCACCCGGGGCGCGGGAGGCTATGGGAGTGAAGCTGCTCGTCATCGGCGATATCGTACCCCGCCTGGCGAAGAGCCCCGCGGACGAGCGCGTCCCGCCCGTAGCACCCGATGCTCGACGCCCCGAAAGCGCGTACGAGCGTACCTCTCAGACCATGCCAGGCGCCGGACAGAACAATGATCACCGCGGCAAGCACGATCAGCCGTCGCACTTCGACCGACTTGTCATCGCGGCTGTTGCGCGCCAACAGACTGTTCATCGTAGCGCCTCCAACAGCCCCGGAGCGAAGAGTACATGCGTCGTAAGCAACCACGCCGCGAAGAAGACCAAGGCGTAACCCATCGCCGCTGTGCAGTGGCGGGCCCGGTTGTACGGATTGGCCGCCACACCGAAAGCCCACCACACACCGTAGGGCACGATCAGGACCCAGAGTGCGACCTCCGACACGGGCGGTGTGTACGTGAAGAAGCCTAATACCGTTTGCGCCGGCTCACCGACGATGAACCGCACGCCGTACCATGTGATCAGCGCCAGCAGCATCACCGGCATCAGGTAGAGGCTCCACTTCACGCCGCCCAGCTTGGCCGCCCGATGCCGGCGCGGCACGCACAGGCTGATCGCCACCGCGATCGCTACGGCCAGAAGCAGCGGCACCAGCGACGCCAGGAACGACTGCGCCGCCCAGAGCACCACGCGATCGAGCGGCGGATCGACGAACCCGTGCAGGTCCGGCGGTCGAAACGTGGGCGGCCAAATCCGGTGAGTCACCCAGCGCACGTACGCCTGCTCGTTCCCGAGCGCCACCGCCACGATCGCCGCCAGCAGCAGATGCCCACCGGCCCACAGGCCGCAACGCCACCAGCGATCCGGGATGGCCACGCTGCGGGCCGCCGCCGGCGGCGTGAAAACGATGCGGGCCAACGACGAGAAGTAGGCGAAGAGCCGGCCCCCGCGACTCAGCCGGTCCCAGGGAAGCCGCCGGAACGCCCATCTGCGGAACGTCCGGCGATCGGTCGGGAAGCTCACCCCACATTCCGGGCAGCGCGGCGCTGTCAGCCCGCGCAGCGCATACCCGCACTCGGGGCACCGCGGGCGCCAGCGCGTCATCCGCTGTCGCGGCAGCTCACCGCGAACCAGCCACGCCGGAAGGCCGATCAGAAAAGCGAAGATGAGAAACGGCGCGACGTCGCCCGTGTGGAACGACTTGGGCGCGCTCGCCATCAGGAGGGACAGCACTGGAACACCGACGGTCCCCCACCGGCACACGCGCCACCAGGCCCGGACGAAGACCGTGAGGTTCAGCCGGTACTGCCAATTGACGAAGCCGAGGACCAGCCACCCCACGAGACCCTCAACGACCACTACGGCGAGCAGAATCTCAGCAAAAAGGGGGTGAAGGAGCTCCGCGCAGACGTGTCCCCAGTCAGGTGGCTGCAGGCGCGACCGACCCCCATCGGTCGCGCCATAACCCGGCCAGCAGTTGACGAGCACGACGGTGACGGGAAACACGATGAAGTGCCACAGCACGATCAGCACAAGCTGAACGCCTGCGACGTAGCGCCCCTTGGCCGTCGGCCGCCCCAGCAGGATATCCACGAACATCTTCACGCGTACGTTCCCCTACACGTCCCACACTGCGGCCATGGTACCACATCTCCCCGGAGTACGCGGCGTGAGCCCACTACGGTACTCAATACGCCATTTCAGCGGCGTCGCCCGCCGCTGGCTGCGCGGGCTGACATACAACGACAATGTGTGGTATAATAGTATTGAAGAGTCCGTCATCCGATACCTCACTGGAACGGAGGAGACCAGTGCTGGTGTCCTGGCCTCGCGCCTGCTCCGTTAATACCTGGGGAGAAAGTAGCCATGAAGATCGCCATCCTCACGCAGTACTTTCCGCCGGAAATGGGCGCGCCCCAGGCCCGGCTGTCGGAGTTGGCGCTCCACCTGCAGCGCCAAGGCCACGAGTTCACCATTATCACCGCCATGCCGAACTACCCCACCGGCCGGATCTTCCCCGAGTACCGCCGCGGCCTTGTCGAACGCTTCTTCCGCCGCGAGGAATGGAACGGCCTGCACATTGTCCGCACTGCGATCTTCCCGTCAAAATCGGCCAACCCCATCGTGCGCCTGGCCAGCTACATGTCGTTCGTCGTCTCGTCGCTGCTGCTCGCCACTTGGTTCGTCGGCCGGCAGGATCTGCTGATCGTCGAGAGCCCGCCGCTGTTCCTGAGCCTCTCCGGCGTACCGATGGCCTGGTGGCTCCGAGCGCGATTGGTGCTGATGGTCTCCGACATCTGGCCGGATATCGGCGTTCGCATGGGCTGCCTGCGTGGTGCCCGGCAAATCCGGCTCCTCGAAGCCCTCGAACGCTGGGCCTATCGGCACTCCGCCTGCGTCGCCCTAACCAACCCGGGGGCCGTCGATCAGATCCGCGGCCGCTTCCCCGACCTGACCTGCGCCATCATCTCCAACGGCGTCGACACCAAGTCCTTCCGGCCCGACCGGCGCAGCGAGGACATCCGCGCAGAGTTCGGCGTGAAGCCCGGGCAATTCGCCGCCGCCTATTGCGGTCTGCACGGTCTGGCCCAGGGTCTCGAAGTCGTCGTTGACGCGGCGAGCCGGTTGCGTGACCACCCCAACATTCGCTTCGTCATGGTCGGCGATGGGCCGACGAAGCAAGACCTGATGGCGCGGGCCCAGACCGCCGGCCTCACGAACATCGCTTTCTATCCGCACCAGCCCAAGGCCCGCATGCCCACCATCCTGGCCAGCATGGACGTCAGTCTCATCCCGCTGGCGGCGTCGCTTCCGGTCACGATGCCGTCCAAACTCTACGAGGCGCTCGCCGCCGGCGTGCCCGCGATCGTGACCGCCGGCTGCGAAGCGGAACAGCTTGTTCGGCAATACGACGTCGGACGAACAGCCGAGGCTGGCAACGCCGACCAGGTCGCCGCTGCGATCCTCGAACTCGCTCAGAACGCGAAGCGGCATGCGGAGATCGCGCGAAACGCGCTGGCCCTCTCCCGGCGGTTCGACCGCAACGTCATCGCCGAACGAACCGAGCGCATCCTGAGCGCCGTGGCCGCCGGCACGCCGGTGCCACAGGTCGACTGGTAGGTTGTCAGCGGGAAAGGCCACGTTTCAGAACCGGACGTTAGAGCCTGTTGCGTTTTTCTCTAGCGCTGGGAGCGCGCACGCGTTTATGGGTAATCGCAGCACAAGGAGGTGTTGCAATGCGCGCGTATTCGGTTGATTCGCGTAAGCGGGTGCTGGCGGGTTGTGATGCCGGGCTGGGCACCAAGGCCGTCGCAGAGAAGCATCAGGTCAATCCCGCCATCGTACGACGCTGGAAACAGCGCCGGCGAGAGAAGCGAGTTGGGACCGCGGCCATCGAGTGCGGGCCGCGAACGGCATGTCGACCGCGACGTCGCCGCGCAGTGGGCCGACTGGAAAGCACTGCAAGTCGGACTCGATCCACGACGGCTCGTGTTCATCGACGAAACTTGGGCGAAAACGAACATGATTCGGCGTTATGGGCGTTGTCCGTCCCACACGCGTCTGGTGGACAAGACGCCGCACGGGCACTGGAAGACGACGACGTTCGTGGCCACTTGGCGTCACGATGGGTTGACCGCTCCGCTGGTGATCGACGGTGCCATCAACGGGGAGGTCTTCCTGGCGTACGTGCGACAACACCTGGTGCCGAGCTTGCGTGTCGACGACATCGTTGTCATGGACAACCTGTCGGTCCGCAAGGTGGCCGGCGTCCGCGAAGTGATCACAGCGGTCAGAGCGCGTGTGCTCTATCTGCCGCCGCATTTGCCGGACCTGAATCCGATCGAGCGAGTTTTCGCCAAGCTGTGGGGGCTCCTGCAGAGCGCCGGCGAACGGACGATCGACGCGCTCTGGCAACGGATCGGCACGTGCGTCGACGCCCTCACGCCCGACGAATGCGCCAACCACCTCCGCCACTGCGGATACCGATAACGTGAAATGCTCCAACACAGCCGGCGCGCAAAGGCGGCGCGCACACCCAGCATCAACCTACACAGCTTCGGGGGCGGTCAGCGATCTGAATTCAACCCGGGACTCCGCGGCGTAACCGGAACAAGCACGGCAGCGTGCTGCCTAACCTGGGCCTGTGGGAGACGAGGACGGCTCGATCGGCACATCGAGGACGTACTGAACCTCGGTGCCCAGAATGGGGAAATCGATACGGCTGCGATAGCCGCGGAACTTCCGCGAGTCCCAGCCGAGCGTCTGGCAGACTTCCTCGAGCATGTCGATGTAGTGGGGGATCTCGTCAACACGGAAACGCTTGACGCCGGTGCCGAGCGACTCGACGGTCTCCCTCAAGGGGAGCACGTCCAGATCGCGCGTGCGATCGTTCGGATCGCTCCAGCCAAGAGCGCCCATCTCCCGGATCAGCAGTTGGGGCGGTGTTTCACGATAGACGTCCTCGTGCAGGAGCACGTCGAAGACCAACGTGCGAGCGGGAACGATCACGAATTCGGTCACCGCGGCCTGCTGACGGGGATCGTCGGTCGACCGACGGCGACGGGTGGCCTCCGTGGTCAGGCTGCGCATGACAACATCGCGGACCGAGTCGGCGCCGACAGCATTCCCCCAGGCCAGCTCATAGACCTGGACGTCGGAGCCGGAGAAACGGTGGATCGTCAGCTCGACCTCAGGCTGCGAGCAGTACGGGTGCCACAGAACCTGCTGCGCGTCCGCGATCGGCTCGCGCTCCATCGTACATTGGCGGGCGGCGCAATTGGCGGAGCCGGCGAGGATACCCAGGCGGAGCGTCGCCTCGGGGTGCACGCGGCGGAGCCCGAGGAAGCCCTGAAGTACGGCGAGATCGCACCAGCCGGCTCTGCCTGATGGATGCAGGAGATCGGCCGTGAAGTGCACATGAGCATAGGTGCCCTTGAGTTGGCGTGCGCCGCGGTGAAGCGTGCGCTTGGCCAGCTTCTGGTACTCCTCCCGCGCGCTGGGCAGAGAAGCACTGATGATGGCATCGAGCGAGGACCGGTCGCCGCCTTCGTGGTGGATGAGGGCTTCGAACGCGCCAATGGCGTCATCGACGCGTTGCGCTACCGAGACCGGCACGCGCCGCTTGCGCGCGGCCTGGGCGATCCGTCGAAGCGGCCCGGGCCCGGGAATGACATGAGCGGTGGCGAGAGGATCCGCCTTGCGGATGGCGGTCACCAGCCGATGCGAGACGCTCTTGTCGATGTCCAGAATGCGGGCGAGCGTCTGGGGTCGGCGCGGCTGCTCCGGCATGGCCTGGAGGAGAGCTTCGAAAGCAGCGGCCAACTCCTGGCCGACAGCGGCAATCCGCGTGTTGTAGTCCGACGCCTCGCGGACGGAGCCCCGTTTCACGCCAACACTCATAGGACCACCTGTGTTGGAATCCTTCGATCTGGATCGGCACGAGCGGCCCAACACGTTCTTCTCCTGATTATAAGTTCCCCAACAGCATGATGCTACACTCGACGAGTTCTGAATCGCAATTAGGATTAACTTCTCGTCGAGAATACATTACCGTGCATACGTAGTTCACCGGGAGACGATGCGGTGCTCCTGGCGAACTGCTTGGAGTGAGCAGGGGGAGTGTGGAATGAGGCCGGAGTCACGGAAGGCCGATTCCCCGCCGACTCTATCCCCGCAACAATCGCGCCAACACACACCGCCCGGCGGACCGTGCGATAACGCCGGAACACGCCTCACTCCACGGTCGGTCACTGGAAGTGTGCTCGTGTGCCAGGTCGCGCGATGCTGTCCCCCCCGTGAAGTATGGATGAGATCGACGCACTGGTGTTTTGGTGCGACGAGAGGAGCAGTTCTTACTGCTGGAGAAGTAGAGACGAACAAACTGCTGGCGATCGGTTTGGCGGGATGCTTGATTGCATCCGCGGGCTATGCAGGAGAGATCACCACGCTGTACGCCCAGAACAACAGGAGCGCAAACGGCGGGTGCGTCTACTTCGACGTGGAAGTCACCAACCCGGCTGGATTGAACATCACTGCGCTCGCTACGAGCGTCTACGCCTTTGACGGCGCCAACTTCGAAGTCGAAGTGTACGCGATCGAGGGCACCAACGACGGCTACTGGGTATACCCCGAACTCTGGAAGCAGGTGGCAACGGGAACGGGAATCACGGCCGGTATCGACCAGCCTTCGTACACGGACATAACAGACTTCGTGCTGGAGCTGGGGAGCTGGGGCCTGGCGATTGTGCTCGAGCACGATCACCCGAACTTCCAGACGACCGGTCACGGCTACACGAACGGTCCGCTGGGCCCCTACAGCAATGACGATCTGACGCTCACCCTTGGGTTTGGAGCCAACACCCCCTGGACTTACCCGCACATTGAGCGTGTCTGGAACGGAACGATCTTCTGCGAGCCGGTGCCGGAGCCGGCTTCGCTCGCGCTGTTCGGCGTTACTCGTGCCGACATGGCCTTCTTTTCTGCGCCCAAACGTGCGGCCCGGCCACGCCGCTCCGCTTCAGCAGCGTTTCCCGCGTTCGCGCTCAATGCGGCTGCCCGGCACACGCCTGCTGAAACCGCACGAAATCGGCCAGATCGCAATCCCCATCGCCGTCCAGATCCGTCAGGCCACACGTCCCGCCGAGCGGATTCGCCGGTCCCGTCAGGCAGTCGGCGAAGATGGCGAGATCGTCACCATCCACGTCCGCGTCGCCGTCGAGATCGCCGGGAATCCACTCCACCGGCAACATGCCGCGGAACTCGATCTCGTCGATGTTCCAGCCCGACATGGGCATCACCATCGGATGCGTCTGGTAGCACCAGCGAACCTGCACGGAGGGCTGCCCGTCGGCGAACTCGGAGATGTCGTACTCCCACGGACGCCACATATTGTCGTTGTACGCCCACAGACCGTTATGCCACAAGTCGTGCCAGGTCTCCCCATCGTTGGTCACAGCGATCCACGTCATCGCCCGAATCATGGAATCGGTGTTCAGCCAGCGCTGGAATCGCAGCGTGACGTCCCAGGCGTTCGTGAAATCCAGCGGCGGTGTGGTCAGGCAGCACTGACCGCTCGGGCGGAAGTAGTAGTCACCCTCCAGGTTCACGCCATAGACGTTCAGTCCAACGGCCCCGCAATCCGGATCGGGCCAGCCCCAGTCGTCTCCGCCCAACCCGAGCGGCTGCCCAAACTCCCACTCACATTCCGTCGACCAGCCCGGATCCTCAGCAAGTGGCTCGAAGTACAGCACGCACGGCAGGCCGACCGTCAACGTGACCGCGGCGACGTTCGAATCGCCACCCGCGGGCGGCTCACCGCCATCGTTGGCCACGAAGCTGAAGCTGTCCGGCCCACGGTAGTACGGATCGGGCCGGTAGATGACCTGATCGCCGCCCCCCACCAGCACGTACGGGACCGCCGTGATGACGTCCGCGCCAGGATCGCGCAACGTCCCATGACCCGGCAGCTCGGCGATGACGAGGTCCACCGTCCCCGGCGGATCCGGCTGCCCGTCGTCCGTCACCCGCAACGTTATGGTGAGCGGCTCGTTCGTGTCGGTCTCATACTCCGCAGGCCACGCGTACGGCGGCCGCGGACTGCACACCTCGAGCGCCCGGTTGACGGCGGCCAGCGCGTCGATCATGCCCCAACCGTAATCGTTGTCCTCGCCCGGCTCGCCGAGATCCACCGCCGTCTCGTAGAGAATCTGCTTGGCCTCGTCGACCGTCAGGTACGGGCAGGCCTCGTACATCAGGGCCAGCACACCGTTCACGTGCGGCGCGGCCATGGACGTTCCGCTGGCCAGCATATAATCGCCGCCCGGAATCGACGAACGCACATCCACGCCCGGGGCGGAAAGATCCGGCTTGATCGCCAGCGAGCCGTCCGGCGTGCAGTCGGTCGGACCGCGTGACGAGAACTCGGCGATCGGCCAGCCCGGCGTGTTCGCGTCCACCGCCCCGATCGCGCACGCGTTGTACGCCGTCGTGGCCCGGTCGGCCGGCCGGCCAAACGAGAAGTACGCGTCATTGCCGGCGGCGAACACCATCACTGTGCCGGCGGCCTCGCAGGCGTCGATGAAGCTCCAGAACCGCTCGTCGCACGTCGGCACCACGTCGCCGTCCCCCAACCCCCACGAGTTGGAGCAGGTGCGCGGAACATCCCAGAACGTCGCCGGATCGCCGTCCGGGTCGGCGATCCATTGCAGGCAAACGATGCAGTTGTCGACGAACCGCCCCGTGGACGGCGCGAGGCTGCACGCGGAGATCCAGTACGCCCCCGGCGCAACACCGATGATCTCGCCCGGAACCTCGCCGCAGACGGTCCCCATCGTGTGCGTGCCGTGGCTGTACAGGTCCTGCGGGTACGACGTGCTGTACAGGGCGTCGTACCAGGCCCACTCGGGATGATCGATGTAGCGCGGGTCGGCGACGCCGGCCCAGTGGCGATACAATGCCGGGTGATCCGCGTCCACGCCGCTGTCGATCGTGGCCACGATCACGCCGGCCCCGGTGATACCCATGTCCCACACTTCCGGGGCGCGGATCGCCACCAAACCCGGTTCGACGCTGGGACCGGTCGGCGGCGCCGGCCGGGTCTCCACCGGCTCGATCAGCTCGATGGGGTAGTTCGGGTAGATGACGTCCACGTCGGGGTGCTGAGCGAGTTCCCGCAGCACCGCGGGCGTGGTGTCGACACGCATCGCGTTGGCCAGCCAGAACTTCGCGTAGTCCTGCACGTGCCCGCCACGTTCCAGGGCGGCGAGGTGGTCGTCCAGCGCAACCTGCGTGAGCCGCGCCTTGTCCTTCAGCGCGCGCAGGACGATCTCGTGCCGGGCCGACCGCTCGACGCGCTCCACCCCGAGCTGAGCATTCAGTGCCATCACGTCGACGCGATCCTTCAGATAGACCAGCGCCGAAACGACCTCATCATCCGGCGTCGATGCGAGAATCTGTTCCAGGCCCGGGTCGATGCTCCCGCCCGGCGCCGACGCCGCGGCAACCAGAACACCAACCAGGGTGCACAGCACCCGTACGCCGAATCTACGCTCTCTCATGATAGACCTCCCTGGAATGCGGACGTGGCGCAGCATAGACCCTGCGGCGGTACCCCTCTCGTCCGCCACATCGGGCCGGCCCCGCAAAGGTGTGACACCGCGGGTCAGCACGCGACAGGTCCCCGGTTAGCGACGGTCTGCCAGCGTCGCTATAACAATCCGCAATCCGCGCCGGCAGCAGCGCGCCGGGCAGGGGATTGCAGCATTACCGGACCCTCGCGGCCACCCCGTGTCGCCCGCGCAGCCCACAGGTTTCTGCCTCAGCGCTGAGGCGCCCGTGGAAAAGGGGACTGGCTCCGAGCCCCGAGGAATCTGCTGGCCACAGAAACCCAACGCGGCGAGGGGCCTGTCCCCTTTTCCCCCCCTTCAACAGGCTGGCGGCTAGATTTGGAACAGCGAGATCACCGCACCCGTCGGGTCGGCGATCACGCAGAAACGTCCCACGTTCGGTATGTCCGTCGGCGGAACGCGGATACTGCCGCCCAGCGCCGTGCAGCGCTTGGCGCAGTCGTCGATGTCCTTCACCGCGATGTAGGGCATCCAGTGCGGCGGGAGCCCCTCGAACTGCGGACCCGACATCTGCATCATGCCGCCGACGCTGCGCTCAGCGCCCTCCGGCGCGAACGTCGTGTACGGCGTCCCGGCGACGGCCTGATCGGTCATCTTCCAGCCGATCAGCTCCTTGTAGAACTTCTTGGCCGCCTCGACGTCGCGGGTCATCAACTCGGTCCAGCAGAACGTCCCGGGTTGCCACTGCATCTCTTCAGCCATGATCGCTCCTTTGTCTGCTCCAGACTCGCCCTTGCGGAGAGTCTAGCACGCCAACCACCGTTTGCCACGGTCCCCAGACTGCCGCTCCGGATTGCATCCGACGCGTCCCGGTCCCTCAACTGTGGCACCGGATTGCATCCGGTGCGTCGCCGGCCGCCCGGCGTCCTGTAGCGTCGGCCCCCCGTGGCCGACGTCGAACGCCAACAACCGCTCGTTTCGCCGATCGCTACGGCAACCCAACCGGCCGACCACCCTTGCGCGGATCGCTGCCGCCGACCAGCGTGCCGTCCGGCAACCACTGAATCGCCTGCACCGCGGCCCCGCGGCGCTTGTCGCTCATCTTCAACCCGGCCTTTTCGAGGATTGCCGTCAGTTCCGCCGGTGGCTCGCGGTCGAAATACACTTCATCCGGCCGCCACTGGTGATGCAGCCGCACGGCCGCCATGGCTTCGTCCAGCGGCATACCGAACTCGGTCACGTTGATCAGCACTTGCAGCACGGCCGTGATGATCCGCGGACCGCCCGAGCCGCCCAGCGTCAGCACCGGCCGCCCGTCGCGCAGCACGATCGTCGGGCTCATGCTCGACAGCGGCCGCTTGCCCGGTGCCACGACGTTGCGATCACCCTGCACCAATCCAAACAGATTGGCCCCGCCGGGCTCGGTCGCGAAATCATCCATCTGGTTGTTGAGCACGATCCCGTACGGCTCGGCCACGAGGTACGACCCGAACGTCCCGTTGACCGTCTCGGTCATCGCGACGATGTTGCCCTGCTCGTCCGCGACGCAGAAATGCGATGTGCCGCTGTCGTCGCGCAGCTCGCGCATGCCGCACTCATCTAGCGGCGCATCGAGCCGCTTGGCCAACTCACAGCCGTAGTCCGCACTGATCAGCCGGTCGACCGGTATCGACGCAAAATCCGGATCGCCCAGCCAACGCGCCCGATCCGCGAAGCTATGCCGCAGCGCCTTCACCAGCAGCGGCGGATACCGCTCGTCGCCGGCGAGCTTGCTCAACCCGCCGAGATCCTCCGCCGCACAGTGCAGCACGTTCAGCGTCTCGATCAGACACACGCCACCCGACGACGGCGGCGGCATCGACACGATCTCATACTCACCGACACGGGCCCGCACCGGCGTAAGCTCGCGGACCTTGTAGTTGCGCAAATCCTGCGCCGTCATCTCCCCGCGGTCCTTGTTGACGGTGGCGACGATGGCCTCGCCGATCGGGCCTTCGTACAGCGCCTCCGGCCCGCGATCCGCGATCATCCGCAGGGCCCCCGCCAGATCCGGCCGCTTCAGCATCGTGCCCACCGCCGGCAGCTTGCCGTCGAATAGCAGCGTCTTGCGCAGCGCGGCGTACCAGTACTTGTGCTGCGGGTGCTTGTCGTATTCCTCCAGCGTATCGCGGACGGCGTCGCGGTAATGGGCGTCGATAGGGAAACCCACCGCCGCCATCGCCGCCGCCGGCCGAACCAGCTCCGCCAGCGGCTGCGAGCCGAACCGCCGATTGATCTCGAACAGACCGGCGACCTGCCCCGGCACGCCGACCGCATTGCCGCCCACAATGCTGGGCGACGGCCCCTCGCCTCGCTCGGCGTGCAGCTTCGCGTAGCGCTCCGCCGTTGCCGACGCCGGCGCCATCTCGCGGAAGTCCAGGGCAATGAACCGCTTCTGGGCGGCCACGTAGGCCAGCATGAACCCCCCACCGCCCAAACCGGTGCTCTCCGGCCGCGTCACCGCCAGGGCGAACGAAGCGGCGACAGCGGCATCGAACGCATTGCCGCCCGCCTTCAGCACATCCGCCCCGATCTGCGAGGCCAGTGGGCTGTCCGTCGCCACCATCCCCGACCGGCCGCGCGCCGTCGGCGTCTCATCCTCCGCCCAAGCACACGGCAACCCCGCCAACACCACCAGCCACAAGACCGCCCATCGACGATGCAGTGCCGTCATGTCCAACTCCCCAACGCCCCCGCGTCGCTCACCGGCCACCGCCGGCGCGCAATGTCGCCCGGCGCGAGCCCAGTTGCCCCGCCGGGCCGATCAACGACCAAAGACTCTCCCCCAGGGTGATTCTGTCAGGCGCTCTGCTGCGTATCCGTCGCCGCCGGCTCGTCCTGCGAAGCGGGCGGTTCCGCGGGCGCCGGTTCTTCCGGAGCGGCCGTGGCCCGAGCCCGTGTGGCGTCGTGGTCATAGCCGAGGATCTGCCGGCTGAGCTTGCCGTCGCTCTCCATCAGCGTCCACGGCGGCGTGACCACGGCGCTGACCGGCAGCATGAGCCAGTTCGCCGTGAAGCGAGCCAGCCCGTACGGCATCGCCAGGTAATCTTCCCAACCGAGGTGGTACACGTTGCCCGGGTGCGTCTGGTCGGTGCGACCGTGCCCCTTGTCCTCGAACGGATCCTCGAAGTACAGCGGCCAATGCGTCACGGCCCCGCTCTCGGCGGAGACGGTCTGCACGTGCCAGCCGCGGCACGTCGGCTCCGCCGGGCTGACGCGCGACTTCACGTCCTGCACCGTGGGCGAATCGAGGGTCACGCCCACCGACGGCCCGTCCTCGCGGAACTGGTTCGGAACGTGTGCACAGCCCGCCAGAACGAGGACCAGCACCAGCACGCCGCCCCAACCGGCGGCCCGGGCCAGCTTACTGCTCGGTCGCATAGTCGATCGCATAGTTCGTCGGTTCCTTCGTAATGGTGATGTCGTGCGGGTGCGACTCCACGACGCCCGCCGCGGTGACTCGCACAAAGCGAGCCTTGTCCCGCAGCTCGTCGATTGTCCGCACGCCGCTGTAACCCATGCCCTGCCGCAGGCCGCCGATGAGCTGGAACACATACTCGCTCAACTGCCCGCGATACGGCACCCGGCCTTCGACACCCTCGGGTACCAGTTTCTTCGGCTGCTGCGCCGACTGCCCGTAGCGGTCGGCACTGCCGGCCATCATCGCCCCGATGGAGCCCATGCCGCGGTATTCCTTGAACCGCCGGCCCTTCCAGAGTACGAGCTGACCAGGGGATTCGTCCAGTCCCGCCAGCAGCGAGCCCAGCATTACCGCATGCGCTCCCGCCGCCAGCGCCTTCACCACGTCGCCGCTAAAACGGATGCCGCCGTCGGCGATGATCGGCACCTGCGCCACGCGGGCCACGTCCAGAATCGCCGAAATCTGCGGAATACCCGCCCCGGTGACCACCCGCGTCGTGCAGATCGCTCCGGGCCCGATGCCCACCTTCACCGCGTCCGCCCCCGCCTCCACCAGGTCCACGCACCCCTCCGCCGTCGCCACGTTGCCGGCGATGATCTGAATGTCATGCTGCCGGCGGAGGTTGCGAATCGTCTCCAGAACCGCGTCGCTGTGCCCGTGGGCCGTATCCACGACGATAACGTCCACGTCGGACTGGATGAGCTGCTCGGCCCGTTCGTAGTCGTGCACGCCGATCGCCGCCCCCACGCGCAACCGC
The DNA here is from genome assembly GCA_050115495.1 of Phycisphaerae bacterium. Lineage (GTDB taxonomy): Bacteria > Planctomycetota > Phycisphaerae > UBA1845 > Fen-1342 > JAAYXS01. The sequence continues at coordinate 17,735 of JASFQK010000026.1, read as the reverse complement.
CCGCGATCGTCCTTGCACCGCTGCGGGTACTCGCGGGCCCGCTCGATGTCGCGCATCGTGATCAGCCCGGCCAGAATTCCCCGCTGATCCACCAATAGCAGCTTCTCCACCTTCGCCCGTTTCAGGATCGCTTCGGCGTCATCCAGGGTCGTATTCGGCGGAGCCTGCACGAGATTTTCGCGCGTCATCACTTCTTCGATTCGCCGATCGAGCGACTCGAGGAATTTCAGATCCCGCCGGGTGAGAATACCGACGAGCCGACCGTTGTCGGTCGTGATCGGGATGCCGCTGACGTTTTGCAGCCGCATCACCTCTTCGGCCCGCGCGATCGAGTCGTTCGGGCGCAGCGTCACCGGATCGAGAATGACGCCGCTTTCCGAGCGCTTGACCTTGTGCACCTCGCGCGTCTGGGCCTCGATGGTGAGGTTGCGGTGAATGACGCCGATCCCGCCCTCCTGGGCGAGCGCGATCGCCAGTCCGCTTTCCGTGACCGTGTCCATCGGAGCACTGACCAGCGGAATGTTGATGCGGATGGTGCGGGTGAGTTGCGTGCTCACGTCGAGCTCGCGCGGGTGCACCGACGCCCGCGCGGGAATCAGCAGTACATCATCAAACGTGAGCCCCTCGAACACGACCTTGTGGCTGATGGAATTGTCGACCATGCGCAAGATATACCGGCGAGCCCCCCGCCCGTCAAGTCAAACCCGTCCGGGCTCCGCGCCGGACATCCCGTAGCGTCCGACGTCCGTGTCGGACGTCTTCCGGTAGCGTCGGCCCCCTGTGGCCGACGTCAAACACCAACAAACGCCCCCACCCACCGCGCGTGTTAAGACGCCGTGAGCAATTCCGGGAACAGGATCGCCGTCACCATCGTCCGCGCGTTGAACAGCATGTGAATCAGCACGCACGCCGTCAGCGAGCGCGTCCGCATCCGAACGTAGCCCAGGATCAGCCCCATCGTGCACAGCGGCAGCACGTCCTGCGGCTGGCCGTGGATCCAGCCGAAAGCCAGCCCCGACGTCAGCACCGCCCCCCACGCGTGCCCCGTATAGCGCCACGTCGCCTGGAGCACCAGCCCGCGGAAGAACAGCTCCTCGGCCAGCGGCGCCACCAGCGTCGCCGAGAGCAGCAGCGTGACGCACCCCCAATTGCCCCAGGCGTTATCGCGAAGAGCGATGAGCACCGGGTGTACCGGCGGCGTTTGCCCCGGGTGCAGCCACTGCCACATGATTGTCGTCATCTTGAGCTGCACCGTGCAGATCGTGGCGACCACCAGCGCCCCGCCGATCCCGATGGCCACCAGCCGCCCCACGCCCAGCCCCGCCCGGCCCGCGTCCCGGAACGAGCGTGTCTGCCGCAGCATCATGATCATCGCGCCCGCGCAGATCAGCTTCGCCAGCGACTCCGCGACGTTGAACGTGTACCAGCGCACCGTTCCCGGCCCGGTCTCCGGAAAGACCCCCTGCGGCGGCAGGAGCGCCGAGGCCAGCACCAGCGTCAGCCCGACGAGCATCAGCAGGACCGCGCCGATGTTCAGGAGCGAGGGCCCGTCGCCGGTGCTCTCCACGCCCGCCAGCGGATCACGCCACCGCCCGCTGCCCACCAGCCACACGGCGTAACCCAGCACACACACGCCGCCGAGCACGACCAGCACGACATCGGCGGTTTCGGCAACTTGCGAGGAGAGTCCGAGAGCGGCTAGCATGCGGAACTTGGTCTCCTGTTCGGAGCGCGGTCTTGGCGAACGTACTGGACGAGATTCTCGCGAACAAACGCCGGGAAGTCGAGCAGGCTCGCGCGGTCCGACCGCTGGAATCTCTGCGGGCCATGCGCGGCTATGCCCTGCCCCGCCGGAACTTCTACGGCGCCGTCGCCGCCCCGCGGCCGGGCCGCCCCAACCTCATCGCCGAAATCAAGCGCCGCAGCCCCTCTGCCGGCGTGATCCGGGACGATTTCGACCCGGCCCGCATCGCCGCCGCCTACGCCGCCGGCGGGGCCCACGCCCTCAGCGTGCTGACCGACGCCGTCTACTTCGCCGGCGACCTCGACTTCATCGCCCAGGTTAAGGACGCCGTCGGCCTGCCCGTGCTGCGCAAGGACTTCATCATCGACCCGTACCAGGTGCACGAGAGCCGCGCCTGCGGGGCGGACGCCGTGCTGCTGATCGCCGAAGCACTCAGAATGGCCGACCTCCTGCCGCTGCTCGACCTCGCCAAGGAACTGGGTCTGACCGTGCTGCTCGAAGTGCACTCGCGCGAGGTGCTCGTGGAGGTGCTGGGCGCGCTCGACGCCGAGCGCCGCACCGAATTGCTGCTCGGCCTGAACAACCGCGACTTGGCCACACAGACCATCGACCTCGCCACCACCGAGCGTCTCGCCGCCCTCGTCCCGCCCGGCACACCCATCGTCGCCGAGAGCGGCATCAAAACACGCGCCGACGTCTTCCGCATGCACACCGCCGGCGCCCGCGCCCTGCTCGTCGGCGAAACCCTGATGCGCAGCGGCGACCCCGGCACAACCATCCGACAGCTCTTTGGCTGACCGCCGCTGCGCGTGGCCGAAGAAGCCGCGTGCGCACAGTCGTCCATCCGCTTGTCGACACCGACTCATCCGAGTATGTTCGCTTTCTGAGATCGGGCAGACGGGGAACTCCGGTCCGGTTTCCCGGCATCCTGTCAGATCACACAAGGTGCCTCCCGGTCACCGGCATTTCTTTCCGGGCCGCGTCATATCACTGGGTAGTTCACGTCACAAAGGAGGAAGCCATGAAAGCCACTGCCATTATTGTCATGATTGCAGGACTGGGGCTGTTGGCCCAGGCCCAGCCAACATATACGCCGAGGGAGGTGCCCGACAAACCGGACGAGCTCCCTCCGGAGGCGGTCACCGAGACCATGCACGACATCGACCTGGCTCCCGGCGGGCAATCCGAGGTCCAGGTGCCGACCCATCCGGGCGGCACGATCGTCCATGTGCACTTCGCCACACCGGCCGAGCTGAAGCGCAGCGACGAATCGCTGACGCCGCAGGAACGGGTCAAGCCCACGCGGACACCGAGACGCCCCCACACGCGGGCCACGATCGAGAAGCTGTTGCGGAAACGCATCAACGAACAGAAGGTCTCGCGATCGCCGCTCTGCAAGTTCGACCTGTACGTCAACGACAAGGCCGTGCGCGCACACGCGGTCTTCGACGGCGACGAGAACACGTTCGAGTTCATGCTCCGCCCCGGCACACCCACAGCGCACGGCGTGCTGACCAACACCACGAAGGAGCAGTTGAAGGGACGTCTGCTCATCCAGTGCGTCGATCAGCAGCGAAAGCAGCGCGCCGAGACTTTCCGCCAGCGCACAGACTTGCGCGAGGCGCTCGCCAAAATCGAGGACCCATCCCTCGCCTGGGTATTCAAGCGCCTGTTCGAGCGGCACAAGGCCGGCTATCCGGGCGGTCAATCACCCGTCGAGCGGAGCTTCTCGGAGAACCTCGCGCAATCCGGAATCGCGCCCGAGGTTCTGGACCGATTGATGACCCGCGCCGTGGACAACCTGAATCAGGAGGAATCGTCGGTCGTGTCCCGCCTGGGCGTCAAGGCTCTCCGGACTGCCGACATCCACCAGCAGGTGTCCGTGGTCACCGCCCGTGCCGCACTCGTGAGCAAGCTGGATATACCGCCGCAAGCCGAGGAGACGCCGCCGGAAGAAGCCCCCGCAAAATACGTCGTCCACATCGTCGGCATCAAGTCGTTGCGGTGCGCCGATGACGAGAACTGGGAGTGGGGCTGCGACGGCGACGAACCGTACGTCGCCTGGATCTGCTTCGGACCGGGCTACACACGGTGCGGCAGGACGGAGAAGGCCCCGGAAATCACCAGAAACAAGGAGTATCTGTACTGCCAGGACCAGTACGTAGTCAGCGACAGCATCTCCAGTGCCAATGCCATTGCCCCCCCGGAACCGCTCTTCTTCATCTATCAGGTGCTCGAAGCGGATTCGGGCAGTCCGAGCAAGGAAGAGGTCATCGCCACCCTGCAACTGGTCGCCAGCGCTGGCGTCGCCGTGGCGGAAGGCGACTGGAATACGGCCGCCACACAGGCTGTCGCCGGGATCGTCGGAACGTTCGACCTCTTCATCAGGGCGTGTGCCGGCGGCGACGACTGCTACCCGATCAAGTGGGCGGTGTTGAATCACGCAAATCTCCTGACGATTACCTCCGGAACGGCTGCCGCCCCACTCGATGTCGATTTCTTCGACTCCGATGGCGACTACGATGGCTGGTCCGTCCGCGTCGTCGACGTGGGCCGCAGACCCGACTGGAAGGTCGCCTACATGGTCACGCGTGAACTGGAGCAGTAGGCGCCCGCTGCCCCCTTCGGCCGACAGCGTCTTCCCGCGGCCAAGCTATCACGCACGCCGATTGGCAATCGGCCCCGCCGGCGGGCATCTCTACCGCGTCGCCCGCCGGCCCGGGCCAATCCGCAGGCACGTTCCGCCGCCACCAGCGTCCGCCTCAATCTGCCACCACGTCCGCGCCAGCCGCTCCAGAAACACCCGGTCGTGACTGACCAGCAATAGCGCCGCCGGACATTCGGCCAGCGCCGCTTCGAGCGCTTCAATCGACGGCAGATCGAGGTGATTGGTCGGCTCGTCCAGGACGATCAGGTGCGGCGCGTACGCCATCCCCAGCGCCAGCCGGATCTTCCGCGTTTCGCCCGGGCTGGGCAGCTCCGTCTCGAGCACCGCCCGCGGATCGGAGTTCAGCCGGCTGACGTGCGACAGCGCCTCGCCACGCTCGGCCCGCGGCAGCGCCCGCAATTCGCCCGCCAGCCGCGCCCCTTCCGTCGCCAGCATCTCCTGCGGCAGATACACCACACGCTCCGCCGGCAGATCCAGCCGCTCCAGGATGTGGCGTACGAGCGTGCTCTTGCCCGACCCGTTCGGACCGACCAGCGCGATGCGCGCATCCGCCCGCACCTCCAGCTCCGGATGAACGAGCATCCGCCCGTCGCCGAGCGGCACCTCCCCTTCCGGCAACCGCAGCAGCACCGGCCGCCGCGCCCGCTCACCGCCGAGCGCCACGCCCATCTTCACCGACCCGCGCACGTTGATCTCGGCCACGCGCGCCGCCGCCTGCTCCGCCCGCCCCTGCATCTGCCGCAGCTTCCGGCCGGCGGCACCATCCTTCCCCGTCAGCCGCGCCCGGTTGATCGCATCCTTCGCGTCATGGTCCTTGGCGGCGATGCCCCGCTTCGAGCGCAATTTGTGCGCCCTTGCAGCCTCCTGTCGGCGAGCGTGCGCCTCGCGCTCGATCCGCCGCACTTCCGCCCGCGCCTGATCGCGCATCGCACGCGCCCGTTCATCCTCCGCCTGTTGCTGCGTGATGGCCGCTGTGTAGCCGCCGGGTCGCAGCACCGCCCGCCCACGATCCATGAACAAACACGACCGGCACAGCGCATCGAGCAATTCGCGATCGTGACTCACCAGCAGCCCGACGCCGCGAAACTCACGCAGCACCGCCAGCAGCAGCGCCCGCGCCGCCGCGTCGATGTGATTCGTCGGCTCGTCCAGGGCGAGCACATCCGGCTCCTGCCACAGCACGACGCCGACCTGCGCCCGCTTCCGCTCGCCATGACTCAGCGTCTCCCACCGGCCGGGCCAATCCGCCTCGATACCAAGTCGCCCGCGCAGCGTATGCGCCGCCGGCGCATCGTCACGCAGCAGCGCCGCCAACCCCTCCGGCGGCGCATCCGTCCGTTGCGGACAGCAGACGACGCGTGCCGGACGGATGATCCGGCCAGCGCTCGGCGTCAGCTCGTCCGTCGCCAAGCGCAGCAGCGTGGTCTTCCCGCAACCATTGGCCCCAATCACCCCCGTCCATCCCGGCGGGAAACACAAACTCAGGTCCGCCAGCACCGGTTGCGCCGCGGTGTCATACGTGAACGTCACAGACCGGAATTCGAGTGGAGCCGCCGACATGGGCTCTCCTTCGGCGATGAGCCCGCCCGCCCTTCATCGGACGGCCGAACCAGCGCCCATACTACCCAGCGCGCGACCGCAAAGCTCACAAAACAGGGACTGGACCGGCGGCGGTCACGCGCGATCGGCAAACGCACAGCGCTCACCCAGGGGGCGACGCTCGTGCGACGATCGTGTCTATGACCTAATTGCGCACCGCCGACTCCGATTACGAGGAATGGTCTCCACCCCCAATGTAGCACACGTTCGCCGCGGGCGCCAACCCAATCCCGGCGATACCGACCGCGCCGAACACCGTCAGGGCGTCTCCGGCTCAGCGGTCGGCTCAGCACTCGCCTCGGCCTCCGGCTCACTCGCGACCGGCTCTTCGGCGACGGGCTCCTCAGCGACAGGCTCCGCGGCATCCGCCGGCCGCGGCTCGGCACCCTCGACGGCCTCGGCAGCCTCGCCGCCCTCCGCCGGTGCCTCGGTCGCGCCGACCTCAGCCACGGCGCCCTCCGCACCCGGCGCCGACTCCTCCGGCGGGCTCTCCACGAACCCCGAAACCGGGGCCCCTTCGCCCGTCTCCGCCGGTGCTTCCGCCGGCTCCGGCGGCGGACCGGCTTCGGCCGCAGCCTTTGCCGCCGCCGCCTTGGCCTTGTCGGCTTCCTGCCGCAGCTCTTCCTGGTGGATGGCCTCCTCGCCGGCGGCCTCGACCAGACGCTCGGCCAATTCGGCGTCGAGCCCCAGTTCGCCGACCAGCGGCTCCGGCCCCACCTCGTCCACGTCGCCGACCGACACGCAGCCCATGGCCACGAGCTTGTCCACGATCACGTCGTCGACGCCCTCGACCGCCTTGATCGTCTGCGACAGCACCTCAAGGTGCCTCGTGTATTCCGCCGGCGTGAGAATGTCGATGTCCCACCCCGTCAGCCGCGCCGCCAGCCGCACGTTCTGCCCGCGCTTGCCGATGGCCAGCGAAAGCTGATCCTCGGCCACCACCACCGTCGCCTTGCCCAGCTCGAAGCACAGGGCGATTTCCTGCACTTCCGCCGGCTTCAGCGCGTTCTGGATGAGAATCTGGCTCGACTCGTTCCAGCGGACGATATCGATCTTCTCGCCGCCGAGCTCATCCACGATGTTCTTGATGCGGCTGCCGCGCACGCCGACGCACGCCCCGACCGCGTCTACCTTCGAGTCGATGCTGCTGACCGCCACCTTCGTGCGATAGCCGGCCTCGCGGGCCAGCGCCTTGCACTCGATGATCCGCTCGGCAACTTCGGGCACCTCCAGCTCGAACAGCCGCACGATGAAGTCACGATGCGACCGCGAGAGGATGATCTTCACCTGGTTCGGCAGGTCGCGCACCTCGAGCACCAGCACGCGGATGCGCTCGCCGACCTGGTGCGTCTCGCCCGGAATCTGCTCGCTGCGTGGCAGGAAACCCTCCGTGCGACCGAGGTTGACGATCAGGTTGCCACCCTCGATGCGGGTCACCATACCGGTGATGATCGTCCCCTGCCGCTCGGTGAACTCGTCGTAGATGCTGCTGCGCTCGCGCTCGCGCGTCTTCTGGATGATGACCTGCTTGGCCGTCTGGGCGGCGATGCGGCCCAGAACCTGCATCTCCACCGGCGCCCCGTCGACCGTGGCGCTGATCTTCCCGCTCAGCGGGTCCAGCCGCACCTCCGCCTCGCTCGATTCCTCGAACGCCTTGCGGATCGCCGTCGCCATCGCGTTCTCGAGGTCGGCGACGAACGAGTCGCGGTCGATGTTCTTGTCGCGGCAGATGCTATCGATAATGCGGAGCAGGTCCTGGCTCATGTCCACTCTCGCCACTAATAGTTGGGCACTCGGCCGCTCGGCGCATACCGAGCCACGACCGGCCGGACTCGGACGCCGTGCTCTGCCCGGCCAAGAAAAATGGGCCGCGCCTGCGACCCACCACGGTCCTGAACGGACCACGCACTACATGCTCTCGGTCGCCACGGGGTCGGACAAACCGACCCGTCTGCCGGTCGGCCGGGAATCCACCGGCCTTCCGTCAGGGCATCCCTTCGCCCGGTGACGGCAAGTCTACCTCATTCTCGGTCCCTTGCCCAGCCCCCGCTGGACGGACCAACCAGAATTGCCCATCGCTCCGATCCAGGGCGAATCGCTCGCCCCACAGCCGCTCCGCCTGCGCCCCCGGCACCACCACGACCCGTCCCCCGGCCCGGACGAACGCCGCCAGCTCCTCCTCCGTCAGGTGCGGCCAGTTCGGGACGTTCAGGCACCGATGGCCGTTGTAGATCCGGATGCCCGCCGGACCGCCGTGCAGCCGGTAGTACGTCCCCACCGCGTGGGCCGTCGTCGTGTCCATCAGCAGCCAGCCGCTCGGCCCGGCCCGCTCCAGCACCGCCCGCGCAAACCGCGCCGCCGAGTCATCCCCCACCCGCCACGGGCAGAAGAAATGCCGATACTCGTTCCGGAATGGGATGTCCCGCAGCCGCGAACGCATCCACCCGTGACTCTCCGCCACGATCGGGAAGCACGCGTAGACCACCACCGGCGCCAACACGTTCGCCGTCAACAGTCCCACCGCCCACGGCCGCCACGCCGACCGCCGCACCCACCCCAGCAGCCAGTCCGCCCCCACCCCGCACCACAGCCCCACCAGCACGCAAACCGGCACGAAATACGTGTACAGGTCGGCGATCGCGTACCGCCCCACGAACGCCCCGATCAGCACCGTCTGCCCCAGCAGCACCGCCCGGAACACCCGCCGCCGCCCGTGCGCCGGCCGCACCACCCCGCCCAGCGCCACCGCCAGCGCTGCCGACGGGAAGTTGTACGCCAGCGTCAGCAGCGCCAGCTTGGCCTGCCCCACGGAAACCCGCGTGTTCAGCACCGCATCCCCCCACCCCGGATCGCCCGCTCCGCCCCCGAAAAACGCCGACCGGATCGTCGTCGTCCAGTCGCCCACCTGCCCGTGAAACGCCAGTACGAGCGCCCAGTACGGCGCCGCCCCGATCAGCCACGCCACCGCCAGCACCGGCGTCCAGCGCCAGGCCAGATGCCCACGCCACAGGCGATCCAGCACCAGCACGCCGTACGTGGCCAGCGTCAGCAACCCGAGCAGGTGATCCGCCACGTGCAGCCCGTTGACCAGGAACACCAGCACCAGCAGCCCCGACGACCGCGATCGCGCGTACACCAGCAGCAGGTACCACTCCAGCGTCATCAGCGCCGCCGCCACCGTGTACGTCTCGGTCAGCGCCGACATCTGCCAGAAGCTGTGGGCCACCAGCAGCACACCCGCCCCCAGCATCGCCGCCAGTCGGCTGCGCGTCAGCCGCTCCAGCGTCGCCGCCAGCAACCCGACCGCCACCGCTCCGCAGATCGCCGACAGTAGATTGAGCCGCCAGATCGGATCCCCCACCGGCACGGCCAGCATCGCCCGACCGAGCCAGTAATGCAGCGGGTGCGACAGCGCCAGCCCGCGATCGTGCACGAGCTGCCCGCTCAGAATGCGGTACTGGTGAATGCCGCTATCCTGCCACTCGATCCCTGGCGAGCAGGTGGCCACGTACACGCACAGGGCCGCCACCCCGCAAATGAGCCCGGCGCTCCCGCCGCGTCGTCTCGGGCGAGGCTCCGCCAAGTACGGCTGCTCTCCGGCCATCCATGGTGTCCCGGTCGACTTGCCCTAGGGGACGTCCCCAGGGTCCACGTATGTCTGGAACTCGCGCAGCTCCACGCTGCCGTTGAGCGGCCGGCCCACGGGCTCATCCTTCCCCGGCTCGAAGACCATCATCTGCGGCGAGCGCTTGAAGTCGAACCGCCCGCGCAGCGGATCACCGGGCGTCAGCTTGATGCGGCAGCAGACCATCTTGGCCAGCCGCTCGCGCACCTCGCGCTGCGTGAACAGGCCGCGATCCAGCCCCGCCGTCACCGGGCAATCCGGCTCATACAGTAACAGGAAGATGCGCCGACCGTGCGCGCGGGCCTCCCGCTCCGCCCGCGGATAGTCGTTCTCGATCCACGCGATCTTCGGCCCGGTGTGCGAGACGAACTGCGTCACCACGAACCACCCCCCCAGCAGGACCAGCAGCCCGACCAGAATCCACGGCGACCCACCCCGGCGTGCAGCGGGCGCGGGCGGCGGCGCAGATTCGGCGGGCGGCGACGGCTCACTCATGTTCTTCTCCCAGCTCAACCAGCACCGGCCGGAAGGCCGCGCCGGCCCGGCCAACCGGCGCCCACCTCGTCCGCCCGCCCCGACAGGCGGACGGCCCATTACCGGAGTCTACCGCTGCCCCCAACCGCCGTAAATCCCGCCTGCCCCGCGACTACCGCCGCCGGGCCAAGGCCAACCCGCGAATCAGACGATAGAATCAAGGCACCTGAACCTGGAGGTTGCCGTGCTGCGTGTATTTCCCCGAGAGCTGGAAGAACATCGGCAGGCCATCGAGGAGCGCTGCCGCACTGAGGGTCTCGACTTCTTCGAGACCATCTTCGAAATGGTCGACTTCGACCAGATGAACCAGATCGCCGCCTACGGCGGTTTCCCCCAGCGCTACCCGCACTGGCGCTTCGGCATGGAATACGAGCGCCTGCGCAAGCAGCACACCTACGGGCTCGGCAAGATCTACGAAATGGTCATCAACAATGATCCCTGCTACGCCTACCTCCTCACCGACAACGCCGTCGTCGACCAGAAGACGGTCATGGGCCACGTCTTCGCCCACTGCGACTTCTTCAAGAACAACATCTGGTTCGGCAAGACCAGCCGCAAGATGATGGACGGCATGGCCAACCACGCCACCCGCGTGCAGCGCCACATCGAACGCGAGGGACAGGAGCCCGTCGAACGCTTCCTCGACGTCTGCCTGACGATCGAGAGCCTCATCGACCCCTACCTGCCCTTCATGAAGCGCGAACCCGAGCCCGCCCGGCGGAGCATCAACGGCCCTGCCCGCCGAGCCGAGGAGCCCCAGGTCTCCCGCTACCCCTCCAAGAGGTACATGGAGCGCTACATCAACCCGCCCGAGGCCCTCGAGGCCGAGCGGCAGCGCGACCGCGCCGAGGCCGAACAGCGCAAGCGGGCCTTCCCGGCCGCGCCCCAGCGCGACGTCCTGCTCTTCCTCCTGCGGCATGCCCCGCTCGAGGACTGGCAGGCCGACGTCCTCGACATCATCCGCACCGAGGCCTACTACTTCGCCCCCCAGGGCCAGACCAAGATCATGAACGAGGGCTGGGCCACCTACTGGCACTCACGCCTCATGACCCGCTACTTCGCCCGCGCCGACGAGATTGTCACCTACGCCGACCACCACTCCGGTACCGTCGCCAGCGGTCCCGGCCGCCTCAACCCCTACAAGCTCGGCGTCGATCTCTTCCGCGACATCGAGCTGCGCTGGAACAAGGGCCGCTTCGGCAAGGAATACGAGGAGTGCGAGTCCATCGAGCGCCGTCAGACCTGGGACACCGGCCTGCTCCAGGGCCGCGAGAAGATCTTCGAGGTCCGCCGCATCCACAACGACGTAACCTTCATCGACGAGTTCCTCACCCCCGAGTTCGTCGACCGCCACGAGCTGTACCACTACCGCCGCGACCCGGCGACCGGCCGCATGGTCGTCGTTGACCGCGACTTCGACCGCATCAAGCAGACGATGCTCTTCATGCTGACCAACCACGGCCAGCCCTATATCTACGTCGTCGACGGCAACTACGCCAACCGCGGCGAGCTCTACCTCGCCCACAAGCACCTGGGCATCGACCTCGACATCAAGTACGCCACCGAGTGCCTGAAGAACCTCCGTCTCCTCTGGCGTCGCCCCGTGCACATCCAGGCGCGCATCAAGGACGACATGATCCTCTTCACCTGCCCCGACGGCGACGAGGTCAAGCACCAGAAGATCAGCGACGACCTTCCCAAGCCCGCCCTCACCGATATCCGCTGACCCGTAGCGCCCGACCGCGGCGACCGGCCTCGCGCACCGCACGTCGTGTAGTGTCCGGGCTCCGTACCGGACGTCTTCGGCAGCGCCCGGCGTGCGCACATTGTGGCACCGGATTGCATCCGGTGCGCCGACCATCGCCCGTCTCGCCACTCGGCGCCGACTGCTGGTGTCTCTTCGCCTTTCAGACGCGCCCCATCTCTCGCGTCACCGCGCCCGCTTGCTGGTGTGGCACCTGCCAATGGCTGGTGATTCGCACGACAATGGGGGCCCAAGTGCCGCCGGCGCGTAGCGTCGGCCCCCCGTGGCCGACGTCGATTACCAACAAACGTCCGACCTCGCAATCCCCGTAGCGGCCGACCTCCGTGTCGGCCGTCGATTACGAGCAAACGCCCACTCCGCCGACCGACCCCCGAACGCAACGCCTTCCTGCCTCGGCACCCTGAGCGGAGTCGAAGGGGCTGCCTTGTTGTTTTCTTCCCACCACCTACAGCTCGTCCGCCACCTCCTCCCAGAACTCGCCCAGCGGCGTATCACCGTAGTATTCCGCGAGCTCCTCGGCCACCTCGGACATATAAGACAACAGCCCGTCGTCCAGGTACGCCTGCAACAGGGCCGCCGCCTCCTCGGCATCGAGACCGCCGCCGCCATCTCGCTCGCCGCCACCGCCTCGCTCGCCGCCGCCCTCTCGTCCGCCGAGCGCCAGACACGGATCGCAGCCCGGGTATTGACTGGCGTATCCCGCCGGATTGGTCAGCCGCAGCATGAACGGAGCGATGTCGAAGTTGTTGAAGATCTCGTCGCAGTCCATATCGCCGTGATAGACCACGCTGCCCAGCAGGCCGGGGTAAGCATAGTCATAATCGCTCTGCGGGGTGTGGTCTCCGAGTGCCGATATGAACGGGCTGATGTCGAAGTTGTCGGTCACGCCGTCGTTGTTCATGTCGCCCTTGCAGGCGCTGATCTCCCACAGGTGCAAGGCAGGCGTGTTCTCGTAGTAGAGGCCTTCACCCACGCGAATGCAGGCGCCGTACGCCCACTCGTCACTGTCATGCCAGCCATCATAGTCGACCGCGATGAAGGGCCCGCCTTCCTCGAGCACCACAGTCCCGAAGATGCAGACCGTGTCGTCCCAGAGCGAGCCGTTGATGATGACGTGGCCGCCGCTCAGATCACCGGCGGGATCCGCCAGATCACCATCAACGTAGAGCGTACCGTGCATATCGCCGCCGATCAGGATCTCGCCGTACATCCCGGCGGTATGCAGGACACCGGACACGTCCTGAGCGACGGTGATGTTGCCGGTGAAGTCCTCGCCCCCTTCAGTGCTGATGCTGACGGACCCCTGACACTCACCGACCGTCAGCGTCCCGGGCATCTCGCCATACTCGGTGAAGAGGCGGCCTTCCAGTGCTCCACCGACAACGATCTCACCGGCTTGCTCCTCCATAATCACAATCGTGCTGAGGACGTCCTCATCGACACTGATTCGACCACTGGAGGTCACCGAGCCCACCACTTCCAGCCCCCCCAGCATCGGGTTTCCGCTCAGGTCGTAGTCGACGTACACCGCGCCGGCCAGGTCACCGGAGATGAGGACCAGGTCCATTACGCTCCCGCCGACGTCCAGGGTCCCGCTGGCCGCGATGTCGCCACGGACCTCGACCGATCCCACATCGCCGCCGACGGCTATATCGCCCAGCACGTCGCCTCCGTACCACTCGCCGACGAGGATCGAGTTCAGGTCGCCCGTGACTTCGACACTGCCCGACATGTCACCCCAGATTCTGATGCCGTCAACGCCCGGGGAAGAGGTGATGGAGCCAAACACGTAGATCGACCCGTCGTACGGCCCGCGCACCAGGATATTCCCCACGTGCAGCCACGGGGGGCCGATAGACGCCCCGATGGCCGTGAAGTCACCCATCGCATCACACCTGAAGTCACCGTCCAGCACGCCAATCCGCACATCGTTCAGAACGGCGCCGCCGACTTCCACCGAGCCGGCAATGGCGTCGACGACCACGTCCCCGAGTTCGGCGAGGTCGCCCGTGATGTCCAGTTGCATGAGCCGCGAGCTTGTTGCCCCGGACAGGTTGATCTGCTTGACATCGCTCGCCCCAGGTCCGCCGCCCTCGGCGGCATTCCGGGCAATGTACACGCACACCGGGCCTATCACGCCGTTGTCGACAGAAACCGAGTTGATTACGCCGGGTTCTGTGCCGTTCCGGGACTCAAGCTTGAACGTACCCGCACTGTGTATGTCCACAGTCCCGGCGGCGTTGTTAATCGTGCATTCCCCGTCCATCGGCCCCCACCGCTGGATGATACTCCCGTTCGCCAGGCAGATGTCCGATAACAGCAGCGCTGCCACAAGAACCAACACATCCCGTGCTCTCAACATGGCGATCCTCCCGTACGTAACAGGTAAGATGTGTCTAGCGGCGTCTGCCACGATAGCAGGCAGCCGCTGCAAGCATCAGCAGCAAGCCCGACGGTTCGGGTGCGACACCAAAGCGGAAGTAATCCCACTCCGCCCAACTCGCTGCGCCCAGCACACCGTCACCCCAGGCTACATATGCGGGAGAGACGGATAGCCAGAAACTCCCCTCGTGGCGCAGCACCCCGTCGATATACATGCAGTACGTGCGCATGTCTTCAGAACGAATTTCATATGTATGGAACACCTCCGCGGCCACAGGAAACGTGATGTCGCCTTCGAAGATGCTCCGCACGTAACCCTCCTTGAACTCCAGTCCGATCATCCACTTGTCGTCCGAGCTCAGCGCGACGGCCGGATCCCACCCGCTCCCCGCGTGCACCAGCAGGCGCCATTGCATGATGAATGTCTCGCCCGGCCCGGGGTCCATCTCGCCCGGCCGATCGATGAACACGTAGTCGTACACTCCCGAATCGAAGAGCGAGTCCATCTTCAGCACGCCGTCTTCGATCTGACGATCCGCCTCGCCCTGGTGCTGCCCCCCCCAGTTGCCATACGTGCGCCCCCACCCGCAGTTTTCGGGATAGTCGTCCCCCTCATACGCGATCCAGTACGGATCAGCCTGCGCCGCAGCCACCAGCAACGTCACCGCCCCCAGACCAAACAGCCACCCTCTCATCGGCGTGCCCTCCGGCCGGTCGCTATGCCGGCCACCTCCTCGCGTCGGACCCCGGCGCCGACGTCTTCGTCACGGCCAACCCCCGTGTCGGCCGTCACCCCCCTACACGCCACCGATCTCGCCGTCGGCGTATCGTCCGGGCTCCGCGCCGGACGTCCCCGCGCCCGACTAGCGGCGGCTCTTCCTCGTGTGCCTGGAAACTGCTCGGCCCACAGACATGCTCCCCGATAAGACTATGTACAGATTTGAAACCCTATTTTACCTCGTTTACTCGAACAGACAATCGGCTGTTCATCTTAGCCTGATTCATCGACGCGCCCGCCGCCGACCGCCAGAACGCGCTTACATCGGTACGAAGCGTCAGCTCCCCGTAGCCAACGTCGACCGTCAACAAACGCCCCCTCCGCGCTCCCCCCTCCACTCACCGCTTCCGCCTGCTCTCCTCTCCCGCGCACCGCCCCCAATCTGAACTCTCAAATCTGAAATCTCGAATCTGAGGTCTCCCATCTGAGATCTTGAATCTGAAATCTCAAATCTGAGATCTCAACTCCCCCGCCCCCGCCCCACCTGCTGCGCCCATCGGGTGCCACTGGAGGCTTGCCCACCAGTGCGACGCTCCCCCGCCGGCGTTCAGTACTGCCTGGTGGGCTGCGCCGTGGCGGCATCGATGCGCAGCGCGGCGCCGCCAGAACTCGTCGGCGACGCACCGAAATTCCGGCGGACCGTGCGCCTCTCCGAAGTCCAGAGGACCCGCCGATGAAGACGACGCCACCTCCATCTGCCCAGGCGCAGGCCGAGCCGCGCGGCCTGGTGTGCCCGCGGTGTGGGTACCGGCACTTCCAGGTGATTTACACGCGTCCTGCTTGGGGCGGGCGGATTCTGCGGCGGCGAGAGTGCCGAAGTTGTGGGCAGCGGACCTTGACGAGCGAACGCGTGATCGGCTGAGCCCCTCGGGCTCGTCGACCGGTTCCGTCTATTCTAATGAGGCGATCACCTTGCTCTCTACATCGTCCGGCGACAGGTGGAAGTCCTGCGGCTCCTTGCCGACCCGGCATGGACCTTCTGCGACGCCCGGATGACAAACAGACACCCGAACTGGAACAGGTTGATGGGGGCCTCGGATGAACCTGACCCATGTGGTTGCAGTGTTGAGACTGATGTAGTTATCATACGCATCTGCTGTTTCTGAAGTTACGCGAGGGATTCACGAATGGCGCTAGCGGGATACGCAGGACGAACCATTGAGCTCCTGAACAGAGCGGCACGTGAGTTCGCCCTGCTTCAAAGGTGTGCACGAGTATCGCGCAATCCTGTGGCCGCGAGAGCGCGATATTGCGGCATGCTGACAGTACTGCTGTTAGTCCTGACGCAAGCTGGGTGTTACAGGTCGGCCAATGGACATTCGCCCCAGCCGGCCGCGTCGCCTGCCCCAACGTCAGAACCGGCGGAAGCTGATCTCGAGACGGAGACGTTGCCGGAGAAACCCGCTCAGGCTGTCGCCTCGGCGCAAACGAAGACCTACGAAAACGAAAGCTACGGCTTCCGGCTGGTTGTGCCTGCCGATTGGGACGTAGGCGCAGAGCCAAAGGGTCTCCTGCCCCAAGGTCAATCTGAGGGGATTGTGTTTACGTTGCCACCGGTCTGGAGTGAGCTGGAGAATGCGAGTATCCGCAACGCAGTATCAGTGAAGGCGATTCGGCTCAGTGCGAGTTCCACCGCCGAAGACTTCGCCATGACCTATGCGCAGTCTGACTCGGACGGGCGGATTTCCTCGCAATCAGTCGAAGGCTTCGCGCGTCCCGCATACGTGGAAGAAGTGAATTGGCGCGGCTTGACGTACAAGCGTAGGCTCGAATTCGAGATACGGGAGGGGATTGGCTACGTCTTGGAGTTCACTGCGACGCCGGGGACGTATGACCAGAACTACTCGAAGTTCAGACCGGTCGCCGACAATGCGGAATTCTTCCCACCTCAACAAGGAAGCACGGACGCCGATAGCCCGTGATCCGACGCCGCGTTCTGATCAGATGCTGCCAGCGCCGGAACTCGCACTGCAGGGGCCTCAATCAACGCTAACACGCCGCTTGAGCGCCGGGTGCCACCGGCGGCTTGCCCACCAGTGCTGACGCTCCCCCGCCGGCGTTCCGTGCAGATCACCAATACCCATCATGACGGACGAACGAAGGCGATGGGCGGTATCTGTCGCGTTCTGGCGGACTCTGTTGGAGATTGGGCCGTACGTGGTGCGCTCGACGCTGAGACACACCAGTCGAACACGCTGCCCGATCCCGGCGATCGTCAACCGGCGGGCCGTCCGGTACGTCGTGTCCGACCCGAACTACTGGAGGAACCTCGTCCAGACCCGTCCGGCGGCGTCGATGGGCGATCCCGGCTGCCCGTCGCTGTGCGGCCGCCAGCCGGAACGGCACCGCCGGGACTCGTCGGCAACGCGCGCAAGCCGCGCCCGACGGTGCGGCTATCGGAGTTGCGGGGGACCAGGCGATGGACTCTCGACCTTCAAAACGCGCCGAGGAAACCAATGAACCGCGAGGTCTCATGTGCCCGCGGTGCGATTGTGAATACTCTCGCGTCATCTACGAGCTATAACCGAATTTCGTTGATGGCGGGATGAAAAAAGGCGGCGTACTCTCGGGATCAAGATTGGTTCCGAGCCGCCCACGCTGGGCAGAGGAGTACGCCGATGCACGAGAGTAACGACGCGA
>JASFQK010000025.1:0-94461 GCA_050115495.1 Phycisphaerae bacterium | reverse complement strand
CGCGTCGTTACTCTCGTGCATCGGCGTACTCCTCTGCCCAGCGTGGGCGGCTCGGAACCAATCTTGATCCCGAGAGTACGCCGCCTTTTTTCATCCCGCCATCAACGAAATTCGGTTATAGCTCGCTCCGCGCAGTTGCCACCTGCACCGAGAACACCCCGGTCAGCAGGCGCCCCTCGCAAGATGCACCTGTGACAAACCAGCGTCATCATAGGTGCAGTTGGCCGGCGATTCAAGTCAGTGCTCGCAGACGGTGTGACGATGAGCACGTCGTGCACTTCGATCGCAGTCCTCCCGTTGAGCCCTCTGTGGCCGGCTGGTAGAATCCGTGAAGCGCTGGCCGCGGATAGTGAATGAAGAGACGCATCTCCACGCGCAGCGAGTAATGGAGCGAGAAGGCCGTGAGTCAGGATGAGCGCGATGTCAGCGAACAGCCGGCGGGGGCCGGCGAGGTTGAGGCGCAGCCGCAGTTCGTCGAGATCGTATCGCGTATCCGGGGGCACCTCGAAGCGGTCCGCGACCTGCCCGGGCTCGGGCAGTTCAAAGAGACCCACCGCCTGCCCGCCGCTTTCTTCACGGAGTTCAACGCCGCGCTGGCGGAAGTCGACGTGCTGATCGACTTCGTGCTGGATTTCACCGGTACGACCGGCCTGATCCAGTGCCGCAAGGGTTGCGCCAACTGCTGCATCGACCTGGTGCGCGGCATCAACACCCCGGAGACCATCAACATCTACCACCACGTGCGGTCGTGGCCGGACGTGAAGCAGATCTTCGAATATCTCCGCGACTCGGCGGAGCAGTTCATGGAGATCCTCGAATCGAAGCTGCGGCCGGGAGAGTTCGAGTTCGGCGGGAGCGACGAGCGTGTGCTCGAATCGCACCGGGAGTACAACCGGCTGAATCGGCGGTGCGGCTTCCTGGATGCGGAGACGGGGTGTTGCCGGATCTACCCGGTGCGGCCGATCGCCTGCCGGTACTTCTTCAGCCTCGATCCGCCGGAGATGTGTACGCCGACGCACGAGAAGTACTTCTCGCGCAACACGCGCACGGTGCACCTGCCGCCGGAAGTGCACGAGGTGATCCTGGAGATCGGTCAG
Source organism: Phycisphaerae bacterium (assembly GCA_050115495.1). GTDB lineage: Bacteria > Planctomycetota > Phycisphaerae > UBA1845 > Fen-1342 > JAAYXS01. The sequence continues at coordinate 93,364 of JASFQK010000025.1, read as the reverse complement.
CGGCTGGGTTTTCGGCCGTTGAACTACCTGGCGGGGGCGTTCTGCGGGTTTGCGTCCGAGATCATGCACGCTCGGCCGGTGCAGGTGGTCGACGACGGGGCGGCGTAAGGCGGGTTGCCGAGGCGTGGAATCGGGAAGTCCGGCAGGACTTGCGCCTGGACGTGACTTCTATCGGAACCTGGGGGCAAGTCGCACGTATGATCCCATAAGAGTGCGGTCTGTCGCCGAAGAGCGGCCCTGTTTGTTTGGGCTGCGGAAAAGGCTTGATGTGCGGGGCCTGCCCCGCATATGAGTAGAGTGGAGGCGGCCCGGTCAGCCGGGCTCGCCGGCCGCGAGACGGTCCCCGAGTGGCATGGGGATCGCGGCAAGCCTTAGGAGGCGAAAGATGTTCTTCGTATGGACTCCTCAGCGGATTCGGATCGTGATTTACTTCGTGGCGGCGTATATTGCCCTTTGTTAGTGCGAAGGTGCGAGCGGGCGATACGCGACGGAGCTGAATGACGGGGCGACGACTGGACAGCGAAGCGTTGGCGGCGTGGATCGAGTGGCGCTACGACCGCGCCGAAGGGCCGGGGGGTCAGAACGTCAACAAGGTGGCGGCGCGGGCTACGCTTCTGTTTGATTTTGAGGCGTGCGCGCTGCTTTCGGCGCACGAGCGTTCGCGGATTCGGGCGAAGCTGGGCGGGCGGATCAGCCGGGATGGGCGGCTGCGCATCGTGGCGCAGCAGTGGCGCACACAGGTTGCGAATCGGCGGGCCGCCGGGGAGAGGTTGGCGGAGTTGATCGCCGATGCGCTGCGGCCACGCGTGCCGCGGCGGCCGACGCGGCCGACGGCCGGCTCGCGTGAGCGGCGTTTGCGGGCGAAGCGACAACGCGGCGCCGTCAAGCAGATGCGTCGCCGCGGTGGGGCGGGGGAAGACTAGGGCGGAGAAGTGGCGGTTCCCGGCGCGCCGGGATGCCGGCCGTCGGCACGCGACGGCACTGGTGGGCAAGCCACCAGTGGCACCGAGCGTGGTGGGGCGGGGGAAGATTACCGCGAAAGCGGGGTGAGCGCGTTACGACATGTGACGCCGCGGAAGCAAGGGGACGGCACGGGGATCGGCACGTCAGGAGGTTCGGCGCTCGGCACGTCCGGAGGTGCGGTGCTCGGCACGTCCGGAGGTGCGGCGCTCGGCACGGTGAACGGCCACGTACGCCAAGTGATTAGTCCCGCAGGGACGGCTGATTGTAGCCCAGCAGGAACTGCTGGGACCCGCGGGCGACGGCCTTCTCCATCTTGAGTCCTGTAAGGACGACTGAAGGTTGCGTCGCGCATCTCGTCCTTCAGTCGTCCCTACGGGACTTCCGATTCGTGGTCTGTCGGAATCCCAGCACTGCGTGCTGGGCTACAATCAGCCGTGCCTACGGCACTGGTCCTCCGACGTGCGGGGCGTTGCTCTCGGTATCGCGTGCTGGAATGCCGCTTGTTGTCCCTTTGGGGCTTCCCAATTGTCGTTCTTCGAAATCCCCGCGGCGAATTCGGAACGAATCAACAGTGGCGGCGGGTGCGGAGGGTCTGGCGGTAGACGCGCGTGAGGGCGGTGAGGGTGCGCTGGGGGTCGAGGTTGGCGGCGGCCCAGTTGGCGGCGGCGCGGGCCAGGGCCGTGCGCTCGGCGGGATGTTCACGCAGGTCGAGCAGGGCGCGGGCGAATGGCTGCGGCTCATCGCCGGCGACGAGGACGAGACGCCGGCCACCGGCGGACAGGTCGCGCAGGGCGGGGATGTCGCTGGCCACGACGGGCAGGCCGGCGGCCATTGCCTGTAACACGACATTCGGCATGCCCTCGGTGCGCGAGGGGAACAACAGGCAATCCGCCGCGGCGAAGAGCGGGTCGAGATCGTCACGCCAGCCGAGCAGATGCACGCGGCCGGCGGCGCTGCCCAGACGCACAGCCTGCTCGACACGCAGGCGGTCGGGACCGTCGCCGGCGATGAGGAACCGCGACGGCACCACGCTCATGATCTCGGCACAGCGGATCACGAGATCGACGCGTTTGACCGGGTCGAAGCGCCCGGCCCACAGGACGACGAACTCCTGCGGGAGCACGCCCAACGCCGCGCGGGCGGCGGCGCGGTCGACGCGTTGCGCGGGCGGGTCGAGCGCCGGCGGGACAATGCGGATGCGACGGCGCGGTAGCAGGAACGCGCGGGCCACGTGATCGGCCAGGGCCACACTCGTGACGATGTGCCGGCGGTCCACGCGAGCGGTGAGTAACTCGGCCCAGCGGTGCCAGCGGCGCTCGACCTCGATCGTGGCCGTCGAGCCGATGACCGGAATGCGGCGGAGCAGGCCGATCAGGCGGGCCGCGACGTTGGCGTGCGTCAGCGTGGCGTGGATGAGGTCGGGGTGGATCCGGCGGATGTGCTCGTCGAGCCGCCGAAGAGCGGACAGGTCGCGGGCGCTGCGTGCGTCGCAGGCGAACGTGGGGACGCCGGCGGCGGTGAGCTGCTCGCTGACGGGGCCGGACGGGGCGAGGCAGCCGACGTGGACTTCGACCCCGGCGCCGAGCAGGCCGCGGGCCAGCCGGGCTAGGCGCAAGGGCGTTCCGCCGCGCTCGAGGTCGGTCACGAGCAGGACGACGCGCACGGGGGTTACTCCGCTTCGCTGATGACGGTGCGGACGAAGCCGTCGGCGGCGGCGAGTCGGCGGCGGGCGTCGTTGGCGCCGATGGACAGGTGGTGCATGACGATGGCGGTCTTGACGTGCCAGTCGGCGGCGGCGAGGAGTTTCTCGGCCTCGTCGCGGGGCAGATCGGTGGCGGCCATCGTGGTGCGGATGGCGCGGTCGGTGAGCTTGGCGCAGCCGCGGGCGTTCACGTCGACCATGAGATTGCCGTAGACCTTGCCGAGGCGGACCATGGCCAGCGTGCTGACCAGGTTCAGGACCATCTTCGTGGCGAGGCCGGCTTTGAGACGGGTGGAGCCGCTGACGACCTCGGGGCCGGTGAGTACGCGGATCGAAACGTCGGCCTCGTCGGAGACGTCCTGCGAGGTGACGCAGCCGAGGAAGACGGTGCGGGCCTTGCGCTCGCGGGCTCGGCGGATGGCGCCGTGGACGAACGGGGTCGTGCCGCCGGCGGCGATACCGAAGACGACGTCGTTCTCGCCGACGGCGAGGTCGTCGATGCGATCGGCACCGGTGGCGGGATCATCCTCGGCGTGCTCGGCGCTGCGTTTGAGGGCGACGTCGCCGCCGGCGATGACGCCCTGGATCATCTGCGGGTCGACGAGGAACGTGGGCGGGCATTCGGCCGCGTCGAGCACGCCGAGCCGGCCGCTGGTTCCGGCGCCGACGTAGATGAGCCGGCCGCCGCGCTGGAGGGCGGCGGTGACGAGGACGACGGCGGCGATGATGTGGGGCTTGGCCTCGGCGACGGCCTCGGCGATGCGGCGGTCCTCGGCGTTCATGACGTCGAAGGCCTGGTCGAGGGAGAGGCCGTCGAGGTCGGCCGACGCGGGGTTGTGCTGCTCGGTGAGCAGGTGGCCGCGGTCTTGCATACCTGAAAGGGTAACCGCGCGCGGGCCGCGGGGGAACGGGGCACGGGCACGGGCGCGGGCGTCAGTCCTGGCCGATCAGCACCCATTCCATCTGTTCGTCGATCCAGGCCCGCCGGAGGACGTGGTCCTCGTCGACCCAGAACTCGTCGGTCTTGTCGTCGGGCCAGACGAACTCGAACTTCCAGGCGCGGATCGGTTTGCCGCCGACCGTCGTTTCGCCGGCCTCCGCGCAGTGGATGGCACGCTGCCAGTCGGTGTCGGTGTAGTATGTGTCGAGGTAATTGAAGATGAACCAGGTGTCGGGCTTGTCCGGCATGAGCGTTACCGCCCGCAGGACCTCGAATAAGCTGAGCACGGCGCCGGCGGGCACATCGCGTCTGTACGGCTTGCTGCGGGACACACCGGTGACACGCCCGTCGGCGACGGTCAGCTTCGAGGTGCGCCAAGTGCGAAATTCGCCCTCGCCCGCAATCTCGAGCTGGGTGAGGCTGAGCGGCTCCTGCGGATCGCAGAGGGCGACGCACTTCAGGTGGCCGTCCCTGGGATCGCCGGGTCTCAGCTCGGTCGTCATGCGGAGCATCTGCCGGCCGTCGACCTCAACGAGTTCGTTGGTCATGACGACGGTGCCGACCTTCTCGCCGCGCTCGAACCAGTCGTACGTGAGCTTCTTCGAAGTTTTCAGCAGGGCGGAGGCTTTGTCGAGTTCGACGCGCTTCGCAGGGTCGATCACGGGTTGCATCGTGGGTGGCCGGGCGGGCCGGCTGGCGGCCTGCTGTGCGAGGGCGGTTGGCTGAGGGGTGGCGTTGTCGGCAGTGAGAACGGTCGGCAGGAGCGCTGTGGCAAGGCACAGGGCCGGGATGAGACGCATCGTTGTACCTCCCACGGCGTTTCGGAGATGGGGCAGCGCCCGTCGGGGGCGCACGACGGGGAGCATACCGCGGCGGCGGGCGGACAGTTAGTGGAAATCGCGGGAACGGTGCGCCAGGGTGGCGAGGCGGGGGGAGAGATCCTCCAGTTGGCGGACGACGACGTGGATCACTTCGCCCTGGCGCTCGATGTGGCCGCGGGCCAGGACAGCCAGCCGGCCACGGGCGGAGCGCTTGTCACGCTCCCAGATCGGCGGATGGACGACGAGGTTCGCCGTGCCGGTCTCGTCCTCGAGCGTCATAAAGACGATGCCGCGGGCCGTGCCGGGGCGCTGCCGGACGGTGACCAGGCCGGCGACGGTGACGGGGCGGCCGTTGGGCAGGTGGCGCAGACGCCCGTTCGGCGTGACCTTCATCGTGTTGAGCTCGGCGCGGATCAGGTCGAAGGGATGGGCGTTGAGCGAGAAGCCGACGGAATCGTAGTCGCGAACGACCGTCTCGTCGAGCGTCATCGCCGGCAGGGCGGCCGGTGGCTCGTCGGGCTCGAGTCCGGCCAGCAGCGGCGGGTCGGTATCGTCGGTGGCGAGCAGTTGCCATAGCGCCTGTCGGCGGTCGAGGCCGAGTGAGCGGAAGGCGTCCGCCGCTGCCAGACGGAGCAGCGTGTCGCGAGTGACGTCCGGGCGATGGGCGAGACGTTCGACGGAGCGGAGCGGGCCGGCGTCGCGAGCGGCCACGACGCCGCGAACCTTCTCGGCGCTCAGCCCGCGGATGACGCGAAAGCCGAGACGCAGGGTGGGGGCGTCGCCGCTGTCTTCGAGCGTGCAGTCCCAGTTGCTGTAGTTCACGTCGGCGCCGCGCACGGTCACGCCGTGAACGCGGGCGTCGCGGACGAGCTGGCCGGGCGTGTAGAAGCCGAGCGGCTGGGCGTTCAGCAGGGCGGCGCAGAAGGCGGCGGGGTGGTAATGCTTCAGCCACGCCGACGCGTAGACGAGCAGGGCGAACGAAGCAGCGTGGCTCTCGGGGAAGCCGTATTCGCCAAAGCCGCGAATCTGCTTGTAGATCTGCTCGGCGAATTCGCGGCCGTAGCCGTTGGTCAGCATGCCCTCGATCAGCTTGATCTGGAAATGGTGCAACGCGCCGCTACGCCGCCAGGCACCCATCGAGCGGCGGAGCTGGTCGGCCTCGCCGGGAGAGAAGCCGGCGGCGACGACGGCGATGCGCATGACCTGCTCCTGGAAGAGCGGTACACCGAGCGTCTTCTGGAGGACCTCGCGGACGGCGGGGCTAGGGTAGGTGACGGTTTCCTCGCCGTGTCGGCGGCGGAGGAAAGGGTGGACCATGCCGCCCTGGATGGGGCCGGGGCGGACGATGGCCACCTCGATGACCAGGTCGTAGAAATTGCGCGGCCGCAGACGCGGCAGCATGCTCATCTGGGCGCGGCTTTCGATCTGGAAAACGCCGATCGTGTCGGCGGCGCAGATCATGTCGTAGACGGCGGGGTCCTCGGCGGGGATGGCGGCGAGGGTCGTCGGGGCGGCGCCATCGCGGGCGGCGAGCAGGCCGAAACACTTGCTGATCGCCGTCAGCATGCCGAGAGCGAGGCAGTCGATCTTGAGAATGCCGAGTGCGTCGATGTCGTTTTTGTCCCACTCGATGAAGGTGCGGTCGGGCATGGCGGCGTTTTCGAGGGGGACGATTTCGCAGAGCGGCGTGGCGGTGATGACGAAGCCGCCGACGTGCTGCGAGAGATGGCGTGGAAAGCCGAGCAGTTGCTGCACGAGGCGGATGAGCATGCGGACGGTGCGAGACGCGGGGTCGAGGCCGGCGGTGGCGAGCGCCTCGGCGGGGACGGGCTCGTCGCTCCACCAGTCGAGGGCCTTGGCCAAAGCGTCGACGCGGTCGAGCGAGAGGCCGAGGACCTTGCCGACGTCGCGCACCGCCGAGCGAGGGCGGTAGGTGATGACCTCGGCGGTGAGGGCGGCCCGCTCGCGGCCGTACTTGCCGTAGATGTACTGGAAGACCTCCTCGCGGCGTTCGTGCTCGAAGTCGACGTCGATGTCGGGCGGCTCGTCGCGCTCGCGGCTGATGAAACGCTCGAAGAGCAGGTCACAGCGGGCGGGATCGACGGCGGTCACGCCGAGGCAATAGCAGACGGCGGAGTTCGCCGCCGAGCCGCGGCCCTGGCAGACGATGCCGCGCTCGCGGGCGAAACGGACGAGGTCCCAGACGGTAAGGAAATAGTGCTCGTACTGGAGCTCGGCGATGAGCGCCAATTCGCGTTCGAGTTGACGGCGGATCTTGTCCGGCAGGCCGTCGGCGTATCGCCGGCGGGCGCCCTGCCAGATGAGCTCGGTGAGATGAGCGAGCGGCGTGCGGCCGGGCGGGCAGAGCTCGGGCGGATACTCGTAACGCAGTTCGTCGAGGGAGAAGGTGCAGGATTGGGCGATGGCCACCGTGCGGGCGAGGGCGGCGGGATGGGCGGCGTAGCGGCGGGTGATTTCATCGCGGGGACGCAGGTGGCGTTCGGCGTTGGCGAAGAGGCGGGCGCCGGCTTCGGTGAGCGGGCATTGTTCGCGGATGCAGGTGAGGACGTCCTGGAGATAGCGGCGCTGCGGGACGTGGTAGTGGACGTCGTTGGCGGCGACGAGCGGGAGGTGCACGTCGCGGGCGAGGGTGGCCAGTTGGGCCAGGCGGGCGTCGTCGGGCAGATCGCAGGTCAGCTCGGCGGCGAGGAAGGCGCGGTCGGCGAAGATGTCGCGGTAAGTCGACAGGGCGGGAATGCTCGGGGTGTCGCCGGGGCGGACGATGGCCTGCAGGCCGGCGGCGAGATCGCTGACGTCCTGGAGGTAGAGGATGCAGTCGCCCTTGGCGGCGCGGCGGCGGCCGAGCGTGATGAGGCGGGCGAGGTTGGCGTAGGCCTGGCGAGTGGGAGCGAGGAGGACGGCGGCGGGGGCGTCCAGGGGCGTGATCTCGGCGCCGATGATCAGCGGCAGGTTGTGCTCGCGGGCGGCGAGGTGAGCGCGGACGACGCCGGCGAGAGAATCGCGGTCGGTGATGGCCAGGGCGGCGTAGCCGAGTTCGGCGGCGCGGGCGACGAGCTCCTCGGGATGCGAGGCGCCGCGGAGGAACGAGAAGTTGGAGAGGCAGTGGAGCTCGGCGTAGGGGGCGGAGTGGGACGCATCGCCGGCGGGGTCGAGGGGCAACGCCGGGTCGGGGCGGATGCGCAGGTTGGGTGGGGGTGTGTCGGGCATCGTGACATTGGTGGCGTCGGTTGGGTCTTTAGCCGTCAGCCGTCAGCCATCAGCTTTCTGCCATGAGCCATGAGCCGTAGCGGCCGGTCTCCGTGCCGGCCGTCTTGTAGCGTCCGGGCTCTGCACCGGACGTCTTCGTAGCGGCCGATCCCGGCGCGCCGGGATGTCGAACGTCTTCGGAGTGTGGCATGCCGAAGCGCAGCGCCGGCATGTGCTCCCCGGCGCCGAAGAAAGACATGCCGGCGCCTGAGGCTTCGGCATGCCACACTCCGTAGCGTCGACCCCCTGTGGCCGACGTCGATCGTCGATGAACGCCCCGGTGTGCCACTGCTCTTGAGCAGTGCTGCCCGACAGCGCAATCTGTGCCCGCTCAGCCGAACGTATCATCAGGTCGTCGAGAGACCTTCGTTTTCACGCACTGCGACGCGCACTGCTCAAGAGCAGTGGCACACAGCGAGGTGTTCGCGCAGACCAACACTGTGTCGGCTGCTGAGCAGTCGGTGGGCAGAGCCCGCCCTACGCCTGGGACAGGCCACACACCAGCTTGGACGGCTGCACAGCTGTTTTCGTCAAGGGAAGTATACCTAACAAAAACCGAATAGTCAAGAGGGGTTCGGAGGTTTGGCTTGCGGTGCAGCAGGGGGGGGGCGGGCGGCTGCACTTCCTTGCGTCCGGCAGCAGTCTTCGGTGTGTCGACGTAACAAGCGAAGTACTCCCGGTTCGCCCGGAAAGGGCTAACCGAGAGTACTTCTGGAGCCAGGCGGAACTCATCATGCCCGCGTCTGAGCGTGACGGGGCATCGCTGTCCAGCGGGTGGCGTGCTACCGGCGGCGTCGCAACACGGCGAGGGCACCCAGGGCCAGCAGACTCGCTGTGGCAGGTTCGGGGACACCCTCGATCAGGATGGCAGGGTCGTAGTTCGGCCACTCCCCGCCGAAGGCGTGGACGTAATACCAGTCGGTGAAGCCGAAGACGCCGCCGGGATTACGGAAGGCGGACTCGTAGCCGATCTTGGGAGCGGCGACGCGGAATTCCTGCCGGTTTTCGGTAATGGTCCCGGCGAGCGGCGTCAGACCGACCCAGTAGGCGCCGGCAGGCAGATCCAGGTCGAGGCCGGAGGCCGTGACCTTCCAGGTCTGATCCCCCATTTCCGTCATCGTGACCGGGACGACCGTGCCCGTGGTTGGATCATCCGAACTCAGGGGCAGCGGGGCTTCGCGGACGAAGCTGAACACGTTCAAGCGGGCCTCGGTAACGCCATTCCAGTCGCCGGCGAACGAGGTGAAGTAGGTGCTGACGCTGTCAACCACCCAGCCGGTGGATATGACATCCGTAACGACATAGGTGTTCATCTCAACGGCGTCAGTGAACTCGTGTTCCATGATGGACTCGCCGGCGATGTAGTTGCTCTGATCCCAGAGCACGTCGGCTGATGTGGTTGTCGTGAGCGTCAGGACCACCGCAAGACCGAGTGCAAACTGAACCGCTCCGTGCCTGCGTGTGCTACTCATAGTCTCCTCACTCTCTCCTCCCCCGGTGTGCTCCGGGCCGGTGAGGCACATCGTCGAATAGCCCCGACAACATAGGCGGGAGCGATTTCGCCTCATCCGACCCTCTCGACGCTCGCCGAGATCACCCGTCCTGCGAATGGCCGTCTGCGGAATCTCGCTGCGTGAGCGATGGCCGGTGCAGTACGTCGAGCCCCGGGGCTCGCGACGGAGGACCTTTGGCGACCGGGTTCATTGTAGACAAGCGGGGACGGCAGTGTCAATCGAATATCGGGGATATTCTCATACCACCTTCCGGGACACTCAATCATTACGGTTGCATCCGGTCCGGATCCTGCTAAGATGCTGTTGTACGGGCAGTTGTTCAAAGGAATCCGCGAGTGGCTGATCTCAAGGAAACGTCGGAGTTCTCCGGCCTGGATGCGAGTGACGCAGAGGAGAGGCTCTGCCGCATCGGCGACGACCTGAGACGCACCATACAGGACGTGATCGATGCGGTTCCTGGTGGGCCGTATCGACCGGCGGGCCTCGCACGCCGGCTCGGGATCGACAAGGTCCTGACGTCGCGGGTGGTCAAGGCTGTTCGACATGCGGAGCCGCTGGCGACGCTGAGCAGCACCCCCGGCCCGGAGCCACTACGCCGCCTAGTGTCAGCGGCGAGCCGGAAGAGCGTGCCCGAGGAGTACATCACGCCGGCCGAGAGGGCGATTGACCAGTTCCAAGCGCTCATTGAGAACGAAGTGGGCGGCCGCAGTGCACTGGACGCCATCCTGAGCGTCTGGCTGCCGGCCTCGCGGCAGGAGTTCGAATTCAAGAGGAAGCAGGCCGCGTTTCGGGCGATGAGCGAGTTGTTGGGGGCTGCCGTCGACATCCTGTTCGAGACGATCATTCTCCATCCCTCTGAGGATGGCGAGCATCTCGATTCGGTCTTTCTATGCGGAATGCTCGGGCTTCGCCGGCTGCGTCCCGGCAGCTCCGTGAAGCTGACGACGATGCGGCTGCCCCAGCCCGATACGCCGCGCGTTCCCCGCACGCTCGACGGTGTCGCGATCACATCGATGGAAAACGCTGTGCTGGAGCAGTTCTGCACCGCGCCGTTGGCGTCGCTCGAAGCGCAACGCTCGGGCGACGTTGTGCATTACATGCTGGGGGATCGCGGCCTGGGCCTGCATTCGGCCTCGGATCTGATCATGGCGGAAGTCAATTACCGCATGCAACCTCGTTACGAACCGAAGGGCCAGAGGGCCGCCGGGGGCGACATACAGAATCCCGCACGCGTCTACAACCTTGATGTCCTGCTGCACGAGGACGTGGAGTGCGGCTCGTCGCCGACATTGATCCAGTACCTCCCCGGCATCTGCGGTCTGGCCGACGTGAACGACCGATCGCGCGATGTGGATCGTCTGGATATTCGCGAGACGATTCAGGCGTTGGGGTGCGGACTGTCGAGGTTCAGGACGGCTGACATTCCCAATTACGCGGCGATCCTGAACCACGTGTGTGAGAAGACGCATTGGGACGGTTCCAGATTCCGCGGCTTTCGTTGCCGCATCGACTATCCCATCCTGAGCGCGCAGGTCGGAATGGCGTTTGATGCTGCTCCGCCTTCCTGACCGGCGGGCCTCGTTTCCTGTACGCGCAATCCCCGGCCGAGTTCCCGGTAGATAGGCCGCGCCCGCTGACGGCGGCATTGTCGTGGCGTGGACGATCGGGCCGGCAAAACACAGCGGGGCGCGGCTGGTGGGCCGCGCCCCGCGGAAGTTGCGTTGATGCGGGCTCTCGCCTTACCGCTCGCGGGTGACGCCGTCGCCGGCGTAGCCGGTTAGGAACAGGAACTGGTTCTGCGTGATGACCGGGATGTACATCGAGCGGGCCTGGTCGATCAGGCGGCCGAACTCGGTGCGCTCGAGCAGGCGGCGCTCGGCCTGGTCGCGGACGATGTCACTCGCCCCGGCGGGCACCTCGCCCGGTCGCGGCGGCACGCCGATGACGACGAAGTCGATGCTCTCGTCGAGCTCGGGGACGACCTGACCGCCCCACTGGCGGATGATGGCCTCGATCTGGTCGACGCCGCCGAAGGCGTCGATCTGGCCGTCGTAGTTGAGGTCGAAGTCGCCGCGGACGACGAACTTGGGCTTGCGGTTCTGTTCGTAGGCGATGTTGACGACGATGTCGCCCTCAATGATCGGCTGGCCGGCGGTCGTGCGGGTGACGCGGCACTCGGCGGTGTCTTCCATGACCGTGGCGACCTCGAGGGAGGCCTTGCCGCGGATGGACTGGGTGGGGCCGCCCAGTTGCGGGTAGACCTCGAAGGTCATGCCCACGTTGATGCCCTCCTTGGCGCCGAGGTCGATGTAGACGACGTCGCTGCCGGGCAGGGCGCGGCGGACACGGCCGTCAGCCTTCTTCAGGATGGCGTCGGCGTCGAAGCTGCCCTTGAGGGCCTGGATGTTCTTCTGCAGGTCGGCGATCTGGCGGTTGGCCCGATCGAGCTCGAGCTGCTTCTCACGCAGATCTGTGGCGCCTTCACGCTGGAGCTGCTGAAGCTGCTGCTCGCGGACCTCGAGCGTGTTCTGGATGTCAGCGAGCTGGGTCTCTTTCTCGCTGAGCTGGTCGGCGAAGTTCTGCCGGTCCTGCTCGTGCTGCGCGGTGAGCTGCTCAACCTGGGATTCGTACTGGTCGCGGGCGGCCTTGAGCTGCTGCGTGAGCGACTCGACATCGAGCTTCTTCTCGGCCAGCTCGGTGGCCGTGGCGTGGTTGGTGTTGTTTGCCTGGGTGAGCTGCTCGTCGAGCTTGCGGACCGCCGTGAGCAGGGTGTCGCCGGGGTTGACCACGCCGGGCTTGTTGTCGGCGATCTGGGCGAGGAGCCCATTCACCTCTTCTTCGAGAGAGGGGGCGATCGTGTCCTTGGTGCCGGCGATGAGCTCGGCCATCTTGTCGCGGTCGGTGCCGAGCACGCTGAAGACGGTGGTGCCGCGGGCGGTGGCCTCGTTCTCGCAGTAGGTGCCGATCGGGGCCGGAGGGCGGCCGTACTTGTCGAGGCGGCGCTGGACACTGGCAGCCCGCTCGGTGGCCTCCTTCACCTTGGTGAGCTGGAGGATGAACCCGGCCAGCGAGACCAGGCTGATAACGACGAAGGCGATCAGGCCATAATGAAGCCCGGTCAGTCCGCCGCCGCGGACTGTTGCTGGACGACCGGCCATGCGCATACTCCTAAGGGTCGAAAACCACGCCCGTCGGCGGCGTGTTCGCGTCGCCGGGCCTTTGCCCGACGGGTAACCGGCCCGCGAACACGCGGTTTGCCGGAGTATGGGTGAAGCGGCGCCGGTTGTCAAAAGCCGTTTTCCGGGACGGCCCGGCGCTTGACCGGCGCCACCGGCGGCGGTCATCATGTCCTGCGGTTCGCCGGCGGCGGGCAGCCACCTTCCTCGCGGTGCGGCTGGAGCAGATCCCATGGCCAAGTCGGTCAAAACGCTGAAATTCGAACAGGCGATGGAGCGGCTGGACGCCATCGTGGCGGCGATGGAGTCGGGCGAGATCGGTATCGAGGAGTCGCTGGCCCGGTACGAGGAGGCCATGCAGCTCGCCGCGCATTGCCGAGAGGTTCTGGACCAGGCCGAGCAGCGGATCCAGAAGATTCAGTTGGAGGCCGGAGGGCCGCCGCGAGCGGTGCCGTTCGAGGCGGAGCCGGCCGCGGAGGAGGACGAGGCGGGGGCGTAAGGTCCGGCGGCTCGGCGCGCTGGGCAACGCGGCATCCCGCCTGGGGCTCAAGGCTCATGGCGCAAGATTCAAGGCCCGCCGAAGACGTCCGGTGCCGAGCCCGAACGCTGCGGAGGGTGGTCACCGGGGTGGTCGCGGCAGCGTGGGACGCGCTGGTGCCGCAGACGTGCGCGGGGTGCGGGGCTTGGATTCCGGCGACGGAGGGCGTGCTATGTGAAGGTTGCCGGCGGCGCGTGGTGCGGAGCATCCGGTGGACGTATTGCCCGCGATGCGGACGGGCCCTGGCCTCGACCGCGATTCACGAGGAGGGGTGCGCCCGCTGCCTGCACGAGAAGTTCTGGAACATCGCCGGTCTGGTGCGGCTGGGGCTGTATGAGCCGCCGCTGGAGCGATTGGTCACGGGCCTGAAGTACGGCGGGGACGAGCGGGGTGTGGCGCTACTGGCGGAGCTGCTGGCGGCGGCGATCGTGAAGCGCGGCTGGCGGGCGGAGCTGGACTACGTCATTCCCGTGCCGACTACGCTGCTGCGGCGCTGGCAACGGCGCTGTGACCACGCGGCCGTGCTGGCGGCGGCGCTGGCCGGCAGGCTGGACCGGCCGATGCTGCGCGCCGTCCGGCGAGTCCGGCACAGCCAGAGCCAGACGCGCGTGCCGTCGCAGGCGGGGCGGTTCGATAACGTGCGCGGTTGCTTCGCCGTCCGGCCGGGGATGGAGAAGCGGCTGGCCGGCAAGTGCGTGTGCATCGTGGACAACGTGCTGGTTTCGGGGGCGACGATGCACGAGATGGCCAAGGCGGTGCGGCGGGCGGGGGCTCGGCGGATCTACGCGGCGACCGTGTGCCGGGCGGCGCTGCCGGGGGACGAACAGGCCGGCTGGCAAGTGGAGGAGGGCGGGGGTGAGGGGGGTTAGAGGCGTTCGTCGCCTTCGGCGCGGCGGGTGAGGCAAAGGGCGCGGCGGCCGCGGAGCTGGCCGACGCGGGCGGCGAACTTGTTGTGCCCCTCGATCTGGAGGATCAGCTCTTCCGAGGCGTGTTTGTCGAGCTGGATGATGTCGCCGGGGCGGAGGCTGCGCAGCTCGCTGAGACGGACGCGGGTCTGGCCAAGGAAGGCGGACAGATGGACCTTGCCGCGAGTGAGGTTGCGCAGGACACGCTGCTGTTCGGCGGGGGTGGCGCCCTTGGCGCGATAGCCGAACCAGGACTGCGTGGTGAGCTTGCTCAACACCGACTCGATGGTGTTGAAGGGGATGCACATGCTCATCGTGCCGGCGCACTGCCCCATCTTGATCTCGAAGGTGATGAAGACCACCACCTCGGTGGGGGCGACGATGTGCACGAGCTGCGGGTTACTCTCGACCTCGACGACCTCGAAGCGGGCATCGATCAGGTTGCGCCACACTTCGGAGAGGTGTTCGAGGGCCCGCTCGACGAGGCGGTTGATGAGCCGCCATTCGATGGAGGTCAGCGGCCGCTGGGGGATGAAGAGCTCGGCGCTGCTGCCGCCGAGCAGGCGGTCGATGATCGGGAAGACGATGAGCGGGCTGAGCTCGAGGCACATCTGGCCTTCGAGCGGGGGAGCGTGGACGATGATGAAGCAGGTCGGATTGGGCAGCGAATGGACGAACTCGCTGTACGTGAGCTGCTCGACGCCGATGACCCGGACGTCGATGATCGTCCGCAGGAAGCCGGACAGGGTGGCGCCAAAGTTCCGGGCGAAGCCGTCGTGGAGGGAGCCGAGGGCCCGTATCTGGTCCTTGCTGACCCGCTCCGGCCGCTTGAAGTCGTAGGTGGTGAACTCGCGCTCGGTATGGACGGGCGCATCGGGGATGTCCACTCCCGCGGTCGCGACGGCACTGGGGGCTTCGTCGCTGGCCACGGAGGCCAGTAGGGCGTCGATTTCGCTCTGGTCGAGTACTTCGGACATTTTGTGTCGGCGGGGAATCAGCCCAGGTCCGGGAGCGTACCCGTCCCTGGCGCGCAGCACCCGCCGACAGGTACTATCGGAACCGGGCCGGCGGCGCTTGATGGAGGGTGGCGGGGAGGCCCGGGGCGGCGGGGAAGCAGGCAAGGACTGCGCGGTGGGGGGGAAGGGGCAGAGGCGTATAGGGGCAAAGGGGCCAACGGGGGGCTTGACGGGACGGGGCGGACGGCGGTAGCATGCGCGATTCCGCGGCGTGGGCGCCAGCGGATGCTGTACGTAAGGCCGTTTGTAGCGTGAAGCTACGCCCCCGGGCTGAGCCCCGGCGGCGTGGGCGGAGAGCCTGTCCAGAGGAGGTGACGCTTGGCAACCTCGTTGGTCCGCGAACTGCTGGATGCGGGCGTTCACTTCGGCCACCGGTGCGGCCGGTGGAACCCGAAGATGAAGCCGTACATCTACGGCAAGCGGAACGAGATCCACATTATCGATATTCGCGAGACGCTGCGCGGGATGCTGCGGGCACGCAAGCTGATCTCCCGCGTTGTGAACCACGGCGGCGACGTGCTGTTCGTGGGCACCAAGCGTCAGGCACGCGATATCGTGCGCGAGCAGGCCGATCGGGCCAGCATGCACTACGTCAGCGAGCGCTGGCTGGGTGGCACGCTCACCAACTTCCGGACGATTCGCTCGCGGCTGAAGAGACTGGAAGAGCTCGAGTCGCTGGCCAGCAGCCCGGAATGGGAAACGGGCTACTCCAAAAAGATGAAGTCGATGCTGACCCGCGAGCTCAAGAAGATCCGCAACAACCTCGAGGGCATCCGCAAGATGAGCCGTGTGCCCGGTGTGCTCGTCCTGGTGGACGTGCGCAAGGAGCACAACGCGGTGCGCGAGGCGCGAGCCCTGAACATCCCGACGATCGCCCTGATCGATACGGATAGCGATCCCGACCAGGCCAGTGTGGTCATCCCCGGCAACGACGACGCCATGCGTTCGATCGAGGTCGTGATGCGGAACCTGGCCGACGCGGTGATCGAGGCCATGCGCGGGCGGCCCGAGCCCCGCGAGCGGACCGAGGACGAGTGGCAGGATTCCGGCGAGCACGACGCCCCGATGCAGCGGCGACGCCCGCGACGCATGCCGGGCGGACGTGGGCCGATGCCGCCGCGCGATGTGCCGGCCGCGCCGGTCGCGCCGGTCGCGCCGGTCGCGCCGGTCGCGCCAGCCGCGCCAGCCGCGCCGGCTGCGCCAGCGGTTGCCGAAGCGGCCCCGCCCGCGGTGGAGCCCCCGGCGCCGACCCCGGAGGTCCGTGATGAGGGTTCGGGCGGCGAGGAGCCGCCAGCTCAGGCGTAGCGGGTTTCGACTGGGCAGAGAGTATTTGGGGGGTGGTTCGCGGCATTGCCGGCGAGGCGCGGGGTGTAGCGCCCCCCAAGAAGGAGTTGAGGCATGGCGATCACAGCCGGGATGGTGAAGGCCCTCCGCGAGAAGACGGGTCTGCCCATGATGGAGTGCAAGCAGGCCCTGGACGAGGCCGGCGGCGACGAGGCCAAGGCCATCGAGCTGCTGCGCAAGAAGGGGCTCGGCCAGGTCGGCAAGCGCAGCGCGCGCGACACCTCCGAAGGCCGCGTGGCCTGCGTGGTGGATCCGGGAACCGGCTGCGGCGGCATCGTCGAGCTGCAGTGTGAGACGGCCCCGGTGGCCAACACCGCCGACTTCACGACGCTCGCCGATGCGATCGCGCGGGTGGCGGCGAAGATGGACAATCCCACGCCCGAGAGCGTGCTCAGCCAGCCGCTGCCGGACGAGCCCGGTCGGACGATCCAGGACCTGATGACCGACGTGGTGAACCGGCTGCGGGAGAACATCCGCGTCGCCCGCGTGGGCCGGCTCGCCGGGCACGTCGGGCACTACCTGCACCACAACGGGCAGGTGGGCGTGGTGGTCGAGATGACCGCCGACTGTCCCGTCGAGGCGAAGACCGACGTCTGCATGCACATTGCGGCGATGCGGCCGGCCTGTACGCGGCGGGAAGAGGTCGATCCGGCGCTCGTGGAGCAGGAGCGCAAGGTGGCCCAGGAGCAGGTCCAGGGCAAGCCGGCGAACATCGTCGACAAGATTGTCGAGGGCAAGCTCAATCGCTGGTACTCGGACATCGTGCTGCTCGAGCAGCCCTTCGTGAAGGATGACAAGGTGTCGGTGGGGGCGATGCTCGGCAACGTCGCCGCCGGCCTGAGCGTCCGGCAGTACATCCGGTACGAGGTCGGGGGCGAGTAGAGCGTCCGACGACACGACAGTAGTCTGATGACGGGCGGCCACGAGGAGCGTGGCCGCCCGTTTTGTTCGCGCAATTCCCGCGCAACAGGCTGTTGTTTGCCGATTATGGTTCACTACTCCGCGCAAGGTTCGACGATATCCGCAGTTATCGGCGGGCTGCCTGGCGCGGCCCGGCGTAGCGTGCCAAGGAGGGCACGAACCCTTGCGGGCGAGCGGGCCTGGGCCTGGGCAGGATGCCTTGGCCGGGTCCACGGCGCGGGCACGGAGGCCAGCACCGCGGGCACCGCCCCTCGCCACCAAGGGCCGATGATTGCGGGCCGCCGGCAGATGCGACCGGTGCCGCCCGAGATGCGCGGGGATCGGCAGCGGTTATAATCTGCCGGCTGCCTTCGGGTGGCTGTGCGCGGTCCAGCCCATCCGCCGATGCTCGTTCGAGGTATCGACCGCCAGAACGGGCCGGCGCGCGACAGGGAAGATGATGGCAGAGGTTGAGATTGTCACCGACCAGGGAGCGCTGGAGGCGCATTGTAGCGCTTGGCGCCGGGCGGGGCGTTTCGCCTTCGACACCGAGTTCATCCGCGACGAGACGTACGAATCAAAGCTGTGTCTGGTCCAGGTGGCCGGCGGCGACGAGGTCGTCCTGGTCGATCCGACCGGGAACCTGGATCTGGCGCCGTTCTGGGATCTGGTCACCGACGAGGATGTGCTGACGGTCGTCCACGCCGGCAAGGAGGACTTCGAGGTCTGCCTGCGGGCGACCGGGAAGCCGCCACGGAACGTCTTCGATGTGCAGATTGCCGCCGGCTTCGTCGGGTACGGCTATCCGATGAGCCTGGTGCGTTTGGTGGGGGAGATCGCCCGGCGGCGGATCAGCAAGGCGCAGACGTTGACCGACTGGCTGCGCCGGCCGCTGACCGAAGCCCAGCTACGCTACGCCGTCGAGGACGTGATTCACCTGCCGGTGATTCATGACCGGCTGGCGGCGGAACTGGAACGCACCGGGCGGACGTCGTGGGCGGCGGAGGACTTCCGACGGCTCGAGGAGCCCGAGTATTACCAGCCGCCGGTGGAAGACCGGCTCTTCCGGCTGCGGGGTACGAAGCGGCTGGATGGGTTGGGACTGGTCGTGCTGGCGCTGTTGATCGACTGGCGGGACCGGTGGGCGCAGCAGCGGAACCGGCCGCTGCGGGCGCTGATGCGAGATGACGTGCTGGTGGAGATCGCCCGGCGGCGGCCGAAGCAGGCGTCGGACCTCTCGGTGTTGCGGGGCTTTCCGCAGGCGCGGAATCCGAAAATCATCCGCGAGATCCTCGACATTATCGAGGAAGCCCAGAAGGTTCCGAAGAGCCAGTACCCGGAGCCACATCGCACGCCCGAAGAGCTGCCCATGAGCAAGGTCATGCTGGACGTGCTGTCGGCGGTGACGCGGGCGGCGTGCTACGAAGAGAACGTCAGCCACGAACTGGTGGGGAACAGTCAGCGGCTGCGCGAGCTGCTGGCGTACCGGGCGGGCCGGATCAATGATCCGCCGGCGCTGCTGCGCGGATGGCGGGGGCAGTTCATCGGGCAGCGGTTGTTGGGGCTGCTCGACGGGCGGAGCGAGGTGCACGTCTCGGGCTGGCCGCTGACGCCGCGGCTTGAAGTCGTGACGCATGCCAATGGGGAAGAAGGCAACGACGCAACGAGGCGACGAGGCAACCAGGCATAGAAGGGGGCGGTCTCGCGTTGGGTGGGGGGATCCCCTATAGTGCTCGCTTGCGGCGCGCCAGTACGCTGCGGAGGACTGCCATGGGCCAGCACTCCGGCCGGCCGAGCGACCACGAAGCACCCGACCGACCCACCGCGCGGACTGTCCCGCTGAGCGAGGTCGGACCCGAGGCGGAGACGGGGCGACCATCCGTCGGCGGGAGCCGCACCGCGCCACCGACGCACTCGACCGCCTTCCGGCTGGGCAAGCAATACCACGAGCAGTGGCCCGTCTCGACCAACCCGGACAAGCGGGCCGACCGCCCGGATGATGGGCATATCACGTCGCTGGACTACCTGCGCAGCTCCGAGACCTTGCGGCAGATGGCGGGGAAGGGGGACGGGGCCGCCGGCGTGCGGTTCGATCTCGACTATCACCACTGGCTCGAACGCGTCCTAGGGCAGTGGTGGATGCGCGGCGTGCTGCGCATGCTGACGCGGTCGCGACGCGGGCGGGCGACGCTGCTCGAAGAGGTCATCACCTCGTACGGCAATCCGCAGGCCACGTGGCGGCAGCGCATCCTGTTCTGGCCGTTTCACCTGCTCATCCGCCGACTGAAGGGGCAGACGCCGGTGGAGACGTTCCGGCGGCGCGTAGCGGAGCACAGCAGCACGGTGCGGGGGCTGGTGCTGACGGCGCGGAGCGTGGCGGAGTTCGGCATCACGGTGCCGCAGCGCTTCTCGGCGCCGATGTTCATGGTGTGGAACTTCACGAACCAGTGCAACCTGCGGTGCAAGCACTGCTACCAGGACACGGCGCATCGCCGGCTGAGCGACGAGCTGACGCTGGAAGAGAAGCTGGACCTGGTCGACCAGGCGGGCCGGCTGTACGTACCGATGATCGCCTTCGCCGGCGGCGAGCCGACGATCGACTGCGACTTGCTGACGGTGCTGAAGCGCTGCCAGCAGTGGGGCATTCACACCAGCCTGGCGACGCACGGCGGGACGATGACGCCAAAGCTGGCGGGGCAACTCGCCGAGGCGGGCGTGAAGTACGTGGAGGTGTCGCTGGACTCGGTGCACGCCGAGCGGCACGACGCCTTCCGCGGGCAGCCGGGGATGTGGGAGCGGACGGTGCGGGGGATGCGCAACGTGGTTGCGCAGGAAGGGTTGCGGCTCGGCGTGGCCATGTGCGTGCACCGGAGCAACGTCGACGAGCTCGACGACATGATCCGCTTCGCGGTGGACATCGGGGCGAGCACGTTCGCGCACTTCAACTTCATCCCGGTGGGCCGTGGGCTGGAGATGAGCGGCGAGGACCTGGACCCGCAGCAGCGTGAGCGGGTGCTGCGCACGCTGAACGAGTGGATGCAGTCCGGGCGGATCGGCGTGCTGTCGACGGCGCCGCAGCTCGGGCGGGTGTGCCTGGCGCACGCACCGGTGGAGGGGCGGACGGCGGCGAGCCACGCTGGCAGCGGCGCGGGTTGGAAGGCTCGCGTCGTGGCCAAGTATCTCGGTGGCTGCGGGGCGGGGCGATGCTACGTCGCGGTGGAGCCGAACGGCGACATCACGCCGTGCGTGTACCTGCCGCACCGTGTGCTGGGCAACATCCGGCAGCGGCGGCTGAGCGAGATGTTCCGCGACAACCCGTTCTGGGAGATCGCCTGCGACCGCACGCGACGGCTGGGGCACTGCGAGGTGTGTGCGTTCAAGCACTACTGCGGCGGCTGTTTGGCCCGATCGGACGCGTACTACGGCGTGCTGAACGCGGGGGACCCGGGCTGCCTGTTCAACGCCCGGCACTGGGAGGACATCGTGGCGCAGCAGGCGGCCGGGGCGGAAACGCTGGTCGCGCCCGAGACGGCAGAGGCCACGCGCTGAGTCCGGACTAGGGAAGGTCCGAATATCCTCTTCGGCCAAGCAACACTACATAGACCCGATAACACGTCCGCCGCGTATTAACTGGACAATGCAGTGGCTATATGTCTACAATGGACAGCATATCACTTTCCCAGGTTCCCGTCGGGCAGTTTTAGCGGGCGATAACAGCAGGGCTGGGCGGCACACGATAATTCCGGAGGCGGACGATGCCGACGGTTCGAAGGACGTTGACGCTGGCCGCGATGCTCGCGGCGGGGGCCGTACTCTCTTGTGAGCAGGCGGCGGCGCTGGAGCCGATCGGCGCCGCCGAGGCGACGTGCGGCGGGTGGTCGCAGCGCTTCGTCACCTACCACGCGCTCCCTTGGGATCACATCCAACTGGCCATGGCCGACGGAGTGTTTGCGCAGCCGGACGGCTTCGATCCGGCGGGCTTCGTGCCGGACACGTGGGGGCAGACGTTCAACGACGGCACACTGCTGATCGCCGACGGGCCGCCGACAGAGCTGCTCGAGTTCCGCGTGGTGTTTGTGACACCGCCGAGTGAGCCGCTGGTGTTCTACTACCAGGAATGGAGCGCGGATGACGTGATGCTGTCCGAGGTCACGGCGACTTGGGACGGCTCGATGTGGACGCTCACCGGCGGGTCACCGTGGGCGAACGCGCGGGTGGCGGGTGACTGCGCGCGGGTGGGGACGCTGTCGCTGCTGAACGCGGCGGGTGACGCGATCTGCTGCGTTCCGGAAGGGGTGGGGCCGGATGATACGGTCGTCGTGCACGTACGCATGAGCGGCGTGGACGAGGCGTACACGATCGGCGGCGGGCAGTTCTTCCTGTCGTTCGATCCCGGGCGGCTGCGCTTCGAGAGCATGACGCCGGGCGAGGACCCGTTTGTCGCGGAGATCTACGAGGACGTCGATCCGCTGGCGGGCACGATCGACTACGCCGTCGGGCTTGCGCTGGGCGGGCACGGTACGTCGGCGGACCGGACGATGGCGGTGATCACGTTCACGGCGCTGAACGAGGTGTGCGCCACGAACGGGCTGGTGACGTTCCGGCAGCACGGCCCGCCGTCGCTGCTGGTCACGATGGACGCCGGGGACGTCTGCCCGCTGATGATGGATAGGGCGTGGGTCGAGATCGACGCCACGCCACCGGCGCTGGTGGACTGTCCGGGTGGTGTGGGGACGCCGGTTGAGGCTGTTGTGCAGTGCGACGAGGTGGACACGCTCTACCCGGTGTACGACGTCGAAGGTGGCCTGCTGGCCGGGGCGTTCGACGCGTGCGACGATCCGGACGATCCGGCGGATGACGTCGTGGTGATGTTCGACGAACAACGCGACGACGGCGACTGTCCGGCGGAGTGCACGTTGACGCGGACCTGGACGGCGACGGATTCGTGCGGGAACAGCCAGACGGCCGTGCTGATCCTGCACGTGGTGGACACGGTTACGCCGGAGTTGATCGGTTGTCCGCCGGACGGGGCGGTGGCTTGTGCCGATCTCGACGTGCTGTATCCGGTGTATGACGAGTTTGGCAACCTGCTCGTGACGGCGACGGACAACTGCGATCCGGACCCGGTGGTGACGCTGGCCGAGCAGATCGAGCGGCCCGATCCGGCGTGCCAGGGTACGTATACGCTGACGCGCACGTGGACGGCACGGGACGCCTGCGGCAACACGGCCCTGTGCACGCGCGTGTACGACGTGTACGACGACACGCCGCCGACGTGGGACGATCCGGCGGGGCTGCCGGGCCACGTCGTTGTGCCGTGCGGCGAGATTCCGCCGCGTGTCGATCCGCCGGTCAGCGACGACTGCGCGGTGGAGCCGACGCTGACGTATACCGAGGACGAGAGCGAGCACGGGGCGTGCGAGACGTATACGATCACGCGCACGTGGACGTGGGACGACGGCTGCGGTAACGCCTGCACGCACGTACAACATATCTCCGTGGTCGACGCCGAGCCGCCGACGTTCGCGGATTGCCCGGAGGATGTGACCGTGGCCTGTGACGATGTGCCGGCGGCGTCGATGCCCGCGGTGCAGGACAACTGCGACCCGGCGCCGGGCGTGATTTTCGTCGAGCATCAGATTGCCGGCAGTTGCCCGCATGAGTACGTGCTCCGCCGAACGTGGACGGCGACCGACGCCTGCGGCAACTCGGCCGAGTGCGTGCAGTTGATCGAAGTGGTGGACGCGACGGCTCCGGAATTCACGTGTCCCGCCGATATCGTCGTGTCGGCGGAAGCGGGTACGTGTGCGGCGTTCGTGCATCAGGAGCCGCCGACTGCCGTGGACGCGTGCGATCTGTCACCAACTGTCGTCGGCTGGCGGGACGACGGGCTGGACCTGTGGAACGATCCCTACCCGGCGGGGACGACGGAGATCACCTGGCTGGCCCGCGATGCCTGCGGGAACGAGCGCACGTGCGGGCAGATGGTGACGGTGCAGCCGGTCAACACGATGGCGGTGACGGTTGCGATCGAGGTGGGCGAGTTGCCGGAGGGGCAGGATACGCTGGAGCGGTGTATCACGTTTGCGTTATGGGACTGCTCCGAGTCCGAGCCGGTGCCGGTGGAATACGCCACGGCGCTGAGCTTCAGTGAGGGCGACGAGTCGGGTTGGGCGGAGGCCAGCGCGCTGCTGACGGATGTGCCGTGCGGGTCGTACACGTGCCTGACGGTGCGGGACGCGCTGCACACGCTGTCGGCGACGCTGACGGCGCCGGACTTCCGCATCGAGGATGGCGTGTACGTGGCCGACTTCGTTGCCGCCGGCAAGGTGCTGTTAGGCGGGAACGCCAACGACGACCCGTACATCGACATCCGCGATTACGGCGTGCTGGTGGCCGAGTGGGGCCGGCACTACGACAGCGACGGTGACGAGCTGGACGACGGGCACACGCCCTGCGGGATGTTCGACCGGCACGCCGACTTCAGCGGCGACGGCCGGGTGTGGCAGGAAGACTACATGTACATCCACTATCACTTCCTGACCACGGCCGAGCCGCCGTGCTGCGCGGATCAGCAGCGGACGACGGACGAGCCGCGGGCGACGATCTCGGTGGCCGAGCTGCAGGAGACGGGACAGGGCGACTTGGCTGTCGGCGACCTCAACGGTGACGGCTGGCTCGACCAGCGCGACATGCTGCTGCTGGCCGACGGCGTGTATCCGCGGCGCGGGGACCTGAACTGCGACGGCCTGGTGAACAACCTCGACCTGGGGCCGTTCGTGCTCGCCCTGCTGGATCCCGAGGCCTACGCCCTGGCCTATCCCGGCTGCAGCCGGCAGTGGGCGGACTGCAACGGCGACGGCGTCGTGGATAACTACGATATTTCCACCTTCGTCCGTCTGTTGACGAGCCGCCTCTGAGGCGGCGACCGGCGGGCCGGCGGGGGGATTCCCACGCGGATTGGAACGGCGGCGGCGGTCGGGTATAGTGAGGCCGCGCGTCCGCCGCGGTTTTCCGGCGGGGCGGGCCGCGCCTTGAGCAAGACACGCCGGTGGATCAAGCCCAGCGGGATCAGCATTCCCGAGGTCGGAAAGGAACAGCGTATGACCGGTGCGGAGCACATCCAGCTCGTCGATCGCTTCACGGCACACAACTATCACCCGTTGCCCGTCGTCGTGGCCCAGGCCGAAGGCGTGTGGGTCGAGGACGCGGACGGCAAGAAGTACATGGACATGCTGGCGGCGTACTCGGCGGTGAACTTCGGACACCGGCACAAGGAGCTGATCGCCGCGGCGCAGGCCCAGCTCGACCGGGTGACACTGACCTCGCGGGCGTTCCAGAACGACCAGCTCGGCCCGTTCTGCCAGGGGCTGGCCGAGCTGTGCCGGATGGAAGCCGTGCTGCCGATGAACACCGGTGCCGAGGGCGTCGAGACGGCGCTGAAGACGGCCCGCAAGTGGGGCTACACGAAGAAGGGCGTGGCCCCCAACCAGGCGAAGATCATCTGCTGCAAAGAGAACTTCCACGGGCGGACCACGACGATCATCAGCTTCAGCAACGATCCGCTCTGCCGCGAGGGCTTCGGCCCGTTCACGCCCGGCTTCGAGCTCGTCAACTATGGCGACATCGAGGCGCTGCGGGCGGCGATCGACGAGAACACGGCGGCCTTCCTGGTCGAGCCGATCCAGGGCGAGGCGGGGATCATCGTTCCGCCGGAGGGATACCTGCGGCAGGTGCGCGAGCTGTGCACCGAGCGGGGCATCCTGATGATCGCGGACGAGATTCAGTCGGGCCTGGGCCGGACCGGGCGCACGTTCGCCTGCGAGCACGAAGGCGTGCAGCCGGACATCTTCATCCTGGGCAAGGCGCTGGGCGGCGGGATCATGCCGATCTCGGCGGTCGTCTCGTCGCGCGAGATCCTGAGCGTTTTCAAGCCGGGCAACCACGGCAGCACGTTCGGCGGCAACCCGCTGGCCTGCGCGGTCGGCCGCAAGGTGGTCGAGATTCTGAAGACCGACCGCTACCAGGCGAACGCTCGCGAACTGGGCACGTGGCTGATGGAGCAGTTGCGGGCGATCCGCACGGACAAGGTGAAAGAGGTTCGCGGTCGTGGCCTGTGGGTGGGGATCGAGTTCCACACGAAGGCCGGGCGGGCGCGCGACTACTGCGAGAAGCTCTTGCAGGAAGGCATGCTCTGCAAGGACACGCACGAGCAGACGATGCGCCTGGCGCCGCCCTTGTGCATCACGAAGGACGAGCTGGGCTGGGCGCTGGAGCGCTTGCGCCGCGTGCTGGCCTGATCGGCCGGGTGCGGCGGACATAACAACGGGCTTGCCGCGGTGGTCGCAGGCCGCGTCATGTGGTTCGGCGCCGGTGATCCGCCTGACGACGCGGGGCGCCGCGACGGTGGGAGCAGAGCATGGCCGGCGCGAACACCCAGACGATCTATCTCATTTCCGACGGGACCTGCCGCACGTGCGACACGGTGGTCAAGGCCGTGCTCGTGCAGTTCGACCGGGCCGACGTGCGCATCGTGCGGAAGGCGCACGTGCGGCGACCGCAGAAAGTGCTCGAACTCGTGCGCAAAGCCGCCGAGGACGATGCCATCATCTTCTACACGCTGGTGTACGACCGGGCCCGTGAGGCCATGCACCAGGCGACGCGCGAGCACATGGTGCCGGCGGTGGACGTGCTGGGGCCGGTGCTGATCGCGCTGTTCGATCTGTTCGGCAACGCGCCGCGAGCCCGGCCGGGCATGTTGTACAAGTCGAACCAGGAGTACTTCGACCGGATCGACGCCGTCGAGTACACGCTGAACCACGATGACGGCTGCCGGGCGGGAGAATTGGCCGACGCGGACGTCGTGCTGGTCGGCGTGTCCCGGTCGGCGAAGAGCACGACGTGCTTCTACCTGGCGTACAGCGGCGTGCGGGCGGCGAACGTGCCGCTGATGGCCGACAGCCCGCCGCCGCCGGAACTGCTGCGGCTGGACCCGCGGCGGGTGATCGGGCTGATCGTGAATCCGTACCGGCTGCAAAGCGTGCGTGAGGCGCGGCTGCGCGGGTGGGGGATGGATCTCGGCGACGATTACGCCAGCCGCATGCAGATCGCGCGGGAGTTGCGGGCCAGTCACGAGCAGATGGAGAAGCACGGCTGGCAGTGCCTCGACGCGTCGTATAAGGGGATCGAGGAGATCGCCCGCGAGGTCATGCAGATGCTGGCCGATGCGGGCGTGGAGATTCGCCGCGGAGGGCTGCCGGCGTAACCGCGCTCAGGCGTGGATGAGCAGGGTGGATTCCTCGGGCAGGTGGTCGGCGACGGACTGGATGACGTTGCCGCGCAGGGCCCGCAGCACGCCGCGGCGCGAAACACCCATCATGACCAGGTCGGCCGCGTACGTGGCGGCGAAGTCGAGGATCACGTCGGCGGGGTCGGGGTTCACGCAGTAGATGCGCTGGAGCGGGACGCTGTGCTCGCGGGATAGCTCCGTGGCGTGGCGGAAGAGCTTGGCCGCGGCCGCATCTTCGTCGGGCGTGAGCGGGCGCTCGGTGCCGGGCAGGACGCCGGCGATGTCGCGGACGAAGAGGACGAAGATGTTGGCGCCGCGCCGGCGGGCCTCGTCGAAGGCGAAGCGCAGCAGCTTCACGTTGCGCTGCGTGGCGACCAGGATGCGGCCCTTGCCCGGATCGAACGGCGGCAGACCGGTCTCGTCGGTCGCGGCGGCCAGTTCCTCGGCAGCGGCGGCCCGCGGTAGGAGGACCGGCACACGCTGCGCCACCAGGCGCAGGGCCATGCCGCCGCCGACCATCACGCCCAGGAAGAGCAGGGCCGGCAGATAGCTGAAGGGGATGGTGATCCAGATGGCGGCCATGATTGTGCCGATGATCCACAGCGCGGGGCGCTCGAACCGGCCGATGTTGAGCTGGCGGTTGTACGCGCAGGAGCCGAGGTTGATGGCGATGGCGCCGACGACGCCGATGGCGTACAGCTTGGCCAGCGCCTGCATCTCGCCGGTTAGCAGGACGATGACGGCAGGCAGGGCGCACGCTCCGACCAGGCCGTAGGCGGGCACGCCGAAGCGGTTCACCCGGGAGAAGTGCTCCGGCAGGTCGCCGTTGCGGCTCATGGCGTACTGGATGCTGATCATGGCGATGACGGCGGTGTTCGTCGCCGAGAGCAGCAACAGGCCGAAGATGACGCTGGCGACAATGGCGAAGATCGGGCCGACATAGGTGCGGGCGGCGACCTCGAGGATCTGTTCGGTGAGGGCGTGTTCGTAGTGGGTCAGTTCGTCCTTGTGGGCGAGGATGCCGAGGTCGGGCAAGCCGGGCAGACTGCACACAATGAGGACGAGAATGATGTTGAGTACCAGGACCTCGCCGACGACCGGCCAGATGGCCAGCTTCGCCGTGCGGGCCACGGGTTTGACCATGATGCCGGTCATGTTGGCGATGGACTCGACGCCGGAGAGAGCGAGGACGACGGCAACGAGCGTGAGCCAGGCGTCAAGCGGGGCGCCCTGGAACGCACCGTGATGCGTGAAGGCCTGCCAGCCGGCGGGCAAGTGGTGGATGGTCAGGGCGGCCAGGACGGCGGTGATGCCCACGGAGGCGAGGGCGACGAGGAGCGCGAAGGTGCCGGCTCGCTTGGGGCCGACGAAGTTGAGCGCGGCGATCAGGCCGATGGCCAGCACGCTGATGACTGGCGCCAGGGCGCGGTCCATGCCCAGCGGCACACCGATGTAGATAATGGCCTCGTACGTGGAGATCGCGGCGGTGACGACGTAGTTCGCGAAGAGCAGAAAGGCGCCAACGGCGCCGAGCGTGGGATGGATCAGCCGGCCGGAGGAGTAGACGCCGCCGCCGTCCGGGTTTACCCGGCAGACGACGGTGTAGGCCCAGCCGACCAGGACGACGAGGACGCAGATGGCCGCGACGAACCAGGGGGCGGCCATGCCGGCGTACAGGAAGGCCAGGCCGAGGACGTAGAGGCGGCTGGTGCCCAGGTCACCGAAGAACATCGGGCCGGCCAGGTACCAGCGAAGATCACGTGGTCGGTCGTGGCGAACCAGCATAGCCACGGGCGGGAAGCCTCACTTTCGGAGGGATAAACCGCGCTGACAGTGCGGGCATGATAGGCGGCGTGTGCGCGTGTGTCTAACGTCGCCGGCCGCGCCGTCAGATGCGTTCGAGCGACGTGGCCGGCAGCCAGCCGGTCTGATCGTTGGTGAGGCGGACCTCGGCCCAGCCGGCACGCTGCTGGAGGATGCGCACCTCGACGCCGGCCCCGAGGGGCTGACGCAGTGCCGGTTCGTACGTCTCGCCGCGGCCGAGACGCAGGGTCTGCTCGGTGCCCACGATGACGGCGGGTGGGGTGTGCGATTCGTCATGGAGCTGCCAGGCGACGGACGCGGCGCAGATGAGCCCGATCCCGACGGCCACGGCGCCGGTCACGGCCAGCGGGCGCATGCGCCAGCGCAGCCAGCACACGAGCAGCAGCCAGCCGAGGATCGACGCGCCGGCGGCAGCGCGAAAGCGGGCGACGGGCGACGTCGCATAGTGCCAGAACATGAGCTGACGCCACAGGCGGCGCTGACCGGTGGGCTCGATCTGCGGCTCGACCTGTCGGCGGGCGAAGGCCAGGTTGGCCAGGAGCTGGCTGTTGGCGGGATCGAGCCGGGCGGCCCGCCGGTAGTGCAGGATCGCCTTGCCCGACTGGCCCAGCCGGAAGTACGTGTTGCCGAGGTTGAACTCGATGGCGGCGTTGCCCAGCCCCGCCGCGGCGAGCGTCTCGAAACAGGCTGCGGCCTGGCGATACTGCTGCTCGGCGGCGGCCGGGTTGTCACGGGTGACGGCGACTGCCTGATCGAGCGCCTGGAGCGCTTCGCGCAGAATCTCGCGCTGGCGCTCGGGCGTGATGCCGGCGGCGCGGCCGAGGGTGGCGCTGAACAGGACCAGGAGCAAAGCGGCCAGCCGCACGCGCATCACAGCCGCTCCTGAGCCAGGGCTCGCAGGTTGGCCTGCGCTTCGGTGACGAGGGCGGCCGTGTTGGCGTCGGTTCCGCCGAACGAGGCGAGCTCGCACTGCTCGAGCAGCGCGGCCCAGCGTGTGCACGTTTCGGCGGCGACGTGGTGCTCGGCGAGCGTGTCGACCGCGGCGCGACCGATGAGGCGGGCGGGCGGCTCGTCGAGACGGTCGGCGAGATAGCCGCTCAGGGCGGCGGAGATTTCGACGGCGGCCGTGCGGGCGTCCAGGCGGCCGGCCTGTGCAAGGCGCCGCTGTGCGCGACGCAGGGCCTTCTGTCGGCGGCGCTGCGCGGGGCTGCGCGACTGCGTGTAGAGCGTCGCGACGCAGGCGAGGGCGAAGACGCCCGGCGGGGCGGCGGTGACGAGAGCCAGGTCGCGGACGGAGACGCCGGCCACCGGCTGGAGCAGCACGCTCTCGCGGGTCTCATCGCCGCGAAGGCCGTCGAGGGCGCGCAGCTCGCCGCCGCCCGCCTTGCCGGAGACTTTGGAGGGAGTGATGAGGCTCTCGGTGCTGAGCTCGACAGCGGGCAGGACGGCGACGGGGATCGGCGCGCTGAGGGCGACGACGTACATGCCGCGGTCGGGGTCGAAGTAGGGATACTCGATGGCGGGGATTTCCTCGACGTCGGCGCGCGTGGCGCGGATGACTTGCGTGAAGCGCTTGAAGCTGCCGACGACTTCGCCGGCGAGCTCCTCGCGGGGCACGCGGAAGGACTGGGTGAGCCGGGGGTCGGCGCTGAGGTTGGGGGGCGGTAGCGTGTCGAGATCGCCGGAGCCGCGGATCTGGACGGTGAGCGTGATCGGGTCGCCGACGCGGACGGTGGTGGGCTCGGCGGAGGCGGTGATGCCGAAGGTGCCGACGGCGCCGGTGAAGTTGTCGGGCCGGCCGCCCGTGGGCAGGGGAAGGACCTCGATCTGCTGGACCTTGGGGCGGACCCGTAGGCGGCGGACGGCCTGGACTTCGAGGCGTCCGAAGATACCTCGGGCAAGCTGCGTCGGATACTGATAGCCGATGACGACGTCGTCGAAGGACAGCGTCCCGGGCACCGTCGGCACGTAATCGACGGAGGTCGTGTACGTGTAGTAAATCTGGCTGTTGCCCTGGGCGTCGTCGAGGCGGCGGATGTCGTGGCTGACGTTGGCGGGGAAAGGGCCGAGGTTCATGCCGCGGGGATCGAACAAGCGGGTCATGTCGTCCACGCCGAGCGGCTGGTTGCGCCAGACGAACGGCTTGATCCAGATGGTCATGATGACGCGGATGCGCTGGCCGACGTAGAGACGCTGGCGGTCGCAGGAGATCTCGACGGAGATGAGCTCGTCGGCGTCGCTGGAGCGCACCTGGAGGTGCACCGGCTCGGTCTCGAGCACGCGGCCGTCGACCTTGACCTGCACGGGCGGAATGACCAGCTCGCCCGCGGCCTGCGGCGTGACCTCGTAGGTGTAGCTACGGGTGCGCGAGACGGTCTTGCGCCTGTTCAGGCCCAGTGTGAACGATGAGTCCATCGGCCCCTGCGGCCCGCTCACCGTCGCGTTGGGAATCTCGGGGAAGATGGGCGGTTCAGCGGTTTCGAAATCCGAGATGCGGAGCAGGACAGTCACAGGCTCGTTGATGAAGGCGTCGGTGCTGTCCACCGCGAGGGAGACGGTGGGTTGAGCGTGGCCGGCTGGCGCCGCGAGGGCGCAGAGCAGGAGGGCGAGCGAAAGTGCCAGTCCTGGGCCAGCGGTTCGCGGACGCACGCGGGATACCTCCGGTGTTTACTCCATGTGGACGGTCGGCCGTCCCCGTTCCGGTCGGATTTTATGCCTCGCCGCCCTTATGGTGAACCCGCGCCTTCGCGGAGGGCGGCGAAGGGGTCGTCGGCCGCCGCCGCCTGACGCAGCACGTTCAGGAAGGCGGCGAAGTCTCCATCGCAGCCCGCATAGCGATCGGCGAAGACGTCGAGATCCAGGTGATATCGCCGGTGGAGCAGGACGTAGGCGTTATTGGTCGGCAGGTTGGCCCAGCCGGCGTAGCGCTGCGGTTCGGCCAGTTGCGGCTGGACCTCGTCGACGAAGCGGTCGCGGGCGGCCTGGAAGACGGCTTCACGGCCGGCGATCTTTTCCTCGGACGACAGGTCACTCGCGTAGTACGCCCGCAGGTCGGTCTCGAACTGCGTCATCCAGGCTGTGATCTTCTCCTGGTCGCCGTAGGTGCGCTCGAGGGCGGTAACGATCTCCTGGCCGGCGTCGCCCTGTTGAGCGTAGAAGAGCTGCACGCCGAGGCGGCCGATGTACGTGGCCAGGCTTTCGTTGAACGTGCTCTGGCCGGGGGCGTAGATCGTGTTGTGGGCGAGCTCGTGGATGACCGTTTCGACCACCGAGCCGTCGCTGCGGTTCAGGAACGGTGTGTGCACCGGGTCGGGGAACCAGCCGAGCGTGCTGTAGGCGTCGACGCCGTAGATGTACGTGTCCTCGCCGGCGTCGGCGAGGCGCTCCGCGGCGCGGTCGGCGTCGTCACGCGAGAAGAAGCCGAGGTAGGCGATGTCGCCGATGATCGGGAACCACCACTCGCGCGAGACGAGGGCGTCGCGGCGGGCGGACGACAGGTTCCAGGCGACGGGCTCGCCGCCGGTGTCGTGGTAGTCCTGGAAGCTGTCGCCGACGCTGAGCCCGAGGACGTCGCGGGCGAAGTCGCGGGCCTCGGTCACGAGCGTGAGCTTGCGCTGCTGCTCGGCGGTGAGCGTATCGCCGGCGAGGGCGTCGTCGATGCTCACCGTGTGGGTGACGATCATGACTTGGCCGTAGCCCTGCTGGATGATGTACAGCGCGCTGCTGTTGCAGCCGATGAGGGCGGGCCAGGTAGCGACGACGGGCAACAGACAGCAAAGCAACCGACAGCGGTACGGCATCGCATCGTCCTCCATACGGCCGGGTGGGCAAGGCCGCGCGTCCCGGCGCGCTCCGCAGTATCATAGGGCACAGGACAAGGAGGCTGGTATGGATGAACGTGCCCCGATCGCCCCGCCGACGCTCGTATCCCTGCTGATCTGCGATCAGGTGATCGACGACAAGATCACCAGCAAGAAGAGCGCGATCGGGCTGTTCAACGCGATCCTGGTGCCGAAGATGCCGGCGACGATCAACCAGATGGTCGTGCTGGCCAGCCTGACGGAAATCGAGTCACGGATCGAGCTCGAGTTGCGGCTGGTGCGCGATGCGGACAACCAGGTGCTGTTCCACACGCACGGGCCGATCGCTGCGCCGTCGCCGCTGGCGATCGTGGACTTGGTGTTCACGATGCGCGGCACGCGGATCACCGCCCCGGGGCAGTATGCGTTCGAGGTGCTGTGCGCGAGCGAGCTGCTTGGCCGTCGGCGGTTCCAGGTGATCCAGCGGCCCAACGCCCCCGAGGGCGGTGCCGAACCAGAGGCGTAACGTCGCGCAGATGTTGCGCGAGGGGCAGGCGAGAGGGCACGTGTGACAACCCCCACTCTGGGTGGAGCGGGCGTCTGAGCCTGTGAGACAATCCTCAACCCCGGGTGGGGCGGGCGTCTCGCCCGCCAATCTTGCCTTGAGACCAACGAATGTCGGGCGGGACGCCCGACCCACCCGAGGGGAATACGGCCTTTCTCTCAGCGTCGTCGTCGGCTGCTGCGGAAACGGCTGCCCAGCGTGCGCGGGACCGGCTGGACGCCGTGCGCGTCCAGCACGCGGCAGCGACGCAACGTCTCCGCGAACCGGGTCGAGCGCTGCTCCTCGTCGTCGGCCGCCGGCGGTGCAACCGGCTGCGGGGCCAGCGGCACGATCCAGGGCGCGTCGAGCTTACGCAGCTCCTTGTTGATCAGCTTCTCGATCTCGGTCAGGAAATTGCCCTCGTCCGGGCGGACGAAGGTGATGGCGTAGCCCTGCTTGCCCATGCGGGCGGTGCGACCGATGCGGTGGACGTACGCCGCCGCGTCGGCGGGCACATCGTAGTTGACGATGTGCGAGACCTCCATCACGTCGAGGCCGCGCGAGGCGAGGTCGGTGGCCACCAGCACCTGGATCTTCGCGCTGCGGAAGCTCTTCATCACGCGCTCGCGACGGGACTGCATCAGATCACCGTGGATCTCCTTGCAGTTGATGCCGGCCATCTTCAGACGCTCGGCCGTGCGGCGGGCGGCGTGCTTCGTGTTGGTGAAGACGATGGCCAGCTTCGGCTTCTCGTGCTGGAGGAAGCCGATCAGCGTCTGGGCCTTGTCGCGCGGATCGACGGTGACGTATGCCTGGTCGATCGTCTCGACGGTGAGGTGGTCGTCCTGCGAGACGTTCAGTTCGAGGGGGTTCTCCATGTACGACTTGGCCAGCCGGCGGATGTCCTCGGTGATCGTCGCCGAGACGAAGAGCGTCTGATGCGGCGCCTTGATCGCCCGGAGGATTCGGCGGATGTCGTCGCGGAAGCCGATGTCGAGCATCCGGTCCACCTCGTCGAGCACGGCGAAGCGAACGTTCGCGATGTCCAGCTCCCTGCGGTGCATGAGATCGAGGATGCGACCGGGCGTTCCGATGACGATCTCCGCGCCGGCCTTGAGCTGGCGGATCTGCGTCTGGATGCGCTGCCCGCCGTAGACGAGGGCCGTCCGAAACTTGCGGCGGCCGGCGAGCGTGCGGACGTGCTCATCGACCTGGGCGGCGAGCTCGCGCGTGGGGACGAGGACCAGGGCCTGCACGGGCTGCCGGGGCGTCACCATCTGGAGGATGGGGATGGCGAAGGCGGCCGTCTTGCCGGTGCCGGTCTTGGCCTGACCGAGACAGTCGCGGCCGGCCAGGGCCGGGGGGATGAGGGCCCACTGGATGTCGGAGGGGGCCTTGAAGCCGGCGTCGCCGACCGCGGCCAGCAATTCGGCACTGAGGCCGAGCTCCTCCCAGGTTCCGACCTCGGAGGAAGGGGCGTCTTGCATGTGCTCCATCACGGATATTCCTTGTACGGTAAGCTGGACGGCCGATAAGGACTTCGGGTCGGGCCAGCTTCTCACGGGTGCGATTCTGGGCCATAATCTAGCCGCCTCGCCGGGAAGCACAAGCGTTCCGGCGGGGGCGAGTGGACCATTGGTGGACGGCCGCGGCCGGGCGGCCGGGAGCGTGTACGGGCCGATAGACGGCGACCAGAGAGGGCCAGTGCAACCCACGGGCCGGCCGATGGGTATAAAGTGCGGCGGGAGTATATAGTTATTGGGCCCGTAGGGGCGGCCCCAGGAGCCAGGCAGGCCGATGCCGACGTTCAGTTATCGAGCCCGAGACCTATCCGGACAGGAGACGCGAGGCACCCTCGTCGCCGACACGGTGGCTGCCGCCACCCGTTTGCTGGGCGACCGTTCGCTGATGCCGGTGGCGGTCGACGAAGTGCAGACGGCGGATCGATCGTTGCTGACCGGCCGGGCGCGGCGGGTGAAGCTGGCGAAGATCGGTCTGATGTACGAGCAACTGGCCGACCTGCTGCGGGCCGGCGTGCCGATGCTGCGGGCGCTGAGCGTGCTGTGCGAGCAGAGCGCGTCGCCGGCGCTGTCGCGCGTCCTGCGCGAGTTGCGAGAGGATGTGTCGGGCGGTGACTCGCTGGCGGACGCCATGGCGCGTCACCCGCACGCCTTCCCCGAACTGCACGCGTCGATGATCCGCGCCGGCGAGAAGGGCGGCTTCCTCGAGGACGTGCTCTCGCGACTGGCCGAGTTCGTGCACCGGCAGGACATGCTGCGGAACAAGTTCATCGGCGCGATGATCTATCCGTGCGTGCTGCTGCTGGGCGCGATCGGAGCGGTCGTGTTCATCATGACCTTCGTGGTGCCCGGGATGCGCGGCGTGCTCGAGGGGCAGACCCTGCCCTGGGCGACGAGGGTGGTGTTCGGGGTCAGCGACGCGCTGCGTCAGCACTACCTGGTGATCCTGGGTGCGGCGGTGGTGGTCGTCGGCGCGGTCGTGGCCTACCTGCGGAGCGCGATGGGGCAGGCGATCATGGCGCGGGTGAAGCTGCGGGCGCCGGGCTTCGGTCGCGTGTACACGATGGTGTCCCTGTGCCGGTTCTGCCGGGTGTTCGGCACGCTGCTGGCGAACGGGATTCCGATTCTGCAATCACTGAAGATCGCCAAGGACTCGACGGGCAACCCGATCCTGGCCGAGGTGGTGGACCGGGCCGCGGAGAACGTGCGGCACGGCGAGCCGCTGGCGGCACCGCTGGCGGCGAGCAAGGTCTTCCCGCCGGTGATCGTGGACATGATCTCGGTCGCCGAGGAGAGCAACACGCTCGACAAGGTGTTGGTCGAGATCGCCGAGACGCAGGAACAGCGCACGTCGCAGCAGATCGATTTCGTGGTGCGGCTGCTCGAGCCGCTGATGTTGTTACTCATGGGTGTGATGATCGGTTTCATTGCCATCGCCCTGTTGCTGCCCATCCTGCTGATGGCGACATCGCAGTTGAAGCAGTAGGCGAGGCGTGGCCCAGCAGGAGAGAACATGATGAGCAGGCAGAAGCGGGTGAGGCGAATTCGTCGGGCGTTCACGCTGCTGGAAGTGCTGATGGTCGTGGCCATCATCGGGCTGCTGGCGGCGTTCGTGGTGCCCAACCTGTTTGGGAGGCGCGAGGCCGCCCAGGTCAGTCTCGTGCAGTCCACGGTGGACCGTGGGCTGAACGGCGCCCTCGACCTGTACAAGGTCGACATGGGTCGTTACCCCCGCGAGGACGACGGCGGGCTGATGGCTCTGTACGAGCAGCCGGATGACGACGAGGAAGCCAAGAAGTGGCACGGCCCGTACGTCAAGAAGGCCGACGATCTGAAGGACTCCTGGGGCATCGACTATATCTATGAGTGCCCCGGCACGTACAACGAAAACAGCTACGACCTCTCCAGCGCCGGCCCCGACCGCGAGTCCGGCACCGAAGACGACATCAAGAACTGGACGGAAGAGTAACGCCGGCGAGCCGGCGCAGACCGGCATCGCCGGCGCGGAGGACCCCGGCACGGCGCCGGGGTCCGGCGTCATTCGGCACAAGGAGCCATCGTGGCCAGAGGCATGCGGCAAGGCTTCACGCTCGTCGAACTGCTGCTGGTGATCAGCCTGCTGGCGGTCCTGGCGATGGTGCTCTGGCCGAACTTTGATTCGGTCAGCCGCAGCCGGCAGCTCGACGAGTCCACGGGCCGCATGCGTTCGCTGGTGGCCATGTGCCGGGCGGAGGCCATGAACCAGTCGCGGATGTACCGCGTGGCGATCCATCCGGACGGCACGCTGAAGGTCGAGCAGCAGGTGCACCCGATCCGGGCGCCGCAGCTCTACGGACGCGTGCGCAGCGACTGGGTGCGGCTGGCGATCCTGCTGGACTCGGTGTGGGTCGAGTCGGTGACGCCGCTGCCGGAAGGGCCGCCGCCGGTGCTCCTGGATGACGAGGTGGTCGAGTACGAGGATCGCGGGTACGACTACGACCTGGAGCTCGAGCCGATCCCGATGGAGGAGTACGACGGGCCCGTGCTGATCGAGTTTCGCCCGGACGGGACGAGCACGTCGCTGCGCTGGGTCCTGCGCGAGCAGCAGGGCCGGGGCGTGGAGATGACGCTGGACGGTCGGCTGGGGCGGATCAGCGTGGTGCCGGTCGAGCCGCTGGACCCGGAGTCGGTGGAACGTCCGGAGCCGTGGGACGACCCGAACGCGGACTACGACGCCTGGGACGATTGGGAAGAGCTGGAGGGCGGGCCATGGCAATGACCGGTCAGATCGGTGTCGATCGGCGGAGGGCCGCACTGCTCCTCGAAGTAGTGGTGGCCCTCACGATCATGGTGGCGGCGATGGGCGTGCTCGGGGCACAGCTCGTCGGCGGGCTGCGCATGACGGCGGCGATGGATCGCACGACCCGCGGGACGGCGTTCGTCGACCGGCTGCTGGCCCTGGTCGAGCTCGATCCCGAGGTCCAGGAGATGCTTCAGGTCGAGGAAGAGACCGACGGCGACTTCGGCGATCAGTACCCGGGCTGGTACTGGCGCATCGAGTCGGAGCCCATCGTGGACGCGACGGGGCTCGGGCTGGTGACGGTCGAGGTGTATTACCAGGAGGATCCGAACCAGCACGGAACGCGGGAGGGCGGCTCGCTCGTCCGCCGCGTCGCCCTGCTGAAGGCGGTGCCGGGGCGGATCAACCTGGTGGAGGACTTCGGCGTCGGCGAGGAGCAACTGGCCGAGTTCGAGGCGCTGCTGCCGCTGGCCGACTTCGATCCGACGAACGTCGATCCGCAGCAACTGGTCGCGCTGCTTACGGAGAATCCGGAGCTGTTGGCGGGGCTGCTGGAGATGGCGCCGTCGCTCCTGCCGCTGTTCCAGCAGTTCGGCGGGGCCGAGGGCGGTGGCATGGGTGACCTGGCCGCGCTCCAGGAACAGATCACGGGCATGGTCAATGACATGGACGAAGGCTCGGGCGACAACATCACCGGGCAGTTCCTCCAGGACATCGGGCGCGGCGGCGGTCCCGGTGGTCGTGGCGGCCAGGGCGGTCGCGGTGGCCAGGGGGCGGTGGCGGGCGGCGCTGCCGGCCGAGGCGGTCGGTCAGGAACGCGCGGCGGCGGCACGGCCGGCGGACAGGGGCGTCCCGGCGCGGCCCGCGGCGGCGGGCAGGGGCAGTCCGGCGGCGAGCCGGAGTACACCATCGAGGACCTCATTCGCATGCGCGACGAGTTCGAGCGCCAGCAGAGAGGCGGCAGATGACGCAGTGCGCCCGACGGCCGACGCGGGGCCTCACCCTGCTCGAAGTGGTGATCTCCATCACGCTGATCACCATGCTCGTCGGTGCGCTGCTGACCTTCTACTTCGGGAGCCTCAACATGCGGCAGCAGGCCGCGGCGATCGCCGACCGTACGGAGGTCGCCCGCCTGGTGCTGAGCCGCATCGCCGCCGAGCTGCGCGGCTGTCTGGGCACGGAGCAGTTTGGCTTTCCGGTCGAGCCGCGGCTCACAGGGGACCGGCGCAGCATCCACTTCGTGACGACGGCGCTGCCGGCCGACGAGCAGTACCAGTTCTACAGCGAGTTCGACACGCTGCCGCCCGGCCAGCACGACCTGGTCGAGCTCAGCTACATGCTGCACATCAACCCGGACGAGGAGACGGAAGACGGCGACCCGGTGGTGGAGGGTCTGCTGCGTGTCGAGAAGAAGACGCTGAACCAGTTCCTGGTGGACGAGGAGGACCCGGAGCAGCTTCGCCATGATCTGTGGTCGCCGGAACTGCACTACCTCGAGTTCCGCTACTTCGACGGCGTGGAATGGACGACGACGTGGGACCTGGAAGAGGGCAACCCGCTGCCGCAACTGGTGCAGGTCACGGTGGGGTTCGACCCGTTGCTGCGTGAGGAGTACGAAGACCAGGACCTGACGACGTACCCCATCGCCGACTATCCGCTGGGTGACGACCAGGTCCATCCGGACCGCTACAGCATCATCGTGCGGATTCCGGCGGCCGACCGGTTCTTCTCGAGCCGGTTGCAGCGCGTGGGCAAGGAGTTCGGGGAGCAGCTCGGCGTGGAGGGTAACTTCTGATGGCCCATCGCCGCGGCATCATTCTGCCGATCGTGCTCGTGCTGATCGGGCTGCTGGCCCTGACCATGGCGGGGTTCATCTTTTTCGTGCGGGCGGAAAACGCCGGCACGGTGGCCTTCGGCGAGGGGCAGCAGGCGCGGCTGGCGGCGCAGTCGGGGATGGAAGAGGTGATCTCGATCCTGCGGGAGAGCCCGCACGATGCGTCGGCATGGTTCGACCGGCCGAGCCGTTTTCGGCACGCCCTGATCTGGGCGCGGTCGTACGATCGCGAGAGCGATCCGGTGCGGCAGACAGGTTCGCGGGCCGAGCTGTTTCGCACGCAGAACGTGCCGGAGCCGGCCTGGCGCTTCAGCGTCGTGGCCGACCGCTACCAGGATCCGGCGGGTTCCGAGACGCCTTCGATGCGCTTCGGCGTCACGCCCGAGGCGAGCAAGCTGAACCTGAACACGGCGACGGAAGATCAGATCGGCGAACTGCTGGGGCCGCTGCTGTTCGACCTGGAGGTCGAGAATCCGGAAGACCTGATCAACGCCCTGCTGGACTGGCGGGACGAGGACGACGACACGCGCGACGGCGGAGCGGAGAGCAGCGACTACTACAACACGCTCGAGCCGCCGTACCAGGCGAAGAACGGGCGGTTCGATTCGATCGAGGAACTGCTGCTGGTGAAGGGCTTCAACGCCGCGGTGCTGTGGGGCGAGGACGTCAACCGCAACGGCATCCTCGATCCGAACGAGGACGATGGCGAGGGATCGTTCCCGTACTACGACAACGCGGACGGGATCCTGAACCGCGGCATCGCGCCGTTCCTGACGGTCTGGTCGAGCGAGCCGGACACCGCGCTGGACAACAAGCCACGGATCAACCTGAACCTCGACGCGGCGTCGATCCAGGCGCAGATCGCCGTGTGCTTCAGCGAGGATGACTTGGCCGTGTGCCAGGGGGCCATCAACTACATCCTCCAGCTCAAGGGAGAGAACTTCAATTTCAGCCAGCTTCAGAGCCCGGCGGAGCTGTACCAGGGGGCGGACGCGCTCGCGGCCGAAGAGGGCCAGGGCGGCGGGGCGCTCGCCGGGAGCCCGGTGACGCTCGAGGAGCTGCCCTACCTGATGGACCGTTTCACTACGCGTTCGACCGAAGCGGCCCAGGAAGCGCTGGAGGGACTGATCAACGTCAACACGGCGCCGGTTCGCGTGCTGGCGCTGATCCCGGGGCTGCCGGCGGAGGGGGCGGCGATGCTCGTGGAGACGCGGGCGCAACTGTCGGCCGACGCCCGGCGGACGACGGCCTGGCCGATGATGGCCGAAGCGGTGGACGTGGCGACGTTCCACGCCATCGCTCCGTACATCACGACGAAGGCGTACCAGTTCCACGTCGAAGTGCTGGGCTACGCCGACCATCAGCAGGCGATACAGCGGATTGAATGGGTGATCGAGATGGCCGGGCCGCTGGACCAGGTGCGCTACTACCGCGACCTGAACCGGCTGGGGCCGGCGTGGCCGATCGACAACGAGGAGATTGCCGGCACGGGCGTGGAGATGGGCGGGACCGAGCCGTGATGCGTTTGCCGTGGCGTGCAGAAAGGGACAGGCGGTGACGAAACTTCCGCGGAAAGTGCTGTGCCTCGACTGGGACGCGTCGTCGCTCCGGTTGGTCGTGGCTCGCCTGGGTAGCGGGCAGATGACGCTGGAGGACGCCCACTCGCACCGCATTCCGAAGACGGTGGACGTGGAGAACCCGGAGGCGCTGGGCGAGTTCATTCAGCAGATGGTGCGCCGCCACCACTGGCACCACACGCGGGCAGTGGTGGACATCCCGCGTGAGAAGGCGGTGATCAATCGGCTGACGCTGCCGCCGACGCCGGCCCATGAGGTGGCCGCAGCGGTGCGGTTCCAGGCGATGAAGGAGCTGCCCTTCCCGCTGGAAGGGGCGGCCATCGACTACGTGGTGCGGGCCCGCGATGACCGCGGCCTGACCACGGAGGTGCTGCTGGCGGCGGTGCCGCGCGAGGCGCTCGAAGCGGTGCAGGCCACCTGCACGGCGGCCGGGCTGACCGCGGCCCGTGTTGGCCTGCGGCCCTATTCGAGCCTGGTCAGCGTCAATCATCTGGCCGGTCTCGCCGACCAGCGCGTGCTCTTCGTGAACGTCGGCCCGACCACGGCCGAGATCGACATCATGATCAGCGGGCAACTGGTCTTCGCCCGCTCGGCCAACGTGACCGTACCGATGGCGGCGGAGGCGTCGACCGAGGATTCGCGGCTGACGTCGCTGGCCGACGTGACCGACCTGGAAGGCGCCGACGACGCTGTCGAGGCGGCAGTACGCGAGCTCACCGTCGAGATCACCCGCACGTTGCAGGCCTACCGGGCCAACGAGCCGGAGGCGGTCATCGACCGCATCGTCGTGGCCGGCGGAACGGGCGTGGAGGCGGCGCTGCTGGAGGCGGCGGATCGCCGCTTCGGCGTGCGCGGCATGCTGTTCGACCCGACGGAAGCGTTGGGCGCGCCGGTGGAGGACTCGGTCAAGCTGCGTTCCTTCGCCGCACCGCTGGGCCTGGCCTGGGGACTGGGGCGGGACGGCTCGCTGGCGATCGACTTTCTGAATCCGAAGAAGCCGGTTCCGCCGCGGGCGGTGCTGAAGCGCCGGCTGCGGATGGGGGCGATGGCGGCGGGGGTCGTGCTGGTGGCGGCGGCGGTGACGGACGCGTCGCTCTACATGCGGCGCAGCGCCGAGTTGCGGACCATCCGGAGCGAGTCATCCAAGATTCGCAAAGAGCTGGAGAGCTACGTCAAGATCGAGAACATGGTCGAGTCCGTGGAGGACTGGCAGGTGGACGCCGTCTGGCCGGAGCACCTGCGGCAGTTGGCCGAAGCGGCCGTGGAGCCGGGCAAGGACATGCTGGTGCAGCAGATGTCCCTGGACGCGCGGCAGGCGAAGATGACGCTGAAGAAGGTGCTGGCGACGGAGTGGGAGGTGCCGGGCCAGTTCGTGGCGGCGCTGAACGCTCTCGAGGTCGACGGCGTGCGGCCGTACCTGGCCAAGCAGGGCAGCCTGCGAACGGTGACCAGCCGCGACGGCGACTTCCGCAAGGCGGTGGACGTCGAGGTGCAGCTGCGCACCCTGCAGAAGCACCTGGAAGAGCGGGAAGCGCGCGAGAAGGCCCGCAAGCAGAAGCTCAAGAAGCTCTAGGCCCACGGTGGTTGCCTACGGAGTGTGTTGATGAATCCACGCGAGAGAGTCCTGGCTGCGTGTGTGGCCGGCATCCTGGTTCTCGGCGGGCTCTGGATGGCGATCCAGTGGGGGGTGATCGACCGCTGGGACAATCTCGACAAAGAGATGACGGCAGCGATCAGCCGCAAGCAGGAGCTGGAGACGCGGCTAGTGCACGCCAAGCGTGCAGTCGAGGACTGGGGGGCCATTCAGCCCCTGGCGCACAACGAAGGTGTCGGGGCGGGGCGCTTCCGCGAGGACATGAGCAACCTGCTCGATGCGCATGGGCTGGGCGAAAGCTGCACGATCCGCAACCTGCCGGCCCGCACGCTGAAGTCGACGCACTTCACCGAGGTACGCCTGTCGGTGACCACGCGCGGCACGTTCAAGCAGGTGCTCGGCTTCCTGTGCGACTTCTACCGCCGGGAGTACCCGGCCCGCCTGGAGCAGATCAACCTGTCGGCGGTGGAGAGCAGGCGGTCGTCGCGGAGCCGCGGCCCCGGGGCACGTAACGCGCCGTCAAACCGGCGTAACGAGCAGCCGGTGGCCGCCGGACCGGACGGCCCGCCGCTCAACATCACCCTGACGGCGACGGCGCTAGTGCTGCCGGAGATCAAGGATGTAGAGCAGGCCGCGATCGAACGGCCTGAGCCGGTGGACGAGGCGCAGCAGGGGCGGTTGCCGCGGCCGTCGGACGAGTACGCGGCCGTTCTGGACAAGAACGTCTTCAAACTGTGGACGCCGACGCGGACAACGCCAACGCCGCCCGACCCGCCGCCGATCGCCAACGACGGGCCGGAGCCGGGGCCAGTGGTGGTGCGCGAGGAGCCGCCGCCGAACAAGACACTGATCGGCGTGACGTCGACGGACGGCGTGTTGACGGCGTACGTGCGGGACGATGACCGGCTGGACCTGGAGCCGGAGAGGATCCACATCAACGAGCCCGTGTGGGATGGGACGCTGGTGCTCGTCTATCCGCGGGGCATGGTGGAGCAGGTGCCCGCGGAAGAGCGGGATGGATCGTTCGGATACAAGTACTACGTGTACGACCTGGGAGCCACGTTTGCGGATCGCCGGGAGCTGGATCCGGCGAGCGAGCCGGAGCTTCAGCGGGCGCTGGAGCTGGCCCTGGCTCCGGGTTAAGCAGAGTGGGTCCGGGTCGTGCGACCCGGGCGCGGTTGGTGAGTATAAGTTGATGACCTGACGGGTCGCCGGGGCCTCGGGGCGGGACGGATTCCGGGGACGGCCCCGACCGGATCAGTTGTTGTGAGAGATGGGAGAGGGACGTGCCGGCCAGCGCGGCGGCCGTTCATGACAGTGCCTGAGAGCCGCTCTGGAACGGACGGCTCAGACGCCTTATCAGGAAGAGGTGCACGGATGTTGCGGCAAGACCTTCGACACAGTGCATGGGGCGCGATACTCAGCGCGGTCGTTGCGATCGGCCTGATCGGCCTCGCGACGGCGCAGGATACCCAGCCACCGCAGCCGGCGGCGCCGAACGCGCAGGCCGGCGGGCAACAGCCGCCGGCTTCGCAGCCGGCCAGCCAGCCGGATACCGATGAGGACATGCG
Organism: Phycisphaerae bacterium; assembly: GCA_050115495.1. Lineage (GTDB taxonomy): Bacteria > Planctomycetota > Phycisphaerae > UBA1845 > Fen-1342 > JAAYXS01. Next base: position 49,946 of record JASFQK010000025.1, on the reverse strand, counting down.
GATCCTCCTGGAGCTGGCCCGGCAGGCTGAGGAGCAGAAGCAGCGGGAGGAAGCCGGCGAGCCGCCGCCGACTGCACCCGGTTCACAACCGGCGGGGCACGTGGTCACGCCGCGTGGGGAGCGTCCGGCGGTTGATCCGGATGACGACTTTTTCGGTCCGCCATATCCGCCGGCCACGCCGCGCGAGCTCTTGACGGAGAACGGCGTCGCGACGCAGCCGGTGGTGCCCGTGCCCAGGCCGGATGAGATGCAGCGGTCACGCGAGGTCGAGATGCGGCCGGCGAAGCCGGTGAGCCACGCCACGGATGACGAGGAGTGGTTCAACTTCGACGACATGCCGTGGGAGGACGTGATCCAGTATTTCGCGGATCGCATCGGCAAGCCGCTGATGACGGACATGGACATGCTGGCGATCGGCGGCACGCTGACCTACCACAGCGACTACAAGTTCACGAAGGACGAGGCGATCGACGAACTGAACCTCATCATGCAGATGCGGGGTTTCCGGTTCGTTGAGGAAGAGCACCACATCTACGTCGTGCTGCTGTCGGAGATGCCCTGGCATGTGAAGGAATCACAGATCTTCGGTTCGCGGCAGGAGTTCGAGAAGGCCACGGCGCGGCCGATGGACTTCGTGACGGTGTTCGTGACTGTGACCGGGCATCCAGCGGCGCGTGTGCAGTCCATGTTCGAGCTGATGGTTTCGGAGGGGCTGACCATCTCGGCCCTGGACGATACCAACCAGCTCAAGATGACCGGCCCGGTGCGGGAGATCCGGAAGGTGCTGGACCTGATGGACCGCATCGCCATCAAGGAAGGTGACCCGCGAAAGGTAAAGATCTTCAACGTCAAGACCAACGCGAGCGAGGTCGAGCGGATCGTCCGTGAACTGCTGGAGGTGAGCAGCGGTCCGCAGATGCAACTGCAGCGCGACCCGCGCACCGGACGGATGATTCCAGTGACGACGGGGGGCGGCGACGATCGGGACATCCGCATCGTCGCGGACGAGCGCACGAACACGATCATCGCCAAGGCCATCCCGTCCAAGCTCGAGGAGATTCAGGACCTTATTGACAAGGTCGACGCGAAGCCGGATATCGGCGAGTTCAAGACCGAAGTCATCGTGATCGAGAACGCCAACGCCTCGGACGTCGCCGACCTGCTGAACAAGATCTTTTCGCAGGAGCAGGGTTCAACAGCTACGACGCCGGCCTGGCAGCGCCTGCGGCAGTTGCAGCAGCGAGGATCGTCGCGGACGCGACGGACGACCCGGACGCCCACACAGGCGCAGACCTCGCCTGAGGACATTCTGGCCGAGGGCACGTTCGAGCGGGCCAAGAAGACGATCCGGCTGGCGGCGGACGAGCGGACAAACTCGTTGATCGTCTACGCCAACGCCGAAGGTCAGAAGCGCGTCCGCGAACTGCTGGAGACAATCGACAAGGTTCAGCCGAGCAACTTCCAGACGATCAAGCTGGAGCAGGCCGACGCCGCCCAGGTCTTCCCCACGATCAGCCAGATCGTGCAGAACATCGGGGCCGGCGGCCGCGGCCGTGGGGCCAGCATCGTGCTGGACGAGGCGAACAATCAGTTCCACATCATCGCCGAGCGCGAGGCGATGCAGCAGATCGAGGAGGTCATCGCCGAGCTGGACGTGGCCACGCCCGAGGGCCTGCGGCACATGGTGCAGCTCCAGAACATCGCCCCAAGCCGCGTGGCCGAGGTCATCACGCCCGTTCTGATGTCCGGCGGCACCACGCGCAGCATGACGCCCACGCGCGGACGGTTCAACCGGATGCGCGGAGCGACGCCGGCGGCGGTATCGACCGAGGTCCAGATCATCCCGCTGGACGAGGCCCAGACGCTCATCGTGGTCTGCTCGGACGAGGACTGGACCAAGGTGGAGGAGATCATCCAGGTGCTCGACGAGGGCGTGGTCTCGAACAAGCCGCGCCTGGAGACGATCGACCTGCAGTTCGGCGACGCGATGTCCATCGCCAGCCTGCTGAACAACATGTATCGCGGGCAGTACGTGCACCCGGCGCTGGGCCGCTCGGCGGTCTTGATTCAGGCCGACGGCAGCACGGTGCTGCTGTACGCCATCAAGCCGGCGATCGACGAGATCAAGCCGCTGATCGAGGCCCTCGATCGCGAGGACAGCAGCCGCTACGAGATTCTGCCCCTGGCCCACGCCGACGCCACGCAGGTGGCCACCGAAGCCATGCAGCTCTTCGGCGGGGTCATGAGTGGCCGTCGTCCGGGGCGAGCCGTCGGCGGAAGCGGCGGGGCCATCATTCAGGCCGAGTCCGTGACGAACTCGCTGATCGTCCAGGCCGATACGGCGACGCTGGAAAAGATCAAGGCCTACGCCCAGGAGCGCGACGAGGCGGTCGGGGCGCAGCTCCCCGAGCAGCGCTTCTTCACGCTGCGTTTCGCCCAGTCGCGGGAAGTGGCATCGGCCGTGCAGGCCATGTACGGTAGCGGATCCCGGAAGGGGGGGCGACCGGTCGGTCCGCAGATCAAGGCGGTAGCCTCCGGGCCGCAGGTCGTGATCGAGGCGCCGAAGGACGTCATGCCTGAGATCTCGGCCTTCATCGCGCAGCTCGACGATCCGAAGGGTAGCGAGATCATCATTCGGACGGTCAAGCTGGAGGGGGCGGACGTGGCCCAGATCGCCAGCAAGCTGGGCAACGCCTTCCGTTCTCGCAACAACGTCGTGGCTCGTTTTGACGCGGATACGCAGGCAGAGACGATCGTCGTTACATGCTCCAAGGATGTGCAGGAGGAGATCGACCGGCTCATCGCCGACTACGCCGAAGCGCAGAAGGGCACGGAGCCGCGGATCGAGTTTCGCCAGATGAACTACGCCCAGGCGACCGAGGCGGCCAATTGGCTGCGTGAGCAACTCGTGACGTACATGCAGGGCATTCTGGGGCGCCAGGCGGCTTCGAAAATCAAGGTGACAGCGGACGCCCGGACCAACCGCGTGGTGATCAACGGCCCGGATGTGGCGGTCAAGCAGGGCCTGTTACTGCTCGACCAGTACGACATCGAGCCGGTCAAGCAGCCGGAGCCGGTCATTGTCAACAAGACCATCAAGCTAGTCGGGTTGGACGTGCGCAAGTTGGCGAGCAATCTGAACAGCATCTTCTCCAAGGAACCGCCGCGCCCCGACAGGCTGCGGGCGACGTTCTCTTACGACGAGACGACGGAGATGCTGATCGTCAGTGCGCCGAAGGACATGTTCGATCGGATCAACGAGGTTATCACGTCGTTTGAGAAGGAGACGGCGGACCTCGCGCTAGAACAGGAGTTTGTGAAGATCGTCAACGCCGATGCGGCGCACGTCGGTAACCAGCTTCGCCAGATCCTGGTCGCGCAATCGGCGCGAACGCGGACGGTGGCGGACCGGATCAGCATCACGGTTGAGCCACGGCTGAATGAGGTCGTGCTGAACGTGCCGAAGTTTGTGATGCCCATGGCCAAAGCGCTGATCGCGCAGTTGGACCAGCCGCCGGTGGCGGGGAGTCGTCTGCGCACGATTTCGCTGGTGAAGGCGGATGCAAACGCGGTGGCCGGTGTCCTGAACAACATCTTCAACGAGAAGATCCGCGCGAAGACGCTGCAGATCACGGCTGAACCGCTGACGAACTCACTCATCGTCGGCGGCGGGGATGAGGACTTCCACGAGATTGAGAAGTGGGCGATGGACCTGGAGAGCCGGGTCGATCCGCACCGGGGCGAGATGAAGATCGTTGAGCTGAAGACCGCTGATCCGTACGAGGTGCTCAACATCCTCAATTCCCAATACGTTCCGCGGCGCGTCGGCCAGCGGAACCAACTGGGGCAGGAGATCTCCTTCAACGTTACGGGCGGCCGCAGCATTGTCGTGCAGGCTCCGCCGGACAGGATGACTGACATCCTCGCGATCATCGAGCAGCTCGATGCCGTGGCCCCGGCCGACCTGAAGATCCAGGTGTACGAGTTGAAGGTGCTCAATGCCGCGCAGGTGGCGGGGCAGGTGCAGGCTTATCTGAGCAGCGTGCTGCCGGCGCCGGCGCGGGGGCAGATGCGGCCGGGAGCGTTCCCGGAGCCGACCACCAATACGCTGCTGGTCATCGCTCCGCCGGATCACATGCCGTTCATCGACCGGCTGATCAACGGGTTTGAAAGCCAGAAGATGCCGGAGTCCGACGCCCGCACGTATGTATTGAAGAACTCGCGTGCGGAGCAGGTGGCCCAGAGCGTGGACACCATGCTCAAGGCTCGCATCGCCCAGTCGGAGGGTCAGCTTGCTCGGCAGATCCAGGCCCAGACCGCTGTGTTGGCCGACATGGTCGGCAACCGGCTGTTCGTCATGGCGCCGGAGGAGTACCAGAAGCTCGCCGAAGAGCTGATCAACATGGTCGACCAGGAGGTGGAGAGCGGCGACATCGTGCACATCATCGCCCTGGAGAAGGCGGATGCCGTGCAGATGGGCCAGTCGCTGAATACGGTGGTTGCCGGGATGGGCCGGTCTGCCGGCTCGCCCGGGGCCCGCAGTGGCGCGGCCACGGTGCGGATCACCGCCGACGCCGCCAGCAACTCGATCATCCTGGCGGGCATGCCGGAGGACATGGCCAAAGTGGAGAAGTGGATCGAAGAGCTCGAATCGAAGAGCGAGGTGATCCCCGAGCTCCAGATCTTTCAGCTTCGCAACAGCAGTGCCTACGACGTGGCCGACACGCTGGGGCAGTTGTTCCCGAGTGGCGGCCGCGGGGCCGCGATGGACAAGGTGACCATCACGCCGGACGAATCGGCCAATCGGCTGCTGATAACGGCGAACAAGCGCAAGATGCGTCAGATTGAGGCTTTCGTTGCGCAGTTGGATGCGGAGATCGACATGGGCGACGGGCTGACCGACCCGAACGGGCGGGAGCTCTTCTTCGTCGAGGTTCTCCGCGGCAGCGCCTTCGATCTCGCCTGGGACGTGCGCCAGATGTTCCCGCCGGAGGACAAGGGCGGCCCGGTGATCGAGGCCGACTGGTTCGGCGAGTACATCAAGGTGCGGTGCCGGCCGAACGAGTACGACCGTATCGTTGCCGCCATCCGCAAGCATGAGAGGTGGATTCACCCCGAGCACGTGGCGCGCATCCGCAAGCTGACCGGCGACACAGAGGCGGCGGTGGCGTACCTGCGTGAGCGCATGGGCGGTGACACCCTCGACGTCCAGTACATGCCGGCGCCGACGCAGCGGAAGACGATCGTCGAGCCGCTGTGGGAGGACGATGAGCCGCTGCCGTGGGAGCAGGAAGAGAACTCGGCGCCGGAGCGGACGCCGCGCCGGGAGCGGCAGGACAAACCGCAGCGCAGTTCTTCGGGCAAGGACGTGCAGCCGTTCAAGCTGGGCCTGCCGGTGAGCGTGGCCCTGCTCGGCGACGACTTCGAAGAGGCGTTGTTCGACGATCAGCCGCCGACGACGCAACCGGCGGGACGGCGGCCGTCGCCCCCGACAGCGAAGCCTGCTACGGCCCAGGAGCCGCCGAAGCGCGAGCCGCCGGCCGCCGGCCAGGAGCCGCCGCTGGAGAAGGAGCAGACGCGCATCGTCATACAGCCGGACAACACGGCGATCATCTACGGTCCCAAGGAAGACGTTGACGAGGTTGAGGACGTCCTCGACATGCTCGAAGAGGACATGGACCTCGGCGAGGTGATCCGCATCTTCCAGTTCAAGTACGGCGACGTGGCCGCGGCCGCCGAGGTCGTGCAGATCATGTTCAACGACCGGCAGACGCTGCGCCTGCCGCAGCAGATGCAGCAGATGCAACAAATGCAGCAGCAGATGCAGCAGATGATGCAGCGCGGCCGGGGCGATCAGCAGGGCCGCGACCAGGGCGGCATGATGGACCAGTTCCGCGGCATGGTCGGTGGCCGGCAGTCCGGCGGGCGGAGCGGCCGGACCACCTCCGGCGAGCGCGTCCGCATCGCCACCGACCCGGGCCACAACTACCTTATTATCAAGTGCCAGGAGAGCGACCTGCCCGAGATCAAGCAGCTTCTCCGCGAATTGGACATTCCGCCGGGAAAGGTCGAGATCAAGGTCTTCCAGTTGTACAACCTCGATGCCCAGGAGACGGCTGGGAACATCAGGGAAGTGCTGGGCATTAACAAGGTCCAGCAACGGCGCGGCAGCAGCGCCCCCCGCACGAACCGACGCGGCGGCAACGCGCAGCAGCAGTTGCTGGAGATGCTTCAGCAGCAAACGGTGGCCGTCGCCGGCGTGGAGGGCGGGGCCAAGGTCGAGAGCGTTGAGATTGTGGCCAACGCCGTGACCAACTCGCTGATGGTCTCCGCTCCGCCGGAGGTCATGCAGCTTATTGAAGAGGTCATTACCGAGCTCGAGCAGCTCGAAGGCCGCGACGTGGTGGGCATCTACCACTACGAGTTGCTGAACGCCAAGCGCGTCGACGACGTGCTGCCGCTGCTTCAGGAAGTCTTCGCGGCGGCGACGAGCGGCGGCGGTGGCCGCGGCGGTCGCGGCAGCGCCGGTTCGCCCGGGTCCCTGGGTCCGGTGACCATCTCCGGCGACCCGCGCACCAACACGATCATCTTCACCGCCGAAGCCAAGGACGTGGAGAAGGTCCTCGACCAGATCCAGCGCCTGGACATCGAAGGCGCCATCGCCGAGGCCGAGACGTACGCCTGCAAGTACGGCGACGCGTCGGCGATCGCCGACGTGGTCAGTTCGATCTACGCCGGCGGAACGACGGGGCGCCCGGGGCGGGGCGGCGGCGGCAACACCTCGGTCGCGAGCCAGGATCTGCGCATCGTGGCCGAGCCGACTAGCAACGTCATCGTCGTCTTCGGTACGCCCGACAAGCGGGCGATCGTCCTGGAGAAGATCGAGGAGCTCGATCTGGGCGACAAGCGCGATATCCGCGAAATCGACGTCATCTACGCCAATCCGGAAGAGCTCGCCGACAAGCTGCTGGAGATGTTCGGCGGCACCGGCGCGGCGACCAGCAGCCGCCGCGGACCGCGTGGTAGTAGTGGCAGCACCGGCGGTTCCCTCGTCATCATCGGCGACAAGAACTCGAAGAAGCTCCTCGTGCGCGCCCCCGATCCCACCTTCCTCCAGATCGAGGACGTCGTCGCCACGCTGGATCAGCCGAACGAGGGCATGCAGCTTCGCCGCTTCGCGGTGCAATACGCCGACCCCGAGTCGCTGGTAGCCACGCTGCAGGACGCGCTCATGCAGTTCGTGCAGATGAACAGCTTCAGCGGGCGCGGCGGCGGTCGCAGCATGGAGCTCGGCTTCGACCCGTTCACCGTGGTGCCCGATACGCGCACCAAGAGCATCATCGTCGTCGGCTCGCAGCAGACGTTCGCTTTCGTGGAGAGCGTGCTGGCTACGATCGACGTGGAGACGCCGGCCGACATGCGGCGTGACTTCCGCGTCTTCGTGCTCGACAAGGCCGACGCCGAAGTCGTCGCCGAGGCGATCAACAGCTACGCCTCCGGCGGCTCCAGCGAAAGTGCCGGCTCGATGCGCCGCGGCGGCGGCCGGGGCATGATGAGCATGATGGGTGGCGGTACGTCGATGTCCGCGCGGGAGCTGGATGTACAGGCCACCGCGGACGTGAGCACCAATGCCGTGATGGTCTTCGGCCGGTCGGATGATATTGACTTCGTGGCCGAGAAGGTCATCGACATGTATGAGGAATCGATCCAGTTCCAGATCGCGACCATCCCCGTGGAGAACGTCAAGCCGACGGAGATCGCCTCGTTCATCTGGCAGTTCATCGACCAGCGCGAGCAGAGCGGTGGCAGCAGTCGTGGGCGGGGCAGCGGTGGACGCGGGGCGGCCGGCGAGAGCACGGGCCCGCAGATGGTCCCCTTTGACAACAACCAGACGCTGGTCGTGCGTGGCACGCCGCGTGACATCGAGGAGATTCGCGGACTCGTCGAGCGCTTCGACCACCCGGATGTAATCAGCCCGAACATCGCCGTGATCAAGGTGCCGCTGGGTCAGGACGTCGAGCGGCTGGCCACTAACGTCGAGCGCATCGTCAACGAAAGCGAGGAGCAGGACGCCGAGCGCACGGGCCGTACGGCGCGTCGCGTGTCGGTGGAACCCGAGCTCTACACGAATACTCTGATGGTCGGCGGCGACCAGATCCTGTTCGGACGCGTTCAGATGGTGGTGGACCAGCTCGCTGCGGTTAAGGCTGATCGCCAGGTAACGCGCGTCATTCAGTTGCGCGGACGTTCTGCACAGGACGTGCAGAATCTCATCAACGAGTTGCAGCAGCGCCGCGGCTCGTCGGGCGGTTCGCGCAGCACGCCGACGCGCTCGGGCGGGTCGTCCCGCCGGTCGCGCGGCCGCGGCGACGCCACCTGGCCGAACATGCGCGAGACGCGCGAGTCGCTCTGGCCGGCACCGACGCCGGCGGGCCTGGCGCCATACGTCAGCGTCACGATGCTCCAGCCGAGCGTTGGGGCGGCGCTGGTGGGGCAGTGGCTGAGCGACGACAGCGAGGATGACCCACCGCAGGCCGGGCCGAAGCCGCGACCGCGCGGCACGACGCCGGCTCGCCCCCAGCGGCCCCGCGCCGGAGCGGACAAACAGCCGAAGGCCCAGCCGGCGCCCGTCCGAACGACGCCGGTCAAGGCGACGCCGAAGCCGGCCGCCGAAGAGCCGGTCACCGACGCGCCGCAGACGCAGCCCGTCGTCGAGGGCATCACCGGTATCAGCGGCGAATTGCGCGGCGACGTGATTGTCACGGCCATCGATGACCACCAGGTCATTCTCTCGGGCGACGAAACCGACATCGACTTCATCGAGCAGATTCTGATCATGATGGAGGCGACCGCGCCGCAGGCCCTCGTCGAGGTCTTCTACGTGAACAACGCCAAGGCGACGGCCCTGGCCCCGGTCATCGAGACGGCCATCAAGGCTCGCATCGACGTCACCGGCATCGACGAGCAGTTCAGCATCAACGCCGAGGGTCGCAGCAACGCCCTGATCGTCGCCGCCTCGGAGACGATCATGGAGCAGATCGCCGAGCTCATCGAGAAGCTGGATCTGGATCCGACGGACCGGACCGACTTCCGCTGCGTGCCGTTGCAGCACGTGCGGGCGTCGGAGGCCGTGGCCAAGTTGCGGCCGATCATCGAGAAGTTGAACGACCAGCGCGAGGTGCCCAAGGAATCGCAGGCCACGATCGAGGCCGACGACCGTTCGAACAGCGTGTTCGTCGTGGGTACGCTGCAGGACGTGGCCGACATCGAGCGCATGCTCGAAGCGTACGACGTGGAGATCAAGGATGACGAGGCCCGGGCGAGCTTCGTGCGGGCTGACGCCATGCTTATCCAGCTCCAGAACGGTCAGGCCACGGACATCGCCAAGGTGCTGACCGACATGATCGAGGCGGAGCAGGATGCCGCCCGCGAGGCGAGCAGCGGCGGTGACCGGGCCGCCAAGCCGTACGTGAGCGTCATCAAGCTGCGGATGCCGGACGGGCGCGAGCTGCCCGAGCTCGATTTGGAGCGGCCGATCCGCATCGTCGCCGAGGAAGGCACGAACTCGCTGATCATCTTCTCGACGCCGAAGAACAACGAGGCCCTCACCGAGATCGTGCAGGTGTTCGACACGCTGCCGATCGGAGCGGAGACGGAGCTGCGGGCGATCTCGCTGCAATACGCGAGCGCCGAGGACGTGGCCAGCCTGCTCGAGGAAGTGTTCAAGGACAAGAGCCCGCTGATGCGGCCCAGCGAGGGCGACAGCCAGGGCTTCAAAGAAGGCGTGTTGCCGCCGGTGCCGCCGGGCGTGACTGGCAAGGGTCTGCCCTACAACGTGGTGGTGCAGCACGACGTGCGCAGCAACACGGTGATCGTCATCGGGCGGCAGGACGCGGTGCTGCTGGCGGCCGGCCTGATCGCCGAACTGGACAAGCCCACGCAGGAACTGGGCATGCGGGCGTACGTGATCGAGCTGAAGAACATCCCGGCCACGTCGCTCCAGGAGAAGCTGAGCGACCTGCTGGAGCAGCGCACGCAGGCTCTGGGTGGCAAGAACGAGTCACGGGACAACGCCGTGATCATCCCCGACGACCGCTCGAATCGGCTGGTCGTCTTCGCCACCCGCGACGTGTACGACATGATCGAGGAGCTGGCGATGGAGCTGGACGCGCCGGACCCGTACCGTGTGGTGGCGACGCGCTACCGGCGGCTGGGCCACGCCGACGCCCAGAAGCTCGCCGGGCTGCTCGAAGAGCTCTTCGACCGCAAGAAGGACGCCGAGAAGGAGCAGTCTTCCGAGGCGAAGGACGTGCTCAGCGTCATCGCCGACGCGCGGAGCAATTCGCTGATCCTGACCGGCACGCGTGACTACCTGGCCGAGGCCGAGGCGCTGATCGACAACCTCGACCAGCAGTTCGACCCGACGGTGGTCATGAAGGTGCGGCCGATCAAGCTGAACAGCGCGGCGAACATCGCCACGCTGCTCCAGGACCTGGTCGACACGGCGCTCAAGGAGCAGGACTCGAACCTCAAGGGTACGCCGATCCACATCGCCTCCGATCCGCTCTCGGAAAGCCTGTTGATGGCGGCGTCGGCGGAGGACATGGTGAACCTGGACCGCTGGGTCGATCTGCTGGATCGGCCCAACGAGCTTGGCCGCATGATGAAGATCGTGCCGCTGCGGCGTGGTTCGGCGGAGGACGTCGCCAAGGCGGCGGAGACCATCTTCAAAAACGTCGGCGACAACGACGTCGACGTCTCCGTAACGTCGGATCCCTCGACGAATTCGGTCGTGGCCTTCGGTCCGCCGGCCCTGGTGGCCGAAATCGCCGACTTCGCGCGGCGTCTGGACGACACCGATCCGGGCACCGGGGCGATCGTGCGGATCTTCAAGCTGGAGCAGACGGATGCCGAGTCAGCCAGCGACGTGCTGAGCAACATTCTCGAAGGTCGTGGCGGCTCGGTGGGTGGCAGCAGCGGCGGCAGCAGCGGCCGCTCGACGCAGGCGAACGAGAAGCAGGTCATGCTGCTCTTCCAGCGTGAGAATCCCGGCGAGGGCCTGGAGACGCTGAAGGCCATGCGCGGCGACGTCACCGTCATCGGTGACCTGCGGACGAACTCGCTCGTGATCATCGCGCCGCCGGAGAGCATGCCCCTGATGGAGTCGCTGGTGGCGGTGATCGACGTGCCGCCCGACGCGGCCCGCATTCGCATCTTCGCCCTGAAGAACGCCGACGCCGAGGAAACGGTCAACATGCTCAACGAGCTGTTCGAGCGGCGGACGGCCGGCCAGTCCGGCGGGAGCCGCAGCGGCAGCGACGAATCGGAGCGTGAGCTGACGCTCGGCGGCGGAGCGGGCGGTGGGCGTGAAGAAGTGAGCTTCACCACCGACATGCGGACGAACTCGGTGATCGCCGCCGGCACGCCCGGCTATCTCGACCTGGTCGAGCAGTTAATCCTGCAACTGGACACGGTGCCGATGGTCGATCGCAAGACGATCGTCTATCCGCCGCGGAACATGGTGGCGGCCGACCTGGCCACCGCCGTGAAGGACTGGAGCGACCAGGAGCAGCAGCGGCTGGACGAGCTGGGCGAGGACATCTCGCTGGCCGTCCGGCAGGAGAGCGAGGTCGGGGCGATCGCCTACGAGGCCTCGAACCGCATCATCCTCAGCTATAGCCCGCGGCGCGAGGAGGAGATCCTGCGCATGGTGCGCGAGCTCGACCAGTGCCCGCCGCAGGTCAGCATCGAGGTGCTGATCGTCGAGGTGTCCATGGGCAACTCGCTCGAGCTGGGCGTCGAGTTCGCCTTCCAGGATCTCCAGTACGTCAAAGCCGGGCTCGACGACACGACGACGTTCGACTACGTCGGCGGGACCGACGTGGGCGCCGCCGGGGCCGGTCTCGGCGGGTTCACCTTCACGATCACCGGGCGTGACTTCAACTTCCTGCTGCACACGTTGCAGAGCGAGAACAGCCTGAACGTGCTCAGCCGCCCGCACATCGTGGCCATGGACAACCAGCCGGCCAGCATCAGCGTCACCGACAGCGTGCCCTACGTGACCGGGACGCAGACCACCACCGGCGGGCAGATCTCGACCTCGGTGCAGCGCTCCGACGTCGGTATCAAGCTCGAGGTCACGCCGCAGATTAACCCCGACGGCTACGTCCGCCTCGAGATCCGCCAGGAAGTGTCGGACCTGAGCGATTCGACGATCGCCGTCGGCCAGGGCCTGACCGCCCCCATCTTCAACGAGCGCGTCGCCGAGACCGTGGTCACCGTGCAGGACAACGAGACGGTGGTGCTCGGTGGCCTGATCCAGACGCGCGAGTCGAAGACCGAGCAGAAGGTGCCCCTGGTGGGCGACCTGCCGCTGCTCGGGCCGCTGTTCCGATTCCAGACCGACGACCACAAGCGCTCGGAGCTGCTGGTCATCCTGACGCCGCGCGTGGTGCGCACCGTCGAGGATTACCGCGAGCTTTCCATCGAGGCCCGCGACCATGCCGGCATCATCCCGGACAAGGTGAAGACCGATCCACTGATGCGCGGCCTGCGCGTTCGCCCGGAAGAGCTCATGCCGGTCGACGGCGGCGAATTGCTGGGGCCCTATCGCAGCGGTGAGCCCACCGATCAGGGCACCGAAGAGGAGCAGTACGGTCCGCTGCCGCCGGTCCGGCTCGAGCCGCGGGACCTGGGGCTGCGTTACGACCCGAACTCGTACGATGTGCCGATGAGCCTGTTTGCCAGCAAGGACTAGCCGGAGGCCGCCGTGCCCACGTTGACGTCTTGCCGAAACTGCGTTGCGGTCGCGCTCGCGGCCGCCTGCCTGTTGGGGTTGTCGGCCTGTACCGCGCCGTCCGGCGGCGGACAGGGCATGGGTGAGATCGACGTGCACCGCATCAAGACGCACGACGACATCACCGCCGTCTATTGCTTCTACGCCCGCGACCCCTGGCTGCGCGACAACGACGGCATCGTCATTGGCTTCAAGTCCTCGGTCTTCTTCCACTCGGCGGCGACCGAGCGCGGGGCGTTCGTCCCCGGGAAGGTTCTCGTCTGGTTGTACACGGTGCAGCGCGGCTCGGACGGACGCTACACGCGCGACTTCGTCCACGGCTGGGAAATGAACGAGCACGACGCGATGCAGTGGCGCGTCCGCTACGAGCGGAAGCTGGGCTACCAGTACGGGTTCCCCCTGCGCTGGCCGGCGGGCGTCGACCTCGTCGGCAAGCAGGTCGAGATCGTCTTCGGCTATGAGCGGCTGGACCAACGGGTGATCGAGGGTACGCCGCGTCGCTTCCGTGTGCCCGTCCCCATCGGCTATCGGCCGGCGGAGCCGAATGAGCCGGCCAACGCGGAGCCGCCGCCGGCGAGCCCGGCACCATGACCTGGCTGGGACTGCTGGCAGCGCTGCTGGTATCGCTCGTGCTGCAAACCGGCCTGCACTGGCTGGGTCTGGCGAGTCCGTACGGCGTCGATCTGCTGCTCGCCCTGGCCCTGATCTACGGGCTGGCCGCACCGCTCGCCGAGGCGCGGCTGGCCGGTTGGATCATCGGCTTCGGTGTCGACCTGATGACCGAGGGCCCGCTGGGGGCGCACGCGTTTGCGCTCGGGCTGACCGCGTATTTCCTGACCGTGCTGCGCGAGCGCGTCAACGGCACGCTGTGGTGGATACGACTGGCGATCTGCTTTCTGGCGGCGCTGCCGGGGCAGGTACTGCTTGGTCTGCACCTGCGCTACGTGCTCGATGCCACCGGCGCCGGTCTGGGCGGACTGCTCGTGTCGGCGTTGGTGCTGTCTCTGACGGGAGCACTGGTGGCGGCACTGGCCACGTTCATCGTGCCCCTGGCGCAGCGGCACGGGATGCACGGACCGTCCTGGTCACGCGGTTGACGGCGAGGGGCTGACATGAGGCGGCTGCTCACGCACCACCGTGCTCCGGGTTGCGGTCTGCTGCTGCTGATCGGCGGCCTGACACTCGCCGGCTGCGCCGAACCGCCCCGGCGGCTGGCCGCACCGCAGCGTTACGCGTACGGCCTGGTGCTGGTCCTGCCGGGCATTGTCGGCCCGAGCTTCACCGATCGCGAGGTCGCCCTGGGCCTGGAGCAAGGCGGGGTGGCGTCGGCGGTCGAGGTGTGGGACTGGACGTCGACCGTGCCCGGGGGCTACATGCAGAACCTCATGGACCTCGAACGCAATCGCCGGGAAGGCAGCCGCCTGGCCACGCGCATCCTCGACTACCAGCGCGAGTTTCCGGGCCGGCCGGTGTACATCATCGGCCATTCGGGCGGTGGGGGTGTGACGGTGCTCGGGCTCGAAGCATTGCCCGCCGGTCGCGAGGTCGAGATGGCCCTGTTGTTGGCCCCGGCCCTCTCGCCGGAGTACGACCTGACCAGCGCCCTGCGGCACGTACGCACGCGTCTGGTCAACTTCTACTCGGCGAACGACGTGTTCCTGCTCAAGGCGGGCACGAGCATGTTCGGGACGATCGACCGGGAGCTGGGCCCCGCGGCCGGGGCGGTGGGCTTCCGCCCGCCCGAGGGTCTGGACGCTGCCGGCAAGACCCTTTACGCCCGCCGGCTGCGGCAGGTGGCCTGGAACGCCGAGCTCTGGCGGCGATACGGCAATGCCGGCGGCCACCTGGGCTGGGTCTACCGGCCGTTCGTCCGCGGCTATCTCGCGCCTATCATCCAGGAGAACGAGGCCCGGTGGATGGCGACGGGCGTACCCGCCGCCACGCCGGCGGATACCGCCGCGGGATCGCCCGCAGCGCCCTGAGTCGTCCGCCTGCGCCCGCCGGGTTCCCCTGTCAGTTTCGGGCCGAGCCGCACCGCCGATGCGGCGATTTCACCACAAGGGGACAGCGATGGCCACCGTTCGTGACATTCTGGAGAAGAAGGGCACGCGGGTGCACAGTGTGTCCGTTGACGCCACCGTGCACGAGGCCGCGAGCCTCATGAACGACCACCGCATCGGCGGCCTGGTCGTCACCGCCGGCGACAAGGTCGTGGGCATTTTCACCGAGCGCGACATCCTCTGCCGGGTCGTCGCCGCCCGGCGAGATCCGATGTCCATTCACGTCCGCGACGTCATGACCGCGCCGGTCGCCTGCTGCACGCCGGCCACCACCTGGGCCGAATGCCGCGCCGTGATGCGCCAGCGACGCATCCGGCACCTGCCGGTCGTCGAGGGTGAACGCCTGCACGGCATCGTCTCCATCGGCGACATCCTCGAAGTCACCGAGGCCGAGCACCAGCAGACGATCCGCTACCTGCACGAATACCTGTACGGAGACTGGGGTGGCGGGCGGTAGGGGGGAGTGCGCCGGACCGGTTAAGCTCAGGGCTCTTCGTGCTCGGTCTCGGCCGCCGGTGTCGATGTCGCGGGCGCCGTGGGTTTGTTGCCCTTCAACTCGAGGTGGGTGACGCTGGACTGATCCACGTCCACCAGGTTGATCGAGCGGATCACGAGCGGAAGCCGCGGGCGCCATTTCCCATCAGTCGGTTCGGCGGCGATCTGTGCCAGGGTCCGCATGCTTTCTTCGTCGGTGGCCTGGCCGATGATGGTGTATTCGCCGTCCAGCTCGGGCGCGCGGGCCAGCGTCACGAGGAACTGGCAGCTCGCGGAGTTCGGGTCCGACGGCTTGCGGGCCATCGCCAGCGTACCGAGCACGAACGGGGCGTCGCTGAATTCGGCGGGGATCAGCTTGCCGTCGGGCCGCACGCCCGAGCCGTCGCCCTTGGAGCAGCCACCCTGGAAGAGGAACCCGGGGATGACGCGGTGGATCGTCTTGCCGTCGTAGAAACCCTCGCGAACCAGGTCGAGGAAGTTCTCGACGTTGCGCGGGGCGGTGTCGTAGGCGAGCGTGAAGGTGATCTTGCCCTTGTCGGTGACGAGGATGGCTTCCTTGCGGGGCTCGACGCGGAACTCCACGACCGCCGGCTCGAGCCGTCCGTCGAGCGGACTCCATTCAAGCCGGTAGTGACCAGCATAGCGCAAGCCGAGGAAGTGCTCGCGCAGATCGATCTCGGTGCCGATCGAGCCGCGCGGCGCCAGCACGAGGACGTCGGTTCCGCCGACCGGTTCTTCCGGCGTCGGCGGCGTGATGGTGGCCGGACGCTCGGCTTCGTACGTGATGGTCAGGGCCGGCGAGTCCGCACTGCCGAAGACGACTTCGGCGGGAAGGGCGATGCCGCCGTTGGTGGCCGCTCCCGCCGGCAGGGGAATGCGGACGGGCTCATCGGATGTATTGCGCAGGGTAAACCGTATCCAAATGGGCTGGTTGGTGGGAAGCAGGTGGTGGGTCGTCGCGACCTCGGCACAGAGCGGCTCGCGCTGGACGTCCCTCTCGCCGACCGGTTCCTGGGCGGCGGCCGTCGCCGCCAGAATGAGCGGAAACAGCAGATTCCATGCTCGGCTGCGACCGGAGACTGGCTCTCGCACGACACATACTCCCTGGCCGACGCGGGCGCCGGCTATTTCCGCCCTCTTATACCGGCCACGCCGGCCCAGGTTCCGCACGACTTCCTGCGCTGTTTGGAACACCGGCCACGGCTTCGCGCTCAGACCACGGCACGAAGTTCCAAGTATAGCACCTCGTCGAGCGAGCGGATAGCTTCCAGGGCCTCATTACTCGGACGTTCGTCCAGGGCCACCGTGCACCAGGCCGCCCGGGCTCCGAGGAAGACGCGGCTGGAAATCTCCTCGACGTTGATGCCATCGGCACGCACCGCCTCCAGAATCGAGGCCATGACGCCCACCGCATCCCGGGCCCGCAGCACGAGCTGCCATGTCGCCGGGCTCCGCTCCAATAGGTTCAGGCAATTCGTGATGTCCCCTGAAACGATGAACGACCGCGCGATGCGGACGACCTCAGCCGCGATGGCGTGCTGAGCCTGCTCCGTCAGCGGGCCCTGGTGCTGGGTGACGATCGTCCCGGGCAGATCGGCCAGCGGGCAGCGGTACCGGGCCGAATCCGCCGTCGGAGCCGCCCCGTATGCGTCCAGGGCGACGCGCAGGCCCCGGCGGGTCACCGCGTCGGCCAGGGCGGCCTCCTCTTCGGCGGTTGGATGGCCCACGTGCACCAGGCAGGCGCCCGGTCGCATGCTCTCCAGGAACTCGGTGTCGACCAGGGCGATGCGTTCCTCGGGCCCAGGGGGGACGTGAACGGTTACGAAATCGCTCTGGCGGGCCAGTTCGCGTGGCCAGTTGCAGAACGTGATACCCGGCTCGTGCGGGGCCTCAGCCGCCAGCGTCGGGCACCAGGCCAGCACCTTCATGCCGAAAGCCGTCGCCCGCCGGGCCACTTCGCGCCCGGCCGCGCCGTACCCGAGGACACCGAGCGTCCGGCCGGCGAGGCCGCGGGCATCCTTGAACTTGCCGCGGACCCAGCGTCCTTCATGCGTGGCCTCGGTCATGTCCAGGATCCGCCGATCGAGGGCCAGCAGCAGGCCGAAGGTCAGTTCGGCGACGGCGACGGCGTGCTGTGTCGGGCAGTGGGTGACGAAGACGCCCTGCGCGGATGCCTCCTCGACGGCGACGTCGCCCGGACCGGCCCCGGCCCGGACGATCATCTGGAGCATGTCGCCGCGGGCGATGGTCTCCGGCGAGACCCGTCGCGAATCGACGACGAGTACGCTGATGCCGGGGATGGCGTCGCGCAGTTGCTCGGGGGGCAGTTGCGGTTTGTAGTCGACGACGGAGCCGAGGCTGCGCAGTTGCTCCAGGGCGAACTCGGGCAGCTCACACGTGACCAGAATATTCATGATCGACGCCCTCCGACGGCCCGCGCGATCGCGCGGGTGGCCGTATTCCGTTCGGCAGCCCGCGACCGCGATTGCCGGTCGGTTACCGCCTGCGTACTTCCTTGTCTTCCGTCGCCGAGCACCTGCCGCGCCGAGAGTCTAGCCGGAGAGGCCGCGTGCGCCGGGGGCGAAGGTGCGCTCAATGAACTGCGTGTCGACGTTGCCCTTGACGAAGTCGGCGTGCTCCATCACAGCCTGGTGGAGCGGCATCGTCGTGGACAGGGGCCTGATCGTGAACTCCTCGAGGGCCCGCCGCATGGCGGTGATCGCCTCGGACCGCGTCGGACGGTGCACGAGGAGCTTCGCCACCAGTGAATCGTAGTGCGGGCCGACGACGTAGCCGGCGTAGGCGTGCGTGTCGACGCGCACCCCGGGCCCGCCGGGGAGGATGAACTCCTCGATCCGTCCGGGGCAGGGGCGGAAGTCGTGCTCCGGCGACTCGGCGTTGATGCGGCACTCGATCGCCGCTCCGTTCTGCGGGACGGCATCCTGCCGCAGCTTGAGCGGCTCGCCGGCGGCGATGCGGATCTGCCATTGCACGATATCGACGCCGGTGACCATCTCTGTCACCGGGTGCTCGACCTGCACGCGGGCGTTGACCTCGATGAAGTAGAAATTCTCGTCAGCGTCCACCAGGAACTCGCACGTGCCGGCGGAGTAATAGCCGGCCGTCTTCGCCAGACGCACGGCGGCGGTACAGAGCTTCTGCCGCGTGCGGGCCGAGATGTGCGGCGAGGGCGATTCCTCGACCAGCTTCTGGTGCCGCCGCTGGAGCGAGCAGTCACGCTCCCACAGGTGCACGCAGTTGCCCTTGCGGTCAGCGATGAACTGGACCTCGACGTGGCGCGGCCGTTCGAGCAGCTTCTCGATGTACAGGCTGCCGTCCTTGAAGGAAGTCTCGGCCTCGGTACGGGCGTTGCGGAAGCTGGTGCGCAGCGTCGCTTCGTTGTGCGCCGGCCGCATGCCACGCCCGCCGCCGCCGGCCGCCGCCTTGATCATGACGGGGAAGCCGATCTTCTCGGCGATGGCCACGGCCTCGTCCTCGTTGGCCACGGGGTCCTGGCTGCCGGGGACGGAGGGCACACGGGCCGTGCGGGCCAGCTTGCGGGCTTCGAGCTTGTTGCCCAGCAGGCGCATCGACTCGGCACTGGGGCCGATGAACTCGATCGAGCAATCGCGGCACATCTGGGCGAAGGTCGGGTTCTCGGCCAGAAAACCGTAGCCCGGGTGGATGGCCTGCACGTCGGCCACCTCGGCGGCCGAAATCACGGCGGCCGCGTTGAGGTACGACTGCGCCGGCGATTCGGGCCCGATGCAGATCGCATCGTGGGCCAGCTTCAGGTAGGCGGCGTCGCGGTCGGCGCGGCTGTACACCGCCACCGCCTCGATGCCCATGTCGCGACACGCCCGGATGATCCGCAGGGCGATCTCGCCTCGATTGGCCACCAGGATCCGTCTGAACATACGACTCGCGTCCGTTGCGTTGCGCCGTTCAGCTCGCGGCCACGGCGAACAGGGGCTGGTCGAACTCTACAGCCTGGGCGTTCTTCACCAGCACCTTGGTGATCCGGCCCGCCACGTCCGCCTTGATCTCGTTGAACACCTTCATGGCCTCGACGAGGCAGACGACCGATTCCGCCGTCACGTGGTCGCCGATGTTGACGAACGGCGGCGTTTCCGGATCGGCCGAGGTGTAGAAGGTCCCGACCATCGGCGAGCGGATGTAGTGCTCGTCCGGCTCGGGGCTGGGGGGCGGCGCTGCCTGGGCGGGCGCGGTGCTGGGGGCCGGGGTAACACTGACCGGGGCCGTGGAAACGAGCGGTGCCTGCCCGCGTCGCAGGAGAATGTGGGTGTCGCCCTCGCGCAGCTCCACGCGGCTCAGGTCGTTCTCCACCATGAGCTGGACGAGGTTCTTGATATGCTTGATATCCATCACGTTGTTCTACCCGGCTGTCCGGGACGGGTCGGCCAGACGCGGCCGCGGCCCGCCCTAGGGTTTGTCGATCGTCATTGACGTCAGGACTTCGCAGCCGGTCTTGGTGACCAGCACGTCGTCCTCAATGCGCACGCCTCCGACCCCCGGCAGGTAGATGCCCGGCTCGATGGTGAACACGGCACCCGGCTCGAGCACGGTGTCGCTGCCGACGCGCACCCAGGGCGGCTCGTGGATGTCCAAGCCCATGCCGTGTCCGAGCGAATGGCTGAACGCCGGCCCGTAGCCCGCCTTCTTGATGTGGTTGCGGGCGACCTTGTCCACGTCGTTGGCGGTCATGCCCGGCCGGACGGCGGCGATGGCGGCGTCGTGCGCCTCGTGCACGATCCGGTTAATTTCGACCATCTTGGCCGGCGGCTTGCCCAGCCAGATCATGCGGGTCAGATCGCTGCAATACCAGTTCACCCGCGCCCCCCAGTCGATCAGGATCGGCAGGCCGTTGGCCACGACCGTCGTCCCGGGCTCGTAGTGCGGCAGTGACGAGTTCGCCCCGACCGCGACGATCGTGGAGAAGCTCGGCCCCTGCGCCCCGAGCATCTGCATTTCATATTCGAGCCGCGCGGCCACTTCCCGTTCGGTCACGCCGGGCTTAAGCCACTTGCACAGCCGGCGGAAGGCCTTCTCGGCGACGTCGATCGCCTTGCGGATGGCGGCCACTTCACCGGCGTCCTTGAGCAGCCGGGCGGCATGCGTCAGACCACTCGCCGCCACGAGCTTCGTCGGCTTGACCAGCTTCTTCAGGGCGGTGAAGTCGGCGACGCTCACGTGGTCAGGGTCGAAACCCAGCTTGCCCAGCTTGTGGCGGGCGATCTCCTTGGCGTTGGTCGCCGGCGTGCGCGTCTTCCGCACCACCTTCCGGGCATACGGGGCCTGGAGGTCGGCGGCCTCGCTGAACCGCCCGTCGGTCAGCAAAACGACCGCCCGGGGCGTCAATAGCACCTGCCCGTCCTCACCCGTGAACCCGGTCAGCCAGTACTGGTCCATCCGGTTGACGATCAGGTAGCCGTCCAGTCCGCGGCGCACCATCTGCGCCCGCAGGCCGGCGATGCGCTCGCTGTACGGCGAGGGTATGGCGGCTTTCTTGCTCATATCGCGGTTGCTCCCATAACCAGGGCCTTGTGCCGGGCCCAGCCCGTTTTCGGGGAACCTGCCGGCTCCGCCGGACCCAATCCGCGCCAGAACCCAACACTCTAACCCGCCCCGTCGCCCGTGGCCAGTGGCCGCCGACGGATTGACCTATCCGCTCGGAGGGGGTACAGTACGTGACTCGTGCCGTGCCGCGGCTGCCGGCCGGCCGTGGCAGCTAGTGTGACCAGGATTGCGACAGCGAGGTGGCCCGATGGCCCGCAGGTGTCCCTATACCGGAAAGCAGACGATCTTCGGCCGGTCTATCGCCCGCCGTGGTAAGGCCAAGTACCTGGGCGGCGTGGGTCGCAAGGTCACCGGCATCAGCAAACGCCGCTTCAAGCCCAATATCCAGCGTGTGCGGGCGTTGATCGACGGCAAGATCACGCGCATCCGCGTCAGCGCCAAGGCCATTCGCCTCGGCCTGATCGTCAAGCCGCCGAAGCGCGATTGGCAGCGGCCCGAGCCTGAGGCCGCCCAGTCCTGAGCCGCACCGCGGCGGTCTGGCGCCCGTGAAGCCTATCATTGACGAGGAGCAGGTTCGTCGCATTGCCCGCCTGGCCCGGCTGCATGTTCGCGATGAACAGGTGCCGCGGCTGACCGCGCAGTTAGCGCAGATTCTCCAGTACATGCAGCAGCTCGACGAGGTGGATACGACGGGGGTCTCGCCACTGTCGCATCCGCTGCCGGTGACGAACGTCCTGCGGGACGATGAGCCGGGTACGCCGATGCCCGTCGCCGCAGCATTGGCCAGCGCTCCGGCGCGCGAGGGGGATTTCTTCCTGGTCCCGCCTGTTCTCAAACCACCGCCGAGCGCCTGAGTTCCGATGCCACGGCCGCAGTTGGCGGTCACACCGCATATCCCCGTCCGCCGTCGCCGCCTTCCTCAACCATCGCGGCGAGATTCAAGGTGACGTTTCACCGACGCCAATCCGTGTGCGGATGGCTCGGCTGCTCTTGCGGCTGCGGGGGTTTGCGCGGAAACTGGGAGCCAAGGCCGTGACCGCCGGTTGGCGAGCCGGCGCGGGAGGCCATCGGACAATGGAGACGGCGAGAGCGATTGCTGCGGAAGTGGCCGCCGGCCGCGCTCGGGCTGCGGATGTTTGTGCCGCGGCGCTGGCCGCTGCTGCCCGGCTCAATCCCGAACTGTACGCCTTCCTCGAACTGACCGCCGACCACGCCCGCGCACAAGCCGAGCGCATCGACGCCGACGTGGCCGCGGGTCGGCCGGTCGGACCGCTTGCTGGCGTGCCGGTGGCGATCAAAGACAACTTGTGCACCACCTTCGGCCACACGACCTGCGCCTCACAAATCCTGCGAGACTACGTCTCCCCGTATAACGCGACGGTGATCGACCGCCTCGAAGCGGCGGGCGCCCTCATCGTCGGCAAGACCAACCTCGACGAGTTCGCCATGGGCTCGTCCAACGAGAACAGCGCCTTCGGCCCCACGCGCAACCCGTGGGACGCGCAGCGCGTACCGGGCGGCTCGTCCGGCGGGTCCAGTGCGGCGGTGGCTGCCCGGATCGTCCCCCTGGCCCTCGGCTCCGACACGGGCGGCTCGATCCGCCAGCCGGCCGCACTCTGCGGCATCGTCGGGCTTAAGCCGACGTACGGCCGCGTGTCACGCTACGGACTCGTAGCCTACGGTTCCAGTCTCGACCAGATCGGCCCGCTGGCGACGTGTGTCGCCGACTGCGCTGCACTGCTGGCGGTGATCGCCGGCCGCGACCCGGCGGACAACACGTCCGTGGAAGAGCCCGTGAGCGACTACGCCGCCGCGCTCGCCGATAGCGAACTGGAGTCCCGTTGCCGCGGTCTGCGCATCGGCGTGCCGCGGGCGTCGTTCGGTCCGGGCCTCGATCCGCAGGTCCGGTCGGCGGTCGAGGCAGCCCTCGACACGTACCGCCGACTGGGAGCCCAGATCGTCGATGTGGACCTGCCGCACGCCCAGTACAGCATCGCCGCGTACTACGTCGTGGCGATGGCGGAGTGCTCCAGCAATCTGGCCCGTTTCGACGGCGTGCACTACGGCCGGCGGGCGGAAGGGGCCCAGTCCCTGCTGGACGTGTATTGCGCCTCGCGGGCAGAGGGTTTCGGGGCGGAGGTGACCCGACGCGTTCTGCTCGGCACGTTCGCCCTGTCCGCGGGTTACTACGACGCCTACTACGATCGGGCCCTGCGGGTGCGACGCCTGATCAAGGACGATTTCGACCACGCCTTCGCCCAGGTTGACGTGCTCGCCTGTCCGACTTCGCCGACCACGGCCTTCCGTCTGGGCGAAAAGATGGACGACCCTCTCCAGATGTACCTCGCCGACGTGTACACTGCGGCAGTGAATCTGGCCGGGCTGCCGGCGCTGTCCGTGCCGTGCGGGCTCAGCGAGGATAGCCTGCCGATCGGCCTGCAACTCATTGGGCCGGCGTTCGGCGAGCGCGGCCTGCTGCAAGTCGCCAGGTTGTACGAACGGGAAACCGACTGGCACACGCGCCGGCCGGCGATTGCCGCGTAGATAGCGCGTGACGCCCGAGCGCTCCCGCTGACGCGGGAGCGTGATACGCGGAATGACCGGGCCGCAGACGGCCCGCGACGGTGGAGGTAGTGAGATGAACAAGACGGGCACGGGCAGCCTCTTCAAGACGAAGATCGTCGCCACGCTCGGACCGGCCAGCACGAGCCGCGAGCGGCTGTTGGAGATGCTGGACGCCGGACTCGACGCCTGCCGGCTGAATTTCAGCCACGGCGATCTGGAGAGTCACGGGCGGTCGCTGGAGCTGATCCGCAGCGTCGCCGCCGAACGGGATGTGCCGTTGTGCGTCATCGGCGATTTGTGCGGGCCGAAGATTCGGTTGGGGTCGTTTCCGGACGGGCCGGTCGAGCTGCCCGCGGGGCAGACGGTGCGCATCGTGCGCGGCGAGGCCCCGTGCCGCGTGGATTGCCTCAGCACCAACCTGCCCACGCTCGTCGATGAAGTCCAGGTCGGCCAGCGCCTCTACATCGACGACGGCCTCGTCCGCCTGCTGGTGGTCGAGCACGGCAGCGATGAGCTCGTCTGCACGTGCACAACGGGCGGCACGATCAGCGATCACAAGGGCATCAACCTGCCCGACACGCGCCTGGCGGTGTCGGCCCTGACCGACAAGGACCGCCGCGACCTCACCTGGGCGATCGAGCACGAACTGGATTACGTGGCCCTCTCCTTCGTGCGGCAGCCGGAAGACCTGTACGAGCTCAAGCGCCTGATCAAGCAGCAGGGGGGCGGGCCGCGGGTCATCATCAAGATCGAAAAGACCGAAGCGCTGGAGCATCTCGACGAGCTCATCGCCAACACCGACGTGGTGCTGGTCGCCCGCGGCGACCTGGGCGTGGAGACGGATCTCTGGCGCGTGCCACTGCTCCAGAAGGATATCATCGCCCGCTGCCAGGGCGCCGGCGTGCCGGTCATCGTCGCCACGCAGATGCTGCAATCGATGGTCAACAGTCCGATGCCGACGCGGGCCGAAGTCAGCGACGTGGCCAACGCCATCTTTGACCGGACCGACGCGGTGATGCTCTCCGCCGAGACGGCGGTGGGGCATTACCCGGGGCAGGCCGTCGACCTGATGAACCGCATCGCCGCCGCCACCGAGGAATACCTGACGCACCGACCGCCGCCGGTCGGACCGGCTCCGGTCACCGGGCGTTACCGTCCGACGGGAGCCGTGGCACACGCTGCGGTGCAGGCGGCGCGAGACCTGGGCGCACGCGTCGTAGCGGTGTGGACGGCGACGGGAGCCACGGTGCGCATGGTCGCCACGCACCGGCTGCCGATGCCCGTCGTCGGCCTGGCGTACGACGAGCGCGTTTGCCGCCAGATGAACCTCCTCTACGGCGTGCTGCCGATCCGCGTCGAACCGATGAGCGACCCGGCGGAAATGGCGCAAACGCTCGACCGCATCCTGCTCGACCGCAAGCTGGCTCTCGTCGATGACCTGGTCGTCGTGGTCACCTCGCGGCGGCCTCGAACGCCGGGAGCAACGGACACGACGCTCGTGCACCGCGTCGGAGCCCGCGAAGACGTGTCCTGAGCTGCCGACACGCCGGGAGTCAGCCGCGATATGTCCCACGACGAACCCTTCATCGAGCCGCGGGCGGCCGAGTACGCCCAATCGCTACTGCCGGCAGAGCTGAGCGACGAAAGCTGGTGCGGAGCGATACCGGCGGACCTACGCACACAGCCGCCACTGGGCCTGCTGGCGGCGGGGCTGGTAACCGTCGTGGCCAGCACTGTTCGACCGCGGCGGATGCTGGAGGTGGGAACGTCGCTGGGGCATGGGGCTATCGCCCTGGGCCGGGCCGCACAGAGTTGGGACGGGCATCTGACCACGGTCGAGATCGACGCCGACATCGCCTCGCGAGCCCGGGCGAACGTGACCGCCGCCGGCCTCGCCGACACGGTGACCGTCGTGCACGCCGACGCCCGCGAGTACGTGGCGTCGGTGAACGAGCCGTACGGCCTCATCATCCAGGACGCCGACAAGGAGCTCTACGAGCCCATGCTGCCGCAGCTCGTCGCGCTGCTGGAGCCGGGCGGCGTGCTCATCAGTGATGACGTGTTGTTCCCCGTATACGACCTGCCCGAGAGCGCCCGCCACTGGGCAGCCGCGATCGACGCGTACAACCGAGCGCTGCGCGATCATCCAGCGCTGGCCACGACGTGGCTGCCGATCGGTTGCGGATTGGCGGTGAGCGTTCGGCGGCGGTAGCGCCGGGCGGCTACGCTTCGGTATCGTCCGCGTCGTCGTCGTCCGCAGGCTCGTCGTCGCCCACGTTCTCTTCGTCGAGCGGCTCGTCGACCTCTGCTTCATCCTTCGCATCCGGGAGTTCGGCCTCGTCGGCGGGTTCCGCCGGCGCCGCTGTCTCGGCGGCCGGAGTCTCTTCGGCGGTGCCGTCGATTTCCAACTCTTCCTTCTCGGTGATCACGCGGGCGACGGCGACGACCTGATCGTCCTCGTCGACGCGGATCAGGCGCACACCCTGCGTGGCCCGGCCGATCTCACGCAATTCGCTCAGGTCCGTGCGTAGCAGCGTGCCCTTGCCCGTGATGAGCATGAGGGCGTGCTCGTCGGTGACGGCTCGCAGAGCGATCACCGGACCGTTGCGCTCGGAGGCGCGGATGTTGATCACGCCCTTGCCGCCGCGGCGGGTCAGGCGGTACTCGTCGATGTCGGTGCGCTTGCCGTAGCCGCGCTCGCAGACGGTCAGCAGGCTCATGCCGGGTTCGATGACCACCATATCGATGACTTGGTCGTCGCCGCGCAGGTCGATGCCGCGCACGCCACGGGCCGAGCGCCCCATCGGCCGCACGTCCGTCTCGTTGAAGCGGCAGGCCATACCCTGTCGCGTGCCGAGCACGATCTGCTGCTTGCCGTTGCTCAGCGACACCTTGATGAGCGAATCGTCCAGGTCCATGGTGATGGCCTGGATGCCGCTGGCGCGCGGGTGCGAGAAGGCCGACAGCGGCGTCTTCTTCACGGTGCCCCGCTCGGTGGCGAAGAAGACGAAGCGGTCGTCGTCGAACTGCTGCACGGCCAGCACGGCGACATGCCGCTCGTTGGCCTGCATGGTGATGACGTTGGCCAGCGAACGCCCGCGGCTGGTGCGCTGCAGGCTGGGAATGTCGTACACGCGCAGCCAGTAGAGCCGCCCGCGGTTGGTCAGCACGAGCAGGTAGTCGTGCGTCGACGCGACGCGCATGTGCTCGATGAAGTCGCCGTCCTTCGCCTCGGTGCCGCGTACGCCGCGCCCGCCGCGCCCCTGGCTGCGGAAGGTGTCCAGCGGCACGCGCTTGATGTAACCCTCGTGCGAGATGATGACGACGACCGTTTCTTCCTGGATCAGCTCGTCCAGGTTGAGGGCGTCCACGTCGCCGCCGATGTGCGTCCGCCGCGGCTCACTGAAGCGCTGCTTCAGCTCGTGCATGTCCTCGGCGATGATGTCCAGCACACGCCGCGGATCGGCCAGAATCAACTCGAAATCGGTGATTTCCTCGACCAGCTTGCTGTACTCCGCGGCGAGCTGCTCGATCTCCAGCCCGGTGAGCCGGCGGAGCTGCATGGACAGGATGGCGTCGGCCTGCGTGCGGGTCAGGTGCTGGTCCGCCGCCGTAGCCCGCTGCACGAACGCCTCCGGCAGCAGCCGGCGGACCGTCGCCGCCTCGCTCAGCCGTAGCGGCTTGGCCATCAAACGCTGGCGAGCCGTTTCCACGTCCGGCGACTCGCGGATCAGCCGGATGATCTCGTCGATGTCGGCCACGGCGAGGATCAACCCTTCGAGCACATGCGCCCGCTGGCGGGCCTTGCGCAGCAGGAAGGCCGTCCGCCGGCGGACGACGATTACCCGGTGTTCGATGAACTGGTCGATGAGCTGCCGGAGGCTCAGCGTCCTCGGCACGCGGTTAACCAGCACAACGTTCATGGCGTAGATGTTCGACTGCAGCGGCGTGTAGCGCCAGAGCTGGTTGATGACGATCTGCGGGTCGGCGTCCTTCTTCAGGGCGATGACCAGCTTCACCATCTGGTCCCGGCCCGACTCGTCGCGCAGGTCCTCGATGCCCTTGATCGTGCCGTTCTGGATCATGTCCAGGATGCGGTCCTTGATCGTCGGCAGGAGGATGCCGTAGGGGATCTCGTCGACCACGATCTGCGTGCGGCCCGACTTGGTCTCTTCCGTGTGCAGCACACCGCGGACCTTCAGCGCCCCGCGGCCCGTCTCGTGCGCCTCGCGAATGCCCGCCGTGCCGCAGATGACCCCGCCCGTCGGGAAGTCCGGCCCCGGCACGATCTTCATCAGCTCGTCGGTGGTGATCTCCGGGCGGTTGATAATGGCCACGACCGCGTCGCAGATTTCGCCCAGGTTGTGCGGCAGCAGGCGCGTGGCCATGCCGACCGCAATGCCCTCCGAGCCGTTCACCAGCAGGTTCGGGAACTTGCTCGGCAGAACGACGGGCTCTTGCCGCGTGCCGTCGTAGTTGTCCTCGAAGTCGACCGTTTCCTTGTCGATGTCGTCGAGCATCAGCTCGGCGGGCGGGGCCAGCCGGGCCTCCGTATAACGCATGGCCGCCGGCGGATCACCGTCGATGCTGCCGAAGTTGCCCTGCGGATCGACGAGCGTGGCTCGCAGGCTCCACTCCTGGCCCATGCGGACGAGCGTGGGATAGATGACGCCGTCGCCGTGCGGGTGGTAGTTGCCGCCCGTGTCGCCGCAGATCTTGGCGCACTTGCGGTGCTTGGCCCGCGGGTTGAGGTTGAGGTCGTGCATGGCCACGAGGATGCGGCGTTGCGAAGGTTTGAGGCCGTCGCGGACGTCGGGCAGGGCCCGGGCCATGATGACGCTCATGGCGTAAGTGAGGTATGACTCCTGCATCTCCTGCGAGATGGGTGTCGGAATCTCCATCGAGGAATTGCTCGGCGATGTCGTTGCGTCGCTCATTCGCGCTCCAGGCCTTGGCTGCGGTTGCTGCACCGCGCGCCGTCTGTCTCTTCAGCGGGACGGATCGGTCCGGAACGGCCCCCCGATGTCGGCAGGTCCCGGCAGCGCCTGCCACGCCGCGCACCGCGGCCAATCCGTTGCCCGCGCTATACCCTTCTGAGGCGGCATATTGTACCGCTTTTCCTGCCAAACCGCAGCCCGGCCGCGTAGCCGACAAATTCTATGAGTTAGGCTCTTGTTTGGTATTCCGGATTCCGGTAGACTGCCCGCCTGGCGGGCCGAGGTGCTTCGGCCGAAGGACACAGTTCACGCAGTCAGATGTCAGGAGAACGAGCATGGGTTCGAGAATGAAAGTGGTCGTGGGTCTGGTTGCCCTGGTGGCGGTGCTGGCGATGTTCGCGGGGCCGGGCTGGTCTCAGGACAAACCCGCCACGCCGCCGGCGGAGCCGCAGTTCGACGAAATGATGGCCAAGTGGGTCGAGGTGAACGCGAAGGGGCCCGAGCACGAGCACCTCGCGAGCTTCGTCGGCACGTGGGATGCTGTCTCGCGGATGTGGCCGGCGCCGGGCGCCCCGGTGATGGAGTCCAAGGCCGAGGCCGTGTTCAAGACGATCCTCGACGGCCGCTACCTCCAGCAGGACTACAAGTGCGACGCGCCGGAGATGGCCTTCGACGGCCTGGACCTGATCGGCTACGACAACCTGAAGAAGAAATACGTCTCGCTGTGGATCGACAGCATGAGCACGGGCATGTACCTGTCGCTCGGCTCGCCGGACGCCACCGGCAAGGTTGTCACCTACTACGGTTTCACCGACGACCCCATGACCGGCGAGCGGGACAAGATGTCGCGCACGGTCTGGCGCGAGGAATCGTCGGACCGGCTGGTCCTGGAGATGTACGAGAAGCCCGCCGGAGCGGACGAATTCAAGATCATGGAGATCGTCTATACGCGCCGCAAGTAGCCCGGGAACGGAGGTCGTGGCGGCGCGTTGGCACGGGCGGCGGGAGCTTCCCGCCGCCCGATTCCCTGGCCGGCAGGTGGTATAATGCGGGTTTTCGCCGCACCGCCGGCGCAACCAGGGAGAGATGAGCAAGAGCGGGCCACGCAGTACGAAATCGTCCGCCGACACAACGGCCGTGGGGAACGTGCGCGCCGGTAACGGCGACGTGCCCTGGCTGGTCGTCCGCGGCGCGGCGCACAATAACCTGCGGGAGATCGATGCCGGCTTCCCGCTGGGACGGTTCACGTGCGTCACCGGCGTTTCCGGCTCGGGCAAGAGCTCGCTGGTCAACGACATTCTCTACGCGGCGCTGGCCCGCGAATTGAACCGGGCCACCACGGTGCGGCCCGGCCGCCACGCCGGCATCGACGGCCTCACGCACCTAGACAAGATTATCGCCATTGACCAGTCGCCGATCGGCCGCACGCCGCGGAGCAACCCGGCGACGTACATCAAGGTCTTCGACGAGATTCGCCACCTGTTCACCAAGCTGCCGGACGCCCGTCTGCGTGGCTACCGTTCCGGCCGCTTCAGCTTCAATGTCTCCTCCCGTCGGGGCGGCGGCCGCTGCGAGGCCTGCGAGGGCAACGGCGCCAACCGCATCGAGATGGATTTCCTCGCCGATGTGTGGGTGACCTGCCCGGTCTGCGCCGGGGCCCGCTTCACGCGCGAAACCCTCCAGATGCGCTACAAGGGCTGCTCCATCGCCGACGTCCTCGAGATGGACGTACAGGAGGCTCTGGACCACTTCGAGAACGTGCCCCGCGTCCGCGGCATGCTCCAGACGCTCCACGACGTCGGCCTCGACTACATCAAGCTCGGCCAGCCGAGCACCACGCTCTCCGGCGGCGAGGCCCAGCGCATCAAGCTCGCCCGCGAGCTCGTCAAGAAAGCCACCGGCCGTACGCTCTACGTCCTCGACGAGCCGACCACCGGCCTGCACTTCGACGACATCCGCCGCCTGCTGGTCGTGCTGCACGGCTTCGTCGACGCCGGCAACACGGTCGTCGTGATCGAGCACAACCTGGACGTGATCAAGACGGCGGACTGGGTGATCGACCTCGGTCCCGAGGGCGGCGAGCAGGGGGGTACGATCGTCGTCGAGGGTACGCCGGAGGACGTCGCCGCCTGTGCCCAGTCGCACACCGGCGCAGCCCTGCATGAGGTGCTGGGCACGACGCGACGCCGGAGAGCGGCGTCACCGCCGGCGACGCGACCCGTCGCCGACACCACGCCTGAATTCGCCCGCGACGCCATCACCGTCGTCGGCGCCCGCCAGCACAACCTGAAAAACGTCACCGTATCGTTCCCGCGCGACCGCCTGACGGTCTGCACCGGCGTCTCCGGCTCGGGCAAGACGAGCTTCGCCATCGACACGGTCTTCATCGAGGGCTACCGGCGGTACGTCGAGTCGCTGTCGGCGTACGCCCGGCAGTTCCTCGGCCAGATGGGCAAGCCGCGCGTCGAGCACGTCGCCGGCCTCTCGCCGGCCATCTGCATCGAGCAGAAGGCGGCCAGCAAGAGCCCGCGCTCGACGGTCGGCACGATCACCGAGATCTACGACTACATGCGCGTGCTGTGGGCTCGCGTCGGCACGCCGCATTGCGTCCGCTGCCACGTGCCGATCGGCTCGCAAACGGTCGACGAGATGGTCGGCCGCATCATGGCCCTGGACGCCGGTACGCCGATCATCCTGCTCGCCCCGGTCAGCCTCGGCGACGGCGAAACGTACGCGACGCTCTTCACGCGGCTGAAGAACTCGGGCTACACGCGCGTCCGCGTCGACGGCGAGATCCAGCTCACCGCCGGCGCCACGACGCTCGACGCCCGCCGGCGGCACCGGGTCGAGGTCGTGATCGACCGCACCGTCGTGCGGGCCCGCAGCCGCGGCCGCATCACCGAAGGTGTCGAGCACGCTCTCGCGCTCGCCGGCGGCGTGATGACGCTGTTGGTCGAGGCGTTCGAGACGGTCGAGGAAGAGCCGCCACCCGAGGATTCTGCCGCCGCCGACGTGGAAGCTGCTCCGCCGGCCGCGCCGCGTGTCCGCCATAGTCCCGCCCGCGAGTTCATGTTTTCGCAGAAGCTGGCCTGCCCGCAGTGCGGAACCAGCTACGAGGAGCTCAGCCCGCACCACTACAGCTTCAACAGTCAGCTCGGCTGGTGCGAGACATGCGAAGGGCTCGGCGTGCAGCGCGGGGCACCGGTGGCGGCGATCATCGCCCATCCGACCCACTCGCTCTTCGACGGGGCCATCGCCGGCTGGGGCCCGATCGACCGGCAATCGCCCTTCGGCCGCACGCTGCTGGCACTGTGCCACCACCTCGGCGTGAAGCCGAGCACGCCGCTGCGCTCCTGGACCGCCGCCCAGAAACGCGTGCTGCTCTACGGCACCGCCGCCACCGGCCGCGGCGGCTGGCTCGACGGCAAGGACGTCTTCGCCGGCGTGCGTTTCCAGTGGTGCGGCTTCGTCCCGGCCATCGACGCCGCCACCCGCAATAGCTGGCTCTTCCGCCACCGCCTGCACAACGTCGTCACCGACATCCCCTGCGTCGCCTGCCACGGCGGGCGACTGCGGCCCGATGCGTCGGCCGTGCGCCTCGGCGGCCCCGCCAGCCCGGACGATTCACGGACAAACGGCACCGGCCGCACGATCGTCGAAGTCTGCGAAATGCCGCTCAGGGACGCCGCCGAGTTCTTCCGCACACTGAAGTTCGACACCCGCCAGCGGCAGATCGCCGGCGAAGTCCTCAAGGAAATCCGCGACCGCCTCCAGTTCCTCCTCGACGTCGGCCTCGAATATCTCAACCTGCACCGCGCCGCTCCCACGCTCTCCGGCGGCGAGGCCCAGCGCATCCGCCTGGCCAGCCAGATCGGTAGCGGCCTCTCCGGCGTCCTGTATGTCCTGGACGAGCCGACCATCGGCCTGCACCAGCGCGACAACCTCCGTCTGATCAACGCCCTGCGCAAGCTCCGCGACCTCGGCAACACGCTGCTCGTCGTCGAGCACGACCGCGAGGTCATCGCCCACGCCGACCGGCTGCTCGATTTCGGACCGGGCGCGGGCACGACCGGCGGCCAGATCGTCGCGCAAGGGGCGGCAGGTGACTTCCTGACGCCGGCGGGCGATGGCGGCGCGAAACAGCAACAGCCACCATCGCTCACCCGTGCCTACCTCAGCGGCGCAACCGCCGTCGCGGTCCCGACGAACCGCCGACCGGTGGCGTTTGAGACGCTCGAATCGCAACGCCCGCAGCGGAAGAGGAAGAAAGGGGAGAAGGAACCCGGGAGCGATCCCGGTTGGCTCGTTGTCCGCGGCGCCCGCCAGAACAACCTCCGCAACATCGACGTGCCGATCCCGCTCGGGCGTTTCACCTGCGTCACCGGCGTGTCCGGCTCGGGCAAGAGCTCGCTCGTCAACGACATCCTCTGGCCCGCCCTGGCCATCGAGTTGCAGCGGGCCGCCCTCACGCCCGGCGAGCACGACGCCCTCGAAGGTGCCGGCGATCTCGACAAGGTCATCAACGTCGACCAGTCGCCCATCGGCAGCACGCCGTCGAGCAACCCCGCCACGTACACCGGCGCCTTCGACGGCATCCGCGAACTCTTCGCCCGCCTGCCGGACAGCAAAATGCGCGGCTACGGCCCGAACCGCTTCAGCTTCAACCGCCCCGGCGGTCGCTGCGAGGCCTGCGAGGGCTACGGCCAGAAGTGCATCGAGATGCACTTCATGCCCGACGTCTGGGTCGAGTGCGAGACTTGCCACGGCCATCGCTACAACCCCGAGACGCTCGCCGTGAAGTTCAAGGACAAGTCCATCGCCGACGTGCTCGACCTGCGCGTGGGCGAGGCCCTGGACCTCTTCGGCAACATTCCCCGCGTCCGCCGCATGCTCCAGACGCTCGCCGACGTCGGCCTCGACTACGTACAGCTCGGCCAGCCGGCGCCGACGCTCTCCGGTGGCGAGGCTCAGCGGGTCAAGCTCGCCGCTGAATTGGGCAAGCCGGACACCGGCCGCACGTTCTACATCCTCGACGAGCCGACCACCGGCCTGCACTTCGACGATGTACGCAAGCTGCTCGCCGTCATTCACCGACTCGTCGATCTGGGCAACACGGTCCTCGTCGTCGAGCACAACCTCGACGTGATCAAATCGGCGGACTGGGTCATCGACCTCGGTCCCGAAGCCGGCGAAGAGGGCGGAGCGCTCGTGGCTCTGGGTACGCCGGAAGAGCTGCTCGAAGGCGCCGCCCAGCGCCGGGCCGCGCAGCTCTCGTCGGCGGAACAGCCGAAACTGACCTCCCATACGGCGGCGGCACTGGAACCGGTTCTGGCGAGCAGCCCGCGCGAGCATCGTCAGCCGTACGACGCTGCGGCGCATGCCGCCCGCGAACTCGAAGCGGCCCAGGGCGGCTTCGGCGAGGTCGGCCGCGACGTCCGCATGCCCTGGCAGGTCGACGGTCGCAAGTGGCACCTCAGCCAGCGCGAAAGCCGCGGCGGCCAGGAACGTCGTTGGGAGCCGGCGGCGCTCGAATACGTCATCGAGCTTGTGCAGAAGGCCGGCCCGTTCGCGCCCGCCAACTGGAACGAACGGGCCAGCGTTGAGGTGACCGCACCCGACGCGCCCAAGTGGTTCCTGCACGCCCTCACCGGCGGCGAGTGGCTGCTCGAGCTGTACTTCCGCGTGCCGCCCGGCACGTTCAAGTGGCCGGCCATCGATGAAGAGCTGGGATTGAAGACGCTCGACGAACGCGAGGATCTGCCCACGTACGGGGACTGGTCGCGTGTGGACGTGCGCAAGCGGCGTGACGGCCTCGACGCCGTCGCGGTGTACGTGCACGACAAGAAGGAGATCAACACGCCGGCGTTCCGTCGGTTCGTGAAGAAGGCGGCGAAGGCATATTTGAAAGCAGTCGCCGGTATGCCTTAGTATGGCCGGTGCGGTGTGTGGTACGGCGCTCGGCGCGTCGCCCGCACACCACAAGGGAGGATCGCCATGCCAGGAACGGAACACACCATGAGTATCGTGGGGCTGCACAGAGTGCCGTTTGACGAGGCACTGTTCAAACAGGATCTCGTCCAGTGTGCCGGTACGGATCCAGAGGCGCAGGACGAATGGCGGGACCAGTTACGCGAAAACTGGGACAACGCCTGGCTCGTCGTCGTCGAAGTCACCGGCTCGGAGGAGGAGATCAACTTCGACGAACTCGGGTACCCTGATCGCTCGATGGACGCCCAGGTCCCGTGGCTCGAAGAGGTGCTCGAGACCACGGCGGGCAAGACCCGCGCGGTATTCTACCTGCACTACGTCGATCCGACAGAATCGCTGCAGTATGGCCAGCAGAAGGTGAAGTTCCCACCGGTGACGCCGGCACCGGCCGATGTCCTGAAGCGTGTTCCGTACTCCTCGCCCGGCTAAGCTCGGGCGTCCGGCTGTCGCCGGCACCGGCGGCGTGCGGTGAAGCGGACGTGCGCGGACACTTGAGGGAGCGCTATGATGATGCAGGAGACGGCGGTCGGGATCGCCGACGGCCGTCGAGTGGCATTGTGCCGGTGGTCCGGTGACAGACGCGGGTACGGACGGTTGTCCGTTTGGCGCCGGGTCGCCGGCCGGGGTCTTGCCTTGCGAGGCGCTCTCTGAGATTGGCAGAAGGAGGAACCATGCGTTCGCGCGGAATTCGTCTGCTTGGTCTGGTCGCACTCACTGCACTCATGTTGCCCGGGGGTTGTCCGCTGTACTCGCTGCCGGCCGCGTTGCCGTCGGTGCTCAAGAGTGTCTACAACCATTCGTCGACATACAGCACGGCCGAGAGCGACGCACTGCGCGCCGTCACGCCCGGTACGATCCTGGACGACGTCGAGACACTGGACGGCTGCTGGGGCGCGTTCGAAGGAATCGACCCGCCGAAGACGGGCCGCAACCTGCGCATGTGGCAGGCCCTGCACTTCGACCCCGACTCGGGCACGCTGACCCGCTACGTGGTTCAGAAGGTCTTCGGCTTCATCGAAACGCTCGACATCCAGATCGGGACGTACGAGCTCAATGACGACGGCAGCGCGTTCACCTTCACCGTCACGAAGATCGAATCCAACCTGCCCAGTGGCGAGATTGCCGACGTCACCGACGACTACGAAACACTGCCGGTCTACACCGTGGACGTCACACGCAGTGGCACGCGGTTGCTGCTACAATTCAACATGCCGCAGGACGATCCGCGCACGCCGGCGGGTTTCCTCGACGAGTACGCGTTGATTCACAAGGTCTTCGACTGCCCGAGCGATTAACTGCCATGCTGGACAGCCTGCCGCGGCGGGCGCTGTTGCGTTTCGAACTGCCGATTCGCTACCTCGCCCCAACGCCGCCCATCGACGGGATCGTGAGCAAGTGGGACGCGGAGTATCTCGTCCCGCCGCTGGTGGAGCTGGAGGACCAGCGGCCTTTCGCCGACGTGTACTGGTCCTGGAACGACGACGGCCTGGTGGTGGCGTTCGACGTGACCGGGCGATCCGGACGGCTGGAGTGTGACCCGGCGCACTGGTGGAAGAAGAACGGCGTGCGCATCTGCATCGACACGCGTGACGCCCGCGACGTCAAGCGGGCTACGCGCTTCTGCCACTTCTTCTACGTCCTGCCCGTCGGCGGCGGCCCGCAGGGCAAGCATCCCGTCGTCGGCCAGCATCGCATGAGCCGGGCCAAGGAACCCCCGCCGCCCGTCGACGTCGCCCGCATCCGCGCCGCCGCCCATTTCCACCGCCGGGGCTACAGCCTCGAAGTGGCGATCCCCGCGGCGTGCCTGCACGGCTGGAGTCCGGCGGACCACCCCCGTCTCGGCGTGTTCTACAAGGTCAAGGACACCGCGCTCGGCGGCCAGCACCTCACCGTCGACGACGAGCTGGGCTGGAACGTCGACCCGAGCACCTGGGCGACCGGCGTTCTCGTCCGCTGACGCCGCGCGGCAGTGGCCCGCGGCGAGCGAACCCGAAGTGTGGCATGCCCAAGCTATAAGGCGCGGGCATGTTACTCCCGACACGCGAAGGCGACATGCCGGCGCCTGAGAGCTTCGGCATGCCACACCGCTAATGCTGGTCGCAGGGAAGGCGTTTCCTGGCGTTCGACGTCGGCCACGGGGGGCCGACGCTACACCTCGGCCACGCGGATTCGCGCTACGTCGCCGCCTCGGCCGTGGGCGAATGCTCGCAGTCGGGGCACTCGATCTGCCCGATGCGCATCGCCGCTCGGCAGTAACGCTTCTTGAACTCCGCCGGCGACGTGTGCGCCTCGACGGCCAGCTTGGCCAGCATGACCGGATCGCGCAGGTCGGCGCACTCCAGCCGAATCTGGTACGCCCGAGCCACCTCATAGTTGTCGCTGGACACGTCCACCAGCCGCGTGCGAATGCGGCTCGTCTCCGTGTCGAGCAACTCGTGCAGCTCGAGCGGCGCCAGGTTCTCATTAACCAGCGCCACCAGGTAGCCCGACTTCGGTTGCGGCACATCGTCGCTGAACAGCTTGATACTGTGATAGCCCAGGCTGCGGCAGTACGACATGTCGCGCGGCGTCGGGTCCGCCGAGCGCAGCTCGTAGCCGATCGTGTGCGTGATCAGCGACAGCGACTCGCCGCGAGCCTTGAAGCGGGCCTGCACCTCGCGCTTCAGCAAATCCACCAGCGGCACTTCGGCCAGCCGCGGGTGACCGGCGGCGTCCACCGGAACCTCTCGCCCCAGCAGCCGGGCCAGCTCCTCGCGGTCGCCCAGCCGATAGGCCAGCCCCTCGGCGATGAGAGCCACGCCGTCCGGGCGGCCCATCACCCGCCGCTTGAGAATCGCCCCTTCGAGCACGTCGGCGATCTGCTGCACGGTCGTGCGGTCGGCGAATTCCTCGGGGATCAGGCTGAGCGTCGAGCCGGCGGCCATACCGATCGACAGCGTCAGGTGACCGGCGCTGCGGCCCATGGCCGTGATCAGGTACCACCGCCCGGTCGTCTGCGAATCCTGCATCAGGTTCTTGACCAGGTGCGTCCCGTGGAACCGCGCCGAGGCGAACCCGAACGTATGCTGGTTCTGGGGCAGGGGCACGTCGTTGTCGATGGTCTTGGGCACGTGCACGACGCGGAGGGCGTCGCCGCCGGCCTCGGCGATGTAGCGGGCGCTGAGCGCCGTATCGTCGCCGCCGATGGTGAGCAGGCAGTTGATGCCCAGTTCGCGCAAGCGGCCGAGCGCCAGCGAGACCTTCTTGGGGTTGGGCTTGACGATGTTCTCGGTCTTCAGGGCCTGCTCATCGAGGAGGTTGGCCCGGGCGATGCGCAGGATGGACCCGCCGTCGAAGTGGATGCGGGCCACGTCCCGGATGGCTAGGCGCGTCGAGTGCGTCGGCGGGTCGAACTGAGGGGCGGTAAGCCACTTGAACCCGTCGTAGAAGCCGATAGCCTCGAACCCGCAGTTGATCGCCTGGATGACCGCCGCCCCGATGACGGCGTTAATGCCGGGGGCGGGTCCGCCGCCGACGACAATGCCCATACGTTTGGTAGCCATTTGCGCGTTTTCCTGGGTGATAAAGCGTCCAGAGAGGTTATCGACACGCTCTCCGGATGATCTTAGCCGGCTGGCCCGCCGCCTCCCCTGGTAAAGGCTGGGGCGCGGGCCTCCGCTCGGGCGGGCGACCGGCGCACGGTAGGGCAACCGGCCCCCTTTGGCAATGGGCCCGGGCACTTTTGGCAGCCGACCCGTTGCGGATCCCCCCGGCCCGGTGTATATTAATTGGCTCTTTGCGCTGTATCAGACGTAAGGGATGATTGTTATGGCCAAGCAGAAGACCCACAAAGGGTTGTCCAAACGCGTCAAGATCACCGGCACCGGCAAGGTGAAACGCCGCCAGGCGTTCCACGCCCACCTCATGAGTGGCAAGCCCGGAACTCGGCGGCAGCGCCTGCGCCGCCAGGTCCTGGTCACTGGGAAGATTGCCGACGCCCTGAAGCGCGCCCTCGGCGCCAGCTAGCCGTTCCCGGCGAAAGGAGAAGATCGCATGCCTCGTGTTCGACCGGGAGCCGCCACCCGCCAACGGCACCGCCGCACGCTTCGCAAGGCCTCGGGTTACTGGGGTTCGCGGAGCAAGCTCTTCCGCGTCGCCAAGCAGTTCGTCATCAAGGCCGAGCAGTACGCGTTTCGCGACCGCCGAGCCCGCAAACGCGAGTTCCGCGCCCTGTGGATCACCCGCGTCAGCGCGGCGTGCCATTCCCGGGGCATCCCGTATCACCGCTTCATGAACGGGCTGAAGCTCGGCAACGTCATTCTCAACCGCAAGATGCTCAGCGAGGTCGCCATCGCTGATCCCGCCGGCTTCGACCGCCTGGTCGAGCTGGCCAAGGCCGCCACGGCGTCCTGACGCCCGGCCCCGCAACGATTGTACCGACGCCGGGTGCCCGCGCCCGGCGTCGTCCATTTCTGCCGCCGCTGTCGGCTGCGGCAGGGCGCCCGCGGGTGGAGGGCTGCTCATGAACCAGGGGTCCGCCTCGCAGTCACCGATCTTGTGCCATGTTCCGACCGCCGACGGCGGTCGCGTCGCCGTCAAACGCCGTCCGCGGGCCGGCGGGTCGCCGGTCGTCCTGTTGCACGGCATCGCTTCCAACGCCGACCATTGGGACCTGCCGAGCGTCACCGGCCCCGGCTTCGTCTACCGCAGCCTCGGCGATCTGCTGCACGACGCGGGGTACGACCTGTGGTTCATCAACCTCCGCGGCTACGGGGCGCCGCACATGCGCAGCGAGCCCGCTCCCGGCAGCGACGACTGGTGCGTCGACCACTTCATCGTCTACGACCTGCCCGCCGTCGTGGACCGTGTTCGGCGGGATACCGGCCAGCGGCCTTTCCTCGTCGGGGCCAGTATGGGGGCGATGGTCACCGCCGGCTTCGTCCAGGGGGCTACGGCGGGCGGGAGCGATCCCACCGTCCACGTCGTCGCCGACGAGGCCACCGCCAGCCAGCGGGCCGCCGACGTCGCCGGCGCCGTACTCGTCGAGTTCCCGGCGGCATTGCGCTGGCCGCAGGCGCTCTACACGCCGGAGGGACGCCTCGACTGGCAGCGGCTGCTCGGCCTGGAGTCGCCCTGGTCGGCAAAGGCGAACTACCCGTTCGAGCTGATGGCCCGCTGGGGCTGGCTGCACGCCTTGCTGGAGTTCGTGGGCGAGGTTCCGCTCGACCGCTTTCGGATGGCCCCGGGCGAGGCTTGGTGGCGGAAGCTGCCGAAGCCGATGGCCGATCGCGTGGACACGCTGCGCACGACCATCACGCAGGGCATGCTGGACATCGCCGGCCGGTTCACCGGGGCCACGAACCTGCGGGCCCAGGTCGTCATCGAAGGCCGCCGGCGGGCCATGGACCACATGAAGGCCGGCGTCCTGAAGCAGATGGCCAAGAGCGTGCGGCAGGGGGGCTTCGTCAGCACCCTCGGCGAGCCGGACCACCTCTATTCGGACCATTACGATCTGGTACAGACGCCCGTCCTGGTCATCGTCGGCGGCGAGGACCGCATCGCCAACGCCGACGTGACCCGCGAGATCTTCTTCGACCGCGTCCGGTCGGCGGACAAGGAGATCCGCGTCTATCCCGAGATCGCCCACGGCGAGTTCGAAGCCGCCCCCATCGCCAGCGAACGCGTCTACCCCGACATCCTGGCCTGGATGGCAGCGCGTCGGAACCGTGAACCCTGAGCCGGAGAGGATCGTCCCCCGGCCCTTGGCGGCTTCACGCTTCGTCAGCTATGATTCGGCGGGTTTCCCCGACTCATGCCGAACCGATCGGCCGGGGCGGCGGGTGGGGCCCAGAGGGAGATGTTCATGGCCGTCGGAACTGATACGCAGGTCGAGAAGCTGGTCGCAGACTTTCAGAAGGACTTCGCCTGCCTGCGGAGTGAGATCGAGAAGATGATCGTCGGCCACCAGGACGTCGTACGCGACGTACTCGTGTGCCTCTTCGCCGGCGGCCACGCGCTGCTCGAGGGCGTGCCCGGTCTCGGCAAGACGCTGCTCATCCGCACGCTCTCCGAAGCCCTGAGCCTCCAGTTCGCCCGCATCCAGTTTACGCCCGATCTGATGCCCGCCGACATTATCGGCACCAACATCATCACCGAGGACCCCCAGACCGGCCGCCGGCACTTCGAGTTCCAGCAGGGGCCGCTCTTCGCCCAGATGCTCCTCGCCGACGAAATCAACCGCGCCACGCCGAAAACCCAGTCGGCACTCCTCGAAGCCATGCAGGAGCACGCCGTCACTTCCGGCGGAACGCGTTACGCCCTGAAAGAGCCGTTCTTCGTCATGGCGACGCAGAACCCGATTGAGCAGGAGGGGACGTACCCGCTGCCCGAGGCTCAGCTCGACCGCTTCCTCTTCAAGCTCCTCGTTGGCTATTCCGACCGCGACGAGCTCAAGACGATCCTGGAGCGCACGACCACCGGCTATCGCCCGGACGTCAAGCCGGTCCTCACCGGTGAGCAGATCGTCACCGCCCAGGATCTGGTGAAGCGGGTCATCGTGGCCCCGCACGTGCAGGATTACATCATCCGCCTGGTGCTGGCCACGCATCCGCAGGGGGCCTTCGCCACGCCGATGGTCAACAAGTACGTCCGCTGGGGTTCGAGCCCGCGTGGTGCGCAGGCCCTCTCCCTGGCGGCGAAGATCTACGCGATGCTGGACGGCCGTTACAACGTCGGTTTCGACGATGTGAAGCTGGGCGCCCCGCCGGCGCTGCGGCACCGGCTGCTGCTCAACTTCGAGGGCGAGGCCGAGGGTCTCAGCACGGACGCGGTGCTGGAAGACATCCTCACCGCCGTGCCCACCATGGCCGAGCAAGCGGCCTAGCAGTCGTCAGCCGGCGGAAACGCGGCACTGGTGGGCAAGCCACGAGTGGCACCCGGCGCGTAGCGTCTGACTGCGGCAGCGGCTGGCGCGTAGCGGCCGGTCTCCGTGCCGGCCGTCTTCTCTGTGGCACCGGGTTTGTAACCGGTGCGTCAACGGCCGCACGTTACGTCGGCCGTCCAGTAGCGTCGGCCCCCCGTGGCCGACGTCGAATGCCTGGAACGACACGACCCGGCGCGTAGCGGCCGATCCCGGCGCGCCGGGATGCCGGCCGTCGAACGAAGGAAACGCGCCGCACCGGACAACGGCCCGGTGTGCCACTGCTCTTGAGCAGTGCTCGACATGGGCGGGGCGTCCTGTGCAACGGAGGACGTCCGGTACGGAGCCCGGGCGTACAAGTTGCCCGTCGCATGGAAGGGAACGCACGACACTGGTGAACAAGCCACCAGTGGCACGGGGTGAAGGGTGGTTCGGCGTGAAGTGGAGCCTGCGCATCCTGTGGGCGACGTGCACGTTGCTGTGGCTGCTTGCGATTGCGCTTTGGATCCGCAGTTACTGCGTGAGCGAGGTTCTGATTACTCGGTGGGTCCGAGCCTCCGACGGGGCGGCGGGCTCGCCGGACGAGGAAGTCACGCTGATTGCTGCGTACCGGGGCGTGCTTGAATACTGGGACCGTAGGTTCCTCATATCCGAGGGCGACTACTGGGAGTTCGCCGGCTGGCACGTGTCAAGCGTGTCGCCGGCAGGCGCGGCGCCGCAGAGTGGGTCATGGGTGGCGCGGCTCTTCCCCTTGCGGTTCGAATGGTCTCGGCCAGCACTCTCCATCGGTAATGCCGCCTTCCTTTTTGTTGCCGTGCCCATTTGGTCGGTTGTGCTACTGCTGTCTGTTGGCGTCGGATCGGGCCTCTTGATTTGGCATCGCCGCCGGAAACGGCGCCACCGGCGAGGGTTGTGTGAACGATGCGGCTACGACCTCCGCGCCAGCCCGGAGCGCTGCCCGGAGTGTGGAACGCCCGTTGACCAGCGAGGTGCGCCCCGTATGGAGGCGCAGCGGGACACGCAGCAAGGGACGTGAATCATGCCCGAAGCTGACCACACGCCGATCGTTCTGGGGCTGTACCGGCATGGTGTGCCGGAGGGCGATACGCTCCGGAAGCTCCTGCGCTGGATGCGCGACATGCACTCCATGTTCCTGCACGGGCTCAGCGCCCCGACGTCCATCGAGGCCTGCCAGGAACTCATCGCCGTGCACGAGTTCGAGGAGGCCTGCCAGGAGCCCGCCGCGTTGCAGGAATTGAGCAAGTGGCTGGCCGAGTGGGCGAGCGGCAAGAGCGGCTCGGCTCCGCCTCCGGGCGCAGCGGGGTGCGCCACGCTCGACGATGCCACTATCGAGCGGCTGGTGCAGTCGAACGACCAGTTCCCCGAGCGTGTCACGCTGACCGCGCCGCTCCTCTGGCACATGGCGAAGTCCGCGTCCCATAGCCACGTGTCGTCGCTCGCCCATGCGTTCATGCTCCGCGTGGGCTACGCCGACGGTGTTCCGGACAACGTTCACGCCGGCGAGCGCCGCCTGGTGCAGGTGGAGACGTCGGCCGACCGCTGGCTTGCGCCGGACTTGCCGGTGCAGAAAGCGGGCTGGCCGGCGCTGGAGAGTTCCACGCCTGTGCAGGAAGGCTACCTCGAGTGCCTGCTCAAGGAGTACGCGTCGCACGTTGCACGCGTGGACTACGCCACGCTGCAACGCGGTCGCCCGCTGCCCGGTCCCGGGACATTGTGCACCTCGAACGAGCCGCTGGACTACCATCAGCTCTTCCTCCGGCTGCCCCGGGAGCGGCGGAACGAAGGCGCCGATTTGGCCGTGGACCAAGACTGGCTGCTGGAGCGCCAGCCCGCGGGAATCTACACTTGTCTGCGCCACCCGGACCGGAAGCTGTCCCACGCCGGCCAGCGCACCATGGCTCGCCTTCGCGACCTGTTCACGCGAGAATACGCGCAGTGGCGAGGGAGGACGTAGCGGCGGATCCCGGCGCGCCGGGACAGCGGGCGTCTTCATTGTGGCACCGGTTTGTAACCGGTGCGCCAACAGCCGCCCATCGTGCCGGCCACCGAGTAGCGTCGGCCCCCCGTGGCCGACGTCGAGTGCCTGGAGCGACACGACCCGCGCCGTAGCGGCCGACCTCCGTGTCGGCCGTCGCGTGGAGGAAACGAAACGCACTGGTGGACAAGCCACCAGTGGCACCCGCCGGGTGCGGAGGTAACGAAGTTTGGCGACGGCGCCCGTACAACAGCGTGAACGTGAACGCGACGACGACCGCGAGCTCCTCTCGCCGGACTTCATGTCCCGGCTCGAGCAACTCGAGATCATCTCCCGCAAGATCTTCGTCGGCCGCCTGAAGGGCGAGCGGCGCAGCAAACGCCGCGGCGAGAGCGTCGAGTTCGCCGACTACCGCAACTACGTCGTCGGCGACGACCTCCGCTTCCTCGATTGGAACATCTACGCCCGCCTCGAAAAGCTGCTGCTCAAGCTCTTCCTCGAAGAGGAGGACCTCAACGTCACCGTGCTGTTCGACACGTCCAAGAGCATGGACTGGGGCCGCCCGAACAAGGGGCTCTACGTCAAGCGTGTCGCCGCCGCCTTGGCCTACATCGGCCTGGTCAACTACGACCGCGTCAGCCTCTACGGCTACTCTGGCCGGCTGGCGCACGAGATGCGCGGCATCCGCGGCCGGCGGCTCATCAGCCAGGTCGTCCATTTCCTCCAGAACATCCCCTTCGAGGGTGCCTCCGACTTCACCGCCGTCGCCAGGCGCTTCGCCATCCGCCACACGACCCGCGGCGTCGTGGTCGTCCTCAGCGATTTCATGGACAAGGGCGGCTTCGCCGAGGGCCTGCGCTACCTGCTCGGCCGCAACCTCGACCTCTACGTCATCCAGGTCCTCTCGCCGGAGGAGGTCGACCCGACCCTCGTCGGCGATCTCAAGCTCCGCGACGTCGAGGACGACGACCTGGCCGAGGTGACCATCAGCCAGCCGCTCCTGAAGCGCTACAAGGCCAACCTCCAGAGCTACTGCGCCGAACTGAAGGACTACTGCACTCGCCGGGGGATTACGTACCTGTTCACGAGCACGCGCGTCGCCTTTGACACGCTCGTGCTGGCCTATCTGCGGCAGCGAGGGTTGTTGCGGTGAGCTTTCTGAACCCATGGTGGGCACTGGGTATCGCTGCGGCCGTCATCCCGGCCCTGCTCATCCTCTACTTCCTGAAGCTCCGCCGGCGGGAGCAGCTCGTCGCCTCGACGCTGCTGTGGAAGCGGGCCGTACAGGACCTCCAGGTCAACGC
The DNA here is from genome assembly GCA_050115495.1 of Phycisphaerae bacterium. Classification (GTDB taxonomy): domain Bacteria; phylum Planctomycetota; class Phycisphaerae; order UBA1845; family Fen-1342; genus JAAYXS01. The sequence continues at coordinate 5,369 of JASFQK010000025.1, read as the reverse complement.
CCCGTTCCAGCGGCTTCGCAAGAACCTGCTGCTCCTGCTGCAACTCCTGGTGCTCGGCCTGGCGATCTTCGCCCTGGCCCGTCCGATGATCGAAACCACCGCCGCCACCGAGGGCCGGCTCGTGATCCTCGTCGACCGGTCGGCGTCGATGAACGCCAAGGAAGAGGACGGCTCCCGGCTTGAACTGGCCAAGGAGCAGGCCGTCCGGTTGGTGAAGACGCTGAACCGCCGTAGCGGCGGCTGGCTCTCGTTCTTCCGCCTGGGCGGAGCCGAGGCCAAGACGCAGGCCATGGTTATCGGATTCAGCGACCGCGCCTCCGTGATCGCCCCGTTCACGCCGAACACGGGCGAATTGCTCGACGCCATCGGCGGTATCCAGCCGACCGACGGCCAGACCGACATCCGCGAGGCCCTGGAACTGGCCGCGGCCTATACGGCCCCGCCGACCATGACCACCGACAAGACGCCCGTCAGCGCCGAGAGTGCCGCCCGGATCGTCCTGCTCTCGGACGGGGCGGTGCGCGACCTGACGAACGTCGTCCTCCGCGAGGGGCAGATCGAGCTCCGGGCCGTCGGCGAGACCCACGACAACGTCGGCATCACCGCCCTCCGGGCCCGCCGCAACTACGAGCAGCCCGAGACGCTGGAGGTCTTCCTCCAGGTCCAGAACTTCGGCGACAAGCCGGTCACGACCGACGTGTCGCTCCTCATCGACGGTGAACTGGCCAACGCGGACGTGCGGACCCTGACGCTCGACCCCGCCCCGAGCCTGACCCCGCCGCAGCCGGGCACGCCGGCGCCGGCCGAAGGTACGACAGCCGTCGCCAACACACGGGGACTGAGCTTCGAGTTGACGCTGGACCGGGCGGCGACGCTGGAGGCCCGCCTGTCGCGTCGGGACGCCCTGGAGGCGGACAACCGGGCCTTGGCGGTGATCCCGCCGCCTCGCCGGCTGCGTGTCCTCGTCGTCACCGAGCAGAACCTGTTCCTCGACAGCGTGCTGAGCGGCCTGCCACTGGCGGAGCGGATCTTCATGACGCCAGCCCAGTACGAGCGGGCGCCGGCGGCGCAACTCGCCGTCGAAGGCCGCTCGACGTTCGACGTCGTGATCTTCGACAAGTACCAGCCGGGACCGTTACCGGTCGGGAACTACCTGTTTATCGGAGCGGTCCCCAAGGTCGAGGGGATCAACGTGGCCGAAGAGCTCGACCGCACGTATCCGCTGGTCTGGTGGGACGATACGCACGCGGTCCTGCGGCACGTCGCCCTCGACTACGTCTACGCGAGCAAGGGGCTTGTGTTGGAGCTGCCCTCCGACGCCGAGACGCTGATCGAGGGGCCCGCCGGGCCGGCGTTGGCCCGCTACCGGAAGGACGGCCGGCATTACATGATCCTGTCCTTCCCCCTCGAATACAGCAACTGGTGGTCGAAACCGGGGTTCCCCGTCTTCGCCTACAACGTCCTCCGCTACCTCGGCGCCGGCGGTGCTGAGGCTGAGGGCGGCCCGGTCCGCCCGGGGGAGACCCTGCGGATCGTCCTGCCCGAGGGCACCGACAAGGCCGAGCTGGTCCGCCCCGACGGCACGACCCTGACCCTCCAGCCCGACGTGGCCGGCGTGGTCTACTTCGGCGGCACCCACGCTGCGGGCGTCTACCGCGTCCGCTACACGCACGGCGGCGAGCAGCACGAGGACCGCTACGCCGTAAACCTCGAGGACGCCTGGGAAAGCGACATTCGGCCTCGCACCGCCGGCGACATCGGCTCGGCCCAGGTCGTCGCCGGCCAGACGATCGACACGGCGACTCCGGAGATCTGGCGGTGGTTCGTCGGGGCGGCCCTGGCCCTCGTGCTGCTGGAGTGGTACATCTATAATCGGCGGGTGATGATCTGAGGCAGCCGCAACCAGGAAACGGACACGAGATGACGATCGACGAGGTCAAACCCGGACAGCGCATCCGCGTCATCCAGGAGATCGACCGCCGCGAGGGCAACTGGCAGACCGAGGTTGCCGGCGTGGTCGAGTCGGTCGGTCAGGAAAAGACCGGAAGCTGGTACGCTCACGCCAAGGACGATCGCCTCTGGCTGCTCCGCCTCCGTCTGCGAAAGGACGACGGCGAGCGGACGACCATCACCGTCGATCCGCTGACGCGCGTCGAGTTGCTCGGCGAAACGTCCGCTTCCTGAGGCCTTTTCTGCCGCAGCGCCGACACATTTCCGGCCGCGCGCCGCACTCATCACATCCCTGCTAATGACCCGCACCTCAACTGGTCGATAGCAATTCGTGGCAGGGCCAGGTGTTCGCGACCGCTGATGCGGCCCACCCCTCGGCGGCTTCCCGGGAGTAGTGTCATGAAGGCGGGATTCGTTGCTTCGGCTGAGAGAACGACGGCACGCCAGCAGGCGGTTGCGGACCAGCGCCCCGCGCGTCAGGAAGTCCGGATCTCGCTTCGCGTCGCTTGTCGCGTCACCCTCTACGACCCCGAGACGCGCCAGTCCACCGCCCTCATCGGCCGCACCATCAACGTCTCCAGCACCGGTTTCGCCATACAGCTCAACCGCCTCGTGCCTTCCGGAACCTGGATCGAAGCCCTCGTCCCCCGCCACACCGGCGATCCGATGTTCGTCTGTGGAACGGTCGTCCACGCCCGCCGCGTGCTGGCCGACACCTACGAGATGGGCGTCGAGTTCGATGGTCAGACCCCGCCGTCGGTCTTCTAGACCCCAGCCATCCCCGACATCCCCGCCACACCGGACCCACTTGCCGGCGTTCGTCACCGTAGGGCGGGCTCGGTCCGCCGATCGCTCGGCTGCCAGGGAACCCCCGTCTGCCGTCAGCCATCAGCCGTCAGCTACAGGCCGTGAGCCTTGAGCCTTGAGCCCTGAGCCGGAGGCAGCCCCTTCGGCTCCACTCAGAGTGCCGAGGCGGCGGAACGGTCGGGGGCCGATCGCCCTCCCTCTGCTCCTTTGCTCCTCTGCCCCTTTGCCCCTGCATCGCAGCTTGCTCGTGGGCCGAGGACGCGTATTCGGTTGTCAAAGATCCGCTCCGGTGCTGCGCTGAGTGACCGCGAGGGTGCGGTTCCGTGCAGGCAGCCGCGTCCTGGCGTTCGCCGATGCGAGCGGCGTCCTCTGAACACCGTTGCCGTGTTCACCGAAGTGAACGGTCGCCGGCGGTCGACGTCGGCCACGGGGGGCCGGCGCTACAGACGGCCGGCACGGAGACCGGCCGCTACAGACGTCGGCCACGGGGGGCCGACGCTACGGGCTGGCGACACTCGGCAAGGTGCTTCGCCGACGCACGGGTCACGAGACGATCGGTCTTCGGGGTTTGGTCGCCGACCACACGGGGTTAGCCGTGCTACAACGTTTCGATCGACGTCCTGGCTCCGAAGACCGAGGGTCCGTCAAGGCGGGCCCGGGAACTGCGTGAGCATGGGAAAGATAGACGCGCTTCGAGCGTGGGGCAAGGAGGATTCCTAGGAATGCTAGGCTCTGGCGGATTCTGGCGGATTCTGTCGCGTATTGGCAAGCGTCTTCGCCGCAGCACGGCGGGAATCAGCGGTTGCGGGCGGTTCTTCGCCGCAACGCGGCGGCAGTCAGTAGCCTGGGGCGTGAGCCCCAGGAATGGGACGCATGTGTCTCTCCGAGCCCCAGCGGGGCGGCAGAGGTGGAACCGGGCGATGAGCGGGACGTCGGGACGTGGTCGCGGACCGGGCGATCTGTCGCCCCGTTGGGGCTCTGAATGGGGTTGTCGTGGCCGTGTACCTGGGGCTCACGCCCCAGGCTATTGACTGGCGCCCCTGCGGGGCTGGTGTGACCGGCGGGTCCGGGCGGAGAAGAGGAGGGGGTGAGGCTTGCCGGTCCAGGGACTGAAGTCCCTGGCTACGTTCGCGCGCCCTCCGGGCGAGGAAGAAGAGGGAAGAAGGAAGAAGAGAGAGATGGGGGCGGCGAACGCTACCAGGGACTGAAGTCCCTGGCTACGCTCGCGCGCCCTCCGGGCGAGGAAGCGCGCCCTTCGGGGCGAGGAGGAGTATACGCGTGTCGATGATGAGAGATTGAAGCCTCTGGCTACGACGGTGCGCCCTTCGGGGGAGGACGCGCAGCGTCTGGGAGATGCGGCGTATCTTCTGGGCGGGGGAGATCGCGCGCCCTGTGGGCGAGCAAATGCGTCTTGTGGGCGAGGTACCAACGTACGTCTCTGGGTGGGGGCAACGCGTGCCTTCCTCTTCGCCCGGAGGGCGCACGTTGGTTGCCAGGGACTTCAGTCCCTGGAGCCGGGAGCCTCACCCACCCCTCTTCTCTTTCGCCCGGAGGGCGCACGAACGTAGCCAAGGGTGTGAGCTCTTGGACCGAAACCCACGTACCCCTCTTTGAGCCCCAGCGGAGCGATAGAGGAGTCTGTCGCCCCGCTGGGGCTCTGAATTGGAATGGTTATGGACGGGTACCCGGGGCTTACGCCGCCGGGCTACTGACTATCGCCGCTTCGCGGCTTTGGGGCTCTTCGTCTGACGCTTCGGCTTGGGCTTGGGTTTCGCCTTCGGCGGATCAGGGATGATCTCGAGCATGTCGCCGGGAGTCGCGTCGAGCGCTACGCAAATGCGCTCGATGTTGCTCAACGTGGGATGGTACGAAAGCACGCTGCCAATCTTCCGCAGCGTGGATTGCGAGATGTCGGTCAGTTGCGATAACTTCGCATATGTCATCCGCTCGCCGGTCCTGCGCCGGTAAGCCTCCATCGCATCCTTGAGCTTGACCGTGATCATCGGTTCTCTAACAAGGAATTCTTGTTCCTCAGGAATGAACATTTTAGTTGACAAGTATCCGAATCTCCGGTATACTACAGGCATCGTGGTCGAACCGCCATCGGTGACCGAGCAGGGCCATCGGCAGCGGTGGTGCAGCCACTGGAGACTTGTAGCGGTGCTCTCAATCACGAGCGCCGATGATCGAGTTTGTCTTGGCAGATAAACCGTCAAACTGACCTTGTACGGCGGGCGCGACCGGCCGTCCTTGTCAGACTTCCCATCGAGCCAAGGCACCCTCGCCCAGGGTAGTGTCCGCGCTTATCATGCGGGCGCTGCCCGGTGCGCGGGGCCACATCGATGGGCTTGACGGTTTATCGGTGGCCTTTAGCGCATCGGGTGGCGCCCGTTTCCTTTTGGTGCCATCAGCGTTCGACGTTCCGCCGTCGCCAACGGCGTCGCCACCCCTGCGCGCGAATGCAGGGCGGGCCGCGCCCGCCAACCGCGAGGGAACGAGCATGCTGGACTACGTCGAGTTCAGAGTCGGGGACGGCTGGTGGCGGTTCGACGTCTGCGCCAACGGCAACTTCCCCCTGGCACGGGCCTTTGACTTCTGGATGGCCGAACTGG
>JASFQK010000024.1:0-95038 GCA_050115495.1 Phycisphaerae bacterium | reverse complement strand
TTCGGTGGACGTCCATCCCAATCTGCGATACGCTCGTCTGCATTCCCATGGCTGTCTCCTGCTTCCAGAGAATCCCACCGGAAACGATAACCGTTCCCGGCAGGAGGCAGCCTTTCATGGGATTACACGAGTGGAGTATCGGCGGGTGAAACCCGGCCTACGCCAGCGAAGCGTCGGCGGGCAGAACCCGCCCAACGCCAGAGCGCCGCGGGCGGTTTGTGTTGACCGGTCTGCGCAGGTCACGTAGACTCGGCGGAGTCCCTTGAGCTTCGCGGTCACGTTCTAAGAAGAGCCCGAAACGATGCAGGTACCGTCCACATCTGCCGAGCAGAGTGCCCCGCGCGCCGCCGGTGCTGACGATACGACACCGCTGCCCGCCACCTGGAACCAGCGGCGGGAGCTGCTCGCGAGCCGCCTGGACGATGCGGCGGCGATGCAGTATCGGCACCGCCGGATTCGCCGGTGGGATGCCCTCGCCCGTCATCTCGACCATTGGCGATCGTGGGGTGGCGAATACCACCGCCGACTGGGCGAGGTCTATCGCTTTCTGGTGCCGCCCGGACTGCGCGTGCTCGAAATCGGCTGCGCTCGCGGCGACCTGCTGGCGTCGCTCAAGCCGGCGGTCGGCGTCGGCGTCGATTTCTCCCCGGAGATGCTCAAGCGGGCGGGCGAGCGCCACCCGGAGCTGCGCCTGATTCACGCCGACGCTCACGAGCTGCGGCTCGACGAGCAGTTCGACGTCATCATCCTGTCGGACCTGCTCAACGACGTCTGGGACGTGCAGCTTGTGTTGCAGCGCCTGCGGCCGTTGTGCACGCCGCAGACCCGCATCATCCTGAATTCGTACAGTCGGCTGTGGGAGCTGCCGCTGACGCTGACCGAACGGTTCGGGCTGGCCAAGCCGACGCTGCGGCAGAACTGGCTGACCGTGCCCGACATCGCGAACCTGCTGCGGCTGACCGGCTTTGAGATGATGCGGCACTGGGAAGAGGTGCTCCTGCCGCTGCCGATTCCGCTGCTGGGCGGCCTGTGCAACCGCTTCCTGGCGAAGCTCTGGCCGTTCCGCCACCTCGCCCTGACCAACTTCATCGTGGCCCGGCCCGAGGCGCTCGGCTTGGAGCTCGAGGAGGAGCCGCTCGTTTCGGTGATCGTGCCGGCACGCAACGAGGCCGGGAACGTCCCGAAGATCTTTGAGCGTGTGCCCGAACTCGGCCGCGGCACCGAACTCGTCTTCGTCGAGGGTGGCTCGTCGGACAATACGTACGAGGCGATCGAGCAGGGCATCGCCGCCAACCCGCAGCGCCGCTGCCAGCTCATGCGGCAGACGGGCAAGGGCAAGGGTGATGCGGTGCGGCTGGGCTTCGCCCGGGCCAAAGGCGACATTGTCCTCATTCTCGACGCCGACCTGACCGTCGCGCCCGAGGACCTGCCGCTGTTCTACCAGGCGCTGCGCAGCGGGCGGGGCGAGTTCATCAACGGCGTCCGCCTCGTCTATCCGATGGAAGACCGCGCCATGCGGTTCTTCAACCTGCTCGGCAACAAGTTCTTCAGCGCGGCCTTCACGTACACGCTGGGCCAGCCCGTCAAGGACACGCTCTGCGGCACGAAGGTCATGTGGAAACGCGACTACGAGAAGATCGCCGCCAATCGGGCCTATTTCGGCGACTTCGATCCGTTCGGCGATTTCGACCTGCTTTTCGGCGCGGCCAAGCTCAACCTCAGGATCGTCGATCTGCCGATCCGCTATCGCGAGCGCACCTACGGCGACACCAACATCGATCGCTGGAAGCACGGGATGATCCTGTTGCGGATGGTGCTCTTCGCGGCGGGGCGGCTGAAGTTCGTCTGATGACGGCCTGTCCTGGTATGATCCCGCTCGCCTCGACCGCCGGACATCGCCGAACACCGGGCGGTCTTTCGCGGAGAACTCCTGCATGAGCGTTACGACGACCAGTCGGCCGCGTCTCAAGCTGCTGCCGCGCAGCGCCTATCGCGGCGTGAATCAGGCCGACCCGATCCGGTTCTATTACTGGCCGGTGTTGGGCGGCATGTATCGTCGGCGGGTGGAGCTGTGTCTGGGTGAGTGCACCGGCGGGAAGCGCGTGCTCGAGGTCGGCTTCGGGACGGGCCTGACGTTTCTGAACCTGCGTGAGCGGTACGAGGAGATCCACGGGCTGGATCTGACGGCGGACGTGGAGGAGATCCGCACGCTGTTCGCCGGGCACGGCATTCCGACGCACCTGGCCAACGGCGACGTGACGCAGATGCCGTACGCGGACGGGACGTTCGACACGGTGCTGCTGATCAGCATTCTGGAGCACCTGCGGCCCGAGCAGCAGGACGCCGCCTTCACCGAGATCCGCCGCGTCCTGCGGCCCGGCGGGCAGGTGGTTTACGGCGTGCCGGTGGAGCGGCTGTTCATGGTGGTGGCGTTCCGCTGCCTGGGCTGCAACATCCGCGAGCATCATTTCTCGACCGAGCAGGACGTCCGCGCCGCCGCCGGCCGGCATTTCGACGAAGTCCGCGTCATCCCCATGTACAGCACGCCGCCGATCTTCGGCCAGGTTTATGAGGTGGGGCACTTTCGGAAGGGGCAGTGACCGCCGCGGGGAACTTGACAGGACCCCCGTTGGACTTGAAAATCATTAACGTATTACGTAAACTATATCTTAACAGAAGCCGGTCATGGAAGTGAGCTTCGCCAGCCGCAGCATGCAGAAGGTGTGCTCCATAGCGAAGGAGGCCCACAGGAAGTGGGGGAGTGCTGTGGCTCGCCGGCTCCAGCAGAGGCTGATGGAGTTGAGGGCGGCTGAGACGCTGGCCGACATCTCGCATCTGCCGCCGGCGCGGTGCCATGAACTTACCGGCGACCGGGCCGGACAGATTTCGGTGGATCTTGCCCATCCGTATCGGCTGATCTTTGTGCCCGATCACGATCCGGTGCCGCAGAAGCCGGACGGCGGACTCGACCGGGCCAGCGTGACGAAGGTTCTCGTGCTGGAAGTGTGTGATCCGCACTGATTCCCGGAGGCCCAGCACATGCGCAAAGGCGCCATGAAAGAGAGATACAGCTTCGAGCCTGATTACGCCGTTGCACCGGGCGAGACGTTGCAGGAGACGATTGCATCGCTCGGGATGACGCAGCGTGACCTCGCCGTCCGGGCCGGCATGGCGCCCAAGACGATCAACGAGATCATCAAAGGCAAGGCGCCGATCACTCCCGACACGGCCGTGGCGCTGGAGCGGGTGACGGGGGTGCCGGCCCGCATGTGGAACAACCTGGAGGCGAACTACCGCGAGCAGCTTGCCCTGATCGACGACCGCCAGCGACTTGAGGCCGACCTGGGGTTGCTGGAGATGATCCCGACTCGGGAGTTGATCAAGCGCGGCGCTGTTGAGGATCAGCCTGACAAGCCGTCGCTGCTCAACGCCGTGCTGCGTTTCTTCGGCGTCAGAGACTCGGCGGCCTGGCATGAGCTGTGGATGAAGCCCGAGGCGGCGTTTCGCCAGTCGGCTCGTTTCGTGGCGGAGCCTGGCGCGACGGCTGCCTGGTTGCGGCTGGGCGAACTGGCGGCACAGAAGATCGAGACGGAGCTGTACGATAAGAATCGATTCCTCGCTGCCTTGGACGAGATTCGGATGCTTACGGTGAAGGCGCCAGACGTCTTCGAGCCCAGGATGGTCGAATTGGCCGCGGCGGCGGGGGTGGCAGTCGTTTTCGTTCCGCCGATCAGGAAGTGCCCGGCGAGCGGCGTGGCGCGGTGGCTCACGCCGACGAAGGCCCTGATTCAGCTCAGCCTGCGGTACAAGACCGAGGACCAGTTCTGGTTCTCGTTCTTCCACGAAGCCGGCCACATTCTAAACGACGCCAAGAAGGACGTGTTCATCGACGATGGCGACGATGGCGACGGCTCGCGCGAGGAGCGGGCCAACCGCTTCTCGGCCGATTTCCTGATTCCGCCGGATCGGTCGGAGGTGCTGCCAACGCTCACGACGCAGGCGCAGGTTGTCTGTTTCGCTCAGTCGATCGGCATATCTCCAGGCATCGTGGTCGGGCGGCTACAGAAGGAGGGCATCGTGCCCTGGGGGAGCTATCTGAACAGATTGAAACGCCGATTCACGTGGCGAGAGGCGTGACCGGCAACCGAGAGCAAGGTCGACGCGTGCTCAGCCCAGCAGCAGATACAGCACCAGACCGATGATGGCGAGCGCGGGGAGGATCAGGACGCCTACGGTTGGCGCGGGGTTGCCGGGGGCCATTTCGCCCGTGTCGTCGAAACGCGGGCGGCCGGGGAGGTTGTCCAGCAGCACGGCCTGTTGCGGACGTGCCGGGTCGTATAGCAGCAGCTTCTCGTCCTCGTCTTCGAGCGTTTCCGGCTGATTCGTGCGGGCGACGGCTTCGTACGTCAGGCCGTCCTCCGCCACGAAGGCGAACTTCAGCTTGTACACGCGCCGGCCGTTGACCCTCGCCGACGTCCGCTTCTTCGCCACCAGCCGGCCGGCGGACAGACGCCCGTGACGCAGCAGGCGGCCCGCACGCAACCCGCCCCACAGCCCGACCACCAGGAAACCCACGCCCGTGAGCGGGAACATGCCGACCAGGGCGACGACCGCGCCGAACGGTGCCCGACGCATGCCGCGAATGCGCGACGTCCCCGGCGAGCCGGCGGGGAATTCGACCGTCACTTGCGCCCCGGCGGGCAATTCCTGCCCGGCCGCGTACGAGACGCCCTCGTACGTCCGGCCGTCCTCGTCGGCGAACGTGTAATGCACCGCGTAGATGGGTGTCCCGCCGTCGGACCGCCGGCTGCCTTCGGTGAAGCCGCTCGGCTCGCTGTGCGTGACGCGTCCGGGCGCCGTGGCCAGGTCGCCGCGGAAGATGAAGAACCCCTTGATGTCGCCAAAACTGCCGAAGATCCAGACGAAGACCAGCCCGAGGCAGAAGAAGAACCAGCCGAACTGGTTGGCGAACCCGCCGAAGAGAATCCGCAGACGCACCGGCGACGGCACCGCTCGCGGCGGTTCGGCGATCATGGGCAGCTTGCGTTCCGTCATCGGCTCGTCCTTCGTCGCCGGCACGGTCGGGGCTTACGGTTCGGCGATGCAGTATAGGTACTTGTGTCCGCGCAGGAAGAGCTCCCGACCCGCGATCGCCGGCGAAGCGGTGAAGCTGTCGTCCAGCTCGTTCGTGGCCAGTGTCCGCAGCTCCGGTCCGTGGGCCAGCACCGCCGTCTTGCCGTTGCGGCCGACGACGTAGACGTGTCCGTTGGCGGCAACGATCGAGGCGTACACCCCGTCCAGACCATCGAGCCGCTCGCGGCTGTAGTGAACCCGGCCGGTGCGGGCGTCGACGCACGAGAGCTGCTCGCGGTTTTCCGCGAGGAAGTAGAGCGCCCCGTCGTACAGCGCGGGGGAGGGTACGTACGGCGTGCCCTTGCCGTCGTAGATCCAGGCCACCGCCGACGTATTCGTGATTTCGCCCCGGGCCTCGCCATAGCGGATCGCCACGAGCCCGGCGCCGCGGAAGCCGCTGAGGCAGTACAGCCGCTTATCGTCCCAGACCGGCGTCGGGACGACGTTCTCCGTCATGCCATCGCACTGCCATACGACTTCGCCCGTGGCCAGGTCGTACGCCCGGATCCGATTGGCGCCGTTGACGACGACCTGCACTCTGCCGCCCGCGGTCACGAACACCGGCGTTGCCCAGGACGTTCGTTCGTCGCGTGCTACCCGCCAGCGCTCCTCGCCCGTTCGCTTGTCCAGGGCGACGATGAACGAATCGCCTTCGTGATCCCAGTTGATTACGACCGTATCGCCGTGCAGCGCCGGCGACGCGCCTTCGCCGAAGCCGCCGCGCGTCGTCATCCGGCCGAGCTCCTTGTGCCAGAGGACGTTGCCGGCCATGTCGAGGGCATAGAGGCCTTGCGAGCCGAAATGCGCGAGGATGTGCTCGCCATCGGTGACGGGCGAGGCGGACGCCGGACTGGCGTTCTGGTGACCGCTTTCGGCCGGCAGTGCTTCGCAAAGCGTCTTTTGCCAGATGGTCTTCCCGGTCGCCCGATCGAGCGCCAGGAGCATGTACTGGTGGATGTGGGTCGGTGGCGGGCTGCCTCGTCGGCCGCGCCGACCCTCCGCCGGCGGCTCCGGCGCGGCGGAGTCCTGGCCCGCGTCGGCGAGCTTATCGGTCTTGATGGCGGTCTGGATGTAGATGCGGTCGCCCCAGACGATCGGACTGGCGTGGCCGCGCCCGGGGATCTCGACCTTCCAGCGGATGTTCTGACCTTCGCTCCAGGTCGTGGGCGGATCGCCGTGCGGAGCGACGCCGTTGCCATTTGGCCCGCGCCACTGCGGCCAGGCGCCATCTGCAGCGTTGGCCGGTTCGTCGGCGACGGCCGCAGGTGTGAGAGCACCCAGGCCGATGCCCAGCGCGCAGAGACAGATGGTCTGGATGAAGGCGAGTTTCATGATCAGGTCCTCAGGTGGTCAGCACTTCCCGCGGGACACTCCCGGCGCGGTCGCCGCCGGGCATTGTTGCGGGGATTGAAAGGGGGTGCCAGGGGGGCGTACGCCGGGATTCGCGTGCGGCCGTTGGCGTTCAGCGCAGCAGGGCGTACAGCCCATGCCCGATGATGGTGACGGCGGGGAGAATCAGCACGCGCAGAGCCGCACGCACGCTGCCCGTGCGGATCTGGCCGAACTCGTCGAAGCGCGGCTGGCCGGGCAGGTTGTCCAGCAACACGGCTTTCTCCGGACGCAGCGGGTCGTATAGCAGCAGCTCATCGGCTTCGTCTTCGAGCTTCTCCGGCTCGTGCGAGCGGGCGATGGCTTCGTACGTGACGCCGTCGTCGGCCTCGAAGGCGAACGTCAACTTGTAGACCATCCGGTTGTTGATCCGCGTGTTCGTCGTCTTCTTGTCCAGGAGTCGCCCATGGGCCAGCCGGCCGTTACGCAGCAGGTAGCCGCCGCGCACGCCCTTCCGCAGCCCGGCCACGACGAAGATCGCGCCCACCAGCGGGAACACCCAGGTGATGAGCACCAGCGCCCCGAACGGCGCCCGGCGCATGCCGCGGATCCGCGACGTCTCCGGCGAGCCGGCGGGAAACTCGATGGTCACGTTCGCTCCGGCGTCCAGTTCGCGCCCGGTGGCGTACGAGACGCCGTCGTATGTGCGGTCGTCTTCGTCGGTGAACGTATAGTGAATGGCGTAGATGGGCGTGCCGTCGTTGTTCTCGTCGCCACCTTCGGAGAAGCTGGTCTTCTCGCCGTGCGTGACGTGTCCCATCGCCGTGTCCAGTTCGCCGCGGAAGATGAAGATCGAGCTGACGTCCCCGAAGCCCACGAAGATCCAGACGAAGACCAGTCCGAAGCCGAGGAACAGCCAGCCGAACTGGTTGGCGAACCCGCCGCAGAGCACCCGCCCGCGCACCAGCAGCGGCACCGCCCGCGGCGGATCGGCGATCATGGGCAGGGGGTTCGCGTCCATCCGGCGTCTCCCCATCGCGGTCAGAATCGGCACCAAACGCTGTGTAGCGCAGTATACGCGCTGTCGCCGGCGGCGGTAGGGGGGGCACGTTTCCCCAACCGTCGGGCGAGGGCCGGTCCCGACAGGCGCATCATTCCGGCCTGTGGACCCGTCGGCGGCCTGGCGGTAGCCTCCGGTTCGGCGACCGGCCTGCGGTCAGCCGAGATTGCGTCGAGGGCAAACGGCAGTATGGCTGTTGTTGGTGGTTCGGTAATGCGCATCACAGGCTGGCTGAAGTCCCTGACCGACCCGCATACCAGGCCGGGGCGCACGTTCGATTACATCATCTACACGCTCATCATCCTCTCGCTCGTGCAGGTCGCGCTGGAGACGCTGCCGGAACTGGCGCCGTACGAGGCCTGGTTGTCGTGGAGTGAGCGGATCATCGTGGCTATCTTCACGCTGGAGTACGCGTTGCGGCTGGCCTGCAAACGCCTTGCGTACGCCCGCAGCTTCCTGGGTGTGGTCGACCTGTTGGCGATCCTGCCGTTCTACGTGTCGCTCGGCGTCGTTGACCTGCGGTTCGTGCGAATCCTCCGGCTGTTGCGGCTGCTGCGGCTGGCGAAGCTCCAGCGTTACGGTACGGCGTACGAGCGGCTGCACCGCGCGCTCGCCGACATCAAGGACGAACTGGTCGTCTTCTGCGGCGTAGCTGTGGCCTTGTTGTATCTGGCGTCGGTGGGCATTTACTACTGCGAGCACGACGCTCAGCCGGAGGTGTTCCGCTCGGTCTTCCACGCGATGTGGTGGGCGGTGGCCACGCTGACGACGGTGGGCTACGGCGACGTGTACCCCGTCACGGTCGCTGGCAAAATCTTTACGTTCATCATCCTGGTGCTGGGGCTCGGCGTAGTGGCCATTCCCTCCGGGCTGATCGCCTCGGCGCTGGTCAAGCAAGAGCCCAGCCCGAGCGACGATGATCCGCCGGGCGTGTGAACGCTTCGGTGCGTGCGGCGTCAATTGCCGAGCCGCACGCTCCTCTATAGACTGTACGCGCCGGTTGCGTGGGGCTTGCTCCTGCGTGTGGTCTGCATGCCCCGGCGCAGGTGGTGCCATCGGTCACCGGCGGCGAGGACCGGGCGACCACAGACCATGCGGAGGCGTGGGGTGATTCTTTCGCTGGCGGATTTCGTCGTTTGGGGCTTCGTGTTGGCGCGCTCCTTCTGGCCGTTGCCACCGGTGCCGTTGGTCGTTTCCGGGCCGACCACGTATTTCACGGAGCCGCTCAACGCGGACGGAACCGTCAACTACGTCGCCGCCTATAACCAGCACGTCGGCGGCGCTGTCGCCCCGGCTGAGAACATGGCGGTGCCCATCATCGAGGCGCTGGGGCCGAGGGCGCTGTCCGCCGACCTGCGACCGTCGGCGATCGCCGCCCTGAAGCTCAACTTCTCCGATGACGATCCGCACTTCGTCCGGCTGGAGGACCACCTTCGGGCGCACGCCGCCGAGTACGAAGCCCTGATCCCGCCGGCGGAGGAGCAGGCGCCGGAGACCGAGCAGGACCGCCATCTGCGGCAGTTGATCCGGCAGGCTTTGGGCGATGCGTACCGGGAGCCGACACCGCTGCGGGAACTGGCCGATGCCCAGATCGAGCAGGCCACCACGCAGCCCTGGCGGTCTGAGGAATTGCGCATCGTGACCGACTGGCTCACGGCGAACGAGCCGGTGCTGGACAGGATCGTCGGACTGAAGCGGCACGAAGCGTTCTTTCTGCCGATGATCTCGCTGGCCAGCCCGCCGGAGGTGGAGCTCCGTTCGCTCCTCGCCGACGGCGTTCTGCCGGAGCTCCGGCAGGTGCTCGTCTGTCGGGCCACGCTTCGCCTGGGGCAGGGCGACCTCGCCGGTGCGTGGGATGACGCGCTGCTGATGTGCTATCTGGGTCGTCTGCTGGCGGATGTGAAGAGCGGCGGTCAGGTCTACGGCGCCCTGCTGCTTCGCCGTGACGGCGTGGCGATTATCACGCGGATTGCCCACGGACAGGATCTGACTTCCGCCCGGGCGATGGAGATGCTCCACGCCTACGACGCGTTGCCACCGGCGGGCTACGTGGGCGAAGCGGATGTGCTGTTGATGCGGCTGATGTCGCTGGACTTCATGATGCGACTGGCGCGGGACCGGGCGATGCTCCAGTCGCTCGACGTTGCCTTACCTGCGTCCCAATGGGGGTTCTCGGTGGATGCGAACGACGTCATGACCCGGATCAACGCCGTCTACGACGACGTCCACGAGGCGGTAGTCTGTCCGGACTTCCCGAGCCGTTCGCGGATGGTCCGGAACGTCGCCGCATCGAGCGAGCGGCTGCTCTCCGAGCTCGAACAGCGGATTACCAGAAAAGGTGCTCTGGCCCAGGTAGCGCTGCTGCTGTCGAGCAGCCGGGCCAAGCGGCAATACCTGGATGATGTCATTGTCTACACGCTGCTGGCTTTCATGTTGTCCGACGCCAACGTCGCCCTGACCGACGTTCGCCTGGCCGTAATGGAGGAGTCCGCGCGGCTCGCTCTGGCGCTGGCGGCCTACCGTGCCGACCATGAGGACTATCCGGACACGCTCGCCGCCCTGGCCCCGCGGTACCTCGCGGCCGTCCCACAGGACCACTTCACCGGCGGCGATCTCCATTACGAACGCCACGGCGGGGGGTATTGTGTGTGGAGTGTCGGCGAGGACGGCGAAGATGACGGCGCCGACGATGACGACATCGTCCTGACCCTGGATGAATGAGCGCGGGCGGAAGGTGCGCTGGCGGAGCGCGGCTCGCGGATCGTTGACGTGTGTGCGGTGGGCGTCGATGGCGGCGTTACGCCGCTTCAGCGGCGTTTCCCGCCGCAGGCAGGCTACTGGGCCAGCCCTTTGAGGGCTGGTTAGACGCGCCGCCGTCCCCATCCTCTCTTTCGCCGTTCATCACCCCGTTTCAACGGGGTTCTCTCGTCCGGCGTGACCGCTGATACCAGATCAGCAGCCCGACCATCGCCACCACGCAGATCGCCTTCCACACGAACAGCCACGGGGGCTTCCACCACGCGCCGGTGTGCGCCTCGACCACGTCCGACAGACCGAACGCGATGAACACGCCGGCGGCCAGCAGGGCGACGCGGCGGCTGGCCGCCCGCAGCAGCGCCCGCACGAGGAACGCCACGCCGATCACGCCCCACAATCCCGCCTCGATGTAATTCGCCGTCTCAAACACCGCGCTGCCCCGCGAATGTCCGCTGCGGTTGCCCGCGTCTATTCGTGGAAGTACCCCCAGTCTTCCACTTGCTCATACCAGCCGCCAATCCGCGGGCCATAATTCTGCTTGGGCAAGTAGACGAACTCATCCGTGTTCGCGAACCCGATGGAGCAGGGCACGACGAGCCTCCACGGATTGCCCGCGCGGGTCCTTTCTTTGCTGGCGCAGTACTGATACTGCGGGTACGCGCCCATTCCCGTGCCGGGGACCGCGGGCAGGAACTCGGGCACGAGCGCCTCCAGGTTCGGCGGCGGGCTGCCGTGGGCCTGCTCGTACGACTTGATTGCCTGCACCAGTAGTGCGCTCCGCTGGGCCAGTGCACGAAAGCCGCTCATGCGGACCTTGCCGCCGATTCGGAGGGCCACGAAGAGGACGATGACGAAGAAGACGCTGATCATGATGACTTGGCACGCCCGCTCGCGGAGTCTGCGCGAGAGGCAACAAACCGCCGCAATCGGGATCGTTCCGATGCAGAACAGCCCGATCAGCACGGACGCAGGGCCCACGGCCAGGAAAGATATCGATCCCCACGGAGCCACTGCGGCGTAATCCGCGAAGACGTTCAGCCCGCCCGCCAGCAGCACACCGATCAAGCCGATGACGAGGAACCTCGTGCTCGATCGTGCTTCCTTCGCCGGTGCTTCCTCGCTCATGCCTGTCTCCCTGGCGTCAACCGTGGAAGCCGTCGCTCTTCTTACAGACGCCCAACTTCTCGAACGGG
Organism: Phycisphaerae bacterium; assembly: GCA_050115495.1. Taxonomy (GTDB): domain Bacteria; phylum Planctomycetota; class Phycisphaerae; order UBA1845; family Fen-1342; genus JAAYXS01. Next base: position 83,566 of record JASFQK010000024.1, on the reverse strand, counting down.
AAGGTCATCAGCCGACCCCCAGAATGGATCAGGTGAGCAGTGGAGCAGGGGGCCGCAGGTGAGCCGGTTGCCGGCCAGCGATCGCCTGCTCCCCGGCGGACGATGTCCGCGCTCTCCTGCTCACCTGTTCTTCTGCTCACTTGCTCTTTCGCCGCCGCCCGGGGCGGCGGCGAACGGGAGTGGATGGGAATCGAACCCACCAGAGACAGCTTGTACTGCCTCTCAACGGCTTTGAAGGCCGCGGAGCCCACCAGGTGCCCGGACACTCCCAGGCTGCTAACACCCTTATCATCGGCGAACGGCGGTGTCCGGGCAAGCGCTCCCGCGAAACGCCGGCGCGGCGGAGCTCGTCTGTTAAGGTGCCGGTCTGTGGGCCGGTTCGCCCGGGGGCCGCGGCGCCCATGTGCTGAGCGGAGCCGGGGTTGGGTCCGCGGGGAGGCCACGATATAGTACGCGCCCTATGAGCGATCAGATTACCGACCGAAAGGCGAAACTCGACAAGCTCCGCGACCTGGGCGTGGACCCCTACGGCACACGCTACGAGGGCGTGACCCGTGTCGCCGCCGTCCGCGCCGCCGCCGACGGGTTCGAGATCCCGGCGGGGGAGATCCTGGACGGCCCGCAAGCGACCTTCCGGCTGGCCGGCCGCGTTGTCCTGCACCGCGACATCGGCAGCCTGATCTTCCTGACCGTCCGCGACGCCACCGGCGACCTCCAGTTCGGCCTCTCCAAGCGGACCGTCGTCGAACCCGGCTTCAAGATCGCCAAGCTCCTCGACCTCGGCGACATCGTCGGTGCCGACGGTCGGCTCGGCCGGACCAAGACCGGCGAGTTGACGCTGTGGGTGACGAATCTGGCGGTCTTGAGCAAGTCTCTGCGCCCGCCGCCCGCGAAATGGCACGGCTTGACCGACGTCGAGCTGCGCTACCGGCACCGGGCGGTCGACCTCTTCTCGAATCCGCCGGCCCGCGACGTGTTCATCCGCCGGGCCCAGATCATCGAATACGGCCGCCGGCTGCTGCACGAGCGCGGCTTCATCGAGGTCGAGACGCCCGTCTTGCAGCCGATCTACGGCGGAGCGGCAGCGCGTCCGTTCCTGACGCACCACAACACGCTCGACATGCGGCTGTATTTGCGCATCTCGCCCGAGCTGTACCTGAAGCGCTGCCTCGTCGGGGGGCTGGAGCGCGTCTACGAGATCGCCCGCTGCTTCCGCAACGAGGGCATCAGCCCGCGCCACAACCCCGAATTCACGATGCTCGAGCTCTACCAGGCGTACGGCGACTATCACGACATGATGGACTTCTGCGAGGCGTTCATCGGCGGCGCCGCCCGCGAGGTCATGGGCTCAACACGGCTGCCCTTCGGCGACCGCGAGATCGACTACAGCGGCCCCTGGGCGCGCCGAAAGTACGCCGATCTGTTTCGCGAGCACGTCGGTCTGGAACTGGCGGACCTGCCGGCGATCCGCGCCCGGGCCCGCGACCTGAACATCCCCGAGCAGAAGCTCGACGACGCCGTCGTGATCCACGCGCTGTTCGACCACTACGTCGAGCCGCAGCTCATCAACCCGACCTTCGTCCTCGACTGGCCGGCTCCGCTCTGCCCGCTGACCAAGCGCGACCCGCAGGACCCCAACGTCGCCCTGCGCTTCGAGCTGTTCATCAACGGCATGGAGCTCGGTAACGCCTACTGCGAATTGAACGACCCCATCGTCCAGCACGAGACGTTCAGCCGGCAGCTTCGCGGCGAGGAAGAAGAGACCATGGCGGTCATGGACGACGACTTCGTGCGAGCCCTCGAATACGGCATGCCGCCGGCGGGCGGGCTCGGCATCGGCATCGACCGCGTGGTGATGCTGCTCACGGGCAGCACCAGCATCCGCGACGTGATCCTCTTCCCGCTCCAGCGTCCGCTCCGTCCGGAGGAGGAGGCCGCCGCGGAGGTCCCAGAGGAAGCCTAGGAGTTCGGCCCGGCAAGCGAGCCCGGTTTGTACAAGCTCTTCCTGACATTGCGGTACCTGCGCAAAGGGCGCATCGCCTACTTCGCCATCGGCGCGGTGACCCTCTGCGTGGCCATGGTGCTGATCGTTCTGTCGGTGATGGGCGGCTGGCTCGAAATGGTCAAGAAGCAGGCCCGCGGCCTGCTCGGCGACATCATCGTCGATAACCAGCGCTACGCCGGCTTCCCGCTCTACGACGAGTTCATCGCCGAGATCAGCGAGTGGCCGGAGATCGCCAAGGCCACGCCGGTCATCTATAGCTGGAGCCTGTTCAACTTCCGCACGACCGAGCAGACCGCCACGGCCCGCGTCGTCGGCATTCGCCTCAGCGACGTCTACGATGTCAACGCCTTCAAGAGCAGCCTCTTCTACGAGAAGTACTATCCGGGTACGACGAACCTCGGCGAGCAGGGGCAGCCGCTGATCGGCTTCGACCTCAACAGCAAGCCGATCCCGGTGCACGACGAGGACGGCACGCTCGTCGGCGAGTTGCACCGCCCCATTCTGCCTTCACCTTATCGCGAGGCCCTCGAGACCGTCCGCGAGCGGCACGCCGAGCAGGCCCGCGCCCGCGGCGAGGATGAGGCGCTGAGCGATCCGGACTCCGTGCCCAGCCCCTTCGACGCTGAGCTGGCCCGCTATCACCTGCCGCTCATCCCCGGCGTGTACGCTATCAACGACCGCGACGGCATGCCGGGGATCGCCGGCGATCCCTGGCCCGGCATCATCTTCGGCCGGGATATCGTCGCCGAACGCCAGTCCGACGGCCGCTACGACCGCTACTACCCGCGCGGCACGCTCGTCACGGTGACGCTCTGGGCGACATCGGCCCGCGGCAACGTCGACCCCATCCCGGTGAAGCAGCCCTTCCGCTACGTGGACGACTCACGCACCGGCATCTACGCCATCGACTCGGAGCACATCTACTGCGACTTCACGCTGTTGCAGAAGCTCCTGCAGATGAACGCGACGCCGCGCGTGGACGCCGACGGCAACATCGTCGGCACGTCCCCGGCCCGCTGCTCGCAGATCCAGATCAAGGTCGCCGACGGCGTCAATGCGGCCGCGCTCACCGAGCGGCTGCAAAGCCTGTACCGCAGCTACGTCGACGACTCCCGCTTCGAGCTGGACCTGACCGAGCGCATCCTGGTCAGCCACGTGAAGGCCATGACCTGGCAGCAGTCCCAGGCCAGCATCATCGCCCCCGTCGAAAAGGAGAAGGTGCTCGTCACCATCCTCTTCGGCATCATCTCGCTGGTGGCCGTGGCCCTCATCCTCTGCATCCTCTACATGATCGTGCTCCAGAAGACGCGCGATATCGGCATCATCAAGGCTATCGGCGGCTCGTCGGCCGGCGTGGCTTTCGTGTTCGTGATCTACGGGGCCGCCGTCGGCGTGGTCGGCGGCCTGCTGGGCACGGTGCTCGGCTCGCTCGTCGTCACTTACATCAACGAGATCCAGGATTTCCTTACGTCGCTGAACCCTGCCTGGCGGGTGTGGGACCTCAAGGTGTACTCCTTCGACAAGATTCCCAGCGAGGTTAGCCCGTGGGATGTGGCCTTCGTCGCGCTGGCCGCGCTGGCCGCCTCGACGCTCGGTTCGTTCGCCGCCGCCTGGCGGGCCGGGTCCATGCAGCCCGTGGAGGCGATTCGCCATGAGTGAGCGACCCGCCCCCCTCAGCTACGCCAACACCAGCGCCGGTATCGGCCCACTGCTCGTGGCCGAGGACCTGCACAAGCGCTACCGCATGGGCCGCTACGAGCTCCGCGTGCTGCACGGGTGCAGCCTCGAGGTCAACGCCGGCGAGTTCGTCGCCATCATGGGCAAGTCCGGCAGCGGCAAGAGCACGCTCCTGCACATCCTCGGCGCCCTCGACGTGCCGCAGCAGGGGCAGGTGCGCTTCGATGGCGTCCCCATCTTCGCTCCGCCCGATCGGCGCCGCTTCTACACCGGCCTGACCGATGTGCTTTCCGCGGCTGAACGCCGCCGCATTCGCCTGCGCCGGCAGGCCTTCGGCTTCGTTTTCCAGTTCTATCACCTGCTGCCCGAGCTGAATGTACTGGAGAACGTGCTGCTGACCTGCCGCATCGGCACGCCCACGCTCGCCTGGCGGGCCCGCCGCACCACCGCCAACCAGGACGCCATCGACATGCTCGAGCGCGTCGGCCTCAGCAAACGCCTGCGGCACAAGCCGAACGAGCTCTCCGGTGGCGAGCGGCAGCGCGTGGCCATCGCCCGCGCCCTCGTGCACAACCCGCGCGTCCTCTTCGCCGACGAGCCCACCGGCAACCTCGACGCCGAGGCCGGCCAGAAGATCATGGACCTCATCAGCGGCCTGCACAAAACCGGGCAGACCATCGTCATGGTCACGCACGATCCCGGTGTCGCCCGTTGTGCCGACCGCACCCTTCTGCTGACCGACGGCCGTTTGCAGCGCTCTTCCGGCCGTTGATGCCGCTTCACCGTGGACAATTGCGCCTGCCCGGGACATGATGCCGGTCAGGCTCGGTGGACGGAAAGGCGTGTCTCGCGCGGGGCATCCTTTTCGACTGTCACCCGCTTCGTTGAGCACGTCGTGAAGTTGCCGCCCGACCTCAAGCTGATCAGCACCAGCCGCGCCTGGCAACACGTGCTCGAACTCTGCGCCCGCGTCGCCCCGACGCGCGCCACCGTGCTCGTCACCGGTGAAACGGGCACGGGTAAGGAGCTCGTCGCCCGTCTCGTGCATCGGCTCAGCCCGCGCCGGGATCATCCGATGGTGGCCTGTCACTGTGCGGCGGTCCCGGAGACGCTCCTGGAAAGCGAGCTCTTCGGCCACGAGCGCGGAGCGTTCACGGGCGCCACGCAGCCGCGCGCGGGGCTCTTCGAGCGTGCGCACGCCGGCACGCTGCTGCTGGACGAGGTCGGCGACATCCCGTTGCTGGCCCAGGCCAAGCTGCTCCGCGTCATTCAGGAGCGGCGGTTCAGCCGGCTGGGTGCCACGTATTCACGCGAGTCCGACGTGCGGATCGTGACGACCACGCGTCACGACCTGCTGGTCATGGCCCGCCGCGGTCATTTTCGCGAGGACCTCTTCTACCGGCTCAGCGTCTTTCCGATCCACGTTCCGCCGCTGCGCGAGCGGCGCGAGGACATCGCCGCCCTGGCCACGCATTTCCTGCACGCGGCGGCCCGGCAGAACCGCTGCCGGCAGTCCGGCTTCAGCGACACGGCGATGGCCCTGCTCATCAGCTACCGTTGGCCCGGTAACGTGCGCGAGTTGCAGTTCACGATCGAGCGGGCCCTGTTGCTGTCACAGGGCGAGCGGATAACCGAGCGGCAGTTGCCGGCGGACGTGGTCGGCGGTTTCGTCGCCCCGCGGGCCGGCGAGTCGGCGTCGTCGCTGGCCTACGCCCAGCGGCTGATGGTGGCCCGCGCCCTGCACGAGAACCACTGGAACTACGCCCGCGCTGCCGCCCAACTCGGCGTCTCCGGCCACGTACTCCGCCAGTTGGTCGCCCGCTTCCAACTCCGCCGCACGACCTGACCCCGGCCCCGCCAACGCGCCCGCCCCGCGATGCTGCCTCCTGTCTTCTCCCGCCCAGTTACAGTATTGTTACACGGCGCGCACCTGGTTCCCCCCATAATGGAAGCATCGGCGGCGGTGGTCGGGCCGCAGTTCTGCGGCCGCCGCGCTCGCCCCTTTCCAGGGAGGAACATGCTCATGTCCACTCGATCGACCGGTTACACGGGGCTCTGTCTGCTCGTACTGCTGACCGTTACCGCGCCTGCCCTGGCCACCACGTACTACGTCGATGCCGCCGCCGGCAACGATGCCTGGAACGGCCTGTCCGACCACTGGACCGGCGGCAGCAACGGTCCCAAGGCCACGATCCAGGCCGCCATCAACATTGCCGCCGGCGGCGACAGCGTCGTCCTCGCTCCCCGGCACGTACAGCGGTTCGGGCAACCACGACCTGCTTCTCTACGGCCGCGCCATCACGGTCCGCAGCACCACTCCGGCCGATCCCGCCGTCGTCGACGCGACCATCATCGACTGCGCCGGCCAGCCGCACGCCTTCGACCTGACCGGCACCGCCGAAACGCGGTCCACCGTGCTCGATGGCCTGCACATCACCGGCGCCTCGGGCGGCGGCATTCACCTGGACCACAGCAGCCCGACGATCCGCCGCTGCCTCATCGCCGAAAACGTCTCCGACGAGAGCGGCGCCGGGATCTACTGCAACGTCGGCGCCCCGCTCATCGAGGACTGCCGCATTATGGACAACGACGCCACCACGGCCCCCGGCTCCGGCGGCGGCATCGGCCTCAATGAAGCCAACGGAACGACCATCCGTCGCTGCCAGATCGTCGGGAACCACGCGCAATATGTCGCCGGTGGTTTCCACTGCGCGGAGAGCAGCGACGTGCTCATCGAGGATTGCCGGATCGCCGACAACACCGTCACGATGTACTCCGGCGGCGGCCTCTTCTTCTATTACTTCAGTCAGGTGGTCGTCCGCCGCTGCCTCATCACCGGCAACACCACATTGGGTACGGTCGACTGCTGCGGTGCTGGTGCCTGCGTCATCTGTTACTGCAGCGCGGTGTTCGATTCCTGCGTCTTCGCGGACAACCACGCCACGCACAACGGCGGTGCCATCCACGCCAACTGCGATACCACGCTGCGCCACTGCACGATCGTCGGCAACACGTCGGGCCAGCTCGGCGGCGCCCTGGCGATCGAGTACGGGCCCACCCTGCTCACCTGCGAAGACACCATCCTCTGGGACAACAGGGTGACGTCGGGCCAGGGCCCGTCGCTCGCTCTGTTCGGCGATGACCTGATGGGCTATCCGACCGCCGAGGTGCGTTACAGCGACGTCGCCGGCGGCGAAGCCGACGTCCATATCGAAGGCACGTCTGTGCTGACGTGGGGCGACGGCAACATCGATCTTGTGCCGCTGCTGGCCGATCCGGCCGCCGGCGACTTCCATCTCACCGCCGACTCCCCCTGCATCGACGCGGGCGATCCCGCGTTCGTGCCCACGCCGGGCGAGCCGGACTTCTACGGCAAGTATCGCGTCTGGGATGGCGATGACGACGCGGTCGCCGTTACGGACATGGGGGCCGACGAGTTCGCCTCGTATGTCTTCGGCGACCTGAACTGCGACGGCCGCATCAGCAACTTCGACTTGAGCCCCTTCGTCCTCGCGCTGCTCGATCCCGACGGCTACGCGGTCGAGTACCCGGACTGCCTGGACCTGCTCGGCGATCTCAACGGCGACGGTCTCGTGAACAACTTCGATATCGGAGATCTGATCTACCTGCTCACGCACCTGCCGTAACGCGCGCGGCGGAGATCAGCGGCGGCGGCTCTCGTCGCCGGCGGGTTCGCAGGGCAGCCAGACCGTGAAACGGCTGCCCTCGTTCGGCCGCGAGTGCACTTCGAGCTTGCCGCCGTGTGCCCGGACGATGTGGTTGACGATGGCCAGGCCGAGTCCGGTGCCGCGCTGCTGCCGCACGCGCGTGTCCTCCGCCCGGAAGAAGCTGTCGCCGAGGCGTTCGAGCTGCCCCCGCGTCATGCCGATGCCGTGATCCTCGACCGTGATAACGACGAGGTACCCCTCGCGTCCCACGTTCATCCGCACGTAGCGCCCGTCGCCCGCATACCGATACGCGTTTTGCAGCAGGTTCACGAACACCTGTTGCAGCGCGTCCGCATCCGCCCGCACCGGCGGCAGGTCCGGGGCGATCTCCAGTTGCCGCGAGAAGTTCTCCGCGGCGAACTGCGGCTCGAACAGGATCCACGCCCGCCGAGCCACCTGGGCCACGTCACACTCCACTAGCTCCGTCGGCGACCGCTCGCTCTCCAGTCGGCTGAAATCGAGAATGCCGTCCAGCAGCACGCTCAGCCGCTCGGACTCGCGCGTGATCGTCTGGTGATACGTGCGCACGCGGTCCAGGTCTCGCACCCGCCCGTCGAGCAGCGTTTCCGCCAGCAGCCGGATCATCGTCAGCGGCGTCTTCAGTTCGTGGCTCACGTCCGCCACGAACCGCCGCTGCAAGCGAACCAATTCGCGCTGCCGGGCCACGGCCCGCAGCATGAGCCAGATCACGACACCCCACGCGCCGGCGGTGCCCAGCGCCGTCGCCGCCACGAAGGCGATCCGCCGCTGCCGGTGCGACGCCAGCCCGCGGGCCGTAGCCGCACTGGGCACCAGTCGCGCCTCGCCGAAAGGAATGCCCAGTTCGCATAGACTCTCCCCCGTCGTCGCGGCCGGGGCCACCTGCCACGGCGCCCTGTCGTCCGGCGGCCAGTAGTGGGCGAGCAGCTCCGCCGTCGAGGCTACCAGGGCCAGTCGGGCGGTCGGGCTCAGGTTACGGGCGGCGACGACCTGCGGTTCGCCGGCTTCGCCGACCGCCATGGCGAAGTGGATCTCGTCGGTAGGGGCCTCCGGATCGCCCGCGGTCGCCCGCAGGGCCTCGATCAGCGCCGGCGGCGCCTCTCGATCGCGCGCCCGCGGCACGAATTGCCAGCCCGTGTCCTCCGTCTTCAGCAGCGCCAGCGACCACAGCTCCCGCCCCTCCAGCCACCACCCCAACCCGTCCGTCTTGCCCAGTTGCCAGGCCAGACCGGCGGCGGCAAACGCCTTCTCCAGATCCCCGCGCAGCGCTACGGTCTTGTCCGCCCCCGCCTGCGCCGCCGCATGCCGCAGGTCCGCCAGGTCCCGCTGCCAGAGCGCGTTACCCTGCTCGGCCACCGCCCACACCGTCAGCGCCGCCAACGCCACGCTGACCGTGATCGCCACGATCACCAGGTGTCGCTCTGCCGATCGCCGCGCCAAGCGTCGCTCCAATCCGGTCGAGGCCGGCGTCTTACGGACCGAGCAGCGGCGCCGGCTGCGTCGACAGCTCGTCGATCCGCTGTCGGAGCTGCTCCGCTGCTCGCACCCGCATCTGCTCCAGCCACGCGCTCAGGTCGAATTCCCGTTGCGGTTCAGTGATGAGCGGCATGTCGCGCTCGAACATCCGCACCGTCAGAATGGTTCGCTCACCCGGCCCGTGCGTTCCGAACACGTGCAGAATCTCGTCCCGCACGTCCAGCCGCACGCCCAGGTCCGTGTATTCGATTCGTTCCGGCAACCACGACGGGATGTCCATCTTCAGCGCGCGGCTGACCATCTCCGTCACCAGCCGGCCTTCGATCCACTTCGCCTCGTCGTCGTCCTCGATCCTCAGGTCGGCGTTGAGCGAACGCAGGCAGTTCTGCTCGATCGTCAGGTCGTCGATCACCAGCCGCGCCGACCCGCTCATCCGCCCGTTCCCGAACCACTGCGTCAGCGCCGCCAGCGAAATGCCTCCGCACTCTCCTGACGCCACCAGCCGCTCGATCCCGTTCGGCGACAGGTCCGCCTCGCGTACGCGCAGCACCAGGTCGCCCCCGATCGACTCCAGACCCCACGGAGCCAGAATATCGCCCAGAACCACCCCGTTGAGCACGCCGCGGAAACGCAGCCGCTCCGGCCGGCGGTTCAGCAGCGTCAATTCGGTGAGCTCCAGCTCCGGGCACGTCCCACGGCAGGGGTGGGGCATCAACCCCGTCGTGCATTCCTCAAGGCTTACGTCGCAGCACATGCCGCTCAGGCTCACGCGCCGCCCGTCGTCCCCCTCGCTGTACATCAGCCGCCCGTTGAACGTCCCGTGGCTCAGCTCGACGCCGGCCAGGCCGTCCAGATGCAGCACCGACAGCGGCAGCGTCGGCACGTTGAATTCGAGCTGGTCGACCCGGATGCCCGTCGCCCGCGGCGAGAACTGCGCGTGCAGTAACGCCGGCTGGGCGGCGACGTGGCCGTTGAACGCCCGGCAGGTGATCGTCGCCGAGGCGTGCTGCGCGCTCTCGAAGATCACGATCCCGCTGGCCGCTTCCAGCGACGCCGCGAACTGGTCCCGGGCAAAGCGGATGTCCATGTCGCTGAAGCGCACTTCCCGCGGGCCGTCCGGATCGAAGCCGGGCCGCAACCCCGACTCGACCACCAGGCGATAGTCCTCCCGCAGCCACGTTTGCGTCGATATCTCCGACGTCCCGCCCATCAGGTCGATTTCGTAGGCACTCGGATCCTTGGCCCGGGGCGTATAGCGCAGCACCGCCCGCTCGCAGCTAAGGGCTTTTCCCCGCCGACCCGGCAGCCAAACCGTGACGTCTTCGAATTCCCGCGACGTCCACGAGCGTGGAATGGCTTTGCCAATCTCGCTCGGCAGCCCCAGGGCCTCCTCCAGGGACGTCGCGCAGTAGTCCCGGTACGCTCCGCTGCGCAAATACCAGGCATACCCCAACGTGCCAGCCAGCGTGCCCAGGGTGACGAGAACGAGCCCGCACAACAGAATCAGGCGCAAATGCCGCATGGGCCGGATTCTAATGCATGGCCCCCACAGGGCGAGCCGGCCCCGACGATTCCGGACAGGCTCCGTAACCGCTCCCGGAGCCCCCGGCCCCGGGCGCCCTCCCGGACGCCACCCTTCAGTCCACTTGCAGTTGTTGCCGATTTTCTGGGAAGTGCCCGGCGATGGACCGCCTCGGGACCGATGCGCCGCCGCTTCCTTTGTCGCGCGGCCGGCCTTCGATGTTTCGGACGTTCACCCCGGACAGGAGTCGATCATGAGAAACATTCTCGTCTGCGCGGCGGCGGTCGGCCTGCTGGCCATGACGGCCTGCTCGTCCCCCTCGCCTCGCCTGAACGCCCCGCCGCATGGCAAGCCCGAGACGACCAGCGAAATGCAGAGCATGTACACGCACATGACGGACAACGCTCTGCTGGCCGACATGACCGTCTCGGACATTCACTTCCTGCCGCACCGGGCGTTGCTCAGCTCGCTCGGGGAGGAGCGCCTCTCCCGGCTGGCGCTGCTCATGCAGGCTTACGGCGGGACGATTCGCCTGAGCACCAACGTCACCGACGAGGGCCTCGTTGACGCCCGCATCAATGAAGTGCTCGAGTTCCTCTGCCAGGCCGGCATCGATGCGACCGCCGAAACCGTTCGGCTCGACATGCCCGGTGGACGGGGGCTCGACGCCACCGAGGTCATCCTCATCAAGACCAACGAGGGGACCTACCGCCCGGAAGCTTCGGGCGGGTCGACTGGCCTGGGTGGGCAGGGCGAGGAGTAGCATGAGGAGATTCACCGTGTACCACGCCGTGCTGCGAAGCGGGGTCATTGTCGCCGGCATCCTCGCCGTGAGCTTGCTCGGCTGCCAGTCGGACGCGCCCACGACCGGGGCCGGCTCGATGCCGGCCTTGGAGCTCGATCCCCAGCGGGGCATCGACGCCTCGACCTATTTCGCCCATGCCCATCTGCTCGAACGGCAGGGTGAGTTCCAGCAGGCCGCCGAGCAGTATCGCGAGGCGCTTGAGCGCTCGCCGAACATGGTCTCGGCCCGCAACCGCCTGGGGATCACCCTCAACAAGCTCAGGCAGCATGCCGAGGCGACCGCACAGTTCCGCCTCGCCATCCGACTCCAGCCCACCCAGGCTTACATCCACAACAATCTCGGCTTCAGCCTCTACCTCGAAGGGCTGTACGACCAGGCCGCGCAGAGCTTCCAGCGGGCCATCGAGCTTCGGCCGGACTACCCCCGGGCCCACATGAACTACGGTATCGTGCTGGCCCGGCTCGGCCGGTACAACGATGCCCTCCAGGAGTTCCGCCTCGTCGGTAGCGAGGCCGACGCCCACTACAACCTTGCCGTGCTGCATACCGAGGCCGGCCAGTTTGCCGAGGCCGCCCACCTGCTCGAAACGGCCCTTGCCCTGAACCCGAAGTTCGAGGCGGCCCGCGAGCAGTTGCACGTCGTCGCTCACCTCGCCGCCGAGGCCGAGCAACCCGTGCCGCAGCCGCAGTTCGCGCAAGGTGCGGAGCAGCCGATCGCCGAGGGAACGTCGCCGACGCTGGCTCAGAATCCGCCCCCCGGGGAGCAGCCCAAGGCCCCCGTTCTGCCGCCGTTGGCGTACGAAAACCAGCCGCCTCCCGGCCCCCTCAGCCCGGAGGAGCTCGAGCTTGTCAGCCTGATGCAGCAGCTCGTCGCCGCCGCCCACCAGGACCAGGATGCCTACGAGCGCATCCTCGCCCAGGTCGAGCAGCGGATGGCCGCCTTGCAGGCCGGCAAGTAACGCCCCCTACGAACTCGCGACACAGACCGCCGCCGCACGCCGGCCGGCGGCCAGGTTCGCGTACACCCGCTCATACGCCGCCACGCCGACGGATACTCCAAACAGCTCCGTGGCCCGGGCCCGCGCCGCCTGCCCCAGCCGCGCCGTTTCCTCCGGCTGCTCCGTCATCTTCAGCAGCAGCCGCGCCGTCGTCTCCGGATCAGCCGGCGGGCAGAATCGCGCCTCGACCCCGTCGCGGAGCACTTCGCGGACACTCGGCACGCCCGTCGTCGCCAACGGACAGCCCGCCGCCATCGCCGCGGCCAGCCCGCCCAGTGGCGCGCTCCCGCCTGGCAGATACACCGCGATGTCCGCCGCCTGCATCATCGCCGCCGTCCAGCTTCGATCCACGAGCGTCACTAGGTGCGAACGCTCGATCGCCTCCGCGAGCCGCATGACTCGGCGTGCCTCGCGCCCGTCCTTCCGCAGCAGCAGCCGCACGTTTGGCTTCGATTCGCCGAGCACCATCACCGCCCACGCCGCGACGAACGTTCCCGTCGCCCGCGACGCCGGCGGAACCGCGACGATGCCCACCGTCTCCGCCGACCAGCCCAGCCGCTCCCGGAGCTCGGTTCGCTCCGCACCGTCTGCGGGCCGCCCATCCGCCACGTCCCGCAGCAGCACCGTCGACTCCGCCGGGATTCCCCGCCTGCCAAGTTGCCGGCGGAGCGACTCCGTAGGGCAGGAGATAGCGACATTGCCCGTCGCCAATTTCTGCCAAAGCGACTCCGCCTCCGCGACCGATTGCGCCTCGACCAGCAGCGGCGCATCGGCCGGGCACCAGGCCAGCGCCCTCGGCGACCACGCGTGAAGAATCGTAAAGGGGTGGTCCCCAGCTAGCGTCCGCCTCAGCATCCGCGTTTTCAGCCAGCCCAACTCCAGCGGCGTCCGGATAAGCTCCGCGTCGCGGTAGGGGGGAGCCGTCGATTCCAGCCGTATTACGCGATGTGCGAACTCGCCGGCGGGCTGCTCGACCAGCGCGTGCAGCACGGCGAGCCGCTCCCGGCAGGCGTCTCCGGCGAGCAGATGCACCACGATCGGTTTGCTGGCGCTCATGGCTCCATTGTTGGGGCCGGTCGCGCCCTTTGTCCACCGCCAGGGGCCGTCTATAATCCCCCCGTGCTCACCTGCCGCACCAGCCGCTCCTGGAGGCACGGCGGACCGGCTCGTATGGCCTGCGGGTCAGGCCCACGGGGCCATTCGCGGTGAGCCAAAGAGCGCAGATGCGACGGCAGATCATCCTATCTTTTGTGCTGGTGATCGCTCTGTTAGCCGCCGGCGTCCTTTCGCTGGGCTACCTGGTGCGCACGCGCCCTGCGCCGCCGACCGCGGACACGGCCCGACCACCCCTCGTCGTCCAGGCTATCGCCCTGCAACCGCAGACAAAGATAGAGCCCATCGTGGGTTACGGCACCGCCCGGGCCGACCGCCAGGCCTGGATTGCAGCCCAGGTCGCCGGCCAGGTCGTCTTCGCCGCCGACCGTCTCAAATCCGGTCAGGCGGTGGTTGAGGGCGATGTGCTGCTCCGCGTCGACGACCGCGACTACCAGGCGGCCCGTGACCGCGCCCGCAGTCGCCTCACCGCCGAGACCGCCGCCCTGGCCCAGTGCGACGTCGAGGAGGGCAATCTCGCCGCCCTCGAGTCCATCGCCACCGAGGAATTCGCCGTCGCCGAGCGTGAGCTGACCCGCATCCGCGACCTGCTCGAACAGGGCAACTCCAGCGAGCGCGAGCTCGACCAGGCCCGGCTCATCTTCGAGCAGGCCCGCCGCGAATTGCGGACGCTCCGCAACCAGCAGGCCCTGCTCCCCGAACGCCGGGCCCAGCAGCAGGCCGCCTGCGACCTTGCCCGGGCCGATCTCGACCTCGCAGACGTCAACCTCCAACGCTGCACCGTCACTGCCCCCTTCGCCGGCCGCCTCGATGCCGTCGGCGTCGAGCGGGGCGAGCACGTCGTCCCCGGCCAGCGGCTCTTCCTCCTGGTGGATCCCCGGCGGATCGAGGTGCCCGTCGAGTTGCCCGTCTCGCAGCACGACCGGATTGCCTGCGGTGCCCCGGTGCAGTTGACCCTCGACAGTCGCCGCGACGCCTTCTGGCAGGGTCGCGTGGCCCGCGCAGCGCCACTGGCCGACGAGCTAACCCGCACGTTCCCCGTCTTCGTCGAGGTCGACAACGCCACCCAGCGCCAGCCGCTCATCCCCGGCACGTTCGTCCAGGCCTGCATCGACGGCCCCGAGCACGACGACGTCCTGCTCGTTCCGCGGGGCTGCATCCAGGACGAGCGCGTTTTCATCTACCACAACGGCTGCGCGCGCCAGCGACCCATCCACGTCGAACGCCACCTGCTCGACGAAACCGTCGTCACGGGTCTGCATCCCGGCGACGTCGTCATCACCAGTAATCTCGACGCCCTCTACGACGGCGCTCCCGTCGAGGTCCTTCTGGCCGGCGCGAGCCCCACGAGCCGGCCGGCCTTCGCCGGCCGCGTGCCCACCACGCAGCCGCAGGCCCACTCCATGAGCACGCCATGAAGTCGCTGCCTCGGCTCAGCGTCGAGAATCCCGTTCTCGTCGGCGTGCTGATGACCGCGATCCTCGTCGGCGGCGTCTACGCGGCGTTCACGCTCGTCCGCGAGATGTTCCCCGAGTCTCGCCCGAACAGCGTCCTCGTCACCACCGTCTATCCCGGCGCCACGCCACGCGAGGTCGAAAAGGGGCTCGCCCTCCGTCTCGAAGAGGCCATCCGCGACATCGAGGACATCGACCAGATCGACACGCACATCAGCGAAGGCCTCTGCACGATCATGGTCGAATTGGAGAGCGGCATCACCGACCTCAACCAAAAGGTCAACGACGTCAAGGCCGCCATCGACGCCATCCCCCGCGACGAGCTCCCCACCGACGCCGAGCAGAGCCGCGTCATGGACTTCGAGCCGCGTCTGCCGGTCATCTCCGTGGCCGTCTTCGGCGACGTCGACGAGGCCACGCTGAAGGCCGCCGGCCAGCGCCTGCGTGACGACCTGCTGCTCCTGCCGGGCATCACCGACGTCGTCCTCGAGGGCACCCGCAAGGCCGAGCTCACCGTTGAGGTCGAGCCCGAGAAGCTCATCGAGTATCACCTGTCGCTGGCCGCCGTCACCGAGGCCATCCGCCACGCCAACCTCGACCTGCCCGCCGGCACGCTGAAGACGCCCGACCAGGACGTCGCCGTCCGCACGCTCGGCGAGAGCGACCAGACCGAGGTCATCGCTCGTACCATCGTCCGCACCATGCCCGACGGCGACATCGTCCGCGTCAGCGACCTGGCCCGCGTCATCGACGGCTTCGAGGACAGCGACGTTCGCGGTCGCTTCAACGGCAAGCCGGCCGTCGACGTCACCGTCTACAAGACCGGCGACCAGGACGCCATCGACATCTCGCAGAAAGTTCGCGCTTTCGTCGCCGGCAAACGCCACGAACCGATCGAGTGGGACTGGACCACCCGGTTCAAGGGTCTGTTCGGCCAGACCGCCGCCCAGCAGGTCTACCAGCGGGCCTGGAACGATCCCTATCCGGACGACGTCGAGCTCTACACGCACAGCAACCTGGCCCGCTACATCGAGGACCGCCTCGAGCTGCTCACCCGCAACGGCCTGTGGGGGTTGTCGTTCGTCTTCCTCTCGCTGCTCTTCTTTCTCAACTGGCGGCTGGCGTTCTGGGTTCTGATGGGTCTGCTGCTCGCCGTCTGCGGTTCGATCATGGTGATGCAGATGCTGGGCGAAACGCTCAACCTCATCAGCATGTTCGGCCTGATCGTCGTGCTCGGTCTGATCGTGGACGACGCCATCGTCGTGGGTGAGAACACCTTCGCCCACATCGAGGCCGGCGAGGATCCGCGCAGCGCCGCCATCACCGGTGCCGAGGAGGTAGCCTGGCCCGTCGTCATCGCCGTGCTCACCACGATCGGTGCCTTCGCTCCGCTCCTGCTGATCGAGGGCCGCATCGGCGATTTCATGGGCGTGCTGCCGGTCGTCGTGATGTGCGCCCTGGCCGTCTCACTGCTCGAAGCGCTATCGATCCTGCCCTCGCACCTGGCGGAATGGCTGCGGCCGGTCCGGCGTGATCTCAACCACACGCCGACGCGCAATCCGCTGCTCCGCGCGATCCGGGTCATTCGCGACCACCAGCGGAATGTGCTGGGCGCCCGGCTCGGCCACCTCTACGAGGCCGGGCTGCGCCTCGCCGTCCGCTACCGCTACACGACCATCGCCGCCGTGCTCTGCCTGTTCCTCGTGATGCTGGGGCTGGTGGCCGGCGGCCGCGTGCCGTACGTGTTCTTCCAGGACGTCGATTCCGAGACGTTGCTCGTCAATCTTGAAATGCCCGTCGGCACGCCCGTGGCTCGCACCGAAGATGCGCTCCGCCAAGTCGAAGACGCCGCCCTCCACCTTCACGACACCGGCGAGGTAAACAGCGTCTACACGATCGTCGGCGCCCAGATCACCGCCGACGAGGGCGGCGCTACGGTCAGCCGCCGCGCACACATCGGCCAGGCCATCATCGAGCTCAACACCATCGAGCGACGCGAGCGCAGCAGCGACCAGATCATCGCTGAGCTGCGCGACCGCACCCGCGACATCGTCGGCGTCAACTCGCTCCGCTACCAGCCGCTTCAGGCTGGCCCGGCGGGCATGGACGTGGAGGTCGAAGTCACCGGCGAGCATCTGCCCGACATCCTCGCTGTCACCGATCACCTGCGGGACGTGCTCGCCGACCACAAGGGCGTTTACGACATCACCGACGACTACGAGGCCGGCCACCGCGAGGTGCAGATCGAGTTGTTCGACAGCGCCCGCCCGCTCGGCCTGACCACGCAGGCGCTGGCCACCGAGGTGCGCGGGGCCTTCTACGGCCTCGAAGCCCGTACGCTCCAGCGGGCCCGTGAGGACGTGGACATCCGCGTTCGCTTCCCCGCCGATCGCCGCCGGCAGGTCTACGAGCTCGAGTCCATGCGCATCGCCACGCCGGCCGGTGCCATGGTTCCCTTCTGCGAGGTCGCTCGCCT
Source organism: Phycisphaerae bacterium (assembly GCA_050115495.1). GTDB lineage: Bacteria > Planctomycetota > Phycisphaerae > UBA1845 > Fen-1342 > JAAYXS01. The sequence goes on along the minus strand of JASFQK010000024.1, from coordinate 66,334 downwards.
CGTCGAGGCCCGCGGCACCGCCGCCATCCACCGCCTCGATCAGCGCCAGGCCGTGACCGTCTCCGCCGACGTCGACCAGTCCCAGACCAACGCCGACCTCATCATCGCCGAACTCGCCGACACCGTGGCCGGCCTCGAAAGCAGCCACGCCGGTGTGCATATCGAGTTCGCCGGCAACAAGCGCGAGACGCTCAAGTCACTCGGCTCGCTCCGCCGCGACTTCTGCATCGCCCTCGTCATCATCTACGTTATGCTGGCCGGTCTCTTCCGCAGCTACACGCAGCCGTTCATCGTGCTGGTCTCCGTGCCTTTCGGTCTGGTCGGCTCCGTAGCCGGGCACTGGCTGATGGGGTACCCCCTGACCATCATGTCCTCGATCGGTTTCGTGGCTCTGACGGGGATCGTCGTTAACGACGCCTTAATCATGGTGGACTTTGTGAACAAGGAACGGGCCGCTGGCCGGCCGGAGACCGAAGCGGTAATAACCGCCGCCCGTCGCCGGCTGCGGCCGATCCTGCTCACTTCGCTGACGACGATCTTGGGACTGGCCCCGTTGCTGTGTGAAACGTCGTTTCAGGCCCGGTTCCTGATCCCAATGGCGATCTCGATCAGCTTCGGGTTGGCGTTCGCCACCGTGCTGACCCTCGTGCTCGTTCCCGCCGTCTACAAGGTGCGTGAGGACATCCTGCGCCTGCTGGCCCGCGTGTGGTACGGGGCGCCGGCCGCGGCGCAGGACTGACACTGCCGCCGGCCACGGCGCAGAATCTGCGCCGCTCACTTGCTCCTGCGAGCTTTCCCCACTGCCCGGACCGCGCTGGCGCCGCCACTGTCGGCGGCCGCAGGGGTCGGGCCTACTCCCCGGCCTTGGTGGCCTTCATCCGGATCGGGCCGCGTACCCGCTTGGCGGCCTCTTCATCGCCGGCCTGTTCGTCCGGCATGTTGATGATCCGCGGGCGGGCGACCTCTTCCTGTTCCTCCTCCTCTGGCGACGCCAGCCAGGAGAGGATGGTGTCTTCGAGGTTTTCCTGACGTGGAACCTCGAAGCGCTTGCCGCACCGTTTACACCGTGCCGACCGCCCCTGTGCTTCCACCGGCAGGCGATACTTGGCACCACAGTGCGAACAACTGCACTTGACAGTATCCGACACGACTACACCTCGTTCCGACGTGATCACCATACCTGACGGTGCGGCTGCACCGCAAGCATGCACGTCGCCTCGTGCCCCAGGCAAACATATTCCAATTGTCCGCTGAGGTAGGAGTGGCGTATGAACGAGATAAGTCCGTTACAGTCGGTAAATTATGATGTTACGCCTGAGGCCACCTCATCTCTATCAAATCCTATCGTGGCCCTTGGTGGGTTTCAATAGGAAATCGAAACCAGCGCGAAACCGTCACTTGGTCCGAATTCGTCTAGGGCCGGTACCATTCGCGACAGCGCCCACATAGGGGCAGATCACGCAGGTCCAGCTCGCTGTGATGCCTTCGAATTGCCCCCAGGTTCGCTCCGGCCCATATCTCCGATAGCGGTTCCGAAAACCAGTTCCCGACCCGGCTCTCTCCCCGCAAGTCCTGCCCGCACACTACCGCGCTGCCGTCCGCCAGCAGCATCAGCCGCCGCCCCAGCCGCCGGCAGGGCCCCCGTACCGGCGGCTCCGTCGGCAGGAGCGTGTCCGCCGGCAGCTCGCCGCAGTACTCGTTGTATCCTTCGATCACAGCCCAGCCCGTCGCCCGGATCCACCGATCGTAGAAACGCTCTATCTCCGCCAGCGTGGCGGCACAGCGCGTCAGGCTGCACGCCACGGTCGGCTGCGGGCTGTGCTGCTCCTGCCGCATCCGCTCGACCCGGGCCACGTTATCCGTGACCTGGCCGAAGTGATCCGCCCCGTGTACCGCCCGGTACGTTTCCGGGCTGTCCGCGTCCAGCCGCACCTGGAGCATGTCCACCTTCGCCTCGGCCAGGGCGGCGAGGTGGGCGTCTGATAATGCCACCAGCGGCGTCACCACCGCGAGCCCAGTCACGCCACCGTCGCGCAGTCGGCGACAGACCTCGTGGAAGTCCGGATGAGCCAGCGGGTCGCCGTGTCCGCCGAGCACGACGCAGCGGTCGTCATACGCCGCCAGCTCCGCCGCCAGCCGCGACACCGCTTCCAGATCCTGCAAGTGCCGTCGCGGCACGCGCGACCCACGCGGGCGGAGCGTCGTCTCCGGCAGCGGATCGTCGGTGGTCAACTCCAGCTCGACCTCGACCGGCAGCGGGCCGCAGGCGGCTTCCGGCGACTGCTGTCGCAGCCAGCGACAGACGCCCGCTGCGTCCAGTGGCTCGCCCAGTTCCGCGATGGCGGCGGCAAGCAGCTCGCGTGAACGCCGGGTGTCACCGGTGAGCCGCATCGCCGTGTGAGCTACCTCGTCGGCAACGTGCGTGCAGATCGGCTGGTTGATCGGGTCGCCCCGGGGAATCTCCGGGCGATACGTGAGCAGCAGCCCGAGCGGGATGTCCTGTTCGAGCAACTCGCGGGTGAGGTCGCGATGCAGGATCACGCCGGCCAGCCCGGGCGGAGCCTGCGTGAACATCATCTTCGCCTCACCCTCGAAGTCGCTTGTTTGCCCGACCATCGCCCCGCAGAGCTCGACGTCGAGCAGCGGCATGTGCCCTTCGAGGGCCAGCACGGCGTGACACTCGTAATGGTCGAGCACCTGGGCCACGCCCACCAGGTCGAGGTATTCGTCGAACCACGTCGTGCCCAGCGGACTGCCGCGCCATCCGTCGAGCAGCCACTTCCGCGCCGAGCGCAGCAGCCCTTGCCGCGGCCGCACGCCACGATCGAGCGGCAACAACTCGATTGCTCCCGTCAGTTCCCAGGAACGCAACGCCCGCTCCGCCGCCGCCTGGTCGCGCGGCCGCACCAGCAGGCACCGTGCATCCAGCCCCGACACCTGCCGCAGGCGTTCGAGCGTCCGCCGCAGGATCGGCACACCACCGAGCTCGCTTAGCAGTTGGCTCGGTCCGCCCAGGAACGTCTGCTCGAAGTCGGCGAAGACGGCCGCCACGGTTCTCATGCGGGCTTCCTCTCCAGCCGGGCCAGGGCTTCGGGCAGCAGGTCGGCCAGGTACGTGCAGCCGTCGATGAACGCCTCGACAAACTCGCGGTCGCGCAGCAGCCGCCGGCGGGCCGTTTCTGGCGTCTCGCGCTCCTTTTCGCCGATGCGCCGATCGGCCGAATAGCGCCGCAGCTCCGCCGCCTGCGACACGCCGACGACCATCTTGTACGTGCGGTCGTACTGCTGGATCTCCATGCGCAGGTCGTCCACGCGCACTACGACCCGGTTGAACTCATCCGGGCGATCGAGTAGCCCGACCAGCTTCTCCAGCAGGCCGCGCATCTCCACCGCGATCTTCTTGAGCTTCGCGACTTCCGCCGCACGCTCGGCCAGCGCCGCCGCGGCTTGCTCACGCGGTGTGACCGGCGCCGGCTCGCCGCCGGCGGCGAACAGCTCCGCCGGCAGGGGGCGCGTGCAGTAGCGCTCCGCCGCCTCGCGCAGCGTCATGACCTCGGTCCCCGCCAGCCGCATGCCGCCTTCGCTGGCGTGGATGATGCGGGCCCGCGAGCCGGCGAAATCGCTTTGGAACTGCTCGGCGTAGGTGAACATCTGGTCGTCCGTGTACACGTCACGCCCGTGGATGTCCTTGACCAGGCGCAACGACGCCCGCATCCGCACGATCCGCTCCCACTGCTTCATCTCGATCGTGTCGAAGCGCCCCATCTCCGGCGCCCAGACCTGCTCGATCGGCATGCCCGCCGGGTAGTACAGCCCTTCGGTGAACGACAGATCCTGCCCGACGAGGATGATCGGATCGCAGCCCAGATGCTCGGCGAGGTAGAACGCCAGATGCGCCACGGTGCTGCCCGCCCGCAGACCGGCCCGGTGCGGGGCCCGTTCGCGCAGGGCGTCGGCGTACCACTCGTTGCTCAGCACGTGCGTCCGCCCGGGGAACGCATCGAGCACATGCCACGTCGCCTTCGGTTCGGCAACGAGCATACAGTCGCCCGGATCGCCCGCCCCGCGGAAGAACTGCGCCGACATCTCATGGAAGTCCAGGCTGGTCACGAAGTGCGGCCGAATCCCACGGGCCAGCAACGCCTTGTACACCGTCTGCACGGCGACGATCACGGCCCGCTCGCGCAGCGCGCCCAACTGCTCGACGTTGCGCGCCAGCGACGGCCCCGCCGCCACGAGAATCGCCGGATAGCCCGCCCCGCGACCGGCGAGCACCTCGACGCCCGGCCGGGCCAGGTACGCGCCGAGGTTGTAGGCGATGTTGCGACACGTGATTCTCGCGTTTCGCAGCAGCGTCACCATTTGCAGCCGGGCGAAGGCGAGGAAGTCCATCAGCAGCCGCCGGGCCTCGGCCTGAAACGCGAGGTGATAGCGTGTCGCCTGCGGCGGTGTGACGAATCGCAGCCCCAGCAGCACGTCGGCGTTCACCGGACGCAGCGTGGCGTGGAAGAGCCCCTTGTCCACCGACGTCAGCAGCATCAGCCGCCCGTCCGCCAGCGGCTTCGACAGATCCGCGACACACAGCGCCGCCTTGATCAGCGCCAGGTCGTCCTCCGCCACGATCAGCCGCGGCTGACCCTGCCGCTCGAACTCCTCCAGGTGATATCCCAGTCCCAGGCCGGCGATGAAATACGTCCGGCTGCCCGGGTCGTCCTCAGTCGTGCCCTCCGCCGGGGCGCGACGCTGGGCCTCGACGAAGCGGCTGGCTTCTTCCACCGGGCGGTACCGGCTGTGGGCGTAAACCGGCTTGCCGTCATCGGCGATCAGTCGCACCGTGTAATGCCCGTCGCGCGTCGGCTCCAGCGGCACGCAGGCGGAGAAGGGCAGGGCGTCGATCTGCGGGGCCAGTGCCGGATGGCTGCGGTACAGGGCCGCGAGGTTGCGGGCGTACCGCTGCGTGAGCGATGGTAGCACCGGCGACGCCGCCGGTCGGGAACCTGCCGGCTTCTCGGGGCTGTCGCTGACCATGCTGCCGGTCTCCGGTCGACTAGCGCGGCGGGAACACCCGGAATTCACACGATTCTCACCGGATCGTGGCCGAACCAGCACCGCGCGGGGCGTATCGTAGCATAAGCGGACGCTGACGGGGCGGCGACGGCGTGTCCCCGGGGCGGCAACTCAAGTGGAAAGATTTGCGCGACCGATAAGGATGACGGGAAGGCTCGGTCAGGAGAGGTTGACCGTGGGCCTCCCGGGTCTCGCGTTTGCGGGTCCAGCTTCGCCGAGTTGGCAGGGGAGCCCCGCTCCCGGCAGATCGCTCCGCCGGTTGGAGCGACTGCGTATCCAAGTAGTGGGTGAATTATGAGAGATGAGATGAAGACCGCCGTCAGCGTGAGCCGTCACGCCCAGTCCGCCGCGACCACTCTCGGAGCCTCGGTGCCGTTTGATTATGTGGACACGCCCGGGGCGTACGTCTGCAACTGGGACGGGCACCTGCTGCGCGTGCCGCGCGGCGCGCTCAGCCGCGACAGTTCGCCGGCGATCAACATCGTAGGCAGCACGCCGCTCATGGTCACCAAGATCAGCGACGACCCCGACGTTTCCGTCGCCGAAGCGAAGCGCCTCGCCGCCGACTTCAGCATCACCGCCGACTTCTAGCGCATCGTGTACGCCGCGCCGCGACGTACTCTGCGCTCTTGCCGTCTTTTTTTTGACATTCGCAACAGGCTGTGCAAAACTTAGTGTGCATCAGGCAGTGTGGAACTCGGCGCCTCCTTGATTGCCACAGGAACGGATCGGTCGTGACGCGGGGCGGAGCGCCCGCTCGACTCCGGTAACGGTCGACGAGTCACAAGCGCCACTGCCATAGTCGGGCCATACCCGGCGTGCGGACCGGTTGACAGGACGTCGGCCGGCCGGCCGTTCGGGTCGCGAGCATTGCAACAAACAAGATTCGGGCCATAGGAGCCGCGCTCTCGGTGCGCTCACACCGCGAGCCGGGAGGTAGTACGGATGGCGAGACTTGAGGATCCGTCGCTCATCATCGGCGGCGTGGTGGTCGGGGCAACCGTCCCCTTCGACGAAATCGGCGGACCCGGCACGTACGTGTGCAATTGGAGCGGTCACTTGCTGCGCATACCCGGCGACGGTCTTGGCGCAGCACGGCACCCGCCCATCAACCTGATCGGCTCCGAACCGTTGCTCGTAACGAAGATCAGTGAAAACCCCTATCTCGGCGTCAATCAGGCTCGGGCCCTGGCCCACACAATGGACGTGCGGGTCGACTTCTGACAGGCTCCGCCACCAGGTCGCATCTTTCTCTCGCGGGCGGTCGGCCACGTGGAGCCGGCCGCCCAGTTTATTGCGCCCGAACCCCGGCCCATGGTAGGGTGGGTTCTGCCCGCCGCGGATTCCCGCCGTTGACCCGCGCCACACCTTCCTCAACAATGCATGCTCTTCCTGTCTGACGTACAACAACCTGGGAGAGCGTCGCAACATGTCCTCACGCGCCCTGCTGTGGAAGCCCTCGCCCGAGCGAGCCCGTCAATCGCAAATGTCGCAGTTCCTCACCCGCGTCGCCGAGCGGCACGGCATCCCCACCGAGTGGGAGGCCCTCCGCCGCTGGGCCATCGATCGCCGCGATCTGTTCTGGGAGGAGCTGCGCCAGTTCGTCGGCGTCGAGCCCTCTGCCCCCGCGCGGCAGACCGTCACCGGCGAGGGCATGCTCGGCACGAAGTGGTTCCCCGGGATGGAGCTGAACTACGCCCGGCATCTCCTTCGCTTCGACGACGACGGCGACGCCATCCTCTTCGAGGGCGAACGCGGGCAGTCCGTCCGCTATTCGCACCGTGAACTGCGAGCCGAGGTCGCTCGTGCCGCGGCCGCCCTCCGCCAGGCCGGCGTCCAGCGCGGCGATCGCGTCGGCGGCTTCATGCCCAACGTCCCCGAGACCATCATCGCCATGCTCGCCGCCGCCAGCCTCGGCGCCGCCTGGTCCTCCTGCTCGCCCGACTTCGGCGTCCGCGGCGTGCTCGACCGCTTCGGCCAGATCGAGCCGACCGTGCTGGTCGTGACCGACGGCTACACGTACGGCGGCAAGCGCATCGCCACGCTCCCGCGCGTCGCCGACATGCTGGCGCAGCTTCCGAGCGTCAAACGCGTCGTCGTCGTGCCGTTCCTCGACGAAAAGCCCGACCTCGCTGGCGTGCGCGATGCCGTGCTCTGGCGCGGTTTCCTCGGCCCGGTCGACAAGCCCGCCCCCGCGCTCACCTTCGTCGAGGTTCCCTTCGATCACCCGCTCTTCATCATGTACTCGTCCGGCACGACCGGCGTACCGAAGTGCATCGTGCATGGCCACGGCGGCACGCTCCTCCAGCACATGAAAGAGCTGATGCTGCACTGCGACCTGCGCGCCGGCCAGCGCATCTTCTACTTCACGACCTGCGGCTGGATGATGTGGAACTGGCTGGTCAGCGGCCTCGGCGCCGGCGCTGCCGTCGTGCTCTACGAGGGTAACCCCGCCTATCCGGTGGCTTCGCGCCTCTGGGACATGGCCGCCAAACTCCGCGTCAACATCTTCGGCACGAGCCCGAAGTTCCTCGCCATGTGCCAGAAGTCCGGTCTGCATCCCGACCGCGAGCAGGACCTCGCCGAACTGCGCTGCGTCTGCTCCACCGGCTCACCGCTCAGCGAGGAGCTCTTCCGCTGGGTCTACGATGAGGTCAAGGCCGACGTGCAACTGGCCTCTATCTGCGGCGGGACGGACATCATCTCCTGCTTTATCCTCGGTAACCCGATGTTGCCGGTCTATGCCGGCGAGATTCAATGCCGTGGACTGGCCATGGACGTGCAGTCCTGGACCGATCGCGGTGAGTCGGTCACGAATCAAAAGGCCGAGCTCGTCTGCTGCGCGCCGTTCCCCTCGCAGCCGGTCGGCTTCTGGAACGACCCCGACGGCGCCAAGTACAAGGCCGCCTACTTCGAGCATGAGTGGTTCGGCGATACACCGCGGCCCGTCGTCTGGCGGCACGGCGATTTCATCGAGATTACCGACACCGGCGGTATCGTCGTCTACGGCCGCTCCGACGCCACGCTCAATCCCGGCGGTATCCGCATTGGCACCGCCGAGATCTACCGCGTCGTCGAGGGTATGCCCGAGATCACCGACAGCATCGTCGTCGGTCGCGACACGGAGGACGACGACGTCGAGATCTGCCTGTTCGTGGTGCTGCGGCCGGGTCTGACGCTCGACGACGAGTTGACCACCAGGATCCGCCGGGCGATTGCCGACGGCGCCACCAAGCGTCACGTGCCGAAGCACATCCGCCAGGTTCGCGACATCCCGCACACCATCAACGGCAAGAAGGTCGAGATGGCGGTGCGCAAGATCCTCCACGGACAGGTCGTCGCGAACCGCGATGCCCTCGCCAACCCCGATGCCCTCGACGACTTCAAGAACGCGCTGTAGTCGGACGGCATCGTAGCGTCGGCCCCCCGTGGCCGACGTCGCCTGCGACAAACGTCTCGCACACCGCACCGCCGCCTCAATCCACGAACGTGCACGGCCGTGCCAGGGCGCGCCGCAATAGCGAGAGGTACACCCGGCGGGACACCTCGATCACGCCGAACTGCTCGAGGTGCCGCGTCGTCCATTGCGTGTCGAGCAGCCTGAACCCCCGCTCGCGCAGCCGCGTCACCAACGCCGCCAGCGCTACCTTCGACGCGTCCGTCACGCGATAGAACATCGACTCGCCGAAGAACGCCCCGCCGATGCTCACGCCGTACAGTCCGCCTGCCAGCCGCCCCTCCTGCCACGACTCGACCGAATGGGCGTGTCCCGCCCGATGCAGGGCGGAGTACACCTTCATGATCCTCGTCGAGATCCACGTGCCCTCCGGGCGGTCGGCGCAGGCGGCGATCACCTCATCAAACGCCGTATCGACTCGGACCTCGAACACCTCTCGCTGAATGGTCTTGCGCAGCGAACGGGAGACCTTGAAGCCCTCGAGGTCGAAGATCGTCCGCGGGTCGGGGCTGTACCAGTAGATGTCGCCGGCGTCGTCGGCCATGGGAAAGACGCCGGCGCGGTAGCCGCTGAGGACGAAATCGGGTGTCAGCCGTGGGTTCATGGATGCGAAACAATGGCCCTTATGTGTGGCGGGTGCGACATTATCGGAGCGGCCGGGGGTTGGCAAGCCGGCCCGTCCGCCATTATGCTGCGTTGTTTGGATTGGGGTCGTCGGGCCGACGAGCCGCCGAGGAGCTGGCCAAGCTGTGAACGTCAGTACGGAGCGCGCCGCGAGTTCGCCGGGGGTGCCGGTCGGGCTGGAGTGGTATGCGGGTGCGCTGGCCCGCGTCAACGCGGCGATCACAACGCATTTGAAAAAGCTGGAAACTTCACTTGGGACGCACAGTCGCCTGGGTGAAGCCGTACGGTATTCAGTGGCGCTGCCCGGGAAGCGTTTTCGCCCGGTATTACTGATGGAGTGCTGTCGCTGTTGCGGCGGCGTCGAAGTGGTCGCCCTGACCGCCGGTATCGCCGTGGAGTGCGTGCACGCATTTTCGCTCATCCACGACGATCTGCCGGCCATGGACGACGACGATCTCCGCCGCGGGCAGCCCTCCAACCACAAGGTCTTCGGCGAGGCCATGGCGATTCTCGCCGGCGACTGGCTGGCCACGCATGCGTTCGCGCTGCTGCTGGAGGCGTATCCGGCGGAGTTGGCCGCGTCTCTCGGTCAGGCCCTGGCGGCCGGAGCCCTGGGGATGGTCGAGGGCCAGGGCGCCGACGTGGACGGCGAAGAGCGGCCGACCGACGCCACCCTGGTGGAGTACATCCACTTGCACAAGACCGCCCGATTGATCGAGGCCACGTGTCGGATGGGCGCTTTGTGCGCCGGGGCCGATGCCGCGGCCCGCGAGGCGGTAAGCGACTACGGCCGCCACTTAGGATTGGCGTTTCAGATCACCGATGATTTGTTGGATGTGACCGGCTCGACCGCGGCCCTGGGCAAGCAGGTCGGCAAAGACGCCGCCGCGGCCAAGCAGACCTACCCCGCCGCCCACGGCACCGAAGCGAGCCGCCGCCGGGCGCACGAGGAGGTGGCCGCCGCCCTGGCCGCCGTCGACATGTTTGGCGAGCGTGCTGATCGTCTTCGCGAAATGGCCCGCTACGTGATCGCCCGTGACCATTGACCGGCTCGTCCGGCCGCCCGATGCAACGGAGCCCCCCGTGAACAGCAGAATCCTCGAAACGATCGAATCGCCCGACGACCTGCGCCGGCTCCCGCTGGACCAGGTCGAGCGGCTGGCGACCGAGATCCGGACGCGGATTATCGAAACCGTCTGCCAGTGCGGCGGGCACCTGGCCAGCAATCTCGGCGTCGTCGAGCTGACCCTCGCTCTGCACCGCGTCTTCGATTTCCGCACCGACCGCCTGCTGTGGGACGTTGGCCACCAGTGCTACGTGCACAAGCTCGTCACCGGCCGCGCCGCCCGTTTCCACACGCTCCGTCAGGCCGGCGGCCTCAGCGGTTTTCCGAGCCAGGGCGAAAGTGATTACGACCTGTTCGACGTCGGCCATGCCGGCACCGCCATCGCCACCGCGACGGGCCTGGCCCGCGGCGATGCCGCCCTCGGCCGGAAGAACCACGTCGTGGCCCTCGTCGGTGACGCCAGCATCGTCAACGGTCTGGCCTTCGAGGGGCTCAACCAGGCCGGCACGCTCCGCCGCCAGTTCCTCGTCGTGCTCAACGACAACTCGATGGGCATCTCGAAGACGCAGGGCGGTCTGGCGAAGTACCTGGCCCGCTTCCGCACCAGCAGCATTTACGGCGAGGCCAAGGCGCAGGTCGAGGCGGCGCTGCCTCGCGTGCCGCTCGTCGGCAAGAGCGTCTACGGCGCCCTCGAGCACCTGAAGCGCAGCATCAAGGCCTCGGTTTCGCCCGAGCAGATCTTCGAGCAGCTCGGCTTCATGTACCTCGGCCCCGTCGACGGCCACGATCTCCGCAGTCTCACCGAGATTCTCGCGCTGCTCAAAGACGTTCCGCATCCCGTCCTGCTGCACGTGCATACGGAGAAGGGCCGCGGCTGCCACTGGGCGTCCGCCGATCCCTGTGCCTACCACAGCCCCGGCAAGCTGACCGTCACGGGCGACACCGTCTCACCGGTAAAGAGCGAGCGGAAGAGCTGGACCAGCGCGTTGGCAGGGGCGGTCATCGAGATTATGCGCGAGGATCCCCGCGTCCACGCCCTCACCGCCGCCATGCCCGATGGCACCGGCCTGGCCCAGGTGCGCAACGAGTTCCCGGAGCAGGTGCTCGACTGCGGCATCGCCGAAAGCTGCACCGTGGACGTCGCCGCCGGCATGGCCAAGTCCGGCCTGCGCCCGCTGGCCTGCATCTACTCAACGTTCCTCCAGCGAGCCTTTGACCAGGTCTTCCAGGAGTTCGTCCTGCAAGGGTTGCCCGTGGGCCTGTGCATCGACCGGGCCGGCGTGGTCGGCGGTGACGGCGCCGTGCACCACGGCTACCTCGATATCGCCTTCCTCCGCCCGTTCCAGCGCATGGTCCTCATGGCCCCGGCGGACGAGCCCGAGCTGCTCGCCGCCCTGCGCTTCGGGCTGAAGCTCGACGGGCCGTTCGCCATGCGCTACCCGCGGGACACGGTGCCGACGCCGTACGGCGAGACACCCCCGTTCTACCTGGGCAAATCCCGGGTCATGCGGGAGGGGCCGGACGCGACCGTCCTGGCCTACGGCTCCGAGGTGCAGTTCGCCCTCGACGCCGCCCGCACGCTGGAGCAGGACGACATCTTCATCACCGTCGTCAACGCTCGCTTCGCCAAGCCGATCGACGCCGACATGGTCACCACGGCGATTACCCGCGGCACGCCGGTGGTCACCGTCGAGGACCACTCCGTGTCCGGCGGCTTCGGCAGCGCCGTTCTGGAGACGGCCAACCGCCTCGGCCTGCCGACCGAGAACGTAATCAGACTCGGCCTGGCGGAAAACGACTTCTACGCCCACGGGGCCCGCAGTGCCCAGTTGGCCTCGGCCGGCATCGACGCGGCGGGCATCGCCGCGGTGGTGCGCCGGGCCGTCCGGGCCGCCCGTGAGGGTGCGGATGCCATTCGCTCGACACCGCGTGAGGTCTCGCGTACCATCCGTAAGGATTCGTAGCGGACGGACGGACTGGGGGACCAAACAGCCGGGAGCGGGCGGCGCGAGCCATGGACAGCTTCATCGCCGAGCACCTGAAGGGCGTCTCGCGCACTTACGCGATTCTGATCCCGATGTTGCCGCGCGGCCTGGCCGACCCGGTCGGGCTGGCCTACCTGCTCATGCGCATCGTGGACACCATCGAGGACGCCCCGGAACTCTCCGCCGCCGAGCGACGCGAGCATTTCGCCAGCCTGATGGCGGTTCTGGACGATCCGGCGGTGGACGTGCCGGACAGCCTAGCCCGGCCGATCGGGGAGATTCCCGCCGAGCGCCGGCTGATGGCCCAGATGCGTGAGGTCCTGTCCCGGATCGCTGCCCTCGACGCCGAGCATGGGGCGGCCGTCCGCGAATGTGCCCGGAAGATGATCACGGGCGTGGGGGAGCTTGCCGAGCGGGCCGCGGCCCGTGGGGCGCCCTATCCCGCCATCCGCGACGCCGGGGAGCTGCGCGAGTACTGCTACTACGTGGCCGGCGTCGTCGGGGAGATGCTCTGTCGGATGATGGCGCACTTCCTGCGCATCCCAGCGCTGACCAACCTGCGCGAGTTGGCGGTCGAATTGGGTATCGGACTTCAGCTCGTCAATATCCTCAAAGACGCCCTAAAGGATTCCCAGCAAGGTCGCCGCTATCTGCCTACGCCGGTGGGCAACGAGGTTTCGTCGGCGGAGATTTACCGGGCCGTGCTGAATGAGGCCCGGCAGAGCCTCCAGAAGGGTGTGGAGTTCGTTTTGGCGTTGCCGGCTCATGCCGCCGGCCTGCGGTCGTTCTGTGGTCTGCCGATCGCCTGGGGCGCGATGACGCTGGCCCGGGCGGAGCGTGATCCGGAGCGGGCCAAGGTGGGTCGCGGAGCCATTCAGTCATCGATCATCCGCTTTGGGCAGTTGGTCGGGGACGACGGCGCGCTGCGCCGCTGGCTGGCCGGAATGCTCCGTGTTCGGGCCAGTTGTTCATAAGGTTTGCGCACTTAGTCTTGACGTGCCGTTTCGGGGGTTTAATATGCACTTTATGATTCGGGCGCAGTTCGACCGGGCTTGAGGGAGCCCAGCTTCAGACCTGCGTATGGACAACATGTCCCGGGCGGTATGCGGCAGCACGTCTGTGGTGCCCGGCGCCGGCCCATGACGGCGACCGAACCCAGCCGCCAATGCCTTCCCGGGATGATGAGGGGTATGTCATGGCCGCTGAACCGCCGCGTTCGGAGTTACAGCCGGGGCGCGGGGGGAACTGGGTTCCTGAGCAGGGGCAGGAGATCCTGACCGACGCGCAGTGGTCTCGCCTCGGCCAGGCCCTGCGCTTGTCTGAACGTGAACTACAGATCCTCCAGTGCATCTTCCAGGATCAAACCGAGGCAGCGATCGCCCGCGCCTTGAGAATCTCCGCGCACACTGTGCACACGCACCTGGAGCGTGTCTACCACAAGCTCGACGTGCGCAGCCGGGCCGGTCTCCTCGTGCGCGTCTTCGCAGAGCACCTTGCCCTTTCCACCGCCGACGAAATGGGTCGCCTGCAATCGCCCCAGCGCGGTGAGGTCTGAAAACGCCGGCCGGCGCATTGGCTGAATAGCCGACGGCCCACATGCGGATTCCACGCGGCCGGCAGAAGCGTACTGTATGCCGAGAATGTCGAGACGTTCGGCCGGTTCGAGTCCGCCTCCGCCGGCCGGTGACGGCTCGCGACTGAAGGGCGTGCCGAAGCTCCCGGCGTTGCTGAGTTCGGCGAGCGCGGACGTCACGTTCCCGTTCCTTCGGACGGGAGCTGCATTTCTGTGAGTGGGTGAGAGGCCGTTCGACCTGTCCACCCGGTTGTTCATTGGTGATGGCGCACTCCTCGGTGCGTAGGCGTGTCGTTGGACGCATGTGCTGCAAGCGCGTTGCTGGCGTCGCGCGTCCCACGCAGAGCGCGGGGCATTGACCCCGCGGCCTTCGAGCGGATGAGGGGCCTGCCGAAATCGCGCGGCAGGAAACCGGTTCACGTGACGGAACCGGGGGTGTTCGTCCACGAGGACGAGGAGGAAGACATGATCAGCAGAGGTTTCATGGCATTGGCTGTCGTCGGCCTGCTGGCCGCCGGGGCACTCGGCGGAGACGACTGGGACGTGTTCAAAGACGTGCCCGACGTGAATAAGCTCGACCGGCCCGAGCTGCCGGGCTGGCCCGACGCCGGCGACAACAGTTGCTGGCAGGCGGCCGCCGCCAACCTGCTCGGCGGGGCCGGCTACGGGACGGGCGCCTCGGCCCAACTGCGCGCCCAGAGCATCTACAACCAGCTCATCACCGATCTCGGCTGGAACAACCTGGGCTGGGCCGATCGGGCCATCAACTACTGGCTTTACACCTACGGCAAGAACCCGGACTCGGTCGAGTACCGCCCGCTCAACGGCTACACGGATGTGACCGCCGTGTATCAGTATGACCCGCCGCTGGGCCGGCCCGACTACAACTTCCTGCTCGATGAGCTCGCTCGCTGCCAGTACGTCGCCGTCGGCTGGGACTACCCGCCACATTGCATGACGCTCGTCGGCGGCAACTACGACAACGGCCTCGGCTCGCAGTCCGTCTGGCACGACTCCGATCGCACCGCCCCGGGCGTCGTCAGCAATGACGTGTATACGAACAGCTTCCCGGCGGCCGGTGGCTGGGACTTGTCCGACTACCAGGCGTGGACTGCCCAGTCCTACATCACGTTGTGCGACGGTCTCAACAAGCCGCAATACGCGATGTCCCAATACGATGTGGCCTGGTTCAGCAGCGACACCGACCAGGACGGCGTCTGGAACGCCGACTTCCGCGAGGCCGGCTCGCTCAAAGACGTCTACGACGATCCGTCCTGGGTGGACGACAACACCTTCCACGTCGACAACCAGTATGTCGAGGAGAACGAGAAGGAAATATGGCTCCTCGTCGACTACACCGACCGCATTCTGGGGCGGCAGGAGGATGTCCGCCTCGTCGACGACACCGGCACGGAGTGGCTGCCGACCGAAGTGCTCGAATCCGCTGACGGCGGTCAGCTCCGGTTCTACTGGGATCTGGATTACCAGCCGGACTGGGAGCGGATCGTGTTCCCCGACGATCGCTACTTCACGCTCGCCGGCAACGTGAAGGACTGGGACCTGTCCACGTACTGTGTCCCGGAGCCGGCTACGGTAGTGCTCCTGGCTCTCGTCGGGTTGGCGGCGTGGCGTCGTCGCTAGGCCGGGTCTGGTCCGCGGGCTCCGCGTAACCGGAAGGGCCGCCGCCACGCGACGGCCCTTCTTCTGCTTCCTGCACGGCTCCCACAGTCGGTGTTACGGTTCGAACAGTAGGCGAACGCACCCGTCGGCGTCCGTGACGCCGTGGGCGGCGGCGAGGTGCACGTACGTTTCCTCCACCGCCGGCGTGTCCGCCAGGTCCAGATCCGCCCGGACCCCCTGTACGCACTCCGCTGACGGGCCCTCGATCTCGGCGTACCAGCCCAGGACCGGCAACTCGTCCAGCGTCACCGTGCAGTCGGCCACGCGCCAGGTCTCGCGGTGCTTCTCGAACGTGACGACCTCCCGCAGGCCGAGCCGGGCCAGGACGCCGCCGAGGGCGGCCGGATCACCCACGGTGACCTCGATCTCCTCGCGCACCTTCAGCGGCCCGCCGCGGCGTGGCCCCTTGTACGTCAGCGTGTGCGACGTCGCGCCGCCCTCCGCCCGGCAGGTGCGCACCCGCAACCCGCTGTCGGCCGCCAGCAGACGCCGGTCCGCCGTATCGAACATCCGGTTGACCTCGGTGACCTGCCCCGCGGGCGCAGCAGCCCGTTCTTGCAGGCGGCGTCGCAGCCCCTGCGGTGTGGAAAGCCGGAATTTGACCTCGATTTCGCTCGCCATTGCGGCAACACGATTGACACCCGCCCCGGCTGCTTGCATGCTACCACTGCCCGCCACGGCTTGCTATCGGACTGGCGGGAACGCCCGACTCCCTGCGTGCGCGGTGCGCGGCGGCGGTCGACGCCCGGGTCGGGTCTGGGCCTTTCAAAGCGAGTGGGTGTGATGCGGTCAAGTCTGGCGATTCTGCCCCCGGTGCTGGTGTGGCTGGTCGCGGCGACGGTCGCGCCGGCCCAGGAGGCCGCAACCTCCGGCAGCTTCCTGCAACAGCAGCGCACCATCGACGACAAGCTGCGCGACGAACGGCGGGAACTGGCCCCGCTTTCCTCGGCGCTCGACCTCCAGTGGGGCGGCTGGCTCGAGTACTACGCCTTCCACTTCGATGATGGCGTGCAGCGTTCCCGCTACGTCCAGCGGCCCGGTCTCGCTTTCTGGACGCGGGCCAGCATCGACGACGGCACGCACGAGATCTTCGCCCGCGTGCGCCTCCACTACACGCACTTCCGCTGCGGCGACCAGATCGGGCGGCAGAAGGACTGGTGGGGGCCCAACTTCGACCGCGCCTGGTACCAGGTCGACATCGGCCGCGCTCTGCACTTCGCCGAGCCCGGCGACCCGTTCCAGCTCAAGGCCCGCATCGGGCGGCAATCGGTCCTCTTCGGAACCGGATACGCCCTGGACATGCCCCTCGACGCCGTCGTGCTCGAGGGCCGCCTGCACGACTTCCTCGTCACCGGCCTGGTCGGCCGCACGATCGGCAGCTATCCCAACATCGACCGCAGCAACGCCGTCGATACGCACAGCGACCGCCTTTTCTACGGCGTTCAGGTCGCCTATGACGGCTGGGACCGCCACCGGCCCTTCGTCTACGCCTTGTGGAACAACGACCGCACCGACGAGCGCCCCCGTACGTTCTTCCAGAACTACCAGTACGACTCGTTCTACCTCGGTTTCGGCGCCCGCGGCGAACTCGCCCATAACCTCAACTACTGGGCCGAGGGCGTGTTCGAGTCCGGCCACAGCTACGGCGACGGCGACTGGCTGCACCGCGACTACGTCGAGGCCTTCGGCTGGGATGTCGGCGTCGAGTACCTCTTCGACTTGCCCATGCGGCCCCGCCTTGCCGCCGAGTACATGTTCGCCAGCGGCGACGCGGACCGCCTCTTCAGCCCGACCAACGCCGAGGGCGGCAATCGCGGCGACACCCGCGACACGAGCTTCGTGGGCTTCGGCTATCGCGACACCGGTCTGGCCACCGGCCTGACGCCGAGCAACCTGCACATCTGGCGGGCCGGCGCCTCGCTCGCCCCGCTGGAGCAGATCGAGCTGCTGCACGACCTGGAGATCGGGACGAACTGGTTCCTCTATCACAAGAACCGGTCGCGGGCCGCGATCAGCGACTTCACCGCCGAGCAGTTCGAGGGCTACGTCGGCTGGGAAATGGATTACTTCATCAACTGGCGCCTGGCCTCGGATGTTTCCTGGACGACGCGCTGGGGCGTTTTCTTCCCCGGCGACGCCTACCAGGACTGCCACGCGCGGCACTTCATCTTCACCGGGTTGACGTGGAGCTTCTGATGAGCCTCGCGGGATCAACGTGCGGCAAGCGTAGCGCCGGCGGCACCGGCCCGCTGGTGTGGTGCATCCTGTTCCTGGGGCTGCTCCTGTCCGGCTGCCAGGCCCCCGGTCCGCGGGCGACGACGCAGCCGGCGGTACCCACCGAGGGCAACGGCGCCCTGGCCGAGTACATCGCCGACCAGCCCTATGTGACCGTCGAGCCCGCCTACCGGGCCGTCTACATCCTATGGAAGAATGAGGTCTTCGACGGCGACTTCGCCGCCCTGACCGATGCCCTCGAAGCCGGTAGCGTGATCCCCGGCGGTTGGGACTACCCGGCCGACGCCCTTATCAGCCGCGGCAGCGTGGGTTACCTCCTCTGCCGGGCCTGCGGCATCCGCAGCGGCCTCAATTGGCGGCTGACCGGCCTGGGCCGCTACGCCTGGCGCGAGCTCAACTACCTCGGCATCGCCAGTCCCCTGAGCGAGTACGGCTACGTCCCCGGCGGCCAGTTCATCGGCATGCTGGCCCGCGCCGAGGAGTACATGCACCGCTACGAGAAGGGCGACGTCACTCGCGTCGAGCTCGGCCCCAAGCCGTAGTTCACGCAGTCTCCCGCCATCCGCCACTGCTTCCAAGCCATGAGCCATGAGCCGGAGCGCACGCCCGGCTTTCGCGGCAACGCCACGGTGTGCCACTGCTCTTGAGCAGTGCTGACCGAAAGCGCGACCGACGCCCGACAAGGGAGTGTGGCATGCCGAAGCGCAGCGCCGGCATGAACGTGCCAGCGTACAAGTGGCACATGCCGGCGCTGCGCTTCGGCATGCCACACAGGTTGCGCGAGAGCATGGGATCAGGGAATCCGGCGATCAGGGGAGTGGGATGTCGTGCCCGGCTCGTGGCTCAAAGTCGGAAGCTGACGGCTGATGGCTGACGGCTCCCCGCCGCCGTCCGGTACAGAGCCCAGACGCTACAGCCCGCCTGCCACTAACCCGCGCCCGGTATCTTGCTTACCGGCGGGGCGAACCTCGTCAGGTAGAAGAAGATCCCCAGCGACATGCCGAGGGCGATGACGCCCGAGCAGGCGAAGAATCCGATCCAGGAGAGGCGGTTGAGCTTGTTTAGCCGGTTCCCGGCGCTGAGCAGCCCGAGCAGCCAGCCGATCCCCGCCGCCCCGAGTCCGACGAACAGCGCTCCGAGAATGGCGGGCAGCCGCAGGCTCCGGCTGCTGTAGACCGTCTGGAAGCTCGTCGGATCGAAGGCACGGAGGATAAAGAAAGCCCCCGCTAGCGTGCACACGCCCCCGACGATGGCCAGCAGTACGCTCAGCTTGGCCTGTTTCTCGTAGGTGTTCTGCCTGACGGCCACGTTGAGATCCTCAGCTAGGGGCTCCAGGGGACCTGCCGCGGACCACCCCCGCGGGCACCACGGCTCGGGTCCGGCCGACGCCGCCGGCTCGGCTGCATACCCCGTCGATAATATATCATCGGCTCCTGCCCTGCCAGTCCGCAGTCGGGGGCCGCCACTCTCCCCGCCGGCCGGCCTTAACCCTATGATGCCCGCATGTTGTCAAGCCAGGATAGCCGCCGCCCGCTGCGGATCGCCGTGCTGATTTCCGGTTCCGGGACGACCCTGGATAACCTCGCGGCCCGGCTGGCCGACGGGCGGCTGCGGGGCGTCGAGATTGCGCTCGTGGTCAGCTCCCGCCGGAATGTGGCCGGCATGGACGTCGCCCGCTCCGCCGGCCTGCCGCTCGAAATCATCCGCCGGATCGACTTCCCCGACGACGCGGCCTTTTCGCAGGCCCTGACGGCGGCGATCGATCGGGCCGGCGTCGATCTCGTCGTCATGGGCGGCTTCCTCTGCCACTGGCGCCTGCCCGACCGCTATCGCGGTCGCGTGCTGAACATCCACCCGGCGCTGCTGCCGCGCTTCGGCGGCCAGGGCATGCACGGCGCCCACGTGCACGCCGCCGTCCTCGCCGCCGGCGAGACCGAAAGCGGTTGCACCGTGCACCTCGTCGACGAGCTGTACGACCACGGGCCGATCGTCGCCCAGGCCCGCGTCCCGGTCGAACCCGGCGACGATCCAGCCACGCTGGCCCACCGCGTCGGCGTCGCCGAACGCGAGTTGTACCCCCAGGTCATCCAGTCCGTCGCCGACGAGGGGTTGGACTGGCTGCGGGCCCAGGCCCGTCCACAGCAGCAGGGCTGACGCCGGCGTGCCGCCGCGTTGACGGCGCGCACCCCGGGCCGTACAAAGGCGGCAACACAGACCTATGTTCTAGAGCCGGAGCCAGCATGCGGGTTCTCATCACCGGATCGAGCGGGCAGATCGGAACGAACGTGGCCCTCGCGCTGCTTGCCCGCGGCGACCAGGTGCAGGGCATCGACGTCCGCCCCAATACGTGGACCGACCGCGTCCCCACCGTGGTGCGTAACCTGATGTCCTGCACCGGCGGCGACCTCGGCGTCGAGGGCGACTTCGACGTCGTCCTGCACCTGGCGGCTCACGCCAAAGTGTTCGAGCTCGTCGAAGTGCCCACCCGGGCCATGGAGAACGTCGGCGTCGCCTTCAACGTTCTCGAATTCTGCCGCCTGCACCGCACGCCGCTCATCTTCGGCAGCTCGCGCGAGGTCTACGGCGACATCCATCGTCACATCACCGAGGAGTCCGAGGCCGACTTCGTCGTGGCCGAGAGCCCGTACAGCGCTTCGAAGATCTCCTCCGAGGCCTTCATCTACTCGTACGCCGAGTGCTACGGCCTGCCGCACCTGGTCTTCCGCTTCAGCAACGTCTACGGGCGGTACGACTGCGACATCGACCGGCTGGAGCGCGTGATCCCGCTGTTCATCCGCCGCATCGTCGACGGTACGCCAATCGTCGTCTACGGCCGCGAGAAGGTGCTGGACTTCACGTACGTCGATGATTGCGCCGACGGCGTGCTGCGCGGGATCGACGCCCTGGCCAGCGGCCGCCTCTCGCGCGAGACGATCAACCTGGCTTGCGGGCAGGGGGCGACCCTGGTCGACCTCGTCAACCTGATCAGTCTCTCGCTCCAGAAAGAGCCCAACGTCACCTACGAACCGTCACGCGTCGGCGAAGTCACCCGCTACGTGGCCGATATCACCAAGGCCCGCAGCCTCCTCGGCTACGAGCCGCGGACGCCTCTGACCGCCGGCGTACCCGCTTCCGTGAAGTGGCAGCGCGAGACCGGTGTGTTGCCGGTCCGCTGAGTTGCCCCCGCCGATTCGGATATCGATGAATCTCCCCGGCACCAATCCGCGTTGGCTGCGCCTGCTGCTTGCGCCGGCCACGGTCGGTTATCACGCCGTGATCGCCGCTCGTAACCTCTGGTACGACCGTGTTTCGTCCGCTTCGCACGACGCCGGCGTGCCCGTGATCAGCGTCGGCAACCTCACCGTCGGCGGCACGGGCAAGACGCCGCTGACCATCGAGATCGTCTCCCGCCTGCGGGCGGCGGGCCATCGACCGGCGATACTCACTCGCGGCTACGGCGCCGCGGCCGAGGCCGTCGCCGACGAGGTGCAGGAATTCCACCTGGCCCTGCCCGATGTGCCGGTCGTGGTCAATCCGAACCGCGTCGCCGGCGCGGCCACCGCTCGGCAACAGCACAACGCTGACTGTCTCGTGCTCGACGACGGCTTTCAGCATCGCCGGCTGCGCCGCACGTTCGACGTCGTCCTGATCGATGCGCTCAACCCGTGGGGCGGCGGGCGCCTGCTGCCGGCGGGGCGTCTGCGCGAGCCGCCGGCATCGTTGCGCCGCGCGCACTGGGTCGTCATCACGCGCAGCAACCAGGTCGATCCGGTCGCCGTGCAGGAGCTGATGCGCACGATACAGCACTGGGCGCCGGCGGTTCCGATCAGTCGGGCGGCGTTGGCGCCGTCGCAACTCGTCGCCGCCGATGACCAAGTGCGCCCGGTCGACGTGCTGCGCGAGCGCGTCGTGCTGCCCGTGTGCGGCCTCGGCAACCCGGGCACGTTCCTGCGCCTGCTGCGACAACTCTCCGACCACGTCGTCGAACCGCTGGTCTTCCCGGACCACCATCGTTACAGTGCTATCGACGTGTTGGCGATCACCAACGAGGCTCGCCGACAGGAGGCGGCCTGCGTGGTGACCACGCGCAAGGACTGGGTGAAGTTGGGGACGCTGTGGGCCTCGTCCCCTGACGCCGGCGGGACGGCCGAGTTGCTGCGCCTGGAGGCGCGGCTGGAGTTGGCCGATCCGCGTGGCGAGTTTGCGGCGCGGTTGCGGCACCTGTTCGAGGAGAGCAAGTGAGCACGCGGAAGCAACCCCATTCCGGGCCGGCGCAACTGGATTTCACGCGATTGCGCATGAAGTCACGCGACGCCCGCGCCCATAAGGTTGCCGCCACGCTGCTGGGCAAGACGCCGCCGCCGGGTTGCTCGTTCGGCGAGTGGCTGGCGTCACTGCCGTCCTTCCTCGGCGCTGACCAACTCATGCAGGTGGTGCACGCGGTCGTCGCCGCCCGCCGAGCGGGGCGGCCGGTCATCTTCGCTTTCGGCGGCCACGTGGTGAAGACGGGCTGCTCGCCGGTCGTGATCGACCTGATGGAGCGTGGCATCATCACCGCCCTGGCCACGAACGGCTCGGGCGCGATCCACGATCTCGAACTCGCCGAAACTGGTGCGACCAGCGAAGAGGTCGCCGACACGATCCGCGACGGCAGCTTCGGCATGGTGACCGAGACGTGCGAGCGCATGAACGAAGCCGCCCGCCGCGGCGCCGCCGGTCCCGGGCTCGGTCGCGCGCTCGGTGAGCTGCTGTCGGCGGAAAACGTCTCGTACCGTCACTTGAGCCTGTTCGCATCGGCGGCGCGGCTCGGTTTGCCGGCGACGGTGCACGTGGCGATCGGCACCGACACCGTGCACATGCACCCCGACGCCGACGGCGCGGCGCTCGGTGCGGCGACGCTGGCCGATTTTCGCACCCTCTGCGCCGTCGTGGCGGATCTGAACGCCGCCGGCGACGATCAGGCCGGCGGTGTCTGGCTCAACGTCGGCTCCGCCGTCGTCATGCCCGAGGTCTTTCTCAAAGCCGTTTCCGTCGCTCGCAATCTCGGCCACCCGCTGACCGGGATGCACACGGCGAATTTCGACATGCTGCGGCACTACCGGCCCACGCAGAACGTCATCTCCCGCCCGGTAGCGCCCGGCTGCGGACATAGCGTCATCGGCCACCACGAGATCCTGCTGCCGTTGTTGCGGCAGGCCATACTCGAACACCTGTCGGCGTGAGGACGAGCTATGGACGAGCGCGAAACCAGCGGTCTCTTCATCAGTGAGATCGACCGCGCGGGCGGCGACGATTCGCCGCAGCCCACGCCGCCCGGCGCCGAGTCGTCGCAGCCGACCCCGCCTTCGGCGCACGGCCCCGAGCTGTCGGAATCGACCGCGCGTCCACCGCATGCTCCCGAGTTGCCTCAATCGACGGCGCGCCCATCACACGCGCCCGAGTCGGCGGAGCGCGCCCCGTCCCCGCCACATGGCCCCGAGTCGGCGGAGCCATCAAACCGCCGCGCCGGCGTCGCCGACCTCCTCGCCACCATCGAGCGTGTGGAGCGTGTCCTCGGCGATTTGCGCAGCCTGGTCAGCTCGACCGTGCGTGAGAAGCGTCAGTACGAGTTCTCGCTCGCCCGGCTCTTCGGCTCGATCGCCCAGGCGCTCGTGGCGGGGCTGTTGCTGTGGGCGGCGTCGGACTGGATCTTCGGCGAGCCGCGCGACGCCCTGCTCGTGAAGCTTGCCTTCGCCACCGTCCTCCAAATGGGCGCCCTCACCGGCTTCCTCCTCGGCCGCGAAGTGGACTAACCGGCCGCCGCCCGGCGGTTGTCCGTGTCACCAATCTGCCACGATGTCTGCGGCGCGGGGGTTGCGAACCTGATCTGCAGTACGTGCGTACATACGAGCAGGGATGGTACGCAGGCGGGTGCCCTGCTGTAGCGTCCGGGCTCCGCACCGGACGTCTGAACGGAGCCACCAAACAGCCCGCGCGAACGCCTGCCAGTGCTGGCCGCCAGCGGAACCGGTGGTTCCCGCGGCGAGCGCGAGACCATGCGAACAGCGGGAACACGTGTCTGACCGGAGTAGAGTGATCCCGTTGTCCTGAGCAGCGGAGATGGCAGATGCACGCCGATGCGCCGTCGCGCCGGAGAAGGGTGGCACGCCGGCTTGGAACGGCCGCAGTGCTCATTGCGCCTTTCCTGGGGGTGGCGTGCATGCTGACTGCTGCGTATTGGCCGGCGGGCGTGCTGGCTGAAGACCTGGAGCTGTTCTGGTTGTACTCGGAGGTCACCGAGTCGGTCAGTCCCGGCGGCGAGGTCGTCCGGCACGTGCTCAACAACGCCGGCGCGGCACACGTGGGGCTGCACTACGTCTGGGTGTTGCACAAGCGGCATTGGTGGGAGCGTTGGCGCGTCGTTGCCGCGGGGTGGTCGCACTGCGGAGACGCGCAGACGTTCATCACGTGGACGGACGCCCGGACATTCGAGATCCGTCTGAACGACAGCAGGAAGCAGGATCGGTGGCGGGTGCGGCGCGTTACGGTGCGCTGACGTGTTCTGCCTGAACGGCAGGCCGACGGCACGCACGCGAAGGCCGGGGTCGTTCTGGGCCCGGCGTCGGCAGCGACTGCGGGCGCCTCGCGTTCTACGACTTCGCCCGCGTCTGCTCGCCGAGCGTACGCAGCGCATCTTCCGCCGTGCTGTACGTCTCGAAGAACCGGTCGAGCTTCGTCATTTCCAGCACGCCGGCGAGGTAGGCCGACAGGTTCGCCAGCACCACGCGCGACTCCTGCACGTTCGCCTGGGCGACGAGCCGCACCAGATCGCCGAGGCCGGCCGAGTTCATGAAGTGCACGTCGCCAAGATCGATCACGACGCGTGCCCCGCGGTCGCCGAGCTGGTCCGTAACCGCGCCGATCAGGGGGTTGTCTTCCCCGCCGGCCAGCTCCCCCGTCAGCCGCAGCAACGTCACGCCCGCGTGGTTTTCGCTCGCTATGTCCATCTCTGTCTCACTGCTGTCCGCTGCGCTGGCCCGTACGCCGCCGAGTCTTCACTCGTACCCGACCCGACGCAGAGCGTAGGTCAATCATCCGCCGCCGGCAAGCGCCGCCCGTTCCCCCTCAGCGCAGGGGGAACACGGACAGCCCATCGCCGCCGGCGACCACCAATCGATCCTCGATCCACACCAGACTGCGGAGCTGCGCGATCTGACCCAACCCGAACACCCGCTGCTCGAACTTCGGCGTCGGCGTTGCCGTCCAGCCCAGCCGCTCCAGCAGCAGTCGTTCCCCGTTCACGCCGGCCGCCCCCCAGACCAGCCAGAGCGCCTCACTTCGCTGACGCACGTCCAGCAGGCGGGCGCCGCCCCGTCCGGCGAACCGCGCCCGTCTCTTCCCGCTCTCCACGTCGCGGCAGACCAGCAGCCGCCCCGCACCGCTGAACAGCTCGTCGCCCTGCGCCCGCAGCAGATCCCAGCCGGCCCGCCGATCCGGGTGATCGATGGTGGCCCACAGCTCCCGGCCGGCGGACACGTCCAGTGCGTGCAATTGCCCGTCGTTCGTGCCGAACAGCAGGAGGTTCCCGCGGTGCACGTGAAGCGTGCGGGCCAGCACCGCCGCCTCTTCGCTCGTCTCGAACAGCCGCCGCCCGCCCGCCGCCGTGTACAACATGATGCTCGTCGGCTGCGCCAGCAGCAGGCCGTCTTTCGTCAATTCGCTCCAGAGCGGCCACGGCGTCTCCGGCGGAATCGGAATGTCCGTGAGCGTTCCCGCGGACGAATCGACGAACGCCGCCGCCGCGTTGGCCCCTTCCTGCCGCAGCAGCGCCACGCGGTCGCAGCAGAAATGCAGCTCAGCGGCGGTCGTAGGCGGGAGTTGGTGTTTCCAGCGGACGTGCCCGTCGTCGCGGTCGAGCAACCCGAACAGCCCGTCATCGCGGAGGAGTAGCAGGCCGTAACCGGTTCCGGCCGCGTCGACGATTCGCGGCAATTGCTCCGGGTCGCCCTGGAACACGTCTTCGGGAGTGGTTACGCCTTCGATCGGCTCGGCCAAGTCCTCGCGCCAGCTTCCGGCCTGCCACTGGAGCTTCACCGGCTGGCCGGGCCGCAGGGCGTAGGCGGCCAGCCGGTCGGTGCAGTACATGAGCTGTCTGCTCGCGGCGGGCTGCGTGGTCGTCGTGGTGGCCGGAACCGCTTCCGGTGCATAGGGCACCGGTCGCACGCCGGCCCGTGCCTGCACGAACGCCGGCAGCCGCTGCGGGGCCTGGTTGACGGCGAAGATGTACAGCTTCGCGTCGCCCGCCGCCACGAGCATCAACGGCGGCTCCGAACCCGGCACCGCCTCCACCCATTCGACGCCTTCCGACGGCTGCCACGTCCACATCGGGTCGAGCGGTTGTGGCGGCTGCGCGTCGGCGACAGCGGCCAGGAGACAAGCGGCGACAATCCCGGCGGCAAGGCACGGCCGCCACGTCCCCCAATTCGGCGGGTTCAGCGCGATCGCAGGCGTCGTAGGCAAGGCTAAGGATCCTATTTGACGGTCTCCAGGCGCGGCGCTTCGGCGGGCCGGCCCGTGCGGTAGGCGTAGTCCGCGTTAACCAGGATCTGGTCGAGCGCGGTGAAGATCCCCGTCGGCGAGAAGAAGGCTTCGAGCGGGATCGCCAGGCAGTCGTCGCGCATGGCGAATCGCCGAACCGAGCCGTCGCGGTACAGCACGTTGACGACGAGCCCGTCGTGGTTGGCCTGATAATACGGCTCGGGACCGAAGCTGTTCATGTCGAAGGCCAGGGTTTCCACGGGGATCGCGACCTCGTCGACGATGTTCTCGCCGAGCGTGTCGAGCAAACCGCGTTCGTAGCCCTCGGGCAACTGGTCGAGCTGGCGATACAGGTACGAACCGTAGGCGTCCTCGTCGGTGCCGATCTTGGGCAGCTCCTGTTGCAGGTTCTGCTTGCCGTCCGCCGGGCAGAAGAAGGCTCGCGCTTCGGGGCAGGTGGTTTTCAGCAGGGGGCCGAGACCCTGGTACATGTGCGGGACGGTGGGCGGCGGGGCGGTGCCGGAGCCGATCCACAACTGGTTCGTGGCCATCTGGTTGCCGGTGATGTCGTAGGGGTGTGCTCCGTCCGGCCCGCGGGGAATGAGCCCGTCGTTGTTGTTCGCGTAAACGTGAACGGCCGCCCCGAGCTGCCGCAGATTGCTCGCGCAGACGGCGACCCGGGCCGCGGCCCGCGCATGAGCGAGCGACGGCAGCAGAATCGCCAGCAGCACCGCGATAATCGCGACGACGACGAGCAGCTCGATCAACGTGAATCCGCCCACACGGCGACCCGGCAACATCCGCAGTCATACCTCCTGCTGGCGCCTGTGGGCATTCTATACGGACCGGCCAGGATGGGCAGGGGGGCAGCGACATCGTGCCTCGCATACCGCGCCCGATTCCGCATACCGTTCCACGGCCCGGTGGCTCTGGGTTGTTTTGAGACACGTGTTTCAGTAGAATCGACCCAGCGGCGAGTCGGTTGGGGCCGGAGACTGGAAGTGCGCTGGGTAATCCCTTTCGCTCGAACGAGTTGCAGGGATGATCTGCGCGCCGCAGTGGGCCGGCTGGCGTCGGTGACAAGTGGCAGCGGGGCGGTGCGGAGCTACAGAATGCAGCGCTGGGTCTGGGCACTGGGCCTGATCGTGGCGGCGACGGCCTTGAACGAACCGGCCGCCGCCGATGCCGAGCAATTCCGCTTCTTCTACGACTACGGCCCCGGTTGCGGCTGAACCATGCACCAGTTCGGCGTCAGGTCCGACGCCACGGACGACTGGGACGACCAGCTCGATTGGCCGGACGAGCTCACCGGCGACGGGCATGCGTCCATCTACCACGAGTTTAACCCGCCGGAATGGACCGGGCCGACCGGATTTTATCGGACCGACCACAAGGCCAAGATGGACCCCGGCGACTCCAAGACCTGGGGGCCCATCCACGTCTGGGCCGAACCGGGTTCAGAGCTTGAAGACACGATGTACTTCTCCATCCGCGCCGACAGCTACTACAAGCCGCCGGCCGACTGGGTGTACACGCTCGAACTGATCAGTGTTCCCGACGGTGTCGAGGGCGGCCCGCCGGTCGGCACGCAGTGGCTGCTGCGCGTGGACGGTAACACGATGACCGTGCCCATGCCGTTTTTCGAATCCATAGATGGTATGGACGCGTTCCAGTTCACCGTGTCGGCGACCCCAGTCCCCGAGCCGACGAGCCCGGTCCTCGTGCTCGCCGCTGGGTTGGGACTGCTGCGGCGGCGGTAGACGAACGCCGTCAGCCGCACGGCGCGCCGCCGGCGAGGTTGTGGCCGAACGCCACCAGGGCCCGGACCGCTCCGAACACCAGGAACGCGCCGATGAGCGTGACGTAGGCGGCTGTTGTCCACCTGCCATGACGGTCCAGGCACGCCATGAAGCGCCCGCGGGCGGATTCCGGCAGGTACCCCACCACGCCCATGACCACGAACAGCCCGGCGAAGATCGGGCCGAACGGGTGATATGCACACGCCTGTGTGATGTCGCCGCGCAGCGTGCAGCTCAAGCTGCGGGCCATCCCGCATCCGGGGCAGGGCACGTCGGCCGCCGCCCGCCACATGCAAATCGGTAAGCCCAGGCCGTGCGCCGGGTGAACGAGCGCGAACGCCAGAATCACCCACGCGACCACGCCGCTGCGCCGCCCGAACCAGCGCTGGCTGGGCGTGCGGAGTGCGACGGCTCGTTGGGTGGGGGCAATCATATGACGCGCTATGGCAGGGCCCAGGCCAGGACGTTCATCGCCAGCGACGCGCTGAACATCGCTTTCAGCCGTGAGTCATCACAGGTCACATAGATGAAGTACAGCACGTAGAAGGGCAGACACAGGCACAGGATGCCGGTGAGCACGGATTCCCGGAAGGCACAGACCAGCACGCACAGCCCCAGGCCAAGTTGGAACAGCGCCGCGAGGCATAGGCCGATCAATCCGATTACCGGAGCCACGTCCGCGATCAGCAACGTCACCGTGAATGCGACCACGATGGCGAGCGCCAGCATCCACGGATTGCTCAGTGGCCCGATCGACAACGAGAACGATCGTTCGCTCGCGGCGGGCGTCTCCGTGGCCTCCGGTATCGGCTGCGGGGCTCGCATCACGGGACGTTCAACCGCGATCGCCTCGCCGGCACGCTCCGTGGCCATCAGGTCTTCGAAGTCGTCGTCGCCAACGCCACTCGCGGTTTGACGTGCTGGTTCTCGTGCCGGCGGTGGGGGTGGTACGGCAGCCGGTGCCGGGCTCGACCCCGGCGCCCGCAGCACCTTGCCGCACTTCGGGCACTTCAGCCGTCGTCCGGCGGCACTGGCCGGGAGCTTGATGTGCGCCTGGCAGTTCGGACAGGACACGCGCAGCGTGCCGGCCTCTGCGGCCGGCTTGGTTGCTCTAACCGGTCTCGCTGGTGCCGCTGCTTTGGCTGGCTTGGCCGGCAGCGGCGGAGATGTGTTGTGTTCGTCGGTCCCGGCCACGAACGTGGACCCACACCATGCGCAACGCATTTTCTGCCCCAGCCGTCCCTCGGGGAGACGATACTGCTGCCCGCAGTGGGGACAACTCATCCGCGCCATCGGGCTCCTCCCGGCGTACTTGGTCGGCCCCCCTCTGCCCAGGCCTCCGCAGGCGCCCGGCGCCAGGGACATGCCGCCCCGTCAAAC
Source organism: Phycisphaerae bacterium (assembly GCA_050115495.1). Lineage (GTDB taxonomy): Bacteria > Planctomycetota > Phycisphaerae > UBA1845 > Fen-1342 > JAAYXS01. Next base: position 36,952 of record JASFQK010000024.1, on the reverse strand, counting down.
AGCCTGCATCCCGTGCGGGCGTTCCATCGCTCAACATACTACTGCGGCCCCCCGCTGCAAAGTGGAAAAACGGCCCGTCGCCCGTTGTCGGCTTATGCGCCCCGCGCGAACACCCGTCCCAGACCGAGCTCGCTCAGCAGGTCATCCTCCCGGGCGTGCATCCGCCGGAAGCCCGCCGGGCTGTGATCGTCATACCCCGCCAGGTGCAGCACGCCATGTGCCAGGTACAGCGCCAGCTCGGCCCGGGCCGGCGCCAAGCCGCGCCGCCCGGCCCGCCGGCGAGCCACGTCAGCGCACAGCACGATCTCCCCGTCGAGAATCCCCCGCCGCCGCTCCGTCCCCAGGTCGAACGCCAGCACGTCCGTTGGCCCCGGCTGCCCGCGATACCGCTGATGCAGCGTACTCATGGCCCGCGCCCCGACGACCACCACCGACAACGACCCGCTGTGAAAACCCTCCGCCGCCGCCACGTGCCCGGCCACCTGCCACAGCAGGCGCAGTGCCCGCCACGACTCGCGAAGCTGCCACGAAACGGTGATGTCCAGCGGCGGTTGAGCGGGACGCATGGGTGGGACCCCAGGTTGCCTGGACAGCGCACGACGCTCGCGGCTACGACGCCCGCGAGTTGACCGTCTTCTCCTCGTCGCCGCGCTCGGGATACTGAATACGCGAGTGGTAGATGGCGCAGAGGCTCTTCACCAGGCTGCGCTCGATCGTCTCGAGCTCGCGGAACGTCAGGTCGCACTCGTCGAACTGCCCGTCCACGAGACGTTGCTGGGCGATCTTGGTGACGACGTCCTCGATCCGGCCAGCGGTTGGTTCGGGCATGGCCCGCACCGCGCCTTCGACGCCGTCGCAGAGCATGACGATCGCCGTCTCTTTCGACTGTGGCTTCGGCCCCGGATAGCGGAACTCGACGTCCGACACCTCGCGATCGCCCGGTTTGCGCTGCATGCTGGCCGCGTGATAGAAGTACTGCACGAGCGTCGTGCCGTGATGCTCGCCGATGAACGGGTGCAGGCTGGCCGGCAGGCCATACTCGACCGCCATTTCGATGCCGTCTTTCACGTGCCCGATGATGATGAGGTGGCTCATCGCCGGCGAGAGGCGGTCGTGCCGGCTGACGCCCATGGCCTGGTTCTCGGCGAAATACTCGGGCTTGTTGATCTTGCCGACGTCGTGGTAGTAGGCCCCGGTACGGGCCAACAGGCCGTTGGCCCCGACAGCCTCCGCCGCCGACTCCGCGAGCGTCCCGACCAACAAGCTATGGTTGTATGTGCCCGGTGCCTCGGCGGCCAGCAGCCGCAGCAGCCGCTTGCTGGCATCGCACCATTCCAGCAGCGTCATGCTCGTGCTGAAGTGGAAGAGCCGCTCGATGGTGGGCAGGATGCCCTCGATGATGAACGCCGCCGCCAACGTCGCCCCCGCGGCCAGCGCCGCCTGCCGCCAGAACGCGAAGCTCAGCGTCTGCCCGTTGATCAGCCCCACCGCCAGCCCCGTAACCAGGGCCACCGCGCCGGCGGCACTGCCCACGGCCACGATCTTCCCGCGGCTGCGAATGTCGCGCAAACCCGCCAGCAGCACCATCGACACCGACATCAGCAGCAGGAAGAAGCCGACGCCCTGTCGCGTGGCGATCGTGATCAGCAGGGCCAGCGCCCCGCAAACCGCCAGCACTGGCCCGCGGGCCAGGGCGATGGCCAGCAGCACAGCCGCAAAGGCCTGCACGCCGACCGCATAGTGCGGCACACCCGTCAGCACGTACAGCAGTCGGGCCACCGCCAGCAGCCCCATGAGCAGCCCCGTCGCGAGCAGTTGCCGCCGCGGGTCGATGCGCACCCGCCCCTTCATCTGCCAGACGAGATACGCCAGACCCAGCGTCACCAGTAGGGCGAGCAGCCCGCGACCGGCGGCCGACAGCCAACTGGCTCGCCAGGCCGCCCGAGCCGCCGCGGCCTGCGCCGCCTCACGATCGAGCACACCCCCTTCAACAGACTCCGCCACGCCGCCCGGCTCCGTTGTCGGCGCCCCCGCGGTGGCGACCCAGGTGTTGTACGCGTCGTGCTCCGCTTGCAGGAGGGTGTATTCCTCTTTGGTGATCGGGCCGGCGGCGATGAGCTGCTGATCGGTCGCGTACGTGTCCGTCTGCGTCTCGACGCGATCGCGGGCTTCGAGGGCGGCCCGTTCCGATTGCTCCGGCAGATACCGGTACACCGGCCGCAGACTGCCCTCACCTTCGCCCTCGCCACGCAGCATCGCCAGAATCGAGGCCTGCATGCTCGCCCGCAGCGGGGCCGAGAAGGCCTGCGCCACGGCCTCGGCGACGGTCTCACCCGCATCCGGACGCGACGTGCTCAGCAGCCGGGCCACCGGCACCGCCCGCCGTTGCGCGGGCGTGTTCGCCTGTGGCTCACCCGGATCCACCAGGATCGCGTTCAGCGGCGTCCTTCGCCGCGACGGCTCCACCGCCTCGACCAGAATCGGAAGCTGGTAGGGCGGGAAGACCAGCCGGCTGATGGCGCTGTCCACCGCACGCTGGAAACGCTCCACCGCCGCCTGTAACTCGGCGGTGTCGGTCAGCGTCGCCATCCGTATCAGCTCGTCCCGGCCGGCGTCGTCCAGCACGATCCGCACCTTCCGCGCCTCGGCCACCAGTTCGGCCGGGTCGGCGGCGTGCTCCTTGGCCAGTTGCAGGGCGTTGGTCAGCCGGCCGCGAATGTCGCGTACCAGCGACGCGTCGAGCTCATAGTAGGTGTCGGCCGTGTTGTAGGCCTGCAAGCGCTTTTCGAGCGTCCGCGCCTGGTTGTCGACGGAGAATTCGCAGCGTGAGGCCACCGCCCGCGGCACCGACTGCCCAATCCGGTACGGCAGCACATCCCCCCCGATGTTCAGCAGGATCGCCGCCGCCACCGCCACGCCCGCCAGGAAGACGGCCCGCAGCAACTGCTCCTGGCCGAGCAGGCGCGACACGCGCCCGGCACCGCGCTCGGTACGCGAGCGGCGTATCTCCTGGCGACGCGCTGATTTCTTGGCAAACGGCCACATCAGAATAGCGCCTTCGACACGCCCGGGCGGGAACTTCAGCCCGCCGCCGGTGCGCTATCGGACTCGCCGGCGGCGTGCGAGGACATGCCCGGATTATCGGTCTCGGCTCGCCTGTTCCGGCTCGCTGCCGCGGTGTCTGCGTAACGAGCCACTACCGCCTGCACGAGGCGATGACGGATTATATCCGCGTCGGTCAGACGGAGGATATCGATGCCCGGGATGCCGCGCAGCCGATGCAGGGCGTCGATCAGGCCCGACGGCTGCCCCGGCTCCAGGTCACTCTGGCTGTCGTCTCCCGTCACGATCATCTTGCTGTGATGGCCCAGCCGCGTGAGGAACATGAGCATCTGCGACGGCGTGCAGTTCTGCGCTTCGTCGAGGATGATCACCGCGTTGTTCAGCGTCCGTCCCCGCATGTAGGCCAGGGGGATGACCTCCACCACGTCGTTGACCAGGAAACGCTTGAGCTGGTCGAACGTCATCATGTCGTGCATGGCGTCGAACAGCGGCCGCAGGTAGGGGTTCACCTTCTGCTGCAGGTCCCCGGGTAGGAAGCCCAGCTTCTCGCCCGCCTCGACCGCCGGCCGGACCAAGGCGATGCGGTTCGTCTTGCCGGCCTTCAGCAGGTGGATGGCGACGGCGACGGCCAGGTAGGTCTTACCGGTCCCCGCCGGCCCCACGCAGAAGACCAGGTCGTGGTTCAGCATGGCGTGGATGTAGTGCCGCTGGCCATCGGTGCGGGCCCGGATGACGGTGTGGCCGGTGAAGACCGGCAGGGCGTCGGGGTCGCTGGCGGCCACCCGGTCCCCGGTTTTCGCCAGTACTTCGGCCACGTCCTCATCGTCCAGGAATTCCCGGCCGTGGAGCAGCTCCTGGAGGGACTCGATGACGGCGGCGGCCCGGGCCACCTGGGCCGGTTCGCCCTGGATGCGCAGAACGTCGTTGCGGGCGAGCAGGCGCACGCCCAACTCGTCGCGAATTCGCCGCAGGTGCCGGTCGCTCGTCCCGAACAGCCCGGCGCGTTTCTGCGGTTCACGCAGCGTTACCGAGAGCTCCATGGTACGTAGCCTAGCGAGTGCGGGGCGCCGTTGGCAACCGCCGCTTTCTCCGGACCGCGGCCATTGCCCCGGCGGGACTGACGTGGCACAATCCGGGTTGCATTGTGCCGGACGGCCCGTACAATCCCGACCGGACTGTCCCGTTCGGGCCTGTAAGGCTACAGCAGGCCGCGTCTGCCCGCAGGTGCCGACGTCGCCGACGGTTGACTCCTCCTGAGGTTGTAAAGGAGTTCGCTCGTGAGCACCATGACGAAAGTGTTCATCGTCCTGAATGCCGTCCTGTCGATCGCGATGTCCTGCCTGTTCATCGCTGCCGCCGCCCAGTGGGTTAACTGGCGGGAGCTGGCCACGAAGTATCAGGAGCAGGCTGGTGCCGCCATCACCGAGCGCAACAGCGTTCAGAGCGTCGCCGAGGCCTCGCTGACCATCAAGGAGGACGAAATCCAGCGGCTCACGCAGGAGCTGGACGTCAACGACCGGCAGCGTCAGGACCTGGCCAACGAGTTGGCCGACTCGAAGAACGAGCTTGCCCGCCGGACCAACGAGGCGGTCGCCGCCGACGCCGGCCGGAAGAAACTCGAAGAGATGCTCGGCGTGCTCACCGGCGAGAACACCGCCCTCCAGAAGCAGAACCAAGCGTTGCTTACGCAGAACATCGACTTGCAGACCCGCAACACGCGTCTGAACAGCCGCGTGCTGGAGCTGACCTCCAACGTCACCATCATGACGGACCAGCTTCGCAATCTGCAGGAGAAGCTCTACGCCGCCGAGCAGCAGGTCGCCGCGCTCCAGCAGCGCATGGCCGAGGGGCACCGCGTGGCCTCGGCGAGTGAGACCGTCGCCGGTGTCATGCCCGTCGCGGCGCCCGTCGCCGGCCCCATCCGCGGCGAAGTCACCGCGATCGACGGCAACTACGCCAGCATCAACATCGGGCAGACTTCCGGCGTCGTCTCCGGCATGACGTTCATGGTGCACCGCGGTGAGTCCTTCGTCGCCGAGCTCGTCGTCGACCGCGTCTGGCCCGACCAGGCCGGCGGCAAGCTGAAGACGATCAAGGAAGAAGTGCGGCCAGGCGACGCCGTGGCTTACGGGCTGGAAGGTACCGGGAACTAGACCGCGGGAGCAGCAGCATCATGGCATTACCCAACACAGGACCGGCCCGGACCAGCAGTCGGCCAGCGGCGGAAAACGACATCTATACGGCGTTGGTGGTCGTGGCGTTTCTGTTCGTATTGGCGGCGACGCTCTACGTCGGCGCTCGCGCGATGAGCCTGTTCGGATCGCTGTTGCCGCCGCCCGGTAGCTAAGCGTAAGGCCGGCGGGTCAGGCGGTCCGGGACGCAAGGAGGCGACATGATCCCGGCAGTTGCGGTGGCTGGTCGCCGACCGGCCGCACGATGGTCGGCGGGGGAGGTGTGACCCTTGTTCATCCGCCGACTCATGGGGCTGTTCAGCCTGGACATGGGCATTGACCTGGGGACCTGCAACACCCTGGTCGCGGTCAAGGGGGAGGGTATCGTCCTCAACGAGCCATCGGTCGTCGCCGTCCGCAAGGGCACCAACCAGGTCCTCGACAACGGCAACGCCGTCGGTCTCGTTGCGAAGGAGATGCTCGGCCGCACGCCCGGCAGCATCACCGCCATTCGTCCGTTGAAGGATGGCGTCATCGCCGACTTCGACATCACCGAGGCGATGCTCGGCTACTTCATCCGCAAGGTCCACGGCAACCGCGGGCTCGCTCATCCACGCGTCGTCGTGTCCGTGCCCTCCGGCATCACCGCCGTCGAGAAGCGGGCCGTGTACAACTCGGCGCGCCGCGCCGGTGCCCGCCAGGTCTACATCGTGCAGGAGCCCCTCGCCGCCGGCCTCGGCGCCGGCCTGCCCATCAGCGAGCCGACGGCTTCGATGATCGTCGACATCGGCGGCGGCACGACCGAAGTCGCCGTCCTCAGCCTTTCCGACATCGCCGACTGCACGTCGGTGCGCGTCGCCGGCGACGAGATGGACAGCGCCATCGTCAACTACCTCAAGCGCAACTACAACCTGATGGTCGGCCCGCAAACCGCGGAGAGCATCAAGATTCAGTCCGGCTCCGCCGCCCCGCTCGCCGAAGAGGTGAAGCTCGAGGTCAAGGGCCGCGACATGATCAGCGGTCTGCCGCGCCGCGCTGTGATCACCAGCGAAGAAATCCGCGAGGCCCTGAAGGAACCCGCCGGCCAGATCATCGAGGCCGTGCTCCGTACCCTCGAGCGGATCGAGCCTGAACTCGCCGCCGACCTCGTCGACAACGGCATTAAGCTCGCCGGCGGCGGCGCGCTGCTCCGCGGGTTGGACCAGGTATTGGCCAAGGCTTCCGGCGTGGACGTCAATATCGCCGACGACCCGCTGACCTGCGTGGCCCGCGGCACCAGCGAATTTCTCGAGCATCTGGACGAGTGGCGGCCGTCCATCGAGTCGGACGAGGGTGAGTACTAGGCCCGGGCGCACCGCGCCGGCTGCCGCGTTCGGCGGCCGGCTGTCTCCGCCCGCCGCGAACCGGGCCGCCGCGAATCTCCTATGAGCCCACGCCCGCGCATGCGTTCCAAGTCGCACACGTTTCTGATTCTCATGGTCCTCGCCGCGGTGATGGCTTTGCTGCCGGTGGCGTGGACGAGCTGGGTCCGCGGGCTCGTGCAGCTCGTCGGGCTGCCGCAGTGGGCCGTGAGCGGCACCGGTCGCTACGTCGCCGACGCCGCTGACCCGGGTCCGATCCCGTCGGCCGCAGAATTCTCGCGACTTATCGAGGAAAATGCTCGTTTGGAGCGCCTCGTCGCCGGCCAGGAAGCCTGGCTGGCCGACCTCGAAACCCGTTTCGATGAGGTCTCCGGCCTGCGCGGCCAGTTGGGCGAACTCGGCGGGCAAATCGTCATCGCTCCCGTGCTCGGCTACGACGCCTCTCCCCGGCGGGAAACCCTGCTGATTGGCCGCGGCTCGCTCAGTGGCGTGCGTGAGGGACTGTGGGTGGCGGCGGGGACGCCTGCGGCCGAGCGCAATCCAGAACGGACGGGTCGCCAACTCCTCCTCGAACAATGGCTTGTCGGCCGTGTAACCGAGGTGCATACGCGCGTCAGCCGCGTGCTGCTGGCCACCGATCCGCAGTTCGGCGCACCCCAGGCCGGAGAGCCCGTCAGCCTCGCTCGCATCGGCGAAGACGGCGGCTGGCAGACCACGGCGGCCCGTTACGTCCTGTCCGGACGCGGTCACGGGCGGATGGAGATCACGCGGGCCGACGCCGACTATCGCAGCCTGGGCTTCGACCTCGTGCTCGTGCCGGCGTCGATGGAGCTACCGACGGCTCTAAGTATCGGCCGGATAACGGGTTCCGAGCGATTGCCCGAGTCGGCTCTGCACTACAACCTATCCGTCGAACTGCTCGGCGACCCCCGGCGCGTGTCGTACGTCTACGTGATCGTTCCCGGGCCGTGACAGCGTCGAAAACGGCGTTCGCTGCGTGCCTCGACCGCTATTACGAGGCGTGAAGCGCGTTTTTGTGGGGCGGCCCTTGACGAATGTGGGGGTTACGTTATCTTGGCATGTCTCGGCGCGCTTGGCCGGAGCCAGCGCGAACCCCTACGGAACGGACGGACATCAGCGGTATGGCCGGAGAACGCATACGCATTCGGATGGAGGCGTACGACCATCGAGCACTCGATGCGTCGGCCCTGGAGATCGTGGACCAGGCGAAGCGCACCAGTGCTCGCGTGTGCGGACCGGTGCCGCTGCCTACGCGGATCGAGCGTTACACAGTGTTGCGCTCACCGCACATTGACAAGAAATCTCGCGAACAGTTCGAGATGCGCACCCACAAGCGGGTGATCGATATTTTCGAGCCAACCTCTCGCACGGTTGAGGCGCTCAACCGCCTGGTGGTTCCCGCGGGCGTGTTTGTCAAGATCAAGGCGTAGCCGGCTCCGCGCCGGCTTCGTTGGTTATTGGTGTGGCGGGCGAAGCGATATCGCTTCGTCCTGCGGCAGGAGTGCCGAGGTATGATCCCGGCCATCATCGGTAAGAAAATCGGAATGACGCAGGTGTTCGACCCCTCGGGCGTGCGCGTCCCCGTGACGATCGTCGAGGCCGGTCCCTGCATCGTTCTCCAGGTCAAGCGGGCCGACGGGCCCGACGGCTACGACAGCGTTCAGATCGGTTTCGGCGACGTCAAGCCGCACCGCAGCACGCTGCCGCAGATCGGTCATGCCCGCAAGGCCCAGACGGCCCCCAAGGCCTGCATTCGCGAGGTGCGCCTCGGCGAGGCCGCCGATCACGAGATCGGCGACACCATCACCGTCGAGGTCTTTGCCCAGGCCGACGTCAAGTATGTCGACGTCACCGGCATCACCAAGGGCAAGGGCACGCAGGGCGGCATGAAGCGCTGGGGTTTCGGCGGGCAGTCGGCCTCGCACGGCACCGAGCGCAAGCACCGCTCGCCGGGCAGCATCGCCAGCCGCTGCCAGAACCGCGGTACCAGCGGCGCTGGCAAGAAGGGCCGGCACATGGCCGGTCACATGGGCCACGTCCGCCAGACGATGCGCAACCAGTCGCTCGTCGGCGTCGACGCCGAGAACAACGTGCTGTTGATCCGGGGCAGCATCCCTGGTCCCAACGGCGGTTTTGTCATGGTGCGGAAATCCAAGACCCGCTCGTAGCGGGAGCACAAGTGATGTTGAACGTACCGGTCTATAACGAAGGCGGCCAGCAGGTCGGCACCGAGCAGATCGAGGAATCCGTCCTCGGCGGCACCCCCAACGCCGCACTGCTCAAGCAGGCCGTGGTCCGCTACCACGCCAACCGTCGCCAGGGCACGGTGGTGACGAAGAGCCGCAGCGATGTGGAAGGCTCGACCCGCAAGATCTACCGCCAGAAGGGCACCGGCCGGGCCCGCATGGGCAACGTCCGCACCTGCGTTCGTCGCGGCGGCGGCATGGCGTTCGCCAAGCAGCTCCGCGACTACCGTCAGGACATGCCGCGGAAGATGCGCCGCCTGGCTCGCAACCACGCCGTGCTGGCCAAGATCCAGAGCGAAGACGCCATGATCGTCGACGGGTTCAAGCTCGACGCGCCAAAGACCGCTCGCCTGGCCTCGCTGTTGGGCAAGATCCATGCGGAGCGCGGTTGCGTCCTGGCCACGGCCGGCATCGATCCCATTATGTACAAGAGCGGCCGCAACATCCCGCGGACCGAGATTCGCGACGTGGCCGAGCTGAACGCCTTCGACATCCTGTCGCGGCGCAAGCTCATCTTCACCCGCGAGGCCTTCGCCGCCTTTCGCGAGCAGGCCGTCCGGTCGGAGCGGGGGAGCTGATCCATGGACGTATACCACACCATCATCCGGCCGCTCGTTACGGAAAAGAGCTCGTTCCAGGCGCGCCAGTCCACCAAGGAGCGCGGCGGCACCTACAGCTTCGAGGTCCACGCCGACGCCAACAAGGCCCAGATCCGCGATGCCGTCGAGAAGATCTACGGCGTCAAGGTCCTGGACGTGCGCACCTCGAACCGGCCCGGCAAGCTCCGCCGCTACCGGTGGAAGTTCGGCCGCACACGACAGATCAAGAAGGCGATTGTGACCGTCGACCACGACAGCCACATCGACTTGTTCTAGCGGAGGCGCAGACGAGGGAAAGCCATGGGCGTCAAGATTTACAAAAAGACTTCCCCCGGGCGGCGCAACGCCAGCGTCAACGACTACAGCGAGATTACGCACCGCCATCAGAACCGGCCGGTGAAGTCGCTGGTCCAGCGCCTCAAGCGCAGCGGCGGCCGCAACCATCACGGCGTCATCACCTCGCGCTTCCGCGGCGGCGGCAACAAACGCCTCTACCGCATCATCGACTTCAAGCGCCGTCTCGATGACGTCCCCGGCCAGGTGCTCGAGATCCAGTACGACCCCAACCGCACCTGCCACATCGCCCTCATCGAGTACAAGACCGGTGAGAAGCGGTACATCCTCGCCCCGCTCGGCCTGAAGGCCGGCGACGAGGTCGAAAGCGGCCACCGGGTCGAGCCCAAGATCGGCAACTGCATGCCCCTCTCCTCGATCCCCCTCGGCATGCACGTGCACAATATCGAATTGTCTGCCGGCCAGGGCGGCAAGCTCGTCCGCAGTGCCGGCGGTATGGCCCGCCTGCTCGCCCGCGAGGGCACCTGGGCGACCATCCAGTTGCCTTCCGGCGAAATGCGCCAGGTGCGCGTCGAGTGCCGGGCGACCATCGGCCAGTTGGGCAACCTGGACCACCAGAACGTCAGCCTGGGCAAGGCCGGCAAGTCCCGTTTCCTGGGTCGCCGACCGCACGTTCGCGGCAAGGCCATGAACCCGGTCGCCCACCCGCTGGGCGGCGGCGAAGGCCGCAGCAACGGCGGTCGTCACCCCTGCTCGCCCTGGGGCAAGCTGGCCAAGGGCGGCCGCACCCGCAGCCCCCGGGCCCGTTCCAACCGGCGCATCCTGCGCCGCCGTATTACGAAGTCATATGGTGAGGCGAAACTCCGGCGGAAGTGGTAATCGCCGCACGAGGATGTCCGATGGCCCGTAGCTCGAAGAAAGGCCCGTACGTAGACGAGAACCTTTTCCACAAGGCGATGTCGGCGCGCGCCGCGGGCAGCAGCGTGCCCATCAAGGCCTTCAACCGGGCCTGCACCATCGTCCCGGAGTTCATCGGCCTTACGTTTGAGGTCTACAACGGCCGGCACTTCCTGAAAGTGTTCGTGACGGAAGACATGGTCGGCCACAAGCTGGGCGAGTTCGCCCCGACGCGAACGTTCCGGGCCCATACCGCCCGGGGCGCGGCGAAGTAACGAAGGAGTACGGAAGTCATGGCCTGGACCGCCAAGCACCGCTTTGCCCGAATCGCCGAACGCAAGGCGCGGCTGGTCGTCGACCTCATTCGTGGCCGTCGCTGCGACGAGGCCCTCGAGTTGCTGCGCTTCACGCACAAGCGGGCCGCGCGCATGGTGGACAAGGTCCTGCGTTCGGCCATGGCCAGCGCCAACGAGCGCGAGGCGACTATGAGCAAGCTCTTCGTCTCCGAGGCGCGCGTCGACGCCGGCCCCATCATCAAGCGCTGGCATCCCAAGGATCGCGGCCGGGCGCATGCCATCTTCAAGCGGACGTCGCACATCATCGTGGCCGTGGACGAGAAGGGTTAACACCGTGGGTCAGAAGGTCAATCCAATCGGGTTCCGCGTCGGTGTCACCGAAGGCTGGAAGTCGCGCTGGTACGCCCCCAAGGCGGCCTTCGGCGCCTTCCTCGTCGAGGACGAAGGCATCCGCCGCTTCATCGAGAAGAACCTCAACGAGCGCCCGCCCTTCGCCGGCGTCTCGAAGGTCGAGATCGAACGCACCCGCGACGAGGTCAAGGTCATCCTGCACACGGCCCGGCCCGGCGTGGTCATCGGGGCCAAGGGTGCCGAGGTCGACAAGCTCAAGGAGCGCCTTGAGGACCTCATCGACCGTCGCGTGTCCGTCAACATCGTCGAGATCAAGAACCCCGACATCGACGCCCGCCTCGTCGGCCAGAACATCGCCGAGCAGCTCAAGAAGCGCACCAGCTTCCGCCGCGTGATGAAGCAGAAGTGCGAGGCGGCCATGACCGCCGGGGCCAAGGGCATCAAGATCATCTGCTCCGGGCGGTTGGGCAACGCCGAGATGGCCCGCGTCGAAACGCAGATGCTGGGTTCGATCCCCCTGCAGACGCTGCAGGCCGAGGTCGACTACGCCATCTCGGTGGCCGTGACCAAGGTGGGTGCCATCGGCATCAAGGTATGGGTGTATCGCGGCGCCTATGGTGAGCAGCCGGCCGAGGCGGCGGACGGCCGTTTCCGTCGTCGGGCACGCCGCTAGAGGCGGCAAGAGGAGTAGCAGGCCATGCCGGCCAACATGCCCAAACGCGTCAAGTTCCGTAAGGCCCAGAAGGCCCGCGTGCGCGGCAACGCCACGCGCGGCAACAAGGTCTCTTACGGCGATTTCGGATTGCAGTCGCTCGAGCCCGGCCGGATCACCTCGCGGCATATCGAGGCCGGTCGTGTGGCCGCGACGCACTTCCTCCAACGTGAGGGCCGCGTCTACATCCGCATCTTCCCCCACACGCCGATCTCGTCGAAGCCCCTCGAGGTTCGCATGGGTAAGGGCAAGGGTGAGGTGGAGATCTGGACGGCGCTGGTCAAGCCCGGCACGGTGATGTACGAGATCGGCGGGGTCAGTGAGGACGTCGCCAAGACGGCCCTGCTGCGAGTGGCCCACAAGATGCCCGTGCGGACGCGCTTCGTCGTCCGGCGGCACAGCGTGTAGGAGGCGGCGCACATGCTCAAGCTTGAAGCCATTCGCGCCATGAAGACCGACGAGCTGCACACCGAGCTCGAGCGCCTGCGGCGGCACCTGTTCGACCTGCGGGCCCAGGCGGTCACCGAGAAGCTCGAGGATCCCACGCAGTTGGGCAAGGCCAGGAAGACGATCGCCCGCATTCTGACCATTCTGCGGCAGCGCGGGGAAACGAACATCGAGCAGCGGCAGGCGCGCCTCACGGCGCAGGCCGCCCGCAAGTAACCGAGAGAAGACAGGGTTATTGAGCCAGAATATCGGATCGCTCGCATGGAAACAGCAGGACCAGGACAGGCCGTCGTGACGCCCCCGCGTGTTCGCCGTCAAAGGCCCGCGCGCGTCGGCACCGTCACCTCGGCCGTGCGCGACAAGACGATCCGGGTGACGTTCACGTACAAGGTTCGCCACCCGAAGTATGGAAAGTACGTCCGCCGCCGCATCGTGCTGCACGCGCATGACGAGCGCAACGAGGCGGAGCTGGGTGACGTGGTCGAGGTGGTCGAGTGCCGCCCGCTCAGCAAGACCAAGCACTGGCGCCTGGTCCGCATACTGGAGAAAGGCCCGACCGCCACGAAGGGGGCCGGCCGATGATCACCCAGTACACGCATCTGGACGTGGCCGACAACACGGGCGCCAAGGACCTCCAGTGCATCCAGGTCCTCAAGGGTGGCGCCTCCGGGCAGGGCAAGCGGCGCCTGCGCACCGGCGGGGTCGGCGACATCGCCATCTGCTCCGTGCGGGCCGCGCTGCCGTCCTCCGACCTGAACAAGGGCGACAAGGTCCGCGTCGTCATCGTCCGCACCAAGTATCCGACCCGTCGTCACGACGGCACGTACGTCCGCTTTGACTCTAACGCCGCCGTGATCATCGACAACGACGGCAATCCCAAGGGCACGCGCGTCTTCGGCGCCGTCGCCCGCGAGCTGCGCGAGAAGAACTTCGGCAAGATCATCTCGCTGGCCGAGGAGGTGTGGTAGCCATGGCGGCTCGCGTTCGCCGTGATGACATCGTCGAGGTGATCGCCGGGGCCCACAAGGGCGCCCGCGGCAAAGTGTTGCGCATCGACATCGAGCACCAGCGGGTCGTTGTCGAAGGCGTGAACATGGTCTACCGGCACGTTCGCAAGAGCCGGCAGCACCCTCAGGGCGGCCGTATCCAGAAGGAGGCCCCCATTCACCTGTCAAACGTCATGCCGCTGGATCCGCGCACGGGCAAGCGCACGCGGGTGCGCTTCACGCTGAAGCATCCGGCCGCCGGTGAGCGCGTCGCCAAGCAGCGCGTCAGCACGAGCGGCACCGTGCTCAGCGACGTGACGCGGGGCACCGATGAGATGAAGGCTGGGCAGCGCTGATGACACGTCTGCTGGAAAAGTATCGCCAGGAGGTCGTGTCCGGTTTGCAGCAGGACCTGGGACGCAAGAACGTCCTCAGCCTGCCGAAGCTGGACAAGGTGGTCGTCTCCATGGGCCTGGGCAAGGCCATCCAGGAGAGCGGCAACAAGGCCCACGAGAATCGCCGCTTCGTCGAAGCGCAGACGCATCTGGCGACCATCACCGGCCAGAAGCCGCAGGTCACCAAGGCCCGCAAGAGCGTTTCGCAGTTCAAGGTCCGCGAGGGCTGGAGCGCCGGCCTGAAGGTGACGCTTCGCGGCCGCCGCATGTACGAGTTCTTCGACCGCCTCGTCGCCCTGGCCATTCCCCGTGTCCGCGACTTCCGCGGGCTCGATCCGGGCGGCTTCGACGGCCACGGCAACTACAACATGGGCCTGACCGAGTGCGGCGTGTTCCCCGAGATCAACCCGGACAAGGTCACGTTTCAGCAGGGTATGAACATTACCATCTGCACGACCGCGCGGAACGACGCCGAGGCCCGGATGCTGCTCACCAAGCTCGGCATGCCGTTCAGGAGTTAACAGCACGATGGCCAGACTGGGACTGAAGTTAAAAGCCAAGAGGACGCCCAAGTACCGCGTCCGCGCCTACACGCGCTGCGAGTTGTGCGGCCGGTCGCGGGCCGTGTACCGCAAGTTCCGCATCTGCCGCCTTTGCTTCCGCAAGCTGGCCGGCGAAGGACGGATCCCGGGTGTGCGCAAGGCGAGCTGGTGAGGACGGCCCATGGCGATTTCTGATCCGATTGCCGACATGCTCACGCGAATCCGCAACGCCAACACGATCGGCAAGCGCCGCGTGCGCGTGAAACGCAGCAAGGTGTGCCTGGGCGTGGCCCGCGTCCTCAAAGACGAAGGCTACATCACCGACTTCATGTCGATCGACGACGCCACCCAGGGCGTCATCGAGATCGACCTTAAATACGGCGAACGCGGCGAACGCGTCATCCAGAAGCTCGACCGCGCCAGCCGCCCCGGCCGCCGCGTCTACCGCGGCGTGGACGAGATGCCTCGTGTCCTCGACGGCCTCGGCATCGCTATCGTTTCCACCAGCCGTGGCGTTTTGAGCGACCGTCAGTGCCGCCAGCAGAAAGTCGGCGGCGAATTGTTGTGCACAGTGTGGTGAACCCATGTCGCGGATTGGCAAAAAAGCGATCCCTGTTCCCGGCGGCGTGACTGTCAACGTCACCGGCCAGGATGTCCATGTCTCCGGCCCCAAGGGCAAGCTGAGCTGGACCGCCCCGGCCCCCATTACCGTCGCTGTCGAGAACCAGGAAGTCATCTGCCGGCGACCGGACGACGAGAAGCGCTCCCGGGCCCTCCATGGCCTGTCCCGCGCCCTCATCGCCAACATGGTCCACGGCGTTTCCCAGGGCTATGCGATCGGCCTGGAAGTCTACGGTACCGGCTATAGCTGCAAGATGGAGGGTCGCTCCCTCCTGCTGAACGTCGGCTACATGGGCCGCGGCGTCGGCCGCAAGGCCCAGTACGAGATCCCCGTTCCCGCCGGTATCGAGATCGAGGTCGCCGTCCAGGCGGCCCGTGGCGACAACGAGCCGGCCAAGTTCACGGTGAGCGGCCCCGACAAGCAGCAGGTCGGCCAGTTCGCCGCTGAGATCCGCAAGATTCGCAAGCCCGAACCGTACAAGGGCAAGGGCATCCGCTACGCCGGCGAGCACATTCAGCGCAAGGCCGGCAAGGTCTTCGCCGGCGGCGGCGGCTAATAGTCGGCAAGGCGTGAGGTATTACGCATGAACTCCGTCAACTTGAAAGCAATCCGGCTGCGGCGCCGCGTTCGCCGCGTCCGCAAGCGGATCAGCGGTACGCCCGAGCGTCCGCGGCTGGCCATCTGGCGCTCGCACCGCAACATTGCGGCCCAGATCATCGACGATACGACCGGCCGCACGGTCTGCGCCATTTCGTCGCAGTCTGAAGCGCTGCGCAAGGAGCTGCCCTACGGTGGCAACCGCGCCGCCGCGACGATCGTCGGCAAGGCCCTCGCTCAGCGGGCCAGGGAGCTGGGCATCGAGACCGTCTGTTTTGACCGGCGGGGACTGCTGTATCACGGCCGCATCCGGGCCCTGGCTGAGGCCGCCCGGGAAGCCGGCCTTAAGTTCTAGCTATTCGAGGCGAGAGGCTTATGGCGACACGCCCCAGACCAATGCGAGGCCGCGGCCGAGGCCGAGGCAGGGATAGCGACGGCGGCGAAGACTCCAACCTGGACGACGTCCTGGTTAAGCTCTACCGCTGTGCCACCGTCGTGAAGGGCGGCCGGCGCTTTTCCTTCGGGGCCCTGGTGGTCGTCGGCGACCGCCGCGGCAACGTCGGCTTTGGCTACGGCAAGGCCAACGAGGTGCCGCCGGCTGTCGAGAAGGGCGTCAAGCAGGCCCGCCGCAACATGTTCCCCGTCCCGCTCAAGGGCACGAGCATTCCGCACCGGGTCATCGGTCGCTTCGGCGCCAGCCGGGTCGTCCTGATCCCCGCCGCCGAAGGTACGGGCGTTATCGCCGGCTCCGCTCCCCGTGCGGTGCTCGAGCTGGCCGGCATCAAGGACGTGCTCACCAAGGTATATGGTTCGTGCAGCCCCAAGAACCTGGTCAAGGCCACCATCGCCGGCCTCAAGGCGCTCCGTTCGCGGGCCACGGTCGAGGCGTTGCGCGGCGTGAAACTGGATCTGCCGGCGGAACCGGTCCGCAAGATCGAGGGCGAACCGCAGGCGCAGGATACCGGCCATGATGATTAACGACGTAACCGCCAAGGGCGGCCGGAACAAGCGGCGCATGCGCGTCGGCCGCGGCAACGGCAGCGGCAAGGGCAAGACCTGCGGCCGCGGCCACAAGGGCTTGCAGTCCCGCGCCGGCGGCGCGGCGCGCCCCCTGACCGAAGGCGGGCAGATGCCCCTCTTCCGTCGCCTGCCCAAGCGCGGCTTCAGCAACTTCCAGTTCGCCACCCGGTATGAGGTCGTCAACGTGGGCACGCTCAACGAGCGCTTTGCCGACGGCGACACGGTCGACCCCGAAACCCTGCGCGCCCACCGGCTCGTGCGGACCGGCACTGCCGTACGCATCCTGGCCAAGGGCACGCTCGAACGGAAGCTGTCCATCTCCGCCCACGCCTTCAGCGGCAAGGCCCGCGAGGCCATCGAGAAGGCCGGCGGAAGCGTTACCCTCATCGAGCGCGCGGACCCCGCCAAGCAGGCGGCGGCCAAACGAAACACCGCCAAGGGCAGTGGCCGGAAACCGGCCGCCAAGCCCGCGGCCAAGCCCGCCGCTGGTGAAGCCGAGCCTCAGGCCGATAGCGGAGCGTGATCGCGGAGTCGTAAGCGAGGTTGAGCCCCAATGATCCGTGCCTTCATTAACGTCTTCCGCATCCCCGACCTCCGCAAGAAGGTGCTCTTCACCTTGATGATGCTCTGCGTCTATCGCATCGGCTACTACGTCCCTCTGCCCGGCGTGAATCAGGAAGCCCTGTCTCGCCACTGGCAGGGCGGCGGTGGCGGTGCTGCCGAGCAGGCCGCCGAGCTGTTCTCCATGTTCACCGGCGGTGACCTCGGCCAGAGCACCATGTTCGGTCTGGGCATCATGCCCTACATCAGCGCATCGATCATTCTCCAGCTCCTCGTTACCGTTCTGCCCTCCCTCGAGAAACTCCAGAAGGAGGGCGAGACCGGCCGCCGCAAGATCCAGGAATACACCCGCTATCTCACGGTCCTGCTCTGTTTCATCCAGGCCGTGTTCTGGGTACGCTATCTGAACAGCGGCGAGGCCAGCCTGGTCCACGAAGACTTCGCCCGCACCGGTACTTTCTACCTCACCGCCATCACGGCCCTCATGGCCGGCACGCTCATCCTGATGTGGATCGGCGAGCAGATCGACGAGTACGGTATCGGTAACGGCATCAGTCTGATCATCATGGCCGGCATCATCGCCCGCCTGCCGAACGTCCTGTTCGAGGTTACCCGCGGGTTCTGGGCCAGCCGTGGCAGTGCGGCCGCCTCCGACGCCATGACCGCCGAGAAGGTCATCTTCCTGGTGATCTCCTTCGTCGCCGTCGTCGCCGGGGCCATCCTCATCACCCAGGCCCAGCGCCGCATCCCCATCCAGCAGGCTAAGCAGACCCGCGGTCGCCGCGTGGTCGGTGGCCAGCGCCACTACCTCCCGTTACGGGTGAATCACGGCGGCGTGATGCCGATCATCTTCGCCAGCTCATTCCTGCTCTTCCCGCAGATGATCTTCGGCTGGCTCGATGGGGCGAACGTCTGGCCGCGGGGCTTGTGGAGCTTCTTCCACGACACCTTCTGGCCCGGCCGCTACCTGTACGAAGTGTCCTACGTGGCGATGGTCTTCTTCTTCGCCTACTTCTGGACCTCCGTCCAGTTCCAGCCGAAGGAGCTCGCCAACAACCTGCGCGACATGGGCAGCTTCATCCCCGGCCTCCGACCCGGCAAACGTACCGCCGACTACCTCGAGGCCGTCATGGAGCGCATCACGTACGTCGGTGCCGGCTTCCTCGCCATCATCGCCGTGATCCCCTCCATCGTCGCCATCCAGATGGACATCTCCTTCCGGGTCTCCGCCTTCCTCGGCGGAACCGGTCTGCTGATCGTCGTCAGTGTCGTCCTCGACCTGATTCACCGCGTGGAGGCCAACCTGATCATGAGGAACTACCCTGGGTTCCTCGGACCGGAAGGCGTCGCTCGCGTGAAAGGAATGTACTAATATGGCGGCCAGGCTCATTTTTCTCGGACCTCCAGGCTCCGGCAAGGGCACGCAGGCCGCGCGTCTCGCCGAGAAGTACGGCTTCGTCCAGCTCTCCAGCGGCGACACGCTTCGCCGCGAGCTCAAGGAGGGCAGCGAGGTCGGCTTGAAGGCCCAGTCCTACATGAAGGCCGGCACGCTGGTTCCGGACGAGGTCATCACGGGTGTGATGCTGTCGGCGGTGGACAAGCTCCCGGCCGGGAGCGGTTTCATCCTCGATGGTTTCCCCCGCACCGTTCCGCAGGCCGAGGCCCTGGACGCTGGCCTTCAGCAGCGGAAGCTCGACGTCAACGCCGTCCTGGATTTCCAACTCGACGACGCGGAGATCATTAAGCGAATCGTGTCCCGTCGGGTTTGCAGCGATTGCGGAGCGACTTATAATACTGGGTTCATGCCGCCGAAGGTGGCGGATGTTTGTGACAAGTGCGGTGGCAAGGTCGTGCAGCGCCTGGACGACCGTGAGGACGTCGTGGCGACCCGGCTGGCCACTTACCGTGCGCAGACGGCACCCCTGATCGGATACTATTCCGGCCGGGGTCGCTTCTTCACGGTGGATGCCAGTGTCGGGGCCGACGCCGTCGGTCAGAAAGTCGCAGAGATCGTGAATTCGCTGGGCACGGCAGGATGAAGGTGACGGCGGCGAGGGTCGTCCTGAAATCGCCGCGTGAGATCGGGCTGCTCCGGGCCGCGGGTCGAGTGGTATACGGCATCCTGGCCGAAATGCAGCAGCTCACGCAGCCGGGGGTCACGACGGCGGAGTTGGACCGTCGGGCCGCCGAGATGATTCGGGAGGCGGGTGCCGAGGCCCTGTTCCTGGGTGTGCGGAACCCGCAGGCGAAGTTCCCGTTTCCGGCGAGCATCTGTGCCTCGGTGAACGAGGCCGTGGTGCACGGTATTCCGGATGATCGCCCCCTGCGGGAGGGCGACATCGTCAGTATCGACTGTGGCGTGCGGCTGAAGGGGTATTGCGGCGACGCCGCCCGGACGTTCGGCGTCGGGCGCATCGCACCGCCGGCCCAGGCGTTGCTGGACGCGACGCGGGAATCGCTCGAGGTGGCGGTGGCCGAGATTCGGCCGGGCCTTCGCTGGAGCCGTGTGGCTCGCGAGGTGCAGCGCAGCGTCGAGCGGCGCGGCTTCAGTGTCGTTCGCGAGTTCGTCGGCCATGGTATCGGCCGCGAGATGCACGAGGAGCCCAAGGTGCCCAACTATTGGGCCCGCGGGCAGGCCGATGCGGATTTTGAACTGACTCCGGGCATGACGCTGGCCGTCGAGCCGATGGTCACCGCCGGTAGCCCGGGTGTCGAGTATGGTGATGCGTCGGGTTGGACGGTAGTGACCAAGGACCGCTCTCTGGCGGCGCATTTCGAGAACATGATTGCCGTGACTGAGCACGGCGCCGACGTTTTGTCGGATGGAGGTTAGCGGCCGCGGGCGGCGGCACGAGGTGAGCGGATGAAGGTGCGCAGCAGCGTCAAGCGAATTTGTGAGAACTGCAAGATCATCAAGCGCCGCGGAATCGTGCGCGTGATCTGCACGAACCCTCGACACAAGCAGCGTCAGGGCTAGTCCCCAGGAGAGGCGCCAGACATGCCACGTGTAGCCGGTGTAGACATCCCCAACGAAAAACGCATCGACGTTGCCTTGCAGCGCATCTACGGCATTGGTCCCTTCCGGGCCCGCGAGATCCTCGGCAAGGCCCAGATCGAGGAGGCCACCCGCGCTGGCAAGCTCAGCGAGGACGAGGTCAGCCGCATCGCCAACATCATCGATGCCGACTACGTGGTCGAGGGTCAGTTGCGCCGCCAGGTGCAGCAGAACATCGCCCGCCTGCGGGACATCCGCTGCTATCGCGGCCTGCGCCACATCCGCGGCTTGCCCGTCCGTGGCCAGCGCACCCGCACCAACGCCCGTACCCGCAAGGGCCCGCGCAAGACGGTGGCCGGCAAGAAGGGCGTCAAGGAAATGCACCGCGGCTAGTGCGGTTAGTACGGAAAGGGAGCTAGGCAATTGGCCAAGTCAGGATCCAAACGGCGAGCCAAACGCAGCGTCGCGAAGGCCATCGTGCACATTCGCGCCTCGTTCAACAACACCCACGTGACCATCACCGACACCAACGGTGACACCCTGTGCTGGTCCTCGTCGGGCTCCGTGCCCGTCGGTGGCGGCGAGAAGAAGTTCAGCGGTGCCCGCAAGAGCACCCCCTTCGCCGCCCAGCGCGCCGCCCAGTACGCGGCCAACGAGGCCAAGAAGCACGGCGTCGTTGAGGTAGAGGTTCGCGTCAAGGGCCCCGGCTCCGGTCGCGAGTCGGCCATCACCGCTCTCCAGGCGGCTGGCCTGCGCATTCAGTCCATCGAGGATGTCACCCCGCTGCCTCACAATGGGTGCCGGCCTCGCAAGCGGCGGAGGGTCTAGGGCATGTCCAGGCACACTGGTCCTACAGCGCGGCTCTCCCGGCGCGAGGGCGTCAACCTGATGCTCAAGCCCATCCGCGATGAAAGCGGCAAGAGCCCCCTCGAGAAGGAATACAAGAACTATCCCCCGGGCATGCACGCCTGGCGGCGGAGCAAGAGCTCCGAGTACAGCGTCCGTCTCCGTGAAAAGCAGAAGGTCAAGCGGCACTACGGCATTCTCGAACGCCAGTTCCGCCGCTACTTCGCCCTCGCGGAGAAGTCCCCCGAGAATACCGGCGTCGCCCTCCTCCAGCTTCTGGAGCGGCGCCTGGACAACGTCGTTTATAAAACCCGTTTTATCGCCGGCCGCCGTGGCGCCCGGCAGGCCGTCGTCCACGGCCACATCCTCGTCAACGGTCGCAAGGTCGATCGGCCGGGATACCTCGTCCAGATCGGCGACGAGATCGCCGTCCATCGGCGGGACAAGTCACGCAAGTACGCGCAGGCCCAGATGGCCCTGCTCGAAGGCGTGCCCAATCCCCCGCCGCAAAGCTGGCTCCAGGTGGATCTCGGCAAGCTCGAAGCACGCGTCGTGGCCCTGCCCGGCCGCGATGACGTCCTCATCCCCGTCGAGGAGCAGCTCATCGTTGAGTTCTGCTCTCGGTAGCGGCGTCGTTTGCAGGTTTGGTGTTGGCCCAGAGCTCGATCTCGGGAGGCATGGCGAAATGCGAATCAGATGGCGGGGCCTCGAACTGCCGACACGCGTGGTACGGGACGAAGAGAGCAGCACCGATAAGTACGCCCGCTTCATCGTCGAACCGTTCGAACGCGGCTTTGGAACGACGGTTGGTAACAGCCTGCGGCGGATTCTCCTGTCGAGCCTCGAAGGCTCGGCGATCACTCATGTCCGCATCGCCGGCGCCGACCACGAGTTCTGTTCCCTGCCCGGCGTGCTCGAAGACGTTACGGACATCGTCCTGAACATCAAGACTGTCGTCGTCGACCTCGACGCCGACACGCCCAAGACGATGCGCGTCGAGCGTCGCACCGCCGGCGAGGTCCGCGCCGGCGACTTCGAGTGCGACCCGGCCATCATCGTGGCCAACCCCGATCAGCTCATTGCTACGCTGACCGAGGACGTGCCCTTCTCGGCCGAGCTCACCGTCGCCCGCGGTCGCGGCTACGTGCCCGCCAGCGAGTTCACCGATGAGGACACCGAGATCGGCGTCATTCCCGTCGACGCCCTCTACTCTCCGGTGACCCGCGTGCGCTACCGCGTCGAGGAGACCCGTGTCGGCCAGAAGGTCAACTACGACCGTCTCGTCATCGAGATCTGGACCAAGGGCACCGTGTGCCCGGAGGACGGCCTGGTCGAGGCCGCCAAGATCCTCCGTAAGCACCTCAACCCCTTCGTCCAGTACTTCGAGCTCGGCGAAAGCCAGACGGCCGCGGCCGTCCCCGCCGACGCCCCGGCCCCCGTCGTCGACGAGGAGCTGCGCGGCAAGCTCGATCGCTCGATCGCCGACCTCGAGCTGTCCGTCCGGGCCAGCAACTGTCTCGAAGCCGCGCGCATCCTCACCGTCGGCGACCTCGTCTCCATGACCGAGGACGATCTCCTCCAGTTGCGCAGCTTCGGCAAAACCTCCCTCATGGAAGTGAAATCCAAACTCCAGGACATGGGTCTCATGCTGGGCATGAACGTCGCGCCCCGGCCCGCGTCTGGCGATAACCAAGTGACCGCCGGCGAACCGGCGCAGCAGATTTGAGGTGACGCTGTGCGACACCTGGTACGCGGTAGAAAGCTGAACCGAACCGCCGAGCATCGCGAGGCCTTCCGGCGCAACCTTGCCCAGAGCCTCATCGAGCACGGCGAAGTTCGCACCACCCTCGTCAAGGCCAAGGAAATCCGGGCCTTCGCCGAGCGGCTCGTCACCCTGGCCATCGACGGCAGCCTCGCTGCCCGCCAGCGGGCCATCGCGCTTCTGAACGACCGGTCCATCATTCCCGCGGAGCATCGCGAGGATTACGACAAGCTCAGTGACGCCAAGCGCGCCAAGGTCCTGCGTTCCCGCTCCGGCCGTCGTTACCGCGCCAGCACCACTCGCGCCGGCGTCAAGTTCACCGCCGAGTCCGTCATCCACAAGCTCTTCGCTGATGTCGGACCCGCCATGAAGAAGCGCAACGAGACCCGCGGTTGCAGCGGCGGTTACACGCGCATCATCAAGCTGGCCGATCGCCGTCTCGGCGATGGCGGCGCGCTGGCCATCATTCAGTGGGTCGGCCAGGAAGACCAGCCGCGCCCCAAGGCCACGGACAAGACCGAGCGCAAGCGTCGGGCCCGCGTGAAGTACACCGTCTTCGCCGGCAAGCCGGCCCCGCGCCGCGGCTCGCGTCGCGGTCGTAAGGCCGTTGCTGCCCCGACCGACGCCCCGACCACCGCCCCGAGCGAGACCCAGGACGAGTAGCCCTCATGGCCGCCGGAGAGCTCGCCGCTGACTGTGTCTTCTGCAAGATCATTCGGGGCGAGATCCCCAGCCAGCGTGTCTTTGAAGATGAGCACGTTCTCGGCTTCCTGGATATTCAGCCCCTGGCTGCCGGCCACACGATTCTCATTCCGCGGCATCACGCGAAAACGCTCGCGGAGTTGCCCGCCGAGTGGGCTGCGGCTCTGGCCCAGGCTTTCGGCCGCGTCGCTCAGGCTGTCGTGTCGGTGGTCGGTGCCCAGGGCTGCAACGTGTTGTTGAACGACGGCGAGGTCGCCGGCCAGGTTGTCCCCCATGTGCACTTTCACATTGTGCCCCGTCGCCCGGCCGACGGACTGGGATACCGCTGGAAGGCTTCGCCTGCCCCGCCCGAGCAGCTCGCCACCCTTGCCGAGCGTGTTCGTGCGGCATTATGAGACGTTAAGCGAGTTGTCCGCTTTCGCCGGACACTTATAATAAGAGGAGTTGGGGACGTAGCTCAGCTGGGAGAGCGTCGCGTTCGCAATGCGAAGGTCGAGGGTTCGAATCCCTTCGTCTCCATCTCAGGCGGCCCGCCGGCAAGCCCCGGCGGGCCGCTTCGCTGTTCGGCGGGGGTGAGCCGGTCCGGCGCCGGCGCTTCACCCGAGCGCCCCGGCCCGTCCGATGAATAACGAAGTGTGCCGGCGCGGAGGCCCGTCGCCGGAATGTCGTCCGCTCGGGTAGCGGTGGCGCTCAACCCGCCCGGAAATCCGAAGGTCCAGGTTGGCCGCGCCGTCGGCGTGGCTACCGAGGGAGTTTCCCGATGAGCTTGTCACGTATTCGCACATGCGTCGGCGTACTCGCCGCAGTCAGTCTCGTCGCCTTCGCGGTGGCGCAGAATCCGGATGTCGTTCGGCCGACTCCGCCGGCATCCCAGCCTTCGGCCGGCCAGGCCAAGATCGAGATCAGCGGCACCGATTTCGACTTCGGGGAGATCTGGCAGGGTACCCCGCCCGAGCGTGAGTTCACCGTCAAGAACGTCGGCACCGCACCGTTGATCCTCAACCTCCGCACGACCTGCGGTTGCACCGCCGCCTCCAAGCCCCGGACCCCGCTGCCTCCCGGCGAGACGACCTCCTTCACGATCCGCTACGACGCTCGTCGCCCCGGTCCGGCCAGCAAGAAGGTCATCATCACCACGAACGACCCGGAGCAGTCGCAGGTCATCATCCCCGTCCACGGCACCGTCAAGGCCATCGTCGATGCCCAGCCATCCGACCGCATCGCCATGCACCGCCTCGACGCCGACAGCCACGAGACGGTGACCATCACCCTCAAGAGCACCGTCGACAAGCCCATGAACCTCAAGGTCAAGGAGGGCCAGAACTTCACCCCGTTCGACATCCAGCTCAAGGAGCTTGAGCCGGGCAGGAAGTTCGAGCTGAAGGCGACCACGGTTCCTCCGCTGCGCAACGGCACGAACCACATCAACGTCGTGCTTGAGACCGGGCTTGAGGAAGTGCCTACGCTGTCCATCCCCGTCTTCGCCAGCGTCCAGCCGCGCGTCTCGCTTACGCCGTCGCGCGTGTTCATGAGCTCCGACTCGAAAGCCGAGTCCCGCCGCACGGTCCGCGTGATGTACAAGGCCGACACGCCCGTCAAGGTGCTTGAGGCCAAGGCCAATCATCCCGGCGTGACTTGCGAGATCCGTCCGCCCGCGCCGGTCGCCGAGGGCGAGCGCTTCGGCCAGATCCAGATCATGCTGACGGTGCCGCCCTACAACGCCATCCCCGAGACCGGCATCAGGATCGAAGTCACCACCGACGACGCCGACCCCCAGTTCCAGCATTTGTACGTCATGGTCGTCAAGCGGCAGATCCCGCGGCGGAACCGCGTCCCCGGCGCCACCTCGCGCCCGACCGGCGACGCGGCCCGCTATCCCATCCCTGGGATGCAGCCTCGCAACGCTCAGCCGCGCCAGACGCCGCAGCTCCCCCGCACCAGCCAGAAGCCGGAGCCCAGCGACAAGCCGACGCCCAGTGACAAGCCGCGGACCGGCGACAAGCCTCAGTCTGGCGACAAGCCCTAGCACCGGGAGCGGTTGCGCCGCCCGTCGCGGCCCCGTGGCTGCCGTCGCGCAGCCTGTCCGGCAGGGTGACAATCATGCTCCGATCGGCGGCCGGCACTCTCGCCGGCCGCCGTCGTTTCGCATCTGTCCGAACCTCCCGGGCGGCGAGTGATATCCAACGGCTGCGTAATCCCAAATCCAGGATCTCAAATCTGAGATCTGAAGTCCCCACACGCCGCTGTTCACTCGCCCTACAGATACGCCCCCCGCAGCCCCAGATTCGGGCCCACCTGCGAATCCTGGTCGTCCTCCCGCCGGATGTCGGCTTCCACGTTCCGGTTGAACGTGTTTTCCTCGATCGTCACCCGGTCCGTCGCCAGCAGGTGAATACCGACCCGGTTGTCCTGGAGGTCGTTGCCCCGGATCTCGTGATCGTGCGGACGCAGCTCTCGCTTGCCGCAGATCGCCGGCGGCAACGGCCGGATGCCGTGTTCCTGGTCGGCGCGGATGGCGATCCCTGCTCCGTTGCCGAAGAACTTGTTGCCCGTGATGCGCCAGTGGTGCGCCGTGCGTTGGTCCGGCAACTCCGCAAACCACGTCTCCGCGTACTGCGACCACATCAGGATCCCGGCGATGTGGTTCCGCTGGAAGTCGTTGCCCCGCACCTCGAACCGCGCCCCGTTCTCGACGGCGATGCCCGCCTGGCGGTTGTGCACCATGCGGCTGCCCTCGATCGTGCAATCGGTCGAGAACCCGAGCCAGAATCCGAAGTTGCACCGATCCGCCCAGTTGTTGCGGTAGACGTTCCGTGCACTGAACGTTCCCTCGAACGCGATGTTCGGGCTCAGCGACCCGTCGTTCTCCTCGAACAGGTTGTCGTTGCACGGCACCGCTTCGCCCTTCGCGCTCCGGCCGGCGAGGAAGAACCCATCGCCGCCAAGCCGGGCGAAATTCCGCCGAAACACGTTCTTGGACGAGTTGTGCACGATCAGGAAACCCGTCGCGTCCGCCCCCATATGCCCGGCCGTATGCGCCCCGACGCGCGGCGCCGGCTTGTCGCGCGGCTCGTACCGGCAGCAGTAGTCCGCGTAGTTCTCCTCGAACACGCTCTCGCACGTCTCGAACAGATGAATGCCGTACCCGCTGCTGTAGCTCGCGTTGTTCCGCCGAACGTCGAGCCGCTTGCAGCCGTACGTCAGCAGGCCGGCGAGCTGGTGCTGCACGTCGTTGTCGTGGACCGCCGCCCCGTCCACATCTTCGAGCAGAATCGCCCCGCCGTACGCCTCCGCCGCCGGCAGCCAGATGTCGAGGAAGATCGTGTTCGCCGGAATGTCGCCGGTTGACGTGATCTGGTTGGCGGCGAGCGTCAACTGGTGTGCTCTGCGGGCGACGATGCCGTGGTAGTAGTCGCGCAGCCGCACGTTCCGCACGGTGACGCCCGTGTGCCCGTCGATCGTGATGCCCGCCCCCCGGCGCTCCACGCCGACGAGCGTCGCCCCGCCGCCGTCGAGCGTGATGCCGTCGCCGGCGATCTTCAGCCCATCGGGCAGCACGTACACGCCCGGGGCGAAAACGGTGTCGTGGGTGATGGTCATGCCGTCGGTGGGTTGGATGGGCTTGGTGGCTGCGCTCACGCGATTCTCCGTAGGGGGCTCACGCTAGTTGTCGCCGAAATCGCGGATTATACAAGGCCGGGAGCGGTCCCGGAAACTGCCCCCTCGCCCTCATCCGCCTCGACCTGGTCGATCTCGGCGGGCGTCAGCCCGTACACCTCGTACACCAGCCGGTCGAGCCGCCGATCCGCCTCGGCGATCCGCCGCTCGACCGCCGCCCTCCGCCCCGCATCCGCTTCCGCCAGCTCCTCGTGCAGTGCCAGTAGCCGGCCCGCCAGCCGCACGATCTCGTCATGCCGCTGCCGTTCCGCCGCATTGGCGAGGTCCGGCCACCGAATGGGCAACGCCCGCAACGACCGGACCTTTACCTGCGGAAACGCCCGCTGCCGCGACTCATGCACCGTCTGGCGGTAAACGTAGCGCAGCAGCCGCGAATTGAGCAGGGCCACCACGTACCGCACATCCGTTCCGTCTACCGGCCGCCGGAGCGCCAGTAGCGAGTTGCGGAAGTGCACCGCCCCACGCCGCGGTCCGACGATCGGCCACGCCGCCGTCTGTCGGATCACGAACGGCACGTCAGCGTAATCCGGCTCCGCACCGATCCGGAAGTACTCCCCGCGCCGCGGCCGATAATCCAGCCGCAACACCCGCTCCGCCGGCGCACACGCGTAGCGCGAGACCTGCCGCCCCTCCAGAAGTGGTGCAGACTGCTTCGGCGCATCCGCCGCCGCACAAACGAGCTGCCGCGCGCAGTTCCCCGTATGCACGCCCGGGTCGGCGACGAGCTTGCCGAGCGAGCCCGCCCCGTCCCGCAGCTTGTCGATCAGCCGCCCGCCGCCCGCAGCGACCCACGCCTCGCCGCCGCGCACGTGCGCCTCTTCCTCCCGCCCGATCGGCGACACGATCCGCACCGGTCCGCGATACGCCGTGTCGGCAACAAACGTCAGCGCCGGCGTCGTGATCCCCGGAAAGACACTCTCGCCCCAGTACCGCACCTCCACGGGGCCCATCCGCCGAACCAGCGCCTCGCGCACACCCGCATACCCCGCGAGGTGCCCGACCTGCCCCGGCACGATCATCGCGACCGCGCGCCGCGCCAGCCGCGCCGCCAACTCGATGAACATCCCGTGCGCCGTCAGCCACCCGCTCGCGCAGTAGTGTGCCTGATAGTACGCCCGCTCCTCCGCCGGTAACGCCACCGCCTGCCGCCCGGAATACGACAGATACGGCGGATTGCCGACGACGACATCGAACTCTGCCTGCTCATCGACCAACGCATTCCCGCACCGAATGTTGTCGACGAAGTCGGGCAGGGGGGTAGCGCCACCGTCTTTGCTCTCCCCGTTTAGCACTGCCCGCCGCAGGGCCAGCCGCGTCGTCTCAACCGCGACCGGGTCGATATCAATGCCAAACAGACACTCATTCGCCAGCCGCCCCCGCTCCCGCAACGTCAGCCGCGGCCCGCTCTCCTGCCTCCGCCGGAGCAGCACCTCATACGCCGCCAGCAGCAGCGCTCCCACCCCGCAGGCCGGATCGAGCACCCGCGGTCCGCTCTCTGAGTCCGGCACACGTTCGAGCGCCTGCTCTGCCAGGTATGAAGCCACCGCTGCCGGCGTGTAGACCACCCCGCCCTCACGCCGAGCCTCGTCGCGGTCTCTTCCCCGCGGCGCGCTCATGGTGAGTCTGCACCGTCGCGGGCCCGGATGACACGGAGCGCATCATCGCACGCCCGCCGCAGAAACTCGCGCGGCAGATGCTGCCCGATGTGATCCCACGGCAACCGCTCGTCTGCCGCCCGCTCGCGGTGAGCGTACCAGTCCGGATCGACGCCCGTCGCCGCATACGCCCCCAGCCACCGCCCGTTGTCGAACGTCTCATCCCACGCATCGAACCGCGCCCCGCGCCGCCACGCCTCCAGCACGACCGCCCCCAGTCGCCGATCGCCCCGCGCGAACACGCCCTCCAGCACCGACCGCTCCGCGCTGTGCATCTTGAACCGAATGCACTTCGGCCCCGACCGGGCCAAGTCACGCAGCCGTCGCTCGACCGCTTTGAAGTACTCCAGCCGCGCCTGACCCGCCCATTGCAGCGGCGTGAACGGCTTCGGCACCAGCCACCCGACCGACGCCGTCACCGCCGCCGGCGGCTTGCCCAACCGCCGCCGCTCGTCGGCGATCGCCCGACACAGGTGATAGATGCCATCGATGTCTTCCGGCCGCTCCCCCGGGAACCCCGCCATGAAATACAGCTTCACGCGGTTCCAGCCGGCGGCGTACGCGGCCCGCACCCCATCCAGCAGATCCCCGTCCAGCACCTTCTTTCGAATGGCCCGCCGCATGTCCATGCTCGCGGCCTCGACCGCCAGCGTCAGCCCCGCCTTCCGCACCTGGTTGGCCATGTCCGGGATGTGTTGAAGCATGCGGTCCACACGTAGCGACGGGAAGCTGATGTTCACCATCTCCGGCGCGAATCGCTCGTTGACCCGCCGCGCCAGCTCCGCCAGGTGCGGATAGTCCGCCGTCGACAGCGACAGCAGGCTGATCTCATCGTGCCCCGTCGCCGCGAACGACTCGGCGGCGATCTCCAGCACACGCTCGACGTTGCGATAGCGCAGCGGTCGCTTCGTATACCCCGCGTGGCAGAACCGGCAAAGCTGCGGACAGCCGCGCATGATCTCGATCGCGATGCGGTCGTGCACCGATTGCGTCCACGCCACCAGCGGCCGCGTCGGAAACGGTGCTTCGTCGAAGTCCACCGTGTGGCATCGTTCGATCCGCTCGGGCAACCCCTCCGCCAGCGGCCGCAACCCCGCCAGCGTCCCGTCCTCGCGATACGCCGCCGCATAGAGATTCGGCGCATACACCCACGGGAATCGTCGCGCCAGCAGCAGGATCATCTCCCGCCGCGGCACGCCCGCCCGCTTGTACTCCCGCACCGCCTCGATGAGTTGCGCGAAGCTCTGCTCGCCGTCGCCGATGACGACCAGGTCGACGAACGCCGCCATCGGCTCCGGGTTATCGGCCTGCGGCCCGCCGGCGACGACCAGCGGATGCGCGTTCGTCCGCTCCGCCGACAGCACCGGAATCCCCGCCAGGTCCAGCATGTTCAGGACGCTGGTGAACGCCAGTTCGTATTGCAGCGAGATGGCCAGGATATCCGCGTCGGCGACCGGTTGCCGCGTATCCCACGTGAACAGCGGGATCTGCTGCCGCCGCATGACGGCCTCGGCGTCGATCCACGGGCAGTACGCCCGCTCGGCACACACGCCGGGCGTATGGTTCGCCAGCCAGTACAGAATCTGTGAGCCCAGGTGTGACATGCCGATGGCGTACGTGTCGGGAAAGGCGACGACGATGCGCACTTCGGCCCGCGCCCAATCGCCCGGCTCCACGAGCTGGTTGACCTCGCCGCCGATGTACTGGGCCGGCTGGCGGACGTAGGGCAGTAGTTCATCGCTGACACGTTCGTGCAGCGTGGGGGTACTCATGCAGCATGCTCCGCGGGACTCTACGGATCGCCCGGCGAGAAAGGGGACTGGCTCCGAGCCACAGGGTCGGCGTCGTCATGGAACCTGCACACGGCGAGGTGCCTGTTCCCTTTCTCGTCGGGCGCGACGCTTCGGTTGGGCAATTATAGCGGCGATTGTCGGCGGGGCCCCGCGGCCAGCAGCCGCCGGGCGCGGGCGAAGACCGCGTCGAACATGGCCTCGGTCAGCCGCCCGGTGAACGTGTTCTGTTGGCTCGGATGGTACGAGCCCAGCAGTGTCCGCCCGTCGGCCAGCTCGTGCTCGACGCCGTGCCCGAACCGCCCGCAGCGCACTTCGAGCGCCCGGCCGACGTGCGTCCACGCCACGCCGCCAAGAGCCACCAGAACATGCCAGGGGGCGCGCGTCAGCGTCTCGCGGAGGAAGTCGGCGCACCGCCGCAGTTCGTCCGATGCGGGCTTGTTCGCCGGCGGCGCGCAGAGGCACACCGCGGTGATGAGGCAATCGTCGAGCGTCAGCCCGTCGCCGACGCGCTGGGAGGTGGGCTGGTTGGCGAAGCCGGCCTTGTGCAGTGCCCGATACAGCCAGTCGCCGCTCCGGTCGCCGGTGAACAGCCGCCCCGTCCGGTTGGCCCCGTGTGCGCCCGGCGCCAGCCCGACGATCAGCAGCCGCCCCTCGGCGTCGCCGAAGTTCGGCACCGGCCGCCCCCAATACGTCTCGTCGCGATACGCCGCTCGTTTCTCCGTCGCCACCCGCCGGCAGTAGTTCCGCAGCCGCACGCACCGCTCACACGCCGCCACCCGCGCACTCTGCACCGACAGCCAGGTGGCGTCGTTCGCCCGGTGTGTCTTGGAAGTGCGAGACGTGTCCACAGTCCGGCGATCTCCGCGCATCGCGCCGGCCCAACGCACGCACAACTCTCGATCAAGTGCTGCCGGCCCGCCCCGATTGTACCGCGATCCACGCCAGCGTGGGCAATGTAGCGTCCAGGGTAGCCGTCAGCCATCAGCCCTCACCCGTCAGCTACCAGCCGTGAGCCGTGAGCCGGAGTGTGGCATGCTGAAGCCTCTGGCGCCGGCATGGCTTCTCGTCGCCACGAGCAACATGCCGGCGCTGCGCTTCGGCATGCCACACACCGACCGCCGTGTCGGCCGTCGATCGCCAACAAACGTTCGTCCTCGCCGAGCAACGCAACGTGTGCCACTGCTCTTGAGCAGTGCAGTCCCGCAGCGCAACCGGCGTCCATCCACGTGAGCGCATCGTTAGACGGCCGACAGACGTTCGCTCCCCCGCCCGGCGAAGCGCACTGCTCAAGAGCAGTGGCACACCGTTCGGGCCTGTGGCACCGTGTTTCACCGAGGCCCCCCATCTCAAATCTGAGATCTCGAATCCCCAGTCCTCGCCGCGGAGAAAACAGCCGGCGTCAGGGGAGATGCCACAACGGCCTCGTCCCTGACGCCAACTGATACCCCGGGCCGGTCAGCGATCAGACGAATGGCGACCCGCGTCGCCCGATCACGGTTCCTCCGATTTCGGCTCCTCGGCCGCCGGCCGCTCGCGACGCATACGCGGCCGCTCCGGCGGCGCATCCGGTCGCGGCGGAACGTCGAGTGCCTTGGTTATCTGCTCCAGCCTGTCGGTGGCGCTCCGCTCCCCACAGATGAGCAGCATCCCCGACGCCGGGTCGAAGATCACGTTTCCATCGAGGCGCATCATCTCGGCAGCCGCATTGATCGTGTTGGCCACCCGTCCATCGACGGCGTTCTCGAAGCGATACACACGCAGTTCGCGCGGCGGTCCGCCGTCGTTGCCGGTTCGGCTGTCCATCCAGGTCACGATATCCGCAAGTCTTTCGAGCAGCGCCTGCGGCCCGACCAGCCAAACCGTGTTGGTGCTGTCATCGGCCACACAGCGCAGTTCACTCGATCGGGGAGCCAGCTTGTACAAGTACTCGATCATCTTGCTCGCCGGCGTGCTGTTGAGCGCGATGCAACGCGTTTCCTCCGCCTCCGAGCTGTACTCCGCCGGCACATCCAGCGCCTCGACCAGCTCGCGAATCTGCTGCCCCGTCTGCTTGCTCTGCGTCGCCACCACCAGCGAATTCGTCCGCCCGTCCGGGCTGGCGATCACCCTGTCTTCCATGACCCGCTGCATCTGGCCGACGATGTTGGCCACGAACTCCGCGTTCGCATGCTTCAGCCGGAACACCTGGATCGTCGCCGGCTCATGGTGCTCCGGCCGCGCCGCCTCCACCTGTACGCGCGGCCCTCGCTCGCTGCGCGGCTCCGCCGGCTGTGTGGTAGGGTGGCCCTCTGCCCGTGGCCGCCGGCGGGCGTCCTGGGCTACGGCCGCCGCGACGGCCAGCACGGCCACCAGCGCCAGCGCAGTCCACCTCTGTCGGGGCGTGATCATGTCTAGCCTCCTGTCTGGAAAGGTTGGGTTTCCCAAGTGACGCACATATGTACATGCGGCCACCGCCGAGGTTGCACCCGGCTGCCGGCGTGGCGGTGCGTCGTCGTCAGGATTGGTGGTTTTCGTCCGCGTCGGGGCGTCGGATGTTGTACTTGCGCAGCCGGTACCGCAGGTTGTCCCGGCTGACCCCCAGGGCCCGGGCCGTGTGCGACTGGTTCCAGTCGTGCTCGCTCAACGCCTTGACGATCATCGCCTTCTCGTAGTCTTCCAGCGATGAGGCCGGCTCATCAGCCGACGCCGGTTCCTCACCGCCCGTCAGCTCCTTGGGGAGCTGCGCCGGCGTGATCGTCCCCGTGTCGCACAACAGCACGGCCCGCTCCATGACGTTGCGCAGCTCGCGGATATTCCCCGGCCACGGATACGCCCCCAGCAGCGCCTGCGCCTCCGCCGACACGCTCGGCTCCGGCCGACTCATCTCCTGTGCCGCCGACGCCGCGAAGTGCTTCACCAGGGCAACGACGTCCTCCGGCCGCTCGCGCAGCGGCGGCAGGTGAATCGGGAACACGTTCAGGCGATAGTACAGGTCGTTGCGGAACGTGCCCTGCTCCATCGCCTGCCGCAGGTCGCGGTTCGTCGCCGCGATGATGCGCACGTCGCAGGCGATCGTCTTCACGCCGCCCACCCGCACGAACTCTCG
Source organism: Phycisphaerae bacterium (assembly GCA_050115495.1). Lineage (GTDB taxonomy): Bacteria > Planctomycetota > Phycisphaerae > UBA1845 > Fen-1342 > JAAYXS01. The sequence continues at coordinate 3,255 of JASFQK010000024.1, read as the reverse complement.
CTCCTGCAACACGCGCAGCAGCTTGATCTGCGTCGACAGGCTCAGATCGCCGATCTCGTCCAGGAACAGCGTCCCCCGGTTGGCCAACTCGAACCGCCCCTGTTTCTGCCCCGTCGCCCCGGTGAACGCTCCCGCCTCATGCCCGAATAGCTCGCTCTCCAGCAGCGTCTCCGGCAGCGCCGCGCAGTTGATGGCGATGAACGGTCGCTGCTGCCGCGGACTCTGCGCGTGAATCGCCCGCGCCGTCAGCTCCTTCCCCGTCCCCGTCTCGCCCAGCAGTAGTACCGTCGCGTCCGTGCCGGCGACGCGCTGCACGAGCCCCATCACCTCCCGTAGCGCCGGGCTGTCGCCCACGATCGGTTCATCATGCCGGGAGATCTCGCGCAGCCCGCAGTACGCCCGCTGCAGTCCCTCGTGTTGCTGCGCGTTGGCCACGCTGCTCGCCGCCAGGTTCGCGAACACCTGGAGCACGTCCAGATCCGTCTCCGCGAACTTGCCCGGCGGTCGGCGGTTCAGCACCTCGACCACGCCGATGACCGTCCCCCGATGCCGCAACGGCGCCGCCAGCACGTCGCGCGTCGTCCAGTTTGTCTTCGCGTCGATCCCGCCGAAGAACCGTGGTTCCTCCGCCGCGTCCGGCACCAGCATTCCCTGTCCCGTCGAGGCCACCTGGCCGGCGATGCCCAGGCTGGCGTCGAACTCCTCGCCCAGCAGCACGTCGCTCCGCGCCCCGACGGCCGCCTCGAACACCAGCTTCCGCCGCGGCTGATCCAGCAGAATGACCGAACTCCCCTCGGCGTCGAGGACGGTCGCCGCCGTCCGGGCGATGGCTTGCAGCGTCGCCGACAGGTCCAGCGACGCGTTGAGGACCGTCGAGGCTTCGAGCAAAGCGGCGAGCGTCTTCTCCCCACCGGGGCAGGACAGTGCCGCTATGGGATTACCGGACATGCTGCGTACCCCTGGAAAGGACCGGCCGCAACCGGTTCCGGCGGATCCGATACCGATCGGCGGAATATCACGCCACCGACCCGGCTCAGCCTCGCGCCGCCACTCCCGAGCAGCGCCCCGCCGACAACACATTCAACCAAGTGCTCCGCCCGCTCATTCTCCCCACACCGGCACCCCGTCGCAAGCCACCCGCCGTCCCCCCCCGCGACCACGCCCCGCACGCCGCAGTCTTAGTCCCGGCGGGACGGCTGATTGTAGCCCAGCACGCAGTGCTGGGTTCCCGCGGCCGCGCTGTCCCCCCAGTCCCATCGGGACGGCTGAGCGCCTCGCCACCCGACCTCCCCCGAATTCCCCCCCAAGCAACCTTCGCCCCCGTCGAATATACTGGTGCAGTCGGCCGACCCGCGCGACGCCGCCCGGCCGCCCGATTGTGAAGATCCGATAACCGCCGGGAGGGCGCCCGACAGGCCTTTTTGACCACGAGCGAACCAACCCGCCTTCCGGGCGTATGGAGATTAGCTGCGGTGCAGGAGCGATCAGACGAAAGACTGCTGGCGGATCACCTGGCCGGTGTCCCCAACGCGTTTGACGCTCTCGTGGCTCGCTACGCCGACGAGTTGTACGGGTTCCTGTTTCGCTTCGTCGGAAACAGCGCCGCGGCCGACGACCTGGTGCAGGAGTCGTTTATTCAGGTCCACTTGGCGGCCGGCTCGTTTGACCCCGGTCGCCGCTTTCGACCGTGGCTGTACACGATCGCCGCCAATAAGGCACGGGATTACCTGCGTGGCCGCGGTCGTCGCTTCGAGCACTCGCTCGAAGCCCGAGGGCCGGATGACGAGGGCCCGGCCGTCGGGCAGTTGATCGAAGCCGCCGAGACGCCAGCGGGCGCCAGTGCGGCGGCGGAGGAAACGAAAGAAGCGGTGCGAGCCTTGATCGGTGCCATGCCAGATCATTTGCGACTCATCCTGGTCCTGGGCTACTACCACCAGTTGCCCTACACCGAGATCGCGGAGATCCTCAACATCCCCGTTGGCACGGTCAAATCTCGGCTCCACGCCGCCGTGACCCACTTCGCCCGGCTGTGGAACAGCCAGGCCCGGGCCGGCGCAACCGACACCTGAGGCAGCGGTTAGACGGAAGGACGGCAATGCCTGCGGAAGATTCGTTTGACGCTGAACTACTGGACTTTCACCTCGGTCACCTGACCGATACACAGCGCCGGGCCTGCCAGCACCGGATCGCCGCCGATCCGAAGTTCGCCGAGCAGCACGAAGCCCTGACCGCCGTGTTTCGCACGCTCCACGCCTTGCCGAAGCCCGCGGCGCCGAAAGACCTGGCCGCCCGGATCAAGGCCCGCGTCGCTCAGACCCCGCCGCCGTTGCGCGTCGTCCGCCCGCAGGATGACTGGTCCGACGTCGCCGCGGCCGCCGACACTGGCGTCATCCGCCTCGGCAACCTCCGCGAGATCATCTCCGTCGCCGCCATGATCGTGCTGATGGTCGGCATTGGCGTGCCCAGCCTCCTCAACATGCGCGAACGGAACCAGCGCATGGGGTGCTCCCAGAATCTGGCCCGCATCGGGCAGGGTATGCAGCAGTACGCCTCGACGTTCGGGGCAAGCCTGCCCTTTGCGGGCTGGGGTCCGCAGGCTTCCTGGCGGCCCAGCGACGACCCGCGCGTCGTCACGCTGCCCAACCGCCGCCACGTCTACCGCCTCCTCCGCGGCTACTACGTCAACGATCCGCGCGTCTTCGTCTGCCCGGCACAGGGTGGCTCGCCGATGCCCAAGGGCGAGGTGGGCGGCCACAACGACTTCATCGAGTCCGGCAACGTCTCCTACGCGTACTTCAACATGGCCGGCGTCCGTCCGAAGCTCGACGACCAGCCCGGTCTGCCCATCATGGCCGACGACAACCCCATCTTCGAAGACGGTGTGCCGCTCTTCGAGCGACTCGGCCTGCGCGATTCGATGCTGCGCAACTCGCCGGCTCACAACGCCGCCGGTCAGAACGTCCTCATGGCAGACGGCCACTTCAAGTGGGCCACGACGCCCAACGCCGGCGTCAATGACGACAACATCTGGACCCTCCAGGGCGTCGAGGTCTACAGCGGTCGCGAAGGCCCGGCCTCGCCCGCCGATGCTCACCTGATAAAATGACGCGCAACGTAGGGCGGGTTTCACCCAATGGTACTAACCTTGTCACGCGGCTCGTTTCTTGGTGTTTGCTCGTGGTGGTGGAGCGGTGGGCAGCTTGCTGGGGCGTTTCAGCTTGCCGTGGCCTTTGTTTTTGGTTTTCGTGTCATGCG